>JBKQUY010000045.1:0-92618 GCA_052325425.1 Bacteroidia bacterium | reverse complement strand
TCATGTAGCAAATCTGCAAGTTTTTCGCCTTCTTTACGCTGTTTCTTGCAGATTTTTATTGACTTTTTTTAGTTGAAAACACCCCAAAATAAAGGATTGTACTAGTTTTTGAGGTTTGACTAATTAGAAATGAAAGACATATTTATCACCACTTACCGAAGTAGTTAGAAATATCGAAATAAACATCTTTGGGTATTCCGTCGGCGGTTTTAATAGAAAGAATATCGAATGGATGTTTATCGTGCTCTGCCAGGGCCTGGCTATCTGTCCTATAACCCGGGTAATGTATCGCAAGCCATTTATACTCGGCACTAATGCCCTCCGATTCGGTTGTATCTTCAATAATAACAGCCTTTTCAAAGGAAGAGCCGTCCCTTACAAAAATAGTATCGTGTTTTGCGGTATCTGCAAATGAGCGCTTAGCGAAAGATGTTGAACTGGATAGAAGAGATACAATTGCAATTAAAATTATCTTCTTCATGGCTTGTGGTTTTGAAAAGGCCTACATTACACATGGACCATTATCATTACGAATATAGTAAAATATAACTCTCATACCCTGTAAGTAAGCCTTATAGCAAAAGTGCGGGGAGATTCAATTTTGAGAGGCCTTAACGAGTAGCTTAAATTTGCTACATTATCAACTATAAAAGCCACTTTAACTCTTTTTGTAGCCTGCATTCCAATACGGGCATCAAATACGTTTATTCCATGGTTGTGGATCGCTCTGTACTGTTCAATGTCATAATAGGAATTATAATAATAGAATACTGTATCAATGTTTTGTATAAAACTATAATACCGCCAATCACCGCCAATTGAGAATTGTCTATAAGTTAATTGCAAATCAACCTTGGCAATAGTTTGCATCCGGTATTTTAAAATATTGTTTGTTGTATTCGTACTTGTACTGTTATACGAAAGACCCGAGTGGTTATTTGCGCTGTCGGTTGCATAAACAAGGTTGGGCTGAAGAGCCTGGGGTACAATATAAGTATAGTCTGCCAATATATCAATTTTTAAATCTTTACTTATTTTTCCTTCTCCGGGCAATGATGCCTCAAGTCCCCGTACCTGTGTTAAACCTGTATTCAAATATTTAAACCCTACCGGTAAATCACCCGGAGGGGTTCTGGCTGGATTTAACCATTCGCTAAAAGTAATTTCAATGGTGTTCGTATATTCCTGCTCAAAAGCAGCTATATCAAGAGCGCCGGTAAAATTATTAATCTTAAATTCCTGTTTTATCCCTATTTCAGAATTTGTACTCGATTCAGCTTGTAAACCTGGGTTAGGGTAAATAGACATAGGGCCTTCACTTGAATATATGTATTTTTCAGTTATGGAAGGAAAGCGATAACCTTGCCCATAAGAAGCACGCAGATAAGTAGCTTTGGCTAATTTTAAATTTGCGCCTGCTCTTAGAATGGGTTTGTATGCGGTAGTTTCATCATTCATTTTATAAGATTCTTCCCTGAAACCCAAAGAGAGGTTTAAAATCTTCCATAATTTCTTGTCAACTTGCAAAAATCCCGCAAAGTTCTGTAAATGATTATCAGCTGCAATCCCTGTATAGGGCAAGCCATTATGAGAATAGGTTTGATCCATTATAAGCCCACCAGTAAGGTTTAAGTCTTCGTTTACTTGTTTAACAACTTGGTATTCACTATAAATTACATTGGTAATTGTTATAATATTGGGAGTCTCGATATTAGTTACAGTATTTTCATTCGTAGCTGAATTATCCGTATAAGAATAACGTGTCCTGAAACTTTGTACAAACCCATTGCTCGAATTATAGTTAATAAATGGGTCAACGTATAACATTTTTTGATCCAGTAATACAAAGGTATTTGGGAAAGCCCTGTATAGTCCTGTAGTGTCATTCTCCCAGGTCAATGTAGTGCCATTATCTGATTGCATAAAATTTCCATTTATCCCGAAATTCAATTTTGGGGCATTTATAGGGCGGTATCTTAAATTAAAATTAATCCGCCCTGTTTTCTCACCAACCTGGTTGTTTCTTAAAGTGTCTGTCAGGGCGCCCAAATTCGGAGCAGGAGCCGGAGGGCCAACATAGCCATGGTCATACTTAATCATGCCACCAATAACGAAATCTAATTGCCCGAATTTTTCAGCATGCATAAAGCTTGTGCTTGTAAAATTTGCCATCCCATTCCACCATTGCGTGCCGGGAACAGATGGGGTATTATATAATCCTGAAGAAACAGATACCATGGTTTCCGGGTCATCTTTTGCATAGGCAGTCCTCACATTAATGCTTCCGCTTAATGCTGAGGAGCCATACGTTACAGAAGAAGCGCCTTTAATAACCTCAACCTGTTCTACATTTTCAAGTGGAACAAAACTCCATTCAAGAGCGCTTCCATCACCCGACATGGCAGGCAAGCCATCTATCAAAATGGCAACCCTGCTTCCAACTCCAAAATCAAACCCGCTACCCCCACGAATCTGCGGCTCTCCATCAAGGATGTTTAATCCCGGAACTTGTTCCAATGCATCTTTAATATTAGAAGAATTTTTGTTTTCAATTAACGAGGGCTTCATTACTTCCATTGAAACAGTAATCTCCTCTAATTTCCGTTCATATTTACCGGCAGAAACCACAAATGTCCCCAATTGCTGTGAACCCGATTTTAAAAGGAAATTATGTTCTGTAACCTGTGAAGCACTAATTATAGCTATAAAAGTATCGGGCTGCATACTTATCATCGTGCATACAACCGTGTCTTTTCCCGGGGTTAATGATAATTCATAATTTCCATTAATATCAGTAATAACACCATGTGCTTTATCGCTTATATTATAAAGAATCGCCCCAATCAGAGTTTCTTTTGTGGAGGCATCCTTTGCAATACCTTTAAGCGTTCCGGTGCCCTGTGCATGGAGTGATGCAACTGAATAAAGTATTAAAAATAAAGTAAGGAATAAGTAGCAGTTCTTTCTCAATCGAATACCTATTAATGTTACTAAAATTACAAAGGAACTCACGCAATAACTACCACGTGAATTCCTTTGCAAATCGAAAATTTATTTTTGAATAATAAGTTTGCCTGTACTTACAGCCGGGCTATTTTCATCGGTTACGGTATAGATATATAATCCATTGTTAAAGGCATTTACATCTATAATATTGTCACCAGAATATAATTTCTGCTCAGAAACTTTGCGGCCTGCAATATCATATAGAGACAGGATAGTATTTGCTTTTGAAGTATTAACCACCACATGGTTAGTTGCAGGGTTAGGACTCATAGTTACCGATATACCCGGGTTTGTTTGCTCTGCAATCCCGGTGGTTTTGTTAATTATTATGGCTAAGTCCTGCACATTCATAGTACTGTTGGTAACGCCGGTAGAGTTTCCGCTTGAACAAATAAGCCATAATGAATTTGCAACGGCACTTGAACTGCGATAAACAAATGGAGCAGAAAAACGTGTCCAGGTACTGACAGTTACATTTGGCTTTGTACTAAAATCAGCTATAGCAATAGTATCTGTATTAGCAGATGAACTAAATAAAGCGCACTCGGCAAAACAATTATCACCGCTTGCAGGAGTATATTCAAACCATCCTACAATGCTATCTGGCCTTAAGGTATATGCAATACCGCCGGTAATATTACCCGAAGTTGATGTAGGTATTGTACCTGTAGTCATAATACCTGGAGCCATATTTCCTACAATATCAAGTGTAGTCAATTTTGCAGCGTAAGAACCGGTGTGTGTACCAGAAGTCAACTGTGTAACGCAATATTCCCCTATACTGGCAGTTTGAGGATTTGAAGTATTCCAGCCGTCCGGGTCTTCATAATTGCCAAAGAAAGATGATTCTGATGTCCAGTCCTGTAATCCCGGATTGGGAGTCGCTTTCCAGTTTGCCGCAGATGAAGCTGTATCTGCCTGAGCCCAAAGGCCGGTAATAGAAATTGTAAAAATTGTGATTAGAGTAAAGATTTTTTTCATAGGATTTAAGTTTTATTTAGTGTGAAAAATAAACCTGATTAAAATTCCTGTTAAAGAGTTCCACATAGCAACTTTAACAAAGGTAAAATATTTTTTTGATAAAACATCACAAAATTTGTCAAATTATTAATAATCCAAAACCAATTTGTAAATGATACTGTTTTAACCTAAAATGTTTAAGTAATAATGTTTTCAATAGGTTTCCATCTTGATAAATAATCTGAAAAATAGTGGATAAAAATATATTCTAAGTCTTAAGTTTTGTAGCGAGAGAGGGAATTGAACCCTCGACCTCCGGGTTATGAATCCGACGCTCTTACCAACTGAGCTACCTCGCCATTCTTAGCCGCTTTTTTGAAATCGGGGCGCAAATATAATGATTTTAAAAAGAGGTAAAATTTTCACCTGTTATTAAAAATAACGCATTTGCTATCATAATTTTTTTATTATTGCCATTCTATTCCGGTAACATACATGAAGAAAAAAGATAAAAGCAGTGCAAAAAAGCCTAAAAAAGCTTCTGCTAAAAAACCTGCTCCAAAAAAGCCTGCCGCTAAAAAGCCTGCTCCGAAAAAGCCGGTAAAAAAAATTGTTCCTAAAAAAGCTACTGCAAAGCCTATAAAAAAGAAGGTTGTAAAACAGGCTGTAAAAGTCAAAACGATAGCCAAGAAGCCGGTTCCCAAAGCTAAAGTTATCCCTAAAAAAGTTGCTCCGAAACCTGACCCAAAAGCTGCAAAGCCCAAAGATATTCCGGTACAAAAACCTAAACGCGCTGCGCCGGCACCTAAAAAGCGCTTTGTAGTGTTACCGCCCAGGCCATTGGTTCCGTCGGAGATAAAAGATGATGGAAAGAACACCAAGGGATTATACAAGCTGGAATATGTCGTAACTTCTTCTCCCGATGTGCTGTTTGAGTTTTTATCAACTGCCGGAGGCCTTGAAAAATGGTTTGCGCCAAGGGTATATATTAAAGAAAATACTTTCGTTTTCAGTTGGGGCAACGATGAGCTGAAACAGGCTAACCTACTGGCTTTAAGGGAACGGGAATTTGTCCGTTTTCGCTGGCTCGACCAATCGGACAGAAAATATTTTGAGTTCCGCCTGCAGATTGATGACCTTACCAATGAAGTTGCTCTCATAATAAGCGATTTTGCCGATACAAAAGAAGAAATGGAAAGCGCCCGCCTGCTGTGGAACGCCCAGATACATGACCTGTTACATGCTTTAGGCTCATCCTGATGTATGATATTCTGAAAAAAAATTCAGCATTCTTTATTCCATATTTACTCTTTCTTCTTGCCGCTACAGTCTGTATTATGCAATGGGGTAAAATTGATTGTTCCCTATTTATTAACGGGCATAACAGCCTAATTACTGATTTCTTTTTTAAGTACTGGACCAATGTCGGGCTGGGATACCTTATAATTCCTGTTGCGCTGGTATTGGCTTTTGTACGATTCCGGTACATGATTATGGCAGTAGTTTGTTTTCTGTTGACATTTATGATAAACGATAGCATAAAGTTTGCCCTGAATGCGCCTCGCCCATCGGTAGTTTATGAGCAGTTGAACCTTAGCTATTACCATGTGCCCGGGGTTGATATTTATTCCTGGGACAGTTTCCCTTCGGGCCACACTGCCATTTCCTTTGGCTTATTTTGCCTGTTGGCGCTTATTTCAAGCAAATCGTTTTATAAATTGTTGTTCTTCATTTGTGCATTTTTAATTGGTTATTCCCGCATATACCTGGCCGAACATTTTATTACCGATGTTGTGGCCGCTTCGGCTATAGGCGTGGGTTGTGCAATATCAACCTATAAAATGCTTTCCAATTGGAAGACACTGAATAAATTTGCCGGCATTGATAAACCATTAATAACCTTGACGAAGCACAACAAGTAGGCTTCATCATTAAACATTGGTAATAAATACGTTTTATGAAAACATTGTTGATTCCCGCCGCCGCACTGCTCTTCATATTAACAGGCTGCAGTGATAATGCCTCCAAACTGAAAGATTTGCAGTCGGAAATAAATGCATTAAATGTGCAGACCGACAGCCTGAAAAAATTGGTTGCTGCCATTAAGCCCGACCTGGGAGATTTTATGTTAGAACTGCAGGTACACCATAACAAGCTGTGGTTTGCCGGACGTGAAGAAAACTGGCCACTGGCACAATTTGAATATGATGAAATAAAGGAAACCATTGAACAGGCGCAGGACCTTGAACCGGACCGAAAAGAGGTAAAGCTTTTAAAGCCCATGATATTTCCCCAGTTAGACAGTTTGCAGAAAGCCATTAAAAGCATGGATGTTCATGAGTTTTCGGAGAAGTTTAATGCATTTACCAATGCCTGCAACAATTGCCATAAAGCCGTGCATTACGACTTTAACAAAATACAAATACCTGAGCGCCCTCCCTACTCCAACCAGGATTTTTCTACCGGCAATAACTAGAAACATTTTAAGTATCATTTGTTTATAGAGGGTTTCAAAAAGTTCCACTTTTGAGGGATGCCACTTTGCTTAAAGTATTGATATTTAGTTGGTTGAGTGGTACCAGGGGGCTAAAAAGTGGAACCCGAAAGTATCAGTTGATTAAACAACAGTTAAGCAATTGGTTATAAATTATATATATCATATTTGATAAATTTTTTAGCATCTTTAGAGAATACAGTTCACGCAGAGTCATTACGCTTCGGTTATGATGCTGATATTTATCGTCAGCAAACGCATCTTAACTCTTAATTCTTCACTCTAAAATTGGCATGATTTGGCATCTTTATTTTAACACTTGGCGCTTTTTGGCATGATTTGGCATCTTTTGGCACTATTTGGCATAGGGCATTTTTATATATAATTGATTATCAATAATTTATACAATGCCAATATTTTTTCCCGCCTCCCCCCTGTCCTTTCCATTCCTAATTTTTAATTAATCTCCCTCATCCGTAATTACTCGTGAAGCGCTTTCTGTTTTTGAACTCGTGAATATATTTCGTAATTTTTAACGGCGCAAGCCCTCATGAGTTCCAAAATAAATAATTGATGTACGAATAATTCGTAATTAATACAAGTGGTCTTTCGTTCACAATTCACAATTTACCATTCACCATTTTGCATGCGTTCCATTCGCAATGCGAAGTTACACAATTATTTAATATGTTAAGCAAATTATTTACTAACAAGATGTTTTAATCACTATTTGCTAATCCCGCAGAATTGCGGGAATAAACAAAATGGTTAGTAAAATTTTTTTACAAGTAAAAATGGCATTTGCTTATCCCTAATCCTCAATTATGCGCCACTGTGGTTATTATACCAGTTGTAACAGTGATTTTTCTTACCCTGCTATTCCCAACGTCAATAAAATATACGTTTCCTGAATTATCTAAAGCTATTCCAGTGGGGTCAGATATTTCAGCAGCAGTCGCTGGTCCGCCATCTCCCGAATATCCTGCGATGCCATTACCGGCAATTGTCGTAATTATACCTGTCTTACCATTTATTTTACGTATCCTATTATTATAATCTGTCAAATAAATATTTTTCGAGGTATCAATAACTATATATTCTACATAAATGGCTGCAGAAAGCGCAGGGATACTATCTCCATTAAAGATACTTTGGCCATTACCAGCAATAGTATTTATTATGCCTGTTATTGCATTAACTTTACGTATTCTATAATTACCACAATCCGCTATATAAACATTTAAAGAATCATCCAAAGCAATACTACCGGGATAATTTAATTGTGCTGAAGTAGCAGGCCCCCCATCTCCTCCATAATGTCCTCTTTCACCAGAAGGTCCATTACCAGCAATAGTAGTAATTATACCGGTTTTGAAATTTACTTTACGAATCCTGTTATTATTTGCATCTGCAATATAAAGATTTCCTGAATTATCAAATGATATACCACCAGGGCTATCCAATTCCGCTGAATTTGCAGCTCCTCCATCACCATTGTATCCGGGATAACCATTGCATAGACCTGCTATTCGAGTCATAATGCCAGTAGAAATATTGATTTTATGTATTGCCTGGCAAAAAGAATCACTGAAATAAATATTACCAACTGAGTCTATGCATATACCGATAGGAAAGTTTATTGTTGCAGAAGTAGCCGGTCCCCCATCTCCACTGCAACCTGACTTTTCGGTTCCGGCAAATGAGATTACTGTGCCGCTAGTATTTACTTTCAAAATATTACAATTACCATTAGTCAAATAAATATTCCCTGTTTTATCGAGAACTAAATCATTCGAATTAATTATTACGTTAGGAGGAACAGTTGGCGGTGGTGTAGGGTTATCTTTAATACACGAAATGAATTGTATAGCAATACCAAGAATTAAAATACCAAAAACAAATATGTTTTTACAATTTCTCATAATTCTATGAATAATATAAATCAAATATACTCATTTTCAACTGGGAATTAAAGTCTTTCTTTTAGTAAGCCCGCCCGGATGAACTATTCGGATGGCAAAGCCCCGCAATAAAGCGGGATAAACAATGGCTTCGCGTGTACAGCGGCAATAACTGCACGCGTTTCTCGTTTCATATAGTGCACCGATTCAAACTATTTCGCATCTTTGCCAATAATGTATTTATTATGTCCGAGTCTATAACAGTAAGTGGCAATACCCGCGAGGAGCAATATGTATCGCTTCTTCCCCAATTAAAAGCCCTGTCAGAGGGCGAAACCGATAAGTGGGCAGCCCTTGGCAATATTATGTCGGCAATTAAACATGGCATGAACTTTTTCTGGGTCGGCCTTTATATTGTAAAAAACAATGAACTTGTCCTTGGCCCTTTCCAGGGAACTGTAGCATGCACCCATATTGCCTTTGGCAATGGCGTTTGCGGACATTGCTGGAAAGAGAAAAAAACAATTATTGTTGAAAATGTTGAGGCCTTTGAGGGCCATATTGCATGCAGCAGCGAGACTAAGTCGGAGATAGTTTTGCCGGTATTGGATAAAAAAGGCGAAGTAGTTATGGTGCTTGATGTGGATAGCGAACACCTTGCCCACTTTAACCATACCGACCAGAAACACCTTGAAGAAGTAGCCCGGCTGATTGAAAAGATAATTAATGCCTGATTTATGTTATATTGAAACATGAGTTTAAAAAAAATAGTGGGATTGCTTCGTTCCTCGCAATTCATGAATGTACAGCGTACATTCATGGAGTCCACATTCCTGCCGTCACTGCGAGTCCAACATCCCTCAAAAAATATGTGGACGTGGCAGTCTCCCTGGCTATATACATGATTTTGCAAACTGATATAGCATAAATAGAATATGAGTACAGAGCATACCATTACTCGCATATATTTTATTTGTATAGCTTCTTTATTATTCAGCGAATGCGCCATACAGGTTAAGCCCACAGGCGGCCCAAAAGACGTCACTCCGCCCAAAGTTGTAAACTATTCACCCGACAATAAAAGCCTCCATTTTAATACGCGTAAAATCCGTATTACTTTCGATGAATATATACAGGTAAAAAGCCTTGAAAAACAGCTTATAGTATCGCCTCCGTTGAAATATGCGCCCAAAGCCCTGGTAAAAGGAAGGGTTTTGGAACTTACCCTGAAAGACACCCTGAAAGACAGTTCCACCTATACCTTCAACTTCGGTAATTCCATTGTAGATAATAATGAAGGGAATGTGC
Organism: Bacteroidia bacterium; assembly: GCA_052325425.1. GTDB lineage: Bacteria > Bacteroidota > Bacteroidia > JABEUT01 > JABEUT01 > JABEUT01. Next base: position 82,949 of record JBKQUY010000045.1, on the reverse strand, counting down.
TTAGAAATTTCCAGTATGTTGTTTCCACGGGCGACCATATAGATTCTCTTTCAATTTCAGGACGGGTGCAAGATGCATTCACACACGATTCTATCAAGGGCGCATACGTTATGCTTTTTTCCAATCTTGGTGATTCAGCCGTTTATAAAAGCCTGCCTGCTTATATCAGCTTAACCGATGACAGGGGCTATTACAACATTCAGAATATTGCCCCGGGAACATACAGGTTAATAGCTATTTCCAATATTCAAACTGACTATTTCTACCATCCTTATGTTGAAGGCATAGGGTTTAAATCGAGGCTGACAGAAATACACCTGCACGATACTTCTAACCTTTATGTTTTTACCGAACTGCCGCCCAGGCTAAAGCTTATAAAAGCAAAGGCCGAAGACCGCGGAGAAATAGAAATGGTCTTCAATAAGCCTGCCGACAGTTTATCGGTCAAGGCTCTGAACCAGCCCGATTCCTTGAAACCAGGCTACACTCACCTCAATTATTCAGTAACCGGCGATACCGCCTTCTATTGGCTGAATACTCCTTTTATTGATTCATTGCGTTTTGTAATTTATCATAATGGCAATGCTTTAGATACCGCTTTTGTGCATTCATTCCCCAATAACAGCATTCAGAGGAAAGTAAAGAAACCTAAACCTGTAAAACTTAAAGTGGTTTGCAATGCCCGGAATGGCTTCGATTTCCACCAGCCCATTTCGTTCAGTTTCGGCGACCCGGTGCTGAAATATGATATGAGCAAGATAACGCTGGTCCTCCGCAACGATACAGAGAAATTCTCACCCGATACAAGCACAATGCCCTTTGTCTTTTCCATTAACCCTGCCCGGCAACTTATCAGCGATTCTACATACCAGTTAATTGTTTTGCCCGGGGCTTTTACCGATATGTTCGGGACAAAGAATGACACGATGAAAATAAAATTCGTCATTGTGGAACCTACTTTCTTTGGAACATTAAAACTCGATTTGAAGTTTACGAACCAGGGGCATTACATTGTGCAAATGGTTGACAGCAAATTAAATGTTTACAGGCAATTTATAATTACGGGCAGCAAATCGGTTTTCTTCGATGCCCTGCAACCTGGCACTTACAGAATCAGGGTTATTGATGATGCCAACAATAACGGGATATGGGATACGGGCGATTTTATGAAAGGCATTCAGCCCGAAAAGGTCTATTACTATTTCCAGGCTCTTAACATACGCTCTAACTGGGATATTACCCAAAGCTGGCAGGTAAAGTAATTTTCAATTGATACCGGATAGTGGACAATTTAGCAGCCTTGTCACATTGAGCTTGTCGAAATGTTAATAGCCCCCATAATTAGGGGCTTTAGCCCTGAAAGCTTTATTTATTATTTCTGAATCACCAGTTTAAATACCTGCACTTCGCTATCTGACATCACTTTTACAAAATATATTCCAGCCGGTTTATCGCTCAAATTAATAGCCCACCCTTCCCCTCCCGAAGGGGTATAAAATTCTCCTCCCTTGGAGGAGTTAGAGGAGGCTATTTTTTCTCCCAATACATTATAAACCTCGACAGTGTTATTAATTCCTAATTCGTAATTTTTAATTCGTAATTGAAATACGCCATTGGATGGATTAGGATATAAAGAAATTGAATTCGAATTTGAGATGTTATTTATTCCTACCGTACCATTTACATGAACGGTAAAGGTATCTATAGGGGAAGAGCATCCACCACTGCATGAACCGGTTATACTATAAGTGGTAGTTGCTACGGGAGATACAATTATAGTATCGCTGGTATTACCACCGGGTGCCCAAGTATAACTACATGCACCGCTTGCAATTAATGTGTCACTGCTTCCTGCTGTAATATCATGCATTCCGCTTACAGATACTAATGGCTTTGGAGTTGTATCGACAGTGGTTGTAGCCTGATAGAAAACATTGCCACCAATATTCATAGTTACAGTATAAGTTCCCGGGGCAAGATTATTGATTGTTTGAGTAGTTTCTCCTCCTGGAGACCATAAATAAGTAACAGTACCCGGAGTGGCGCAAGTTAAAGCAAGACTGACAGTTGCACTACCATTATTCAGTCCACATGTAGTAGGAGTTGAACTTGCAGTAACTGTTACCACTGAGTTTGTATTGCTAAACTCCTGAACAAAGCCATCTCCGCAGGCATAAATAACAGAATCATTACCGCCGAGAGCTATTGCATAAACAGTACCGCCAACAGCTATATTCGCAATATTCTTCAGAGAAGGATTGTAAACAGCAATGTTACTGCCATTACCTACAAATACATTATCACAGGCATCTGCGTCTAATCCACCACAGGTGAAACTTGTACTTCCCACAGCCACACTGTTGTTTAACACGCCATTAGATTTATTAAATTGTTTGAGAGTCTTTCCATCATACATATAAAGCCAGTTTGGGCTTACTGCCATGCCATTCATACCATTGGCATCTCCAATACCAGCTCCAACATAAGTAATTGAACTATCTGCCTGGAAATTATACCCAGTAGGAAACATGAAGAAAGCAGGGTTAAGACCAGGCAGAGGAACCGAGAACCCAAAATTTGAATCTATTCCACCCTGACCTGAATAAGACGATTGCGCAACAGCAAAATATGCTTGAGGCCCTGTTGGGTCAAGTGCCATAAGACACACATCATGGCCGGGTCCGGTTGCACCTAATGGGTTAGCAGGAGATAATGAGCCCATATTGGTATCAAGCACTGCTGTCTGGTCATTTGCACCACTGCCAAAGCTATCCTCTCCACCGCCGCCTATATCTACCTGCCCGTTTTGTGCATTGAATTTTGCCCTACACATTTTCCTGAATTCATTTGTACCGTTAAAAGTGGCTAATTTGGTACCGGTAGCAGTATATTTTTCGGCCCATGCACCATTAGCATTATACCCTTCTACAGCATAAACCTCCCCTGAATGATGGTCAACTACAAAATCACCCCAAATAGTCTGGTCAATTCCCCCATTGGAATTATCTGTACTAAATACGTTAATTATCCATTGTTTAACCCCTTCCGAGTTAAATTTCGATATCTGAAAAGGATTGTATCCCCCAGCTACATATACATTGCCATAATTATCATAATCAATATCATATCCTGAATTGCCGGAAATAAATCCAAGGTTTGTCTCGCTCCAGGGGTCTATTATAAGAGTTTTTGTTTTATCATGATTTTTTGCCGAAAATGATTCCTCCTGTCCATTAACTGCATAATCAACATGAGCTATTCCACCCTCCAGGTAAGAACTTACAGGAGTGTGGTCTGTAATTTTGCTCATTGTATTCTCTACCTGAACATTTCCTGTTTCATCAATCTTTAAAATATTTACTCCCGAATATTTCAGTTTCACCACTGATAAATCAGCACCCGGATGCACAATTACTGTGTACTTCAAACCCTCTTTGCCTTCACCGGGGAATATATATTCCACATCTATTCCGGGATATAAATTGCGGTAGATTATTTTTTTAAAAACATTGGCTTTTATTGTCTTGTTGTCCAATGTTCCATACGATTCGAAATAGGTTTGTTTACCACTGGCTTCTATAGTAACATTGGGGTTTGAACCTTCCCATAATACGCCAACTTTATTTACAACAACCTTATCTTTCGAAACAAATTTAACCTGGCGGTATAATATGCCATTGGGCGTAAAATAGGCTTTAATGTCGCCACCTAAAACCGCCTCGTATAAAACCTTGTCTATATTCTCATTTTTAACATCGGCATCAAACTGGCCTTTGTTTTCAATAAATATCTTATGGTCAAATGGATTGATTTTCCATTTTTCTTTAAACCCGTTTTGGTTTTTTGAAGAGTTTTGGGAATACCCGCTTATGGGCATAGCTCCAATTAATATCAAGGCTATTATTGAAACACGAACAATGCCTGACGTAAAAATTGAAAGGTTAGATTGAGTAGATAATTTTTTCATAAGATGATATTTTACTTCATTAATTGTAAAGATACACAATAATTCGATGAATAATATACAAATATTGTTAAAGGAACAGAAAATAAGGGCTTTTGCATTATTAATCAGGAATATTTATCATGATATAAATCATTAATGATATTGGGCGCTTTGGTGATAAATTCATTCATTTTGATTATTTTTAATCAATATCTTTGCATCCATGAAAATAAACCCGCCGCAAACACTTGAAAAGATAGCTTCCATATTAGGAGCAGAGTTTGATGGCAACCCAAAGCATTTAATTACAGGCTTAAATGAAATTCACCGGGTAGTTAAGGGAGATATTGTATTTGTTGACCACCCTAAGTATTACGATAAAGCGCTTAATTCAAACGCTACAACCATCATTATAAATAAGAAAGTTGCCTGCCCTGAAAATAAAGCCTTGTTGTTTTCCGATGATCCTTTCAGCGCGTTTAATAAACTTGTAAAGCATTTTCATCCCGAAAATTTTTCCCAGAAGGAAATGCACAGCCCTTCTGCTAAAATTGGCGAAAACACGGTAATAATGCCCGGGGTTTTTATCGGCAATAATGTAGTTATAGGTAACAATTGTATAGTTCATCCCAACGTTACCCTATATGATAATACCATTATCGGCAACCGGGTAATTATACATTCAGGATGCGTAATAGGAGGCGATGCTTTTTATTATAAAAAACGCCCTACGCATTTCGACAGGTTGTTATCATGCGGCAATGTGGTTATTGAAGACGATGTTGACCTGGGCTGCTGCTGCACCATTGACCGCGGTGTATCAGAACAAACCATAATTGGAGCGGGCACCAAGATAGACAACCATGTGCAGGTTGGCCACGATACGCATATCGGCAAAATGTGCCTTATAGCTTCACAGGTGGGTATTTCGGGGGTTGTAACGCTTGAAGATAATGTTACCCTTTGGGGACAGGTAGGCATACCGAGCAATATACATATTGGCAAAGGAGCTGTTCTTTTGGGACAATCGGGAGCCGCAAAATCTTTAGAAGGAGGAAAAACATATTTCGGCAGCCCCGCAGGTGAAGTACAAGGCAAGATGAGGGAATTAATTACATTGAAAAAACTCTCCGAAGATTCAAGGGAAGCAAAAAGCGAAAAATAATTTATGCACGGACGCCAAATTTTGTGTTCCTGCCTCTAAAATCAAAATTCGTTAATCGTTATTCGCTATTCTACTGTTTTACCCCGTCTTTATAACTTACCTGCTTTTCTACTTTACCGCTTTTATCATAATAGGTCCATTCCCCATCAGGTACGCTCCTAACATTACCGTTTTTCTCGGTTATAAGCTTGTAATTGGTAATGCTTTGCACAGCGCCGTTAGCAAAATAAGCGGTGCATTTACCTGATAGTTTGCCGTCGGTCAATGTCTGTTCCTGCACTAATACACCATATTGGTCATAAAAAGTCCATTTACCCTCTAATTTATCGTCTTTATAATCGCCTTCCTGTATTTTAATTCCTGAAGGTTGCTGAAAAACCCAGTGCCCCTCTTTCTTTCCTGCCTTATAATCGCCTTCGCGCTGTATTGTACCATTATCTGACCAATATGTCCAATGGCCTTCTTCAAGGCTATTCTTCTTTTGTCCCTGGTATTTAAGTTTACCATTATCATACCAGCCTTTCCACTCCCCATTCATATCACCGGCTTTATACCAGCCCTCATCTTCTTCCTGCCCATTGCTGTACCACGATTTCCATAATCCTTCTTCTTTATCTTCCGCATAAAGCCCTTTTTCTTTTGCAGCACCGTCGGGATACCACAATGTCCATTCGCCCGTTTTCAGGTTGTGCAGGTACTTTCCCTGTTTCCACTTTTTATTTCCCTCATAATAATAGGTCCAGGTGCTGTCTTGTTCATCATTTTTAAAATAGCCTTTGGCATCGGTATCACCGGTCTCGCTAAAGTATGTCCAGGAACCTTCGCGCTTGTTCAGGCGCATATTGCCTGTTGTTTCAGGTTTGCCATTGGCATAATACCATATCCAATGACCATCCTTCATTCCATTGGCATAACTGCCCTTTGCTTTTACTTTACTTGCAGGGAAAAATGACAGGTAGGAACCATTCATTTTATCAGCTTTATATTCGGCTTCATAATCTTCATCGCCGTTTTTCACATAAAATTTCCATAGGCCGTCCTTCATCCCGCCCGAATAATTACCCGTAGCTTCAACCTTACCTGCAGCCGAATAGATGGTCAGCGTGCCATTGCCATTACTTATAAGTTGCTTACCGGTACTATCATAATACTCCATCAAATACAAAGTTGAATCGGCGTGGCTGGTAACCGATTTTAACTGACCCGATGAATACCATTCCTGCCATTTACCTGTTTCCTTATCCTTGCTGAAATCGCCTTCACTTTGTTTATTGCCGTTCACATACCAGGATATATATTGCCCTTCTTTCTTGTCTTTTACAAACATTCCCTTGTTTTGCATGTTGCCGTTATCAAAATAATATATCCAGTTCCCCTCTTTTAAATCATTTTTATATGGAGTTTCAGAGGAAACTTTTCCATTTTCAAACCATGTTTCCCACCTTCCGTCTTTTTTCCCTTCAATGTATGAATCAATTTCAGCCGTATCGCCTGACGAATAAAAGAAGGTACATGCGCCATCAGGGTTTCCTTTTTTATAGTGTTTTATGGCCTTCAGATGCTCATTTTCATAAAAATTACTCCATACGCTATCCTGGTAACCGGATTTGAAAAATCCCTCTTCGGCTAATTTTCCGTCCTTATACCATATTTTAAACGGTCCGTTTTGCATGCCATTTGTAAAATTGGTCTCACTTTTTTTAATGCCCTTAACACTATCCCAGTAAAGAATAACTGTCTGGGCCTTTAACGCAAGTGCCATACTTAAAAACAGGGCTAATACCAATATCCTCCGCATGAAGTAATAATATACCGGGCAAAAATAGCAAATGAAAAAGCTGCTTCACCGGGTTAAAAAAGAAATTAATCCACAGGTTATAAGCAGGAAGTAAAATTTTGTTTAAACCTGGAAAACATATACTACTGGATAAAATATTATTATATTAGGCGCCTAATTTTTGTCTAATTACTTAAATACGTATGAGAATAAATTATCTCAAAGCACTTACCTGCATGTCGGCTGTTGCTTCCCTGGCATTATTTTCATGCCGAGGCAACAATAATAGTTCCTCAACTGCCACGGGTGGAGCGGACACCTTGACCAAAGCGCCGGTGCAAAAAAGCACTGATCAGGCCGACCAGGATTCGGAAACATACCTGCTTCCTTCTCCATTGCAAATTGCCTCAATCTTTAAAAATTCAGGGTTAACTTACCTGCCCGGCACCACAGCTCCATTTAAAGACGGGTCGCAGTTTAATTCACAGTTCGACCAGTCGTTAAACATGGGTATTTACAGCGCAGACCTGTCGTATTGCATATTGAACAAACAAAGCGATGACGCGAGTAAATACCTCAAAATAGTAAAAGCCCTCTCCGATAAACTTGGGTTTGGCAGCGTATTCGAATCCAACGCCTTTTTGAAAAGGTTCCAGAGCAATATGAACAGCACCGATTCCCTCGCATCTCTTATTGCCGAATTACAAATGGAAACCGACACTTACCTGGAGAATAACAAACAAAAGTATATAGGCGTAATTGCTTTTGCCGGCGCATGGGTTGAAAGCATGTATATCGGTGGTAATGTTTATGATAAGGATAAAAATAAAGGAGTAAGCTCACGCATTTCAGAACAGATGAATATCCTTGACGGCCTGGTAAAACTTCTTAACAAATACAGGGCGGCTGACACTCATATCAGCGGGCTTATTTCGGACCTGAACACTGTAAAAGCTTCGTATGATGCGTTTGATGAAGTAAAAAGCTATAACCCCGATAGTGAACAACCTGTTGTGCTTACTTCTGACCATATTAGCCAGCTTGGGGCAGTTATAAGAACTTTACGCAGCAAATTTGTTGCTTCCTAAAAATTACGGTTTAAAACCTGCATGGTATGATAAAATATAAATTCTTCGCACTATTGTTTGTTACACTGTTAGCATCATCTGCAATCGGACAGGCGTATGAATATTGCGACACAAAAACACTGAAAGACAGTTGCAAAGATTATTTAGACCATCCATATCACTATGATGCGTCAAATGTTATCCTGATTACATTGCAAAGAAAACCGCAATTGAAAGAGATAGAACTGCCTATGTTCATCGGCGAATCGTACAGGCTTATATTCAATACTTATGCCCTGCCTGCAGGTATTGAAATACATGTGTATAACAAGGATGCCGACCATGAAAACAGGAAAGAGCTTTTCAGTTGCAACAGTTCCGACGCTGCGAAGAAAATTTATACATACGATACCGAGCATTATCACAGTAAGTTATATGTTGATTATGTTATTCCTGCCAACCATGATAACAGCAGCACAGACGGTTCTTCACCCATACAGGGTTGCGGGGTGCTGGTTATCGGGTATAAATAATGCCTATGTATAAAAAGCTATTCCTGGTATGCCTTCTTCTTTGCCTTCCTTTCCTTGAGGAAAGCGATTTGTTCTCACAATGTAACCCCCATAAAATTGCCCGCAAATACAAAGACAATTTAGGGGATTATAAATATGACAGTTACGCGTATAACGTTGTTCAGTTTACTGATAAGCCTCAAACAATTGAAGTAATATTTTCTGCCTATTCAGGTATGACATATAAGCTGGTTTTTGGTACTTCCTTATTTGATGAAAATGTAAAAGTTAATATTTATGACAAAAGCCAGCGCGTAAGGAACAGGAAAAAACTTTACGACAACAATGCAGGTATCGACAACATGTTTTGGGAACAGGAATTGGTTAAACCCGGTACATATTATATTGATTACGACATCCCCGCCAAAGGCTCCAGCAAATCTGACGATGGTTGCATGGTGATAATAATTGGTTTCAAAAACGTTACTCCTGGTCACGACGTGAAGAGGAGAGATGCGAGCAACTGATAACTAGGCAGAATAATCGCCTCACCACTCAACTTAAAATATCATTCTGTATTTGTGTTGGGACAAATGCTAAATTTGTTCCCTATCTGATATATTTATTATATGGCAACAGACAATTTCCAGGCTCCCGATTATTTTTTGGTTGACGAATTATTTACCGAAGAACATCGCCTGATACGTGATTCGGCAAGGGCATTTGTTAAAAAAGAATTATCGCCGATTATTGAAGAAGCCTGCCAAAAGGCGAAATTCCCCGCGCAGCTTGTAAAAGGGCTTGCCAATATTGGCGCATTTGGCCCAACCATTCCGCAAAAATACGGAGGCGCCGGGCTCGATTATATTTCTTACGGCCTTATTATGCAGGAAATTGAAAGAGGCGATTCAGGCATACGTTCTACAGCTTCAGTTCAAGGTTCACTGGTAATGTATCCTATATATGCTTTTGGCACCGAAGAACAGAAAATGAAATTCCTTCCCGCCCTCGCAGCAGGCGATAAAATAGGTTGTTTTGGCCTTACTGAGCCTGACCATGGCTCTAACCCTTCGGGCATGGTTACCCACTTCGAAGAGAAGGGGAACCATTATTTATTGAATGGAGCTAAAATGTGGATATCCAATTCACCTATTGCTGACCTTGCTGTGGTATGGGCAAAAGATGAAAAGGGAATAATACACGGGCTTATTGTGGAAAAAGGCATGAAAGGATTTTCAGCGCCTGAAACGCATAACAAATGGTCGCTGCGTGCAAGCGCTACAGGAGAACTTGTATTTGATAATGTGAAAGTGCCAAAAGAAAATATTTTACCAAATGTTCAGGGGCTGAAAGGGCCATTATCCTGCCTTAACATGGCCAGGTTCGGCATATCATGGGGTGTTGTTGGCGCTGCAATGGATTGCTATGATTCAGCATTACGCTACTCAAAAGAACGTATCCAGTTTGGCAGGCCTATCGGGGGTTTCCAGCTTACGCAAAAGAAACTGGCCGAAATGATTACTGAAATAACCAAAGCGCAATTGCTTTGCTGGAGGCTTGGAACATTGATGAATGAAAAACGGGCAACTCCGGCTCAGATATCAATGGCAAAGCGAAACAATGTAAACATGGCATTGCAAATTGCCCGCGAAGCAAGGCAAATATTCGGAGGAATGGGCATTACAGGCGAATACCCGATTATGCGCCACATGATGAACCTCGAATCAGTGATAACCTATGAAGGCACGCACGATATCCACCTGCTTATTACCGGGCAGGATATTACAGGAATTCCTGCTTTCACGTAATGCAATTCAAAAAGAAGAGTAATTTTGTTAATTATACGCCTCATTATAAACACCTCCATATAAGTTAAATTTAAGCATCAAAATATTTCCCTCATGTCTCCTCTTATTGAATCGCGGATAAATAGTCGGAAAGACAGGTGGGAATATCTTGCCGGGAAATTTAAATCACGGAATGGCATTATTCCTTTTTTAAGTCTCCTTTTGTTTACTTTTATTGGCATTGCTGCCATACCCAAGGGGAGCGTTAATTCAGTTGCCGATTCACACAGTATTATTAACGGCCTTCTTTCCAGTATTAGTAACGTTAAAACACTTAGCTATTGGGTGGTTTACAGCGAACGCCTGGAAGAAGGCAATGTACATACAGATAGCTCAATGGTAAAAATTCAATGTAACCCGCATAAACTTTATATGAAATTGTCGGACGGGACAGAGATAATATGGGCCGAAAATGCTTCTAACGGAAATGCCTGGGTTCACCCAAATTATTTTCCATATCTGACTGTAGAACTCGACCCCGATGGAATGATTATGCGTAAAAACCAACACCACGGCGTGGAAAACGCAGGGTATAGTTATTTTGGCGATATACTTAAACAGGCTGCCGATAATGCAGGCAAAAGTTTCGATTCACGCTTTTTATACCTGGGCGAAATTTTATATAATGGCGCGCATTGCTATAAATTAGTTGTTCTTGACCCGGCATATAAATATCTTCCATACAAGGTTTCAAAAGGGGAAACAGTATTATCTATTGCACGCAAACTGAACCTCAGTGAATATATGATTATGCAGCATAACGGGCTTAGTTCGTTTAATGATATCAGCAATGGGCAAACCATAATGGTCCCTACCAATTATGGCAAAGAAATGACCTTATATATTGACAAAGCCACTATGCTGCCATTATTACTAAAAGTTGATGATGATAGAGGTTTGTTTGAACAATATATTTTTAACCATCTGAAAGTGAATCTGGCTTTTTCACCTTATGAGTTTTCAAAAGATAATAAAGAGTATCACTTTTAAGCTTATTTTAGTTTTGAAATAACAATATGGAAAAAATACTCAACTATATTGACGGCAAACTTGTGCCGCCTGTTAAAGGTAAATATCTCGACAACTATAACCCTTCTACCGGAAAAGTATATTCCCACATTCCCGATTCGGATGAGGAAGATGTGCAGCTTGCTTTTGAGGCTGCCAATAAAGCCTTCCCGCAATGGTCGTCCATGAGAAAAGAAGAGCGTTCTGATTGGATGCTAAAGGTTGCAGATTGGTTAGAAAAGCGCCTGGAAGATTTCGCCAAAGCGGAGACTATTGATAATGGAAAACCTTTGTGGCTTTCACGCTCGGTTGATATACCAAGGGCTGTGAGCAATCTTCGCTTTTTCGCTACCGCTTCATTGCACTTTGCATCAGAGGCTCATAATATGGATGGCCATGCTGTTAACTATACGTTGCGTGACCCTGTTGGCATTGCAGGTTGCATATCGCCCTGGAATTTGCCATTATACTTGTTTACATGGAAAATTGCGCCTGCGCTCGCTGCCGGAAATTGCGTAGTTTCAAAACCATCTGAAATTACGCCTATGACAGCCTATATGCTTTCGCAGCTATGTGCTGAAATAGGCTTCCCTGAAGGCGTTTTCAATATTGTTCATGGGCTTGGGCCGAAAGTAGGCAGCGCCATAGTATCGCACCCGGGCATAAAGGCTATATCATTTACAGGCGGCACTAAAACCGGCGCCGAAATAGCGAGAGTTGCAGCGCCCATGTTTAAAAAGTTATCGTTGGAACTGGGCGGGAAAAACCCGGTATTGGTATTTGCCGATTGCGACTGGAATAAAATGATGAAAAAAACCATTGAATCTTCCTTTACCAACCAGGGCGAGATTTGCCTTTGCGGTTCGCGCATTTTAGTGGAGAAAAAAGTTTACGACAGGTTCAAAAAAGAATTTACAGAAAATGTAAAGAATATGAAGGTAGGTCCGCCTATGAATGATGACAGCAGGTTGGGCGCTATTGTCTCGAAACAGCATTATGATAAAATATTGTCATATATAGAACTTGCCAAAAAAGAAGGCGGGAAAATTCTGTGCGGAGGGCACGCCTTAACTTTACAGGGAGAACAAAAAGAAGGCTGGTATATTGAGCCTACCGTTATTGAAGGCCTGCCATATAATTGCAGAACCAATATGGAAGAAATATTCGGCCCGGTTGTAACCATCATGCCTTTTGAAACCGAAGAAGAAGCCCTGTTATATGCCAATGCCACCGAATATGGGCTGACTTCCATGCTGTGGACAGAAAACCTTACACGCGCCCATACATTGGCCGCAAAGCTGCGTTCGGGCATTGTATGGATTAATTGCTGGCTGCTGCGCGACCTGCGCACGCCTTTTGGCGGTACTAAAAACTCAGGTGTTGGGCGTGAAGGCGGCTGGGAAGCGTTGCGCTTTTTTACCGAGCCCAAGAACGTTTGCATTAAACTATAATTTCACTTCAGGCAATATCAAGTCAATACGCTATTGTAAGACTTTATTTATCTGAGATTGTATAGTGATATTCCGGTAAAATAGAAAATGCTTGAAAATTAGGTTTACCGCAAATTTTTATGAAATTTTTAGCCGCAGATAATACAGCTCTTTTATGCGTATTTACCGAACTAACATCTTCGCCATTATTATTTTGCCAGCGAAGAGAAAAGTGCCAAAAATTTGATTTTGTTGGGGTATGTATAACTATACAAGTACCCTTAAATCCAGATTTATTATCAAAAGAATATTCTATCTTTTTACTCATCGTTGTCGTAATCATAAAAATCCGCATCTTTTACCGACCTAATGAGTATGCACTTTAGCAAATCATCATGCCACTGAATAATTTTGAAATGCGCTTTCGGCAGCAATTTGCTCGGATAACCCATTACTCCAATAATTTGTAGAATCTTGATAATACCTTTGGTAAATATATTTTTTAATTTTTTCGAATACACTTTGCAAAGATCCACTATGTGCAAGAACACATTCTTTATCTTGGAATACATTAAGAATTACTTCAATTGGGTTTAAATTATTCTTTTCGAAGAAAACTTCTACAAACACTTTAAAATCTGCAAATCTAGCTGTAATATGAATGCTTGCATCATCTGTAAGAGTAGCAGTTATATTAGCCGTGAGTCGTTGCAAAAAATCAATAGAATTAACAAAAACTTCATGTACAGCAAAGCTATATATGCCAGTAAATGCACTTCTATGTTTCTCCCACATATCAGTAAATTCAGGATGAAATACATTAGTAAATGCTTCAAATTTTAATTCTTCATTAAAACATGCTTGATTAATAATTGCCATTGCGCCTTTCGAATTATACAAGGCCTCTTCCTTATATTTATTTTCCAAAGCGAAATATCTATAAATAGCATTCGAAATACTATTATTAATACTTTGATTATTGAAAAAAACTGGCAGCATATTAATATTTTGGGTTAAGTTGCTCAATAAATTTATCTGTTACAATACTAAAGAAAGTTTCTTTTTCCTTAGTATGTGTTTGGTCAATTATAGAAAATAACTGATCAATATTATTTGTTTGAGGCCCCAGATATTGAGAATCTACTTCGATTAATGAAAAAGTTTCGACAGTCTGAGTTTCCATAGAAGGCCTTACAAAGTTATCCGCAATCGATGTAATAATTCTAAAATTACCATCTTCTATTTGTGTTTTAATTTGAATATTCTGCCTTTTCTTTTCTGGGTTCAATATAGTAAACTCTCCTTTTAAATTATCAAATATTGATACATTCCTATACTCAGAAATGTATCTCACACTTACACGCGTATAATTTTCAATTGCATTTGTAGCATTTAAAGAAGTAAGGACATCTTTTATAAAAGTAAAATATTTGGGCCAACCTATATAAGATTCTACAATATTAAAATTAATTGACATATTAGTAACTGAAGTCTTTACCATTCTATTTGTATATACAGGTTGCCCACTTATCTTTATTTGCTGTTGTGTTTGTATTCCTGTCGCAAATGGTTGAAGTTGAATCCCTTGAAAAGGGTTTATTATGGAGGGTTGGGCAAATATTGTTTCAAATTTCCCCTGCTCAAGCATAACTTTGTGAAAGTAACCAGTTATAGCAGTTTCAGGTACTAAAGCATTAAACATAATAGTAACTATTGCATCTCGCAAATTGTCATCTATTTTTGTGGGAAGCTTCATAAGTATTTTTTGCTAAATTATACAACTATCAATTTTTACACTGTGAAAAAATGTTAAAAAAACAACATTCCAAATTAGATAAGAATTTTTAGTCAAGTGTAAACTCTTTTTAAGAGAAGTATTTGTAATAATATTCAAATATAATGAAAAATTTAATAAAGCACCTATCTAGTTACTCCCTTCTCAATTTTCAAAGCCATTTACTTTCTTATTAAATTTTCACCTTAGGCAATACAAAATCAATAAGCTGTTCCAGGCATTGCTCGTAACTGCGTTTACCGGTATCTATTTCAAGGTCGCACTCTGCGGGCTTTTCAAACGGGGCTGAAATACCTGTAAAGTCTTTTATCTCTCCTTTGCGCGCTTTTGCATAAAGCCCTTTGGTATCTCTCTTCTCACAAATTTCAAGAGGAGTATTTATATATACCTGGTAAAAATCTTTTGCACCGATGATTTTTTTTGCCATTTGGCGCAGCTCTTCAGTGGGGCTGACAAAGCAGTTGATGGTTATTATTCCGCAGTTCACAATCAGTTTCGAAACTTCCGCAATGCGACGGATATTTTCTTTCCTGTCTTTTTCAGAAAAGTCAAGGTCGCTGTTGATGCCGGTTCTCACGTTATCTCCGTCAAGAATATAAGCAATGTGGCCAATATTATGCAGATGCTTTTCCAACCCGACAGCCAATGTAGTTTTTCCTGAGCCCGAAAGGCCCGTCATCCAAAGGACTATACCATGCTGCTTAAGGAGCTTTTCTTTATTGTTCCTGTCAACTACCTTATCGAATATGGGAAATATGTTATCAGCCATTTGCTTTTAATCAGCCTTTACAGGCCATGTATTATTACTTCTGTCCATATCGGGCATAACATTATCGGGGTCAATTGTAACCGATTGTATTTTACTGGCAGAGTTATAGTGGAATGTCCATTCGCCCGTATTTTGCCATATTTCTACCGGCAAAGTCACCCTGCCTGTATGCCCGTTCGATTCTTTTACTTCCATAATCACAGGCATTACCATTTGCCTGTTGTTCTTCACGGTAATTTCAACGCCCCTGCTGCCGGTAGTATCGCCTGCGGTATAACTTACACCTGTTACAGCCTGGTCAAGGGTATAGCTTTTGTAAAACCATTCCTTCCAGAACCAGTTCAGGTCCTCCCCCATTCCATCATTCATGCTGCGGAAAAAATCTTTCGGTGTAGGATGTTTAAACGCCCACCTGTTTATATAATTCCTGAAAGCGTAATCAAAGCGCTTTTCGCCTATAATGTACTTCTTAAGCAGGTATAACCCATAAGCAGGTTTAAAGTAGGCCAGCATATTTATATCTCTTACAGGCATGGCGTCTGCATACGTCATAATTACATTGCTGTCGCGATGCATAAAGCTGATAACCCGGTCAGGAGTTTGTTTCTGTTTATATTCACCGTTATTGAAATTATTTTGCGAAAAAACATTAATGAATGTATTAAAACCCTCATCCATCCAGGCATATTTACGCTCATTTGACCCAACCGTCATCGGGAACCAATTATGGCCGAATTCATGGGTGATGACAAAGAATAGCATTGACTTTTTCATTTTCATCGAACAAAATACTATGCCGGGATATTCCATTCCGCGAACATTACCCGCCACATTTGAGGCGGCAGGATAGGGAAACACATAATAATTCTGCGAGTAAAATTCTATCGAACCTTTTACATATTCCGTTGCCCTGCCCCAACCTGAATCAGAGGAACATTCAACGGGATAAAAGGACATGGCTATAGATTTTTTGCCTTCAGGCAGGTTAATGCGCGCGGCATCCCATATAAATGCATTGGAACATGCCCAGGTAACGTCGCGCGAATTATTAATTTTAAAATGCCAGGTTAACATGCCTTTATCTTTGGGGCGTGTAGTAGATTTTCCAATTTCATCGGCTCCGATAATAAATGTCCTTGTATCGCTTGCACGGGCTTTACTCAGCCTCTCCGTTTCGGTTGGGGTAAGCACTTCTGCCGGGTTTTGAAGCTCGCCCGAACCTGCCACAATCATATTGGCCGGAACGGTAACGGTATAATCAAAGTCTCCGTATTCGAGATAAAACTCACCAGCCCCCAAATATGGTTCTGTGTTCCAGCCCTCCACATCATCATATACGCACATACGCGGGTACCATTGGGCAATTTCATATATTCTCCCGTTTTTGGTTTCTGTCATACCCATCCTGTCTGAGCCATCGGCAGGAATTTTAAAACTGTAAGTTATTTTTATTACAATCTTCTCGCCTTTGCCTTTAACAGGGGTTTTGAGCCTTATCTGCATACGGGTATCAGTAATTACATATTCGGGTGATATTGTTTCCTTGCCCTGAACTACGGTTACCGAATGTATGCTGTCGCCGCCTTCAAATTCAACATTGCCAAAACGGCCTCCGCCAATAGGGGTTTTAAAATGTCCCCTCGAAGACGGGGTAAAAAGGTTCTGGTCGAGTTGCAGCCAAAGGTAATTAAGTTCATCGGGGCTGTTGTTGGTATAGGTAATTTCTTCGGTTCCGCTTATCTCTTTTTGGGTTGTGTCTAAGGTCGCGGAAATTTTATAATCGGCCCGGTTTTGCCAATACATAGGCCCCGGCGCTCCGCTGGCGCTGCGGTATGGTTGACCCGGTTCGTTTAAAAATGTCGGGTCGAAAGCCTGGTGCGGGTCATAACCGCTTTGAGCCTGGGTTATGGTACTGATTAACGTGAATGAAAATATTGTAATTGCTGAAAACAATTTCATAAATGGGGAATATTAAAAGATGTGCGAAAATAGGAAAATATGCTTAGTTTCTTAGCCACAGATTCACAGATTTTTTTCCATTTCATTATCAAATTTTATTAGTTGGCACTGTTTGGCATGATTTGGCATAAGGCTTTTTTCATATATCTTGATTATCAATAATTTATACAATATCAATATTTTTTTACTTCCCCCCCCATCCCTCCCCATCGTAATTCGTAATTTTTAACTGCACAATTTACACTCATGATTTCCAAAATAAATAAGGTTGTAATTGCAGATTTATAACTACGTATTACAGATGCCAGATTTTTTGATTGAGGGCCAAAATTATTTTGGGTTTTGTTGTCATTGGATTTTGTAGAGACGTGATGCATCACGTCTCTGCCATGAGGGGTGTTCGTTCCTGTAGAGACACCATGCGTGGTGTCTCTACCATGTTGAATGGTATTATTGTATTTATTTACATCTATTTATCACGTTATGCTAAACTTGTAAGAGTGCTTTTTAACCCTATATTTGAATCTTATTATTCTTGTAAACCTAACATGAAGAAACCCTTATTTATAGCCTTTGAAGGCATTGATGGCAGCGGGAAAAGCACCCAGGTAAAGCTTTTATCGTATAACCTGAAAAACGCAGGGCATAAAGTATATGTTACCTGCGAACCTACCGACAGCCCCATAGGCAAATTAATCCGCGATATTTTCAGTCATAAAATGGAAGCCGACCACCGCACCATTGCCGGGCTTTTTGTTGCCGACAGGTTAGACCATCTGCTGAACAAAACCAATGGCATTATTAAAAAATTAGAAGAGGGATATACTGTTATCTCTGACAGGTATTGTTTTTCATCTTATGCCTACCAGGGCACGCACATGCCAATGGACTGGGTAATAGAAGCCAATTCGCTAAGCGCCAACCTGCTCCGCCCCGATTTGAATATATATATTGATATTGAGCCGGAAGTAAGCATTGAAAGGCTCACTACTGAGCGTGGCGCCACAGAACTTTATGAAACTGTTGAAAACCTTCACCATGTGCGCCGCAAATACATGGAAGCATTTAAGACCCTCAAGTCAAAGGAAAATGTGTTTATCCTCGATGGCAACCGCGCCCCGCAGACCATTGCTTCTGAAATATGGAACGAGATTTCGCAGATGGCAATTATTGCAGCTAAGAGTTAAATACCCACCACGGAGACACAGAGGGCATAGAGAAACACGGACCTAATCATTCAAGAGCACTGCCTGAGAATTCGTAAAATTGTCTCCGTGTAACTTTTTGGTCTCCGTGATTTTTTAATCTTTTTATTTAGTGGTCTTCCTAAAGATTTTCCGAAAAGTACGCGGAGAAATTCCCGCAAAAACACGCAAAGCAATAATTACCAGATTAAAGTCTCTGCCATGTATTCCTTCGCCATTCATTATTCCTTATTCAATATCCGATATTCTTTCGGGCTATTACTGCGCATCTCCGGCGCCCATATCGGGGCCCATATCAATGTTATTGTTTTTCTTTTTAAACAAGCTCATATCCGTCTGCCCGAACTTATAGCTTACCGTAAACTGGAAGAAACGCGGGTCTCTTCGGCGTGAAGTGGTCTGGTAGTATAAGGGAATACCTTCTGGATTGGTGGCGAGTACGCTTGTACCGGAAACTGCCGTGGCAAAAATATCTTTTACGCTGAATGTCAAAGATAACTTATTGTTCTTCAGCATATCCTTTTTAATGGCAGCATCCATCCAGTAATTCGGGTCTATATAGCCGCTTGCCGAAGGAGTAATACCGCCACCCATTCCGCCGCCGAATGCGCCTCCGCCCCAGCGTCCGCCGCCACTGCCACCCGGAGGTACTTCGGCTTTTGAAAGATAATTACTATTCAGTTGTATGCTGAAATTCTTAGGTAATTTGAATGTCAGGTTAAGCTTGGCAAAATAGCTGAGGAATTTTTTTGCGGTGTCGGGTATATTCAGGTTGGTGGCATCTATTCCCGATTCAAAAAAGTTAATGTTCGCGGTCAGGTCAAGCCAGGTGCTTACTGAGTTTTGCGAAGTAAATTCCAGGCCTTCAGAATAGGCAGAAATAGCATTTTCATACGTGCTGAAATATTGCTCCTGCTTAAGGAGAGGGTTATTTCTAAATGAATCTAACTGAGTAGTTATTATATTGTCTGTCAGTTTATAATAGGCAGAAATCAGCAAGGTGTTTTTCCTGTCAAAACTCTTCATAAGGTTCAGTTCAAATGAATTCATATAGGCTGGCTTCAGGTTAGGATTGCCAATCTGAACATTGGTCGAATTAGAATAATTTTCAATCACTAACTGGCTGAAACCGGGGCGGGTAATATGGGTGGTATAGCTTAATTGCAAATCGGTGTTCTCTGTTAAATGATAGGTAGCGGATGCGCTGGGGAAAAAATATAAAAGCGTTTGCGGGGAAAGTTTATAGGTAGTGTCATTCCCATCATTAGCCATAGTACTTTGCTGCCCACTGTAAAACGACTGCTCTGCCCTGATACCGGCCATTGCGCTGAACAAGGCGCCAAAATCATGACTATAAGTAAAATAGGCGGCATATACCTGAGAGTTATATGAAACGGTATCCGATTCATTTCCAATTTCAATATTACCAAGGCTTATATCGCTTATACTGTTTACATTATTTACGGTAGCCATTACACCTGCTTCAATTCTCGATTTTTTTGTAACCGGGTCAGTAAAATCAGCTTTACCCACATAATAGCCGCTTACACCATTGCTTGTCTGCTGCTCTGGTATGTACGAAATCTCATTTCCATTTGTATTGTAATTAGATATATCATAAGTACCTGTACCGGAAGTGCTGCCCTGATTAAGAGTGATACTTGCCGTAATATTCTCTTCATCTTTCGGGTAGAGATGTTTAAACAAAACCGATGCCCCAACATTATTAAATAATCTTGTAGAAGTGGAATTTTCGAATGTGTTTGAAGCTCCTTGCGGGTTCGAGCCGTGCAAGGTATCGGTAGTGGTATGCAACAGGTCAGTAGTAGAAAAGTGCCCGGTGGCATAGGTGCCGTTTACGGTTAATGTATTACGGTTATCAATAAAATAATCGAACCCGGCACGCACATAAGAAAAATACCCTATCATAGTATTGGTATCATGCTGGTTAAGGTTCATGTAAGGATTCTGGTGTTGGGTGTTTATTGTAGCGCTTTGTTCTGCCGTATCAGCTTCAGTTTTTGTTTCCGTACCATACATTTTATGCTGAATCTGCTTGTAAAATAAATCAGCGAATACATTTATTTTCTTCTCCCTCACATTCAGGTCGAGGCCACCCATAAGTTTACCATATTCGTCAATTCCTCCACGCACTGAACCGTTGTAACCCAGCGCCTGGTTATGCTTCATAATAATATTTATTATGCCGCCCGAACCCGCAGCCGCGTCATACTTTGCCGAAGGATTGGTGATTACTTCTATTTTATCAATTTCATCCGCGGGTATCTGGTCAATGGTCAGCGTGGTTGGCAGGCCGTCAACATAAATCTGGGGTGAAGCGTTACGCAGGGTAACGTTTCCGTCAATATCAACATTCACGGCCGGAATGGATTTTAAAACATCTTCGGCTGTGCCGCCGGCATTGACAATACTTTTGGTAACATCGAAAACCCTTTTATCCAGTTTTATTTCCATAGGCGGCGGCTCCCCGCTTATGGTAACTGCCTTTAACTGCTGGGCTGTTGAACTAAGCTTTATATTGCCCAAATCTTTATCCACAATATCAATTACACCTTCCAGTCCCGCCGTAGGGTTGCTGTTATCACCACTCTGCGCGGCCTGCATTTTTTTTACTTTCTGCATCATTTTACTCAAATCGAATGAAATGGTTTTGGTATAAACTTTATATCCTATCGAACTTATTTGCAGTGTATATTGTATGGGCGTAAACATGGGCCCTGCCACAGGTATTTTTTCCAGGCTGAATTCACCTTTTTCTGTAGTAAGCTGTCCTGCTATTATAGCTGTTTTAAGAGTTTTCGAAACCGAATCCCATTTTGGCCCTGTTAGCTGCACTGCTGCAAAGGGTATGCTTTGGCCTGTGGCGCTATCTACCACTTTCCCATAAAAATGCCCCGAATTCATGCGGCTTTTCATTGCCGAACCGCCTCCACCCCCGCCCCAGCCGCCCATCTGGGCACTGGCAGATACGGAGACAATAAGAAACATAAGGACACTTATGGAGAACCTTTTCATAAACAGGATAATTATTGAGCGTGCAAAGTTACAAAGAATCGTGTCTCATTGAGCTTCCATGACTATTCCACTGGCGGCCAAGTCGTTTGGTCATGTTTTGAAGGAGTTCGTCATACTTTTTCTTTTGCCCCTCATCGCATATCTGCCTGATGGCAACAGAACTCATGAATAATTCTTTCTGAACGGCTATTCTCCATGCCCCCACAGAGTCGGCAAGCATAAAAGCATGTGCGCTATCGGGGGTATCCATTGTCATGCACTTGAAAATTTCCTTTTGCAGCCTGCCTATTTCCGACTGGTATTTCTGCATTTTGTCTGAGTGTTCATGGAATATTTTCTCTGCTTTTTTCACCTGGATACTGTCAAAACCAAGCTGGCCGGTAAGGAACATCATTCCCTTATCTTTCATATTTTCCAGGAAATTGTTTTCACGGTGCATCCTGTTGCGCGATTTCATGTGCATCCACCAGCCTCCGAAAAAAGCCAGGTTCAGCAAAAGCAGCACGATTAATATGGTATTGGTAAGCCGGGTATTCATAGTTAACATTATTTAATTTGAATCAATTGCAGCAGTTATTGCAACCGCGCATGCGATAATGGTTCCGGAAGCCCCCGTGAAAACCTCCATAATTTCCACGGTAAGCTTCGAAACCTCTGTGGAAGCGTCCAAAACTGCCATGTTCCCTTCCACGAAAATTGTTATAACTAAAGTCCTTGTGTTGGCGATGATGCCTGGCGAAATGCATTCCTGCAAAAAAAAGAACATTGCAGGCAATCAATACTATGAGTAGTATGTTAGTGAGCTTCGGGTTGTTCATGCTGTATTTCAATTTTATTATTTAAAAGGTCATTCCCATTATCGGAAACCTGGTAATCGTCAACCAGGTCATCAATAGTAGCTGAGGCAGGCTGGGGTTGAATCTGCCCCGGTGTTTCCAATACATATTTTATGGTATAAACATTAAGGCAGATAAGTATCAATACCGCCGCAGCCTTCAGTAAAAAAGTGGCAGAGAAA
This sequence comes from Bacteroidia bacterium, assembly GCA_052325425.1. Classification (GTDB taxonomy): domain Bacteria; phylum Bacteroidota; class Bacteroidia; order JABEUT01; family JABEUT01; genus JABEUT01. Next base: position 60,415 of record JBKQUY010000045.1, on the reverse strand, counting down.
AAAGGCTCCTGCTTTGCCGAACGAATTCTTTGCATCGTTTTTTCTGTAAAAAAAGGCGAAACATCGGCAGGGTTCATATTTTTTGCAGCCCCGAGCGTACGTTCAATTTCTTTTTCTATGTTATCGTTTGTTTCCATCTCTGCACAATTAGACGTTCTTGCTTTTTAAAACTTGTGGTCATAGTAATATTTATGCAGTTTTTTCCGCAATGCAGCCCTTGCCCTGAATAACAGCGCTTCAACCGATGATACAGTTACCGACATCGTTTCAGCCACTTGTTTGTAATTCATGCCCTGCATTTCGTAAAGTAAAAATGCGGTATGCTGGTTTTCAGGCAATGTTTCAAGCGCGGCATATAATACTCTGGCATGTTCTTTATTTTCCAGGGTTATTCCAGGGTGCTGAAAGTTGCTCGGAATTTCAATAGGCTCTTCTTCCCGGTTAAAAAGAGGCTGCAGCAAGGCATGGCGTTTTTTTCTTTTGCTCCATTTCAAATGGTCATAGCATTTATTTATTGCAATGCGGTAGAGCCAGGTTTTTATATGCGAACCTTCCCGGAAGCTATGAATGCTGTTAAATGCTTCTACAAAGGTTTCCTGTGCAAGGTCTTCAGCGTCTTCGGTATTCGGAACTATGCTGAGGCATAGGTTATAAATATCCTTGCCGTAAGTATCCACCAGGTGCCTGAAGGAATCTTCATTTTTAGCTTTTAATCCTTGTATATCAATTTCTACCGGCATGGAGTATCCTATATGGTTTTGACGATTAACAGGCTTAAAACCTTTAGTAAATATTTGCGCTGTTTAAAATCATATCGCTATCCTGAAAAATATTGTACTTTCACTTTCAAATTAAAAACCCCGGCAGAATGTCCCGGCTAAAAAAGTTATCCGGCCTAAAAATAGTAAAGTGGGGAACAGGGTTGCTGATTCTTCTTGTATCTGCCACCTGGCTTTGCAATTATTGGGTAATTTCTTCGACCCGCAGCCAGCTTTATAATAGTGTTGAAAGTGTTCCGTTTAGAAGGGTTGGATTGCTGCTGGGTACAAATAAAACATGGCACGGTATTGAAAATCCTTTTTTTAAAAACAGGATTGACGCTGCAGTTGCCTTATATAAAGCAGGAAAAATAAAACATATAATTGTAAGCGGGGATAACCATTTGAGCTATTACGACGAAGCTAAATTTATGAAGGACTCGTTAATAAAACAAGGTGTCCCTGATTCCTGCATCACCCTCGATTATGCCGGTTTCCGCACCCTCGATTCGATGGTGCGCTGTTTCGAAATTTTCGGGCAGGACAGTGTTACCGTAATTTCACAGGCTTTCCACAATGAACGTGCCATATTCATTGCCAATTATTACAATAAGCACGCAATAGGTTACAATGCGCTGGACCCTCCTTCCATGTTCTCCGTTCAAACCAAAATAAGGGAATATTTTGCTAAATTTAAAGCTGTACTCGACTTATATGTATTGCACACAACTCCCCATTTTTTAGGTGAGAAGATAAAAATTTAGCCAAAATATTATTATCGGAAATTGAGGCGATTAACAGGAAATAATCCATTTGTTTCTGTGGAAAGAATGCTGCATTGCCTATCTTTGCAAAGTGTTTCAGATTCATTTAATGAAAACATTCTCTTCTATTTTCAAACTTCCTTTATTGTTTATCCTCTTTACATGGTCATTGCCTGTTTTTTCCCAAAACGGACAGGTACTTAATTTTAATGGTACCGGCAGTTATTGCACTGCTCCTGCATTTGCAGGTAATGTAAACAATTTCACTTTAGAAGCGCGGGTAAAATGGTCGGGTGTAACAGATTCAAACCAATGTATCCTGTTAAATGGTTCTGCATGTTGCACCGGTTATGCTATTTACATAAATAACAATGATTCCCTTTACCTTAAATTGGGAGGAATTGCACTGTTAAGCCTTCATGCCCGGCTATCTGCAGGCGCCTGGCAAATGCTCACATTGGTAAGGAATTCCGGCACATGGGCGTTTTATTTAGATGGTGTCGCAAGCTCATTTACCAGTACCCTTGCGCCAAATGCTATTGTATTAGGGTCAGACTCATTCCAGGTGGGAACCAATGGAAATAATTCTGGTTTTTTTTATGGGAGCATAGATGAAGTAGTTTTCTGGAACCGTCCTTTATGCGCCGGTGAAATCAGTTCACAATTATCGTGCCAGGTTTCTCCCTCCGATGCGGGGTTATTGGGGCTATATTATTTTAATGAAGGCTTATCTGCTGCAAATGATTCAGCTATAAATATTTTAAGCGACAGCAGCGGTAATGGAAATAATTTAGCATTGGAAAATTTTGCGCTGACCGGTTCAACCGGTAACTGGCTGGCTGATACCGGGGCGCTGAATACTTATTGCAATGCCTATATTCAACTCCTGGTCAGCACGCTTTACACTCCGCAATTATGCAAGGGAACTATTGACTCACTCATGGAGCAACCAACGGGCAGCGGCCCTTTTACCTATAGCTGGAATACAGGCAGCAACAATGATACAATTGCTGTGCGCCCCACGGCATCAAGCGTTTATACGGTTAAAGTCACTGACGCGTATGGTTGCTCAGCTATTGACACCGATACAGTAATTGTCTTTTTGCCCCCGGTAGTAAGCATTACAGGTAAATCGCCCATCTGCTCAGGTGTGAATGATACGCTGAATGGCAATGCCACCGGGGGTGGCTTATTACAATACCTGTGGAGTACAAATGAATCAACGCAAAGTGTAATTGTTGCTCCTATGGCAGATTCTTCATTTGCACTTTGGGTAACCGATTCCAACAATTGCGCAGATAGTGCAAAAATTGAGATAAAAGTTAATCCAGCACCCCTGCTTTTTGGAATAAATTACAGCAGTATTTCCGGGGGTATTTGCCTTGGTATTAATGATACTGTATGGGAACAGGTTTCTGGCGGACCATATACGTATTCATGGAGTACTGGCAGTAGCAGCGATACCCTGATAGTAAGCCCTTCGGTTGCGACAACTTATACATTATCAGTGGCAGATAGTTTTTGTACTGTAAGCGATTCGGTTTCAGTTTTAGTATATGCTCATCCGGTTGCAAATATTACAGGCAAAACTTCCGATTGCAATGGGGCAAATGATACTCTTACCGGCAACATAACAGGTACAGCGCCTTTTCAGTTCTTTTGGAGCACAAACGCAGCGACTCAATCCATTATAGTAATGCCGCAGTCTGATACATCATTTGAGCTTTGGGTAACCGATGGCAATTATTGCATTGACAGTGCCCATATAACAATAAGTGTCGATTCAACGCCTTTGATTACAGGGATGAATTCAAGCAGCTTCTTTGGGCTATGCGAAGGCGTAAATGATACTATATGGGTTCAGGCTGCAGGAGGCCCTTTTACATACAAGTGGAACACGGGTTCCACTAATGACACCATAATCGTTTCGCCTCATGACACTACCACTTATATGGTAACGGTAGGTGAACCCGATGGTTGTTTTTCAACAGGCAGTTTCACTGCAAATATATTTAAGAATGCCCTGAAAATAAGCGGAAGCAGTTCTATAACCAATGGCTCAAAAGATACATTAGTGGCATACAACGGGATAAATTTTACCTGGAACGGAGGCATACAAGGTGATTCGGACATAGTTGCGCCAACTGCTGATTCGACATTTACCGTTACAGGTACCAACGCTTACGGATGCCCTGATACAGTTTCATTTACGGTTACAATTTTAATTGCGGGAATACCCGGTATTACAGAACCCGATGTGATATCCGTTTATCCAAACCCATCGGCCGGCATATTAAAACTTGCTTTTGATATGAATAATATTGCGAAAGAAGCGGTAATTAAAATATTTGATATTTACGGAAATGAAATGATGGCTTCAACTGCTGCAATTAACAATGGCAAAATAGTTGCAATAGATGTCAGCAGCCTTGTTTCAGGCCCTTACTTTATAAAAGTAAGTACTGCTGAAAGTTCGCAGGCAGTTAAATTCATAAAACAATAGCAAGTGCGCCGGGTGTAAAGATTAATGATAGATTCTCTTAGTAACCAAACCTTCGGGAGTTTGCACCCTGACAATATATATTTGCCCTGCAGGCAGGTTTAACTGCAGGCTGTTATTATAGGCTTCCGTTGTAATATCACCAACAATCTTTTGGCCTAAAACATTAAATACTGAAACAATTGCATCACAAGGAGCAGTTAAATTAAACTTCACGGTAGCGCCACTTTCATCAGGTATAATATTTATCTCGCCGGGTAATATGTTAATTTCAGAAATACCATCAGGGTTTTGACAGGTTTGGCCGGGAGCAAGCCTTGTGAAACGAAGTATGTAGTTTTTCACCTCGCCGGGATTTGATACTGTAAAAGTATAATCGGGAGAATCTTCAAAGTTAGCCAGTATCCGCCCTGAAGATTTGTCTATGAGGGTTACACAATTGTAGGAACTCAATCTTTCAAGGCCTGTAGCTGCGAGGGTGTAGTTAGCAGAAACCACTCCTATAGCGGTTAAGGGAACATCTATCGCCTGCGCGCTGTCAGGCAACCTGTTCAGCTCAAGGTTTTTATTATCTTCACTGACAGTATAGAGTGGCGGAACATCGGGTAATAAGCTGCTTAAAAATAATGCGTCGTCTTCCTTCTGGTTATAGCTTGTGCTATAATTCTTACCAAAAGATACAATAGCTGGAGTCCAATATTCATTGGCATCATTATATAGTGTAAAGGTTACAATGTTATTACCCTGAAGCGGTGCAGCATCATCGGGTGCATCGAGGGTTGCAGCGGTAACAACTTTATCGGTTTCTAAAAATGAAACAGCGCCCGAAACCTCGAAACCTTGTCCCATCGCAATATTAGAGGTTGATGAGGTCCAGCTACCTCCTGAAGTATAAACCTGATATGATGCTAAGCCGTTATGTGCAGAAAACGTTGCCCAGTTAATGGAAGACGGGTACGGATTGCCTACAAAACCTGAACCGGCGGCTATTGTACCCTGCACGGGTACACCATGGGTAATATAGGAATACGGTGCCATTTTACTCAAACTGTATCCAATCCATAAATATACAGCTCCGCCCTGGGGAATTACATAGTCGTTTGCTGCGCTTGGGCTGGAGAAGTTGGCGGAGATGGCAGTATAAGTACTGGGTGGTGTATAATTATAAACAGAAGTATAGGAACCTGCATTTCCGTCAGGTCCATGAACACCGCTCATGTAAAAGGTGGCATCTGTACTGGTTCTGTTATTAATATTCCAATCCGCCAGCGAACCATAATAATATGTCCAGTTAGAGCCTGATATTGATGTAGTGCCTGTTTCCGCAGGAGAATATACAGGAGAAGACAGAGACATGTAAGCAGCCATAGTGCGTGGCAAATAACGCTGTACAATAAAATTGGCAGTTATCGTTCCGCCTGTAATTGTCCCAACGCAGGCTGTCGCGCTTGCATTGGAGAGAAGTGTCATGGTGTTTGAACCGCTGGCAGCCAATGTCCCGCTGTTCATAGTCAAAATATTGGAAAAACTTTCGCTTGTACTAAGAGTGACGGTATTGGTACTGGCAATAGTAAGGTTATAAAAAGTAACGGCTGTTCCACCACCGATTGACTGAGCACTTGTGCCATTCATCTTTACTGTGCCAGTGCCTTCGTTAAATGTGCCGCCATTGGAAAAATTCCCCCCAATACCCAACGTGCCGTTTTCTCCGTTAAAAGTTGCACTGTTGGTAAAGTTGCCCGCAACACTCATTGTATATCCGCCTGCACCCAGGTCAAATATGCCGGTGTTGACTGAAAGAAAAGCGGTAGCTGTTGCATTGGCAGCTTCACTGGCTCCAAGCACCACATCGGTACCGCTGATATTGACATTATTAAATGATGTGACAGAAGAACCACTGATAGTTTGAGTTGCTGTGCCGTTGAATGTTGTGGTAGAAGTGCCGGCAGTAAAGGTGCCGCTATTGGAAAAATTTCCGCCGACTTTTAATGCGCCGGTCGAAAATGATAAGGTGCTCGCATTATCAATAGTTACACCACCGCCTACCGTCAAGGTATATGTTGTATTTGCCATTATTCCGGTGCTTACCTGTAAATTATTACTTACGTTTTCTGAAATGCCGGCGGATACTGTTACACCCACACTTGGATTAATAGTAAGATTATAAAAGTTTGAAGTTTCTGTACCTCCGATGCTCTGAGCTGCGGAACCATCCATAATAACAGTGCCATTATCGCCCGTAAAGGTTGCTCCGTCAGAAAAATTTCCTTCAACACTCAACGTATACGCTCCGGTACCACCATCAAATGTACCAGAGGTAATAGATACATTTTGCGTGACAATTTCATTATGTGCAAGTATGACATCGGTTCCACTGATGGTAAGGCCATAAAATGATGTAGTTGAAGTGCCACCAATAGTTTGAGTTGAAGTGCCATTAAAAGTCGCGACAGTCGTTACAGGAGTAAATGTTCCGTTATTGGTAAAATTGCCCTGTATGCCAAATGCTCCGGTTCCTGTGTATGAATCGGTTCCGTTATTGGTTAAATTTCCTGTGATGGTAAAAGTTCCTGTACTAAAAGATATAGTACCATCCGAATTTGTAAGCACATTTCCCCCAACGGTAACCGTATGGGCCACTGCTGTCAAGGTTACACCACCCGAAGTGCTGTCACCAACAGTTAAGTTGCCGTCAACAGTCAGATTTCCGGCTATGGTTTTTGTACCGGCAGTTGAGCCTGAATACAAATACAAATTAGCGTAAGCTGTCGGGACGAGTGAAATGACCTGGGCTCCTCCGTCTGTCTGGTAAATGACTGTGCTGCCAGCAGTCAGCGTTATATTTGCGGCAGTATAAGCAGATGGGAAAGCCACAACTGTGGGGTCGGTTTGCATACCCAGCACCAATTCAGTGCCAGCAGACATTTTAAATGTGCCCGCGGCATTGCCGGTAATATTATATTTCTGGCAATGCAATATTCCCTCGTCTATTGCAAGAGCAGTTTTTACCGTTATCCCTTCATTATCCAGGTACAATACATCGGTTTGATGGGCAAGGTCAACAGTCAGGCTTTTAAGCGTAATGGCTGCGGCTGTTCCTCCCGATGACCCGCCAATGTAATTTGAGGAAAATGAATTGCCAGTAAATTCTATAATTCCGGCGCCTGCATCAGCAAATGCTGTACTTGAGTTATTTAAAAACGCGTTGCCGATTGTTACCTGTACCGAATTGTTAAAGGTTCCGGCGGAGGTGACTTTTAATAATTGCAGAGTATCCTGTATGGTAGGAGCAGTGCTTATAGTAAGTAATCCATTCTCAATATTTACATCGTTAAATGTAGTTGAGGCAGTGCCTCCTAATGTCTGGGCGCCGTCAAAAAGCACTATGCCTTTTCTTCCGTTAAATGTCCCCCCGTTATTGGTCCATCCTTTTATGCAGGTAATCCCGTAATCATTTACTGAAACATCCAATGTGGCAGTAGCATCAAGGGTGAGCAAACCATTCACTGTTATTGGCATTCCCAATTGCACGGTGCCATTCGATACAGGGTCTATGATAAGGTTATAAAATGCGGTAGAGGCGGCGCTGCCTCCGATGATTTGTGTTGCGGCGCCGGAGCCATCCATTACTAAAGTGCCTGTAGTGGCGCTGAAAGAAGTTGCAGTAGCATTATTGGTAAGATTACCTCCCAAATCAATTGTCTTTGCTGCAATTGCAAAAGTGCCGCTCGTCAGGGTGAGCGCGTTACTTATTATTTCAGTCGGCGCCGCTGCTGTTGAAGTAACCGAAACTGTTCCGATAGCGGCAACATCTATATTCACATTGTAAAATGTAGTAGCCTCAGCTCCGCTGATTGCCGTGGCCCCGGTACCAAAGGTTACTGTCCCGTTTTCGGCATTGAATGATGCAGCTCCTGCCGTAGTATTGGCATTGTCGAAGGTACCGTCAACTGTTACAGAATTGTTTGCTCCTACATCGAGATGGCCGGCAGAATTTGAAAGAAGCAATGTAGCCGATACCGTTATGGCTTTACCTAAAGTTACCCCGGAAGCATTTGTATTATCAATGGTTAAATTATCAAATGTGGTGGCCGTAGAGCCTCCCAGGCTTTGTGCGGTTGTACCGTCAAAATCTACAGTTGAGGTATTAGCGGAAAATCCGGCGTCAGCGAGTGTGCTGTTATTGATAAAATTATCAGCAATATCTAATGTGCCGGCGCCACTGAAGGTTATATTACCATCAGAATTTATAAGGCAGTTATAAGAGGTTCCTGCGCCGGTTAGCTTGATAGTATTTGTTCCTGCACTGAGTGTTACACCGCCGGATGTACTGTCGCCGATATCTAAACTGCCCGCTACAGTCAGCGGTGTTCCCGATAAAGTTATTGTACTCGCAGTTGAACCGGTATATAAACACAGGTTAGCATAGGTTTGGGTGACGGATATTATTTGTGATGCGGCATCGGCCTGGTAAACTACTGTACTTCCTGCTGAAAGGGTAGTATTAGCGGCAGTAAATGCCGATGGAAAAGAAACAGTGGTAGCATTATTCTGCAATCCCAGAATTAAAAATGTTCCGCTTGACATTTGGAATGTTCCAGTTGCATTACCGGTTACGGATGTGGTCTGACAATTCAGCACTCCGTTTGTTATATCAACATTATGATTTATGGTTATCGCCATTCCCTGGGCCAAAAAGACCACATTATTGCCCGAAGAGCCAGTGTTTTCTATGTCGAGGCTGCCAAAAGTTGTGGTAGCCGCAGTGCCGCCAATGGTCTGGCTCGAAGTGCCATTCATATCTATAGTGCCTGTAGTCGCGGTAAACGCGGCATTATTGGTAAAATCCCCCTCTACTTCAACATACTTTGCCACAATAGCAAAAGTGCCGCTGCTTATGATAAGGTTGTTGCTTATTATTAATGCGGCTGCCGGTGATACGGGATTATTCTGGACAGTAAGTGTATTGCCGGTACCGGGATTACAATTCAGGTTATAAAATGTTAAGGCGTTTGTATTTGTTCCGTTAATAGTGGCGCCCGACATGTTAACTGTCTGGGTTTCCGCATTAAATGACCCGGCAATAGTATTATCATCGGTAAAGGTAGTTTGAACATTCAGTGTATTTGAACCCACGTCAAAAATGCCTTTTGTAAGGGTTAACACCTCTGATACTGTTATGCTGTTGCCCGCATTACTTCCCAGCGATACCGTATTGCTGTTTGAACTATTGTTAATGGTAAGGCTATAAAAAGTAATAGCGCTTGTTCCGCTGATAGACTGGTTTGCAGAGCCGTTAAAAGTCACCGTGCTTGTGTTTTCTGTAAATAAGCCATCGTTGATGAAGTTACCGGCAATATCAAGCGCACCTGCACCTGAAAATGATAATGTTCCAGTTCCGGTAATAGTTAAATTGCCGCTACTGCCCGATAATGTAAATGTTCCTGTAGAAATTGATATGGTGCCCGAATTGCTGACAGCTCCGGAAATTGTTGGCGAAGCGGTACCGCAGGTTATGGTGCCACTGTTGATTAGTCCTCCGGCAGTTAATTTGCCGGCGGCATCATAAGTTATTGAACCACTGTTGCTTACATAACTGCTGGAGCCATTCAGCGTTAATCCGCCGGTTGTAGAAACCGTTATTGTGCCGGTACTATTATTGGTAAATGTTGCGCTTGCACCATTCATTGTCACTCCGCCGGTACCGGTTAAATTAATTGTTCCGCTATTAGTTACGTTACCATCGGTCAATGTTAAACTGCCTGTTGTTACAGATAATGTTGTGCCACTGCTGATAGTGGCGTTACCCGTACTCAAGGTCAATGTTCTGGCTGCAAGCGCAAATATGCCATTGGAAACTGTAAGATTGGAAGCGATAGTAACGTTTGAAGTGCCTAATGTTACCGTGTTATTGCCCGCAGCCCCGGTATTACTAATTGTAAGGTTGTTCAAGGTTATTGCTGTGGTTCCCGTTCCGGAAAATAAATTGGAATTGGCGGCTGCATCAATAGTTACATTGCACAAACTAGTGGCATTGGGAGCCATGTCTATAACTCCTGTGGTACTGTAAGTAACAGTGCCGGCTACGCTTAAGGTACTTGTTCCTGATACGGCAGGGTTTGCCTCCAGAGTTCCTAAGGCAAGAATTGACATAGTGCCTGTAATTGTCAATTTACCGGGACCATTGAATGAGGGGGTGGCGTCACCTGATTCTCCCATAAGAACTGTTCCCGTTGCAGCGGCAGCAGTGCCAATGGTAAGTGTATTGCAAATGGCCGCCGCAGATGCATCGACAGTTACAGTATAACCACCTGCAACAGTAACAGTGCTGGCATTGGTAGGTATGCCACCTGTCCAGGTATTTGCATCATTCCAATTGCCGCTGGCCTTTGCTGTAACTACGTTTGCCATAGCTCCTGTAGAAGCCATAAGACAGAGGCAGAAACAAAACAGAATCCTCCTCATACTCAAATATCGCTTAATGCGTAAAATACTGGTATTTTTAATTAAAAACCATTGATGTACATCACTTTCTTCAAAAAAAGTGTATAATTGGTTTTTAAATTGCCTATTATATAAGTATGCAGTCATGATACTTTATTTTATAAGGCATCAAAACTCTCTGCAATAAAAAAGTTAAAAAAACCTCAAAAATTAGTATATCGCTTTACTGAATTCCCTGTAGATATAATAATTATACGCTTAATATAAGGTTTCGTTACATAATATTTAGACAAAAACCTTATTGTTTTTCATAATCAATAGGTTTTTTGTGATTAATATTTGACTCCGGCTAATTTCACGGCCCCGATATGAACAATATATTCTTAATATCAATTCAAAAAATTGACATTTATGCTTGACAAATGGCCATAACTTTGCTTAATTTGCTACTCGTAAAAATTAACCAATTTAAAAATTTTGATTATGAAAATCTTTAAATTATTGATGGTGACAGGACTGGCTTTTATTACGGCCCATCTTTCTGCGCAAGAAAATTCAAATGTTAATTTTATGAAAATTGCCATGATTCAAACGCTGAATATCAAGAATAACATTGACGGAATTACCTCAGAGCAGGCAAGCAAAATATTTGCCATTGAACAGGAAGCGATACTGGCCATGGAAAATGCCCGTAATAATTACAACGGAGATAATGAGGCATTGAGAATCAAGATGGAGCCGATAAGAGCTGAAAGGGATGCCAGGATAAAAACAGTCCTGAATGAATACCAGTATATAAAGTACCAGGAACTGGAAGAAGCTCATGCCGCCAAAAGAGCTGAGCCTTCATCGGTGAGGTGATTATTTCAAATTTAAAAAAGCCTTGCAATACTAAGGGGCTCTTTTTTTAAATTTATTATACTATTGTTTAATAAACTTCAAAACCCGTGAATCTTTATTGATTGTTACTTTGATAAAATATATTCCTTGTGCAAGTAAGCTAACATCCAATGATACAATTTCGCCATTTCCAATTGTAGTATTTTCACTCATCACTGCTTTGCCACATGCATCCAATATTTCTACAATAGCTGATTTACCTGTTCCTTGCATTTCAACTGACAGGTTTATGTAATTGTTTGTTGGGTTTGGATATAATGATGTGAAATTTGAATTGGTTATACTGCCTATTCCTGTTGGGTTTACTGTTACTGTAAAACTGGCAGTATCGCTACAACCATTGCTGCTTGTTCCCGTTACCGTATAGGTTTTAGTAACCAATGGCTTTATGATAGTTGTATCGTTTGTGCTTCCGCTTGTCCAAACATAACTTATGCCTCCGCTGGCGGTCAAGGTGTCCCTGCTTCCGGTTGTAATGCTGCTGTCGCCGTTAATTGCTATAGAAGGAAGCGGGTTAACAGTAAGCCTGACAGTATCGATGCCTTCGCAAATACCCGAAGTTCCTATTACAGTAAATGTTGTTGTTGAAGTAGGGCTGGCAAGCGGACTTGCAATATTTGTTGAACTTAACCCTGTTAAAGGGCTCCAGGTATATGTGGTTGCACCATTTGCTGTCAGAGTTACTGAATCATGAAGACAAACAGAGGTAGAACCCGAAATACTTACATTTAAAGGCGCTGAAATGCCATATTGGTTTTCATAAGCGCCAATATCTATACGGCAAATTACAATGCGCGGATTACCAGCCAAATCTTGAGAAGGATATGTATAGGTTGGTGCTGAAGGAGCTAAAGGGTCTCCGGCATCAATACAAGATGAGCCTGTTTGCAAGCCCCATTGGGCCGCAGTACCATCAAAGCCCGAACCAGCACCCCCTGAAGGTGCGACAAATTTTGGGTTTGAATTTATACTGTTACTATAAAGGCCATTATAAAAATTCCCATTTAGCCCAAAGGCAGCCTCCCCACCCTTTACATTGCAATAATAAAAGCCGGGGGTGCTTGGGGCATCGTTTTGAAATAGTTCATTTCCGCTGGCTGTGGCTGTATCTCCCCAATAAATACAATTGCTGGAAACAGGATTAGAACTAAGGTCGCAATATAAAGCTCCGCCTTCATAGGCCCAATTATTGGCAACAGTGTTATTTATAAGTAAAGGGCTGGTATTGTTGCAATAAATAGCGCCTCCGTTACCATAAGAAGAGGTGTAAACAGCAGTATTGTTTATAATACTGTTATTGGAAATAGTAACTGCAAGCGCTTGTTCCAGGTAAATTCCTCCCCCATCACCTCCATTGCTGCCAGAGGCCGTTGAACCCACATAATTATTTGAAATAATGTTATACGCAATAGTAGCTCTATTAGTAGATTGACAAGCAATTCCGCCGCCGCCTTCTGTATATTGGCCATTAATCCCATTGTAAGATATAGTATTGTTTAATATGGATAGCGTATCTCCATCTGCTTCATAAACTCCACCCCCAGGGCCATATGATACCCAATTATATGAAATTGTATTATTGGCGATGGTACCTTTGCTCCCAAACATTTGAACACCTCCGCCGCCATCAAGAGCATGATTATACAATATAATGTTATGAGAGATTGAGTAGTTTTTGACATTAGAAATGTAAATGCCACCGCCATTTGACGCAGTGTTCCCGGTAATAGTGTCGTAAGAAATGATAGGGTTACTTTTATTACTGATACTAATGCCGCCGCCGCCATTCCAGCCAATACACTTTGTTATGGTGTTGTACGTAAGTACTGGGCTGCTTCCCGAATCGCAGCAAATAGCCCCTCCGTATGAAGAACTTGCATATGCCTGACAGTTTGAAATATAGCAATGTGAAACTATGGCTTTAGACCAGTTATCAAATAAGAGCGCTCCTCCGTTCTGAACATAGTAATTAGTACCGCTCGCCTTACCGTATTGGATTTTACAATACTCCATCTTTGAAGTGTCATTCGTGTTTTTGATTCCATAAAACCTGATACCATGCGAACCATTGGTAGTATCGGTAGCAGTAAAATAAATGCTGTCTGCCGGAGTACCTATGGCAAGCAATCGCCCCAAGACATGTATATAAGGAGTAAATGTTGTCTGAAAATTCACTGTTACTCCTGGGTCAATAATTAATGTGGAATCGTTGGGAATATAAACAGAGCTCTGAATATTATAGGGTGAACCCGCAAGAATCCAATGCCCACTTACAGTAGGCCCTGTAATGGTTGTTTGGGCTTTACTGAGTGAAAAACTAAAAATCAATAATAAAATTGAAACTTGTTTAATAAAAGTTTTCATGGTAACAGTATTAAGCTGATTTGTCAGAGGAGTAAATCAACTTTTGAGTTACCATCAAGACCAATATAAACAAAGATACTTTAAAAAAAGCATACTGTAGATTATTATTATCATTAAGACGTAAAAAAACTGATTTGAAAAATATGTACTTAGGCTATAGCTTACACTAAAATCAACAGAGAAAAGTAATCGTTCGTGGTTGAATTTTTATATTCATGGGAGTATATCCGATAAATTCTCCGTCCATATCAATAGGTTGAGGAGCTGACATAGAATCAATTGTAATTTCTTTGGCTGTTTTATACATAACCTGTGGGTGAATAACTTTCCTGCATTTTTTGAAAGTGGCAGACAACTTCAGAAAATCAATTAAAGAAACTTCGTTTAAACTGACAACCGAGAATTTTCCATCATCCAATTCCGCATCAGGTGCAATACCTATTCCACTTCCAAAATATTTTCCATTGGCAATAACAAAATTTTTCACCTTCCCTTCAAAAGTAAATTCATCGGCTGTTACTTTTATTGGCTGATTGCGGTATGACAAAAGCGTATTGAAAATAACAGCCAGGTAAGTTAAATTGGCTCCCAATACCTTGGGATAATTGCCAATCTTTTGCACCACAATCCCTCCCATTCCAATGTCGGTGATATTGATAAAGTACCTGCTGCTGTCCGAACCTGTTTTATTTTTAAATTGAACAAGTCCCAAATCAATTTCTCTGGACAAATCCCCGTCCACCAGTTTTTTGATTCCTGAAATAGAATGTGGGCTCTTGGTTGTTTTTATAAAATCGTTTCCGGTGCCGAAAGGAAGCACACCCACCTTTATACTAAGCTCTTTATTCTGTTCCCTGGCTTGCATAACTCCATTCACAACTTCGTTTAAACTTCCATCCCCTCCCAGGCAAATTATATAATTGAAGCCTTCTTCCGCGGCTCTGAAAGAAAGTTCAATCGCATGGCCTGAATATTCTGAAATGAAAAAGGAAAGTTTATAATTACCTTGAAAGGTTGATTCAATCTGACGGATTACATCCTGCTTATTTCTTATTTCACCATGAATGATGAAGGCGATTTTTTTCATCCTTAGGACTTTCGCAGACAAACTTATGAAATAAAAAAAATCCCGCAATGTTGCGGGATTTTATTTTCTGCCGTGGCACCAGTTGGAATTGAACCAGCGACACAAGGATTTTCAATATCATATTATGATGGCAATATCAATGCAATCAAGGGGAAATTTGGGAAAACAGGGTGGAAATCGGTGGTTTCCGTACCACAAGACCGCACCTTAATGTACACACCTTTATATACCCTCACTTTTTATGATTATGCTGTCGGACTGAATATATAATCGTACATTGGCAATGTTTTTAAAAATTATGAGCGCAGTTAAAACCTATACGCGTATAATTAAGAATGAAATATTAAACAACCAAAAAAATAACCATGAAACAGCTTTTAAAAAAGAATATAAAAAGGAAAAAACGCATTGCCAAAAGGGCTGAGAAGAAGAAAGCCATGAAACTTCTAACAAAAAAGAAGTAACATCCTTTAGTGTTTTAATATCTCTAGTTACTCAAAGCGGGCAATTCTATTCTGAGTTAGAGGAAGTTTTTTGTGAATGTGTTTATTATTAAAGCAGTATCAACAAAGTGCAGCCGCTTGAGTATTCTATTATTCTGGATTGTGAAAACATCGATGAACATAAATTTAGAATCTTCAATGTTAAATGTGCCTGTACATATTACAGAGTCATTGTGAAAAATATATTCCTGTATTTCGAATTGGGTAAAACCCAGATAAGTGAATGCCAAGTTCAGGGATTCTTTAACTTTTTCGTAGCCTTTCCAAACTCCTCCATAAGGTAGAGAGAGAGGGAAAATAAACTCTACAGTAGGAGCTAATTTTTCACCTAAAGATCTGACATCCTTGCTATTTAATATTTCAAAGAAAGAGCAAATTAGCCCCTCCCTTCCATTTAATTCCATATCCATAATGGGTGGGATAGTGTTATATTCAGCGTTAACTAAATATTATTATGCCTATTTTATAAACCGGTGGATTGCTTTATCAGCGTTATCTTGAAATGTAGTATTTTTCAAATCAGTAAAGAAAGTGCTCTGATCAACCACATCTCCTGATAATTTACCCTCTTTACTTGCATAAAAAACCCCACTTTTATATCGCTCATCCGAAATGGCATCTACAAAGCGTTTTACACCCACTTCTATCTTATGCACCATTCCTCCTATCATTGGAAATACAATAGGCATCATTACATACTTCAACATAAATCTCATTGGGGGAGGCAAATTATCCGGTGCGTTAGTTCCACCTGTATTACCAGGACTCATAACCACAAATTTGAGGTTAGGATATTTTCTTGCCATTGATAAGGTCCACATTGTTATTACATATTTAACGTATCCGTATGCTTGCACATAATCAAACTTATTGCCAAAATATGATCCATCAAGAACAGCAGCAAACTCAT
Source organism: Bacteroidia bacterium (assembly GCA_052325425.1). Lineage (GTDB taxonomy): Bacteria > Bacteroidota > Bacteroidia > JABEUT01 > JABEUT01 > JABEUT01. Next base: position 44,185 of record JBKQUY010000045.1, on the reverse strand, counting down.
CTACAGAAGAAGTCTTCATGGTAACCGGTTTCATTCCGAGCATCTTTACTCCCGGTACAGCTTCCGCACTGACTGATAGTACGGCTTTTTTTAACTTATCACGTTTAATTAATTCGTCCACTAAAATAACATGACCTAAAATATTCGTGGCAGCTAATTCATTCATATCGGAGGGCGTAATTTTCCCAGCCGTTTTCCCAACCATTCCACCCGCATTTAAAATTACTGCATCAATAGGTTCATTTATTTTTTCCACCGCTTTTCTTACGGAATCTGCATCAGCAACATCCCCAATAATAATTTCAAAAATCTTTTTTCCCGTTTTCTCCTCAAGGTCTTTTTTGGCTGCCTCGGCTTTCGCTTTATTTCTGCAGAAAAGAATTATCTTTTTTGTTTCTTTTCTCAATGCTAGCTGACGGGCAGTCTCTTTCCCCAGCCCAATATTTGCTCCAGTTATTAATATGCTTTCGTTCATTTTTCTGAATTTTAATTTAAATAATTATATAATTATGGTCATCTTAATATTATTACGATATTGCAATATTACGAAAATAGTAATACATGGGAACTTTTTTTCAGGAATTATTTTTTTGTGCCTTCTAAAGTGCAGGAGTAATTAGTATTTTTGTTTTTATATTCTCATTGTATAATATTTGAAATATTAGATACACTATTAGCCATGGCAGCCAAGGAAGATATTAAGGAACGGTTTGTTTCATCAATGCTCAAATTCATGAGTGCGGTTAAGGCCGAATCTGAGGTATGTACAGAAGTTTGTGGAGGTTTTAATGAAAAGGAATTACAGGTTATTATATTCGTAGGACAAAGTACGAATGTTAAAATGACGGATTTATCTGAGACCCTGAATTCCCCGCTAAGTACCCTGACAAGTGTTGTTGACAAGCTGGTTGAGAAAAAGTTTTTAACCCGGGTGCATTCGGATGAAGACAGGAGGGTAGTGAATGTCGCTTTAACTGTTAGAGGTAGAAGCTCTTTTAAAATATTCTTAAATAGAAAGAGTGAAATGGCCGATAAAGTTTTAACACAGTATAGTACTGCTGAACAAAATATGTTTATTGAATACCTTGAGAGAATGTCATCCGTGTTAAGGTCTATGCAATAATTTTTTCGTACCTACAGTGCATATCAACCATAAAAAAAGCCCCGCAATGCTGCGGGACTTTTTATTTCTGTGTCTGGTACCAACTGGAATTGAACCAGCGACACAAGGATTTTTCAGCACCATATTACGCCCTCATTATCAATTAATTCGGAGCAAAAATTTACAAAAGGGGCAAAAACCACACAAAAGCGTACACCAAAAAGTGTACACTACTCTATTAATTGATTTGTCCTATAGTTAAACCACCTTACTAAAATAAATTTCTGCCTGAAATATTGCCATGTATTATTTTTAATGTATATTTGCAGTACATTATATTTGAAATTATGGCAATTAATGTATAGTGTTTATTTAATAATTAATATTTATTACAAATGAAAATATCAGAAAATCAGAAGAATAAAAACAGGGAAAGCCTTATGCTTGCTGCAATTGAAGTTATTACAGAAAAAGGATACCAGGCCAGTACAATGCGCGAGATAGCCAAAAAAGCAGGGCTTGCGGAAGCTACCATTTATAACTATTTTCCTACAAAAGAAAAGTTAGTTTACGCATATTACGAGCGTAACCTACATAACGCACTGCAAAAAATCTCTAAAATCAAGGGGCTTGAAAAGTTTACCTTCCGGGAGCGGGCTCAACTCTTAATTGATTCCATTATTGAAGGGCTGCTGAATGACCGTGAGTTTGTCCAGGAAACTTTCGCAACTGTATTCCTCTCCTATTCCGGTTATTTAGGGGGAACCACTACACTAAAAAAGGCTTTCACCAATGAGATTGCGAATTACATCGATATTGCTGAACAAAGCGGTGAGATTCCCGAACAAACAGGTAAAGGGTTGTTTCCATCACTTGCCTGGGATTACTTTATTGGAGTAGTAACTTATTGGCTGAAAGACGACTCTGATGATTTTAACAATACTACCCTGCTGATAGATAAAAGCCTTTCGATTATAGAGGCTGTAATAAAAAGCGGGATTATTTCAAACGGGTTGGAATTTATGAGTTTCTTATATAAAACACATGTAGCAAAATGGTTCGAAGGCATCGGAAATTTGCCATACGGAATTCATAAGAAAAACAAAAGACATGGAAAAAAATAAAGACGACATCAGAGTTGGAAAACTTGCCCGCAGCCAAAAGGTTGCGACGGTTGTCGCTAAAGTTGGGGCAAAGAAAATAGCGCAGGTGGTAAAAAGCCCATTTTTAGATAAAAAGTCTAAAGAAATCGTACTTACTAAGTTCAATGAAGAGACCTCTAAACTAATTTTCGAAGCCTTGGTGTCTTTGCGCGGCTCTGCCCTTAAGATGGCTCAAATGCTCAGCCTTGAGTTGGATTTGCTACCGGAGGTATATCAGCGTGAATTGGCTAAATCTTGTTACCGGGTTCCTCCCCTTAACCGTGCACTTGCCCGGAAAATGTTTATTGCCGGGCTTGGTAAACCACCAGAAGATTTTTTCACGGATTTTAATTACGATGCTTTTGCTGCAGCTTCCCTTGGTCAAGTTCATAATGCCACACTCCCGGATGGTCAACGTGTGGCTGTTAAACTGCAATATCCCGGCATAAAACAAACTTTGCAAAATGATTTGGGATTAATAAAGGGAATTTTATCGGTACACCCGCAAAAACAGCAACATATGAAAATGCTTGGTGAGATTGAAGAACGATTATTGGAAGAAACGGATTATTTATTGGAAGCGAAAAATACGGAGAGGTTTAAAAGTTTTTTAAATGCTTTCTCATCAAGGATCACAATACCAGAAATATATAAGGAGTATTGTTCCCCTGTAATTCTTACCACATCCCTGCTCACGGGCTCTCACCCGGATGAATGGTTAAGTAAAAACCCCAGCCAGAAGCTGCGTGACAAGGTAGCGCAGTCAATCTTTGATGCCAGCACGTATTTATTTTATGAAGTTAACACGTTGCATGCCGATCCGAACCCGGGTAATTATCTTTTTTCTGAGGATGGCAAAGTAAGTATTCTGGATTTTGGTTGTATAAAGGAATTTTCAAAGGAATTTGTTGGAAAATACAATCACCTGATGCGCTTACTGACAAGCGGGAAAGCTAATAAAGAAGTTATTATTGAAGCCTACTTCGGCTTGGGAACTTTCACAAAGAAGAATGGAGCAAATGAAATAGAATCTTTTTACGAAAAAACGCTGATACCATATAATGAATGGGTTGCATTACCCTATTTAACGGATTCTTTTGATTTTAGTAAAAATCAGGGCTATATTGAAAGGGGGAGAAATCTATTGGCTGAATTTGTCCAATTCAGAAATAAATCTGATGGAGTAAATACAAACTTTATTTATCATGGACGAGCATGGTTTGGGCTATACCGAATATTTGAGAAGCTTGGTGCAAAAGTGAATTTTAGGAATAAATGGGAATACGATATGTGACAAGTGGAATCTCAATAAGTATGAATCTTAACTTTTACATATTTTTGAAATAGCTAATACATCAACGAGTTACGAATATGCTTCCCAAAAGATTTGTTTATCCTTCTCCAGGTTTTTTTTCAGAGTATTGGACTTACGGTACCGGCAAAAAGATGCTGAAAAAACTGGATACGATCCCAGCTAAGGAAAGTATTGAAGAGAATGGAAAGTTATTATTGGAATATGATATAATTGGAGACAGGGTAATTAAAGAAGTTTTTGAAAAAATCGGATTTCAGGAAGCAAGTAAGCTTATAGATGAAATCCTTAATAAAGGACTTCATGCTGTTAATGATGTTCCTGAACCTATTCAGCAATTATTTGCACAAGTGGATACTATACCTGGCTGGCTTGACCAGGACTTGCTTAAAACAGGCTCTGAGCTTTGCGGAAGAGGGGGCACGCTTGCACTCATGGTTCTTCGTAATTACTGCCTTATGGGCGGTTACGAATCCTCAGCAATTAATAAGCCCTTAATTTATACCCAGGCACTGAAAAAAGGAGCGGCTAAAAGAATGGCTGAAACTCTTGAGTTTTGGGTTAATGTTACAGGGGAAAATGCTATGCGGAGAGATTCTATAGGTTTCAAGAGTGCTATTAAAGTAAGGCTGATGCATGCTTACGCCAGAACCGCGGTAGAAAGAACACCGGGCTGGAGCAATGATTTATGGGGAATACCTATTAACCAGGGCGACATGGTTGCCGGCAATCTGGCATTTTCTCTTGCTTTTATGGAGGGACTGAAAATATTGGGGACCAAAATAAGCGAGCAGGAAATAAAGGGAGTTCTTCACCTGTGGAAGTATATAGGCTATTTAATGGGAATTCCTCCTGCCCATCTCCCTGACACAGAGAAACAAGCGATCGAAAGCCTGTATAAATGGACAATTACACAATCGGCTGCCGATGAAGATACTCAAGCCCTGGCTCATGCGCTGATGCTTGAGCCCTTCACCTCTTCTTATACTAACTATTTATGGCAAAAAAAACTACTGGTAAAAATACATTTGGCATATAATCATTTCTTTTTGGGCCAGAGAGCTTGTAAAACAATGGCTCTTCCTGATACAATTCTTAAATATTATCCTTATCTGGTAGTGGTTATTAATAGTATACTCGAGCTTTTTGTCCCTCACAAACGATCTGTTGAAATCGGTAGAAAATGGCAGGAACGTATAAAAACCTTATACCTCAGAGGGTATGAACATCAAACGCACCCTGCTACATAAAAATAGTAATCTTGCAAAATGGCTTTATTAAGGAAACATTGGTTTGATTTAGGCGGGGTTATAGCATTTATGCTAATTCCTTTTATTTATTTGGACCGATTAAACTTAACCCATTATCAACTAGTTATGTGGTTAAGCCTGGCAACATTATTATTTCATCAATTAGAAGAGTATCGTATTGTAGGAACATTCCCTGGTATGATGAATAAAGTAATGTTCAACAGTAGTTTACCAGACCGCTATCCTCTAAATACAAATTCAGCATTATTTATTAATGTTTTCTTGGGTTGGACCGGGTATACTCTTGCTGCCTTATTTGCCGAAAAAGCTATTTGGCTGGGTATTGCCACACTAATGGTTTCAATCGGAAATATCTTTGTACATACAGTGATTTTTAATATTAAAGGCAAAACATTTTATAATGCAGGGATGGCGACAAGTTTGTTATTATTTGTTCCGGTAGTTTATTATTTCCTTAAGATAATTTATTCTGAACACCTGGTTAATAACAGAGATTATATTATTGGTATATCATTAGGAATCATAATGAACCTGATTGGAGTATTAAAAGTAATTGATTGGATGAAGGACAGAAACACCAGCTATATTTTTCCGGAACGTTGTCTGTTAAAAAAAGACAGAGGCTAAATTGCAAACTAATGATATAAAATGACCTTGAATATTGATAATATACCCTTTCAGAGTTCTTAAAATAATTTACTTAAACTGAAAAGTACACACTGGCACAAAAAAAAGCGCCTGCCATTTTCACAAGCGCTTATTTCTGACGCGGTACCGGCTGGAATTGAACCGGTGACACAAGGATTTTTCAGTATCATATTACAGTGAGAGGTTGAATATCTTCAGGCAGGGCATAAGAAAGGCGGCTTTTAGCCGCCTTTCTTAATTAGTACAATGTATTATGCTATTGTTTAATAAAGCGCATTACCTGTATTTGTTTCCCGGTTGTAACTTTAACAAAATACAGGCCGCTTGCAAGGTTTGATACATCTATTTGCATAGTCTCGCCATTGCTTATGGTTTGCTCTTTTGTAATAATCACATTACCTGTTACGTCGCACACTTCTATCATACCATCGGTGGTTGAACTTGTATTGAAGGCAAGGTTCAGCATGCTTGTAGCAGGGTTAGGATATGCCGCGGTTGAATTTGAGGCTAAAACAGAATGCATACCTGTGGTAATATTCACTACTACCCTTATGGTATCGGTACTGGTACAACCATTGCTATTGGTAACAGATACAGTGAAGGTTTCTGTAAATGAAGGTGAAACAATATCAGGGTTGCCTGAGCTGCCATCAGACCACATATAAGTAGTGCCGCCGGTGGCAGTAAGTGTATCATTTGAGCCCTGGTTAATGGTATCCTTACCTGTAATTGTAACAACAGGCAATGAATCAACAGTTACTGTTTCCATTGCACTGTCCATACATCCGTTGCCATCGGTTACAGTTGCCGTATATGTAATTGTTGAAGCAGGTGATACGCTTGGTGAAGAACCGCTAAGGCTGCCCGGCATCCAGCTATAGGTAAGGCTACCTGTACCGCCTGTGCCATTTGCACTAAGGCTGGCAGATGAGCCATTACATACCGAAGTGTTGCTTGCAGTAACATTAACCACATTATAGGTAGTTGTAACTGTTGTAGTAACAGTTATTCCCCTTGCATCGGTAACCATTAAGGTATAAGTGCCTGCAGTTTTCATTGTATCAGCAGAGCTTGTAGAACCATTAGACCATGAATAGGTTAACGGTGCAACTGAACCCCTTACAGATGAATTTACTATTGTGCCCGAGCAACTGGTAGCTGATAATGATGCTCCGATGCTCATTACTTCGAGCAGGTCCATTTCAGGATATGCACCATCACTGTTACCGGCAAAACTATACAATACAGCCTCGTTACCAAGGGTATCACATTTAAATAAAGTTCCGTAACCATTTAGTCCGCCTTCTTCGGTTGTACCGTATATGTTACTATCGCTGCCAATTATAAGGCTGCCAACAGGGTCAGAACCGTCATTGCTATTAGTGCCAAAGTTATAGAGCACTGTTTCATTACCTAACGTATCTGACTTAAACACAGTACCATTACCAATTGCACCTCCGCTGCTTGTGGTACCATACAGCATACTGTCTCTTCCAAATACAAGACTGCCATAAGGAGTTAAGCCATCATTGCTGTTTGTGCCGAAACTATAAAGTACGGTTTCATTTCCAAGTGTATCGCATTTGAATATTATACCATCACCATTTGCTCCACCCTTGTTCGTCATCCCGTATAAAGTACCATGTAATGACTGTATAAGGCTTCCTGTTGCGTCACTACCATCGTTAGAATTAGTACCGAAGTTATAAAGTATAGTTTCATTTCCAAGCGTATCGCATTTGAATATGATACCGTTATTATTAGTACCTCCAATTGAAGTCATCCCGTAAAGGCCATTCTGTTCCATTACCAGGCCTCCTACCGGATAGGAGCCATCATTGGCATTAGTACCAAAGCTGTAAAGTACGTTGAACATACCTGAAATAGTATATTCAAATACCACGCCTAGATTATTTGAGCCACCATATTCAGCTACGCCGTAAAGTGTACCATTGCTACCCTGAATAAGGCGTCCGTACTTAGGATAAGAGCCATTATTAGCCGTGTCATAAAAAGCATGGAGTACTGTTGTTTTACCTGTAACGGGGTTGTATTTAAGAAGGGTGCCACTGCCATAAGCTCCTCCCGAGTTTGCCATACCATACAGGTTTCCGTCCTTGCCTTGTATAAAGTCCTCTAAGCCATCACTACCAAGTACATTGGTTCCGAAATTGTACACTATATTTTCAGTTGCTGTAGACATGTTATATTTAAATATTGTCCCTTCTCCGGTAACTCCGCCTTCATATGTCAAGCCATACAGGTTTCCATCTGAACCTAATGTGGGAGTGCCATAAGGATATTCGCCATCAAGGTAACCACCAGTGAAATTATATAGTAGCTTCGCGCCGCTGCCATCATTAGTGTCGCATTTAAATATAGCGCCGTAACCCTTAGTTCCTCCTTCATATACTAATCCATAGAGGGTATCTCCGTTACCGAAAACAGGGCTGCCATAAGGATATTTACCATAATTGGAATGACCTCCGAAACTATATAAAACCTTTAAATTACCCAATGTATCGCATTTATATACTATGCCATAATAACCTGTACCACCATAAGGTACCATGCCGTACAAGGTGCCATTTGGTGCTTGAATTACGTTACCATACAGGTAATAGGAATCTGAGTCATTGGCAGTGTAAAAAGAATAAATTACTCTCTCGTTACCCAATGTGTCGCATTGGAATATAGTTCCGTATTTTCCTGAACCTCCGCCCTCATAAGTTGTTCCATACATCATTCCGTTAATTCCAATAGTAAGCTGTTATAAGGGTAATAACCATCGTTTGCATTAGTACCAAAACTATAAATTACAGTCAGGTTGCCTGCAGTATCACATTTAAATATAGTTCCCTCGGAATTTGTCCCGCCATCATAGGTCATGCCAAACAAGGTGCCGTTGGCTGCCTGTGTCAAGCCTCCGATGTAAGGGTATTCGCCATCAGTGGCTCCACCGGCAAAGTTGTGTATTACCCTGTAATTTCCAAGCGTATCGCATTTGAAAATTATTCCATAACCGTTTGCTCCACCATAATAGGTCATTCCATATAACATGCCGTCAGATGCCATCATAATGCTGCCATATGGGTAATAGCCATCATTGCCATCTTTGTTAAAATTATGCAGAACAGTAGCTTTGCCATAAGCAGTACGTTTGAAAATTGTGCCATAATCATTGGTGCCACCATAATAGGTTATGCCATAAAAGGTACCTCCGCTCGTCTGTATAATATTGTTATTATAATACGGGTAGCTGCCTGTCGGACCTGAGAAAGGTACTATTATACTATCGTTACCGGTTACAGGGTTGAATCCGAACATGGTTCCGCCGCCGCTGTCTCCACTCTCAGTTGTCATTCCCCAAAGGTTTCCTATAGTTTGGGCACTGGCAGTAAAAGATACAACGCAAAGAATCACGCAACAAATTAAAATGACGATTTTTTTCATTTGGGGGGGGGTTTTGTAAGTTATAGTACTGAACTTTTTTCTGCAGGCATGCCTGCAATTTTTTTCAAGTACGGCAAAATTACACATAGTTCTTTATCAAAGTATTATAAACCGGGAGAATTTTATTGATGTGGTATTAAACGATTGATACTAAATAAGTTCAATTTTCAACAGATCATCTGAAGTTGTTCAGATGAAAGCGCATTCCTATTTAGAAAAACGCTATCACATCTGCACCATCAGCATAATCTCATAGTTGGGGAGATTGTGCTTGGCCCCATTCCATAATGAACACAGAAGTTAATGAAGCAAAAAGCGCACCCAATTTTAGTAACATTTATAAGGGCTGCTTCCGTATAATGAAAAATTTATGGGCAAGTAATAGCTGTAGCCGTAATTACACCGGTATTACTGACAGTTATTTGCCAGCAATTGCCGTTAGGCGAAGAAAGTATCATTCCCTGTCCCGGTGTTTTAGAATATACAGCGCCGGATGATTGCGAATACAATGCGTATGGCACTGATAACATTTGTGATATTCCCATTAATGTAAAATTGTTGCCACCATTTGGGTCGAATTCTATTTTAATAAAATAGGGGCCATTACTCCAGTTAATTGCAGACATACTTCCTGAAATAACCATGCCTTCTCCAATATCTAAAGTAGCTAAGCCGAACGCGTTTGTGGTTGCTGTATCGGTTTCTTTATAAACTACAGGGCCCGACATATTGCCTTGTACTATACTCATCCTGAACGATACACTTCTGTTCACTATGTTATTTCCTGACGCATCTTTGGCTTTGGTTTGATACTTGAATGCCTGAGGCGCCTGCCCGAATGCATAAGTGCACGATAATAACAGAAGTGCTGAAATAAATGCTACATGTTTTTTCATCGGTTAATTATTAAATGTTGTTAATCTACTTTCTGTATTTTATATACTTTTATTCTGTTTCCGTCCTTGTCATAAACTCCTAAAAGATACATAGCATCTGAAAGATTGCTTAAATCTATCTGCCCTTGCCCATTTTCAAAAAGCCGTTCATCAATAATATTACCCTCCAAGTCAATTATCTCAGCACGGAAAGGATCACTGGAGTCGCTCCTGATATTTAACAATGAAGTGACCGGGTTAGGATACACAGATATATTAATTGTTGATTGAGTTGACTCATTAACAACTGATACTACCGAATACGCTCCTTGCTGAAACCCTTGAGTAAGGGTGTTGGTGGTGTCTGAAACTGTCTCTGAAATGGGCTCTCCCATTGTCCAGCTTAAAGAACCGGCACTGTTTGCATAGTAGCCTCCGGTTGTTGTTATCACATCAGGTTTCAGTGTGCCGGTAGTGCCACCATACCCTAAATCATTGCTTAATAAGTTATTAAACTTTAAATGCTGTATGGCAGAAGCCTGGGATGAAGAAAGGTATGTATCGTTAAATGCTTTCTCAAGCTTTTTTGCCCTGCTGATATCATCGCATTTAGTAATTGCAATTGCTGCTTTGCGTGCAGCTAACTCCACTTTTTCATTCTTTGCATTCGCAAACCTGTCGGCGCATCTGTCAAGCCTGTCAGCCATATTGGCAATTTCCTCTTTGTTTTTTTTCGCCTCATTTGCTTCTGACTTTGAATTATTAAGGTAACTTTTGTATTTCTTTATGCCACTTCGCATTGCCGATAACAACAAAACAGAACCCGCACCAGCTAAAAAGGCAAGTATAAGGTTTTCATATTCGTTATTCCTTATAGGGCCGGGAATGCTACCCGCTTTTTCCTTACCCAGCGTAGGTGTATTGCTTCCCACTGGCTTAACGTTGTCTATATTGTTATTTACTTTTTCAAGTGGAACTATCGCATTATAGTGCCGGGCTTCTGAAAGTATTCCATTATTATGCAGCGGTTTATTTTTTATATAAACAGGCAGAGAGTTTTTAGCTTTTTCTATAATAGTTTTATTGCTTATATAATTAAGCCATGACGGGCTTTGAGGATTAAAAGCAATCTGAGAGGAATCGTCAATATTACTCTCAGGTAAATTTCTTGATGTATACTTCCCCGCTAAATAAACTCTACCCGACAAGGAACTTCCCTTTTGAATAAAATACCCCGGCATATAAAGTCTTTTCTGAATATCACAGGAAACCGGTAATATACATATTAGTATACATAATAGAAAATACCAGGTAGTCTTATTCCTTTGCATTCTTTAAAATTGACCTGTTAAGTGAAATAGGTAACAGTAAACATCAAAACCCAAATATATAATTAATTGCAATTTATGCTTCATATACAATTAGAATACAACGGAGAACATCTCTTGTGCTCCCCTTGAGATAATAGTGTTAAAAATCTTTAAATATTACCCGTCTTCCTTTCTATATGCAAAATAGTTACGTGTAAACTCTTTCAATTCTTTATTCCTCGTATTCCATTCCCATGGCCCATTTTTAGATTTTTTCAAATCTTTATATGGATTATATTTTAACACTTCAAGATTTCTCTCCCTTTCTGCATACATACGATTTGCAATCTCTCCATGCCATAAATGCAGTATAGTGCCCTGGACATAGGAGACTTTCCCTTTCACTTCTTTGTACATAGATTTACACCAGTCCAGGTAGTGATTATAAAAATTCTTGTTTGCGCCAATAAATCTATTTATGCATCCTGTATCCCAGTCACCGCAAAAAGCGTGTGCCATAACATGATCTGCCGTTCCCCCAATACAAACATCATATAACCCATACTTTTCAAGAATACTTCTTTGAGCCGCCCAGGCGAAACCTGTATGCCCGTGATTAGCAAAATTACCTGTAGTTAAAATGTTAGGGTAGTTCTTATAAATATATCCAAAACCCGAATACAGGTCTCCTATCCCTTTGAAACTTAAAACGTCTTTAGGCAATCTGACTGCAAATTCAAAAGGTTGAACCACCTTATAGTGGTCCAGCGCTACAGAAGTATCAACCGCCCATTCAGGGTTTTCAAATAATATATCGCAATCTACCCATGCAACCTTTGTACAACTGGCCGGTAATAGTTTTATGGCATGGTTCAATAATCGTTCTTTTTGCCACATTACATCTCTCGCCCTGATTTGTATAACATTTTTCGATGCAGGCAATTCAAACGGGTCTCTTCCAAAAGCGCATTCAATTATACGATAGTTTAAATTTGACTTATTTATCTTCTCAACAAAGGTTTCATAATTATACCTTTTCGTTTTATATTTCTCCGGATTATAATAGGAACTCAGTATCCATAAATCATCAACATAGGTGTACCGCTCAGCGCCTGCAATTTCAATTTTTGATTGATTCCGGATATCAACCTGGGCATTATACTTATTTAGTTTCAGGTCAACACTTTCAAATGATGACGTATCCAGCAGTTTTTCTTTTAGCTTTTGTGAAACCTCCGGTTGAGAAGGGAGCGAATCATTTACCGGTTTAAAGCACACATAAATATCACCATTGCATTTATAGTCTGCCACCTCTGCTTCACTTAAAAAGGATTTGGCTGACACTTGTTCCGTTTTGAAGCCGGAATTGCCTGCTCTTTCTATAAAGTCATTGCCATATAATCTTACATGATCCCATTGCCAAAAAAACTTTTCTCTATCTTCATTACTTACTACCAAATCATCTTCATGTGTGCTCGCAAGATTCTTATCCAGGGGTACTTGTAAAAATAACTGACCACCTGGCTTCAAAACCCGGTACAACTCTCCGATAGCTTTTTTATCATTCTGAACATGCTCCAGCACGTGAGAACAAATAATATAATCCATTGAATCAGTTTCAAAGGGGATATCGGTTATGTCAGCATGTAAGGTTTTTGGCGGATAGGTGTACCCTTTCTCAAACTTATCGCATGGAACATAATCTATGAATGGCAATTTATTGAAATGTTCATAAAATATATTTTCAGGGGCAAAGTGTAAAAGCCTTTTAGGGGCAGGCTTAAAAATAGTGGTTCGTTTTAACAGGAACATCCAAAGTAATCTGTGTCTTCCATGTGCCTTACAATTGGGGCAAATAACTTCCTGTCTTGTTCTAAAAGACAAGAATTGACCTTCATATTTGCAACAAGGACAGAACATGAGAATGATTTTTAATGGCCGTTAATTTAAGTTTATCAATGAAGTTTCCTTTATTCTATTTCATCATATTTTCCTGTTGAGGGCTGGGGTTGTTTTATGAAAATTGTATTCAGTATCACTTGTCACTTTCAATAAGTTTGCCTCTCCAAAATCTTACAAATTTAGAGTACTTCTTTTAGCAGGAGTAATTGTTATCTGAATTTTACCTTACTCAAAATGCTTTATATACTCTTTAAACCCGGCACCTCAATTCCGCACCAGAAGAATAAAAAAAGTCCCGCATTACTATGGGACTTAATTGTCTGAGTGTGGTACCAGCTGGAATTGAACCAGCGACACAAGGATTTTCAGTATCATTTTGCAGTTTCATAACCAGTGAATTCATGCGTCAAATAAGGGAAGGAACCCCAGGCCCTAAGAAAGTGCACACCAAAAATACGCACCAGGCAATATTTCCTATCCTGGCATGGTTACAGAACATCAAAGTCTTTCAGATTGCTACTTAAAAAGGCCTGCGATAAGTAGTGTTGCTCAATAACCCTGGCATCGCCATTATGACCGGTATACATCTTAGCATTTGAACCCATTGCAACTGTCAGATGCGAAATATAGGTTTTCCTTAAATCCTTGAATACGATATGGCGTAAACCGGCTTTTGCAACGTAATGGCTAAAACTCCGTGTAATCAGTTGCATGATATAGGCTACTGATTCACCGGCATCTGTTTTTAAAACATATTCATCGCTGCCTTTCTTTTCATTATACCCGAGTTCTATAAGCAATGCTTTCAACCCCTTTGTTATGGGAATATATCGGACATACTTACCCTTACTCTCGCCCGTTTGTATTCTATTTACTTTAAGGTTTTGAATCTTAAACATTTCTATACCACCATCCACTTCAATAATATCATTCCATTTCAACCTAACCAGTGGTTCTGCCCTCTCCCCCGTTTCCAACGCCAACCTATAAGAATGCACAAGCCAGGGTCTATAGTAGTTCCTTGTTTCGCCGTGTTTTGATGCAAAGCCATTCTCATAAGTAACTGTTTCAAGCAGCTTATTGAATTCTGTTTTGGTTACACATATAATTCAGAACCTCTTATTGGAACAGTTATATCAAGTGTATCAAGGCCTACTTCTATCGCCTCAGTATAAGTTCGCTGCATTTTTACATTATAAAATGATCTTGCTCGTTCAAGCCACCCATAATCATTATACTCAAGTCCGCCATAGTATATTATAGATGGTATTCCCCTTTCCGTTACATTAACACCAAGGAATATGTCACCAACCGAATTGGTAAGAAAGTGCAATCCTCCTTTCTTCCATTTATGGTAGAAAAAAATATCATTCTGGTCTGTGTGTATTTGCACAAATGCGGGTTTCTGCCCCTCTAAAAGATCATCAGGCATATAATACCTGCAGCGGTCGGAAATTTTTTCCGGTATGGTAACTGGTTCTGCCGACAGCATTTTCTGATCGCCAAATGCCATATCTTCCGCTTCAACAATTGATCTTACGTTGCCTAATACGGTAGTATAGCCTCTTTTTTTACCATTCCTGTAGTTGGTGGGGTAAAACGTACACTTTACTGTTTCCCCACATGGCTCAACACTTAAGGTACATTCATTATTACGATCATAATAGTATGTATGTACCAAATCGAGAGCTTTTACCCGTTTGCCTCCAGGCATTTTTTTTATCATAAGGGTTTCTTCACCCCTTTTATGGTAATGAACAGTTTTGCTGTTATCCACCAGTTTATTGACAACCACTGTGTCGCAGTTTAGTGTGTTTAGAACGTGTATTATGTGTTTCATTTTTATAGGTTTTTGTTTTTATTGTGAACAGGGCACTCCTGTATAACTTTGATTTCATGATTCAGTACTTCCGCATGTACTTTTAAATAGTGCAACCCTCCTTCATTTTTAGTTTTTGCCTATTGTATTACTGAAGTTGGCCGGGAGTTTCACTTCTTTGGGGATTTGGAGTAGTATTCCATCATAAGATGCAGATTATCAGGCGATAAATTTTTTAAAACAATGAACTCATCGCCTTAGTTATTGTGGTTGGTTAAACTTGGGCTAACCATATTTTATTGATGGCTGCAAAAATGTTTCAGATTATGACGGATTGTTTTCTGTTCTGGTTTTACGGGGCTATGTTGCTTACCAACGGCATAACCAGTTTATATCATTGCGATTGTTACAATGTTTCATTTTCATGAAACTTTTTTTGTGACTACGCCTGCAACCTTTTATAATATCCTAATATAATGTAGTTGGTTCCAGATGGGTTTTTTATATAAACCCATCAAAGAAATTATCCCTGCAACTTTTTGCATTGCGTTTATATAATATAGTTGGTCCAAACTGAAACATAATTATGTTTCACTATGTGATGCAAAAGTGCAGGTTTTACATTCCAGTTTATCTTACTACTACCTTAATGAGGAAACATTACCGTTCATTAAGGATGTATTTGTTAAGCATGGCAATGAATTTGTACCGAGGAAATCATACCATGAAACACTAAGTTGTATGCTACAACGCGGTGAATCAAGAGTAATGAGAAAAATTGCACAACTTATGCTTGATGAAGGTATAAGGCCATTTTTAACCGTGCATGATTCATTCATATTGCCCCAGCGCTATGCGGACCGGACGAAAGAAATAATACAAAATGTATTTGCTGAAATAGGTGTGCAACCGCCAAGGGTAAAGACAGAGTTATTATAAGACTCAAAAACAAGCAAAAACAGGCCAAAAACACATCCATTTGGCTCCAGCTTCGGGCGTACACTCAGCGCTGGATGGGGCAGTGCTGCCGCCACCGAAATTAAAAGTAAAACGGCGCTTTTGAAGCTTATCGCACTGGTATGCAAGGCGATAAGAGCACTGGACCGGGTCACGGTTTGTACTACTGGCGGTACAGTCACTGCCATTACAAATAGACCGAAACGAGCTTTTTTGCGAAAAACATTCATGCACGGTTGTTTTGAACTGTTTTTACTTGATGCCGCCAAAGGCGCGTTACCCCGCTATGCCGCTATCCATGGATGGCTGGATTGGGTTTTAGGCAATCCTTTCATGTTATTTATACTGAGAAAGATATTAATCACTCATTATCAACGATATACAACTATATTCAATATCCTGGTTATTCTATTATTTAAGGATATGTCCTTAAAATATATATTGCTATTTAAGGATATAACCTTAAATTTGTATGGTCATTTTAAAGCTATAACCTTATGGATACCAAGAAACAGAAACTTATTATAGAGCAGGTTGATCGTAAACTTGCCCTGTTAAAACCATTACAAAATACGGTAGTCCCGCAGGGCGGATGGATTACCACCATACGCAAAGCCCTCAAGATGTCATTGCGTCAGCTTGGCTTACGCCTCAAGGTGTCTCCGCAAAGCGTAAAAGAAATAGAACAACGCGAAGCTGACGGATCCATCACCATAAAGACATTGCGTGAGGCCGCCGCCGGGCTTGATATGCAACTGGTCTATGGGGTCATTCCGAAAGGCAAAACCCTTGAAGGGATGATAGAAGAACGCGCCAACCAGGTTGCACGTGAAATTGTTCTCCGTACCTCCAACTCTATGATGCTGGAGGATCAGAAGAACACCGATGTCAGGATTGAAAAGGCCATAAAAAGCAGGGCATCGGAAATCATAAACACAATGCCGAAATACCTATGGGATTAGAAATTGAATATATTGACGGACAAACGCCCCTCGACGAAGACGAGAAAGACGGCTTGCTCATACAATCCATTACCACCCGTGGCGAACTTGATGAATTTGAACAGCAGAATATCGAAGAGGCTGTTGCATGGTCACTGAACAACAGGTTTAAGAGAGAACGCATTGTAACGGAGGATTTTGTACGTGAATTGCATACCCGCATGTTGGGCGGTGTATGGCGATGGGCAGGGGAGTTCAGGAAGACGAATAAGAACATCGGCGTTGATTGGCATCAGATAGGGGTATCATTAAAACAATTGAACGGTGATTGCCTCTATTGGATAGATAATAAAACATACCCCGAAGAAGAAATAGCTATGCGGTTCAAGCACGGCATAGTCAATATACATTGCTTCCCTAACGGCAATGGCCGCCACTCGCGCCTGATAGCTGATATAATTGTGAGCCATGTTTTTGGTAAAACTGTATTTACGTGGAGCGGCGGTAACCTGAACAAACCGGGTGACGCGCGTGCAAATTACCTGCGTGCAATCAGGGAGGCGGATAAAGGTAACGTGCAGCCCTTGCTTACTTTTGCAAGAACATAAACTGTATTATAGGCTCATGTAAATCACCGCGAATTTCTCGGTGTGTAGCTCCAACGACACGTTAACCTGCTATGCCGTCATCCCCCGATGGCGGGATTATGGATTGCGATGGAATGGGAGACGCGCCTGTAAACTGCGGTGCATCAAAAATATACTCGATTTGAAGAACTGTAAGCAATACATTAGCCTTATTATGTTTAACAAAATACATTCCTTTGGGGTAAGCCATTGCAATATTGACTTCATTGTTAATGGGTGAAGTTCTTGCTGGATTCACAAGTATCTCTTTTCGCAATTCATCAACATCTCTTTTTATCAGGTGTCCTCTATTATTGTAGATTGGTATTTTACCATTTTTGTTTTTTAATCCATCCTCGTTCATTCTTTTAACTAACCGCCTTTGCTTTCGATTCAAAGAGTTTCCCTCCACTTTAATACTATATTTTTTTGCCTCATAAGGAATATTAACCCACCAATCTTGTAATACTGGGTCATTCAATAAGAGAAGGTGCTGAGCAGAATAGAATTTACTATCATCTGAAATCTTGAATACAAATAACAATGTAAACAGTTTAATAGCGCAAAAAACTCCACGAGGGCTTATCGGAAAAATCACAATGGCATGGTGTAGGGGTTTTAACCACTCCACTGACTTTAAATGCTTAATGGCTATAGATTCAGCTTCAAGGTCAGTATTTAACAAATTAGCATGCTTCTGATAATCTTTGGTAAGTAAAATCTCGGCAAATACTTTTGAAAGCGGGTCATTCAAATAGGATGGAATGAAGGACGATGTAAATTCATAGGCTATCTTAAGGGTACCCAGTACCAAAGGTTCATTATCAGCCGTGATATTAACTGGTAATGGTTTTATTGCATTCTCGATTTTATCAAGCATTGTAATCGCCTTGGGGTCAAGGTTGAACTTTCTCGCATACGCTTCCTTGGCATCTTCTTCAGTTGGAAAATCTTGAGGTGAGAAAGTAAATTTCCCCATAAAACCACCTTCTACTGGTTTTGGCTCTTCATAACGTGGTACAATCTTTGTGGTAGGTTGCCCTTTCTCATTAAACTGTACAATGTAATCATTACCATCTTCACCCTTGTGCTTACCAGGAAAAGGGTTTGGTATATTCCTATCGGCTTTACGGCCGTGTGGGTCCTTTCTTGACAATTGAAATATGTTACGCCAATATAATATTAGTGGGTGGCGTGAAAGCGGGTTGTCTATATTCTTACCTAATTTCTCATTGCAATCTTTACACACATTCAGGATGCTGAAGACACCACCAACGACTGAAGGGAATACATGCTCTGCTGTAAATTCATCCTTAAGTTCGCGACAAAAAATACATTTTTTCCTACCCATAAGATCAATTTACATATTTACAAAACCATTCTTTACCAGTTCGATTTCATATTTAGGTTTGCTACTAAGAAAAGCTGATAGCCCTTTCATATTGCGCAAACGGGAAGATATAACATCGTATCGAGCACCCCGGTTTGAAGCTCTTAAGGTCTCAGCTAAAACTACTGCTCCGGCAAAAGCTCCTACAAATGATGTGGATATAGCTTTTGATGCAATTAACACTTTGCCACATTCATCTAACTCTTCGGAAGAGAGAAGCTCTTTTAGTACCGGATCAGGATCTGTTAATGAATCGTCATTTAAGGTCCATATATTCTTCGCTTCCTTGTATGTATTGGGAAAAGTATGAATATTCATCTTATCAAAACTACTCAGCTTGCCCCCGAGTCCGGCTTCAACAACAAGATCAAAGCCAGCATTTTCCAATAAGGTGCGGGAAGAAGAATTATCAAAGCCACATAATGCCATATATGGCTCATCATCTGATCTAATAGTATTCACGTCAAACCTTCTTTCGGTAATGACTGTATTAAACCCTCGTGCCTCTAACCATTTGGAAACCGTCCGTGTCTTCCTTTTACCCATGTCTTGTTGTTCACTCAATAATCCTGTTCCGATATTAGCGTCGGTAAGTATGTCGTCATCCTGCAATACAATTGTGATTTCAGATGGGTTAGGGTAAGGTAATTGCCCAATGCACCATAAATATGCTTGCCCTAAATGACCCAACCCAAGGACCCAAAATTTCTTGGGTAGTTTATCTATTGCCGGCCCCACAGCATCAGCATGTAGCCAATGAAGGTCAGGCCTCCAAAGAGAAATGCCTGCACTTTCTTGAACTACTCTCTTATCTATACCCGTTTTATAGAAGAAGGCTGCACTTACAGCTAATGCACCGGCAATAATACCGCCAAGAGGAAGATTGCTTCCTTTTGGTACTGTAATTTTATCATCCGCCAAAATAAATCCGCCGAGCCAATCACTACAGACCACCTGGAGCTGCTCGGCGTGTTTTGCTTGCATCCCAAAAAGCAAACAAAAACCTTCGTCTTCGTGCTCAATTATTTCCACCTGCGCTTCCTCTGCATACTCATCGAGCGTTCCTTGTCCATAGCCGGGCACGATAATAGGAATGTCTGCTTTAGGCAGAATTAACCTTAAGCCACCTAAAAAACTACGCTTGCCGGTATTTAATGCTGTCAACAGAGCAGCCTGAAGTGGCAAAGAGGTGATTATTTCATCGCCGCACTTAAGAATAAGCGTAAGCGCCTTATGCAATTGCTTGGCCTCTTCATAGCTAATATTATTATGAAGTGCTAAACCTAAAGTCATTCGGTTTGCATTATCGGGAGTTAAAGTTTGGGCCATAAATAGTATAGTTTAATAAAGTTATGTGAACGTGTTCTGACATACCATTCATGATCTCCCTTGTATTCAAAAATGCCAACGCCATTTAGTTTCTGATGTTTCTTCGCTGCGAAGTATGGCGCAATAAGAGCAATATGGCCTTTTTGAGCTATCATAGGGTTATTAGTATCTGATTCACTCTGGTCAGTCCAGCTTTTAGGATGTGTATGGATATCCGCTAAGACCCTTAAATTATTTTGCTTGCAATACTTCCACAGTTTTTCATACCCTTCTGCTGGAAATTCAATTATTCCATTCTTATATGTTTCAGGGTAAAGGTCATCGTAGCAAATAAATGTAGTAACAATTCTACTTTCATGCTTGCCCAATAAGAATGCGCCACTTTCGTTCTGACCCCTTCCACGAATCTTTAAAGCCTGAATCAGTTTATTCCAAATTGCAAGTTTTACATAAAGTTTAGTTTCCGCCATAGTCTTTAGAGTTAAGCCGTTTATAAAGAGCATTTAAGTATTTGTCAATTCTGTCAGTTGCCTTCCACCATAGATCGGGGTATTCCCTTGGCCATGCAGCATGACCTTCCATTGCAGTTCTGTCACAAGCAATATAAAGTGAGTCCTTGCCCCAGTTCTTGTTAAAAACCGAATTTGTAACTGCGCCTCCACTTGGCCATTCATTCTTACTAAGTGCAGCTCCGCTATCTTTATTCCACAGTTTTGCGGTTGGTGCTACGGAAGGGTATCCTGATAGGTCAAACCTAAAATAATATTTGTCAGGGAATCCTGTTTTCGAGGCTGCCTTCACCCACAGAATTACAAATGGCCATGTGGGGGGCTCATAGAGCCCCCACATACCTTGATCGACACCAGCTTGAAAGGAAGCTCCGTCAATATGCCTATTGAACAACTCTTCTTCCTGGCTCATCCGTTTGTTGACTTTATAGGCACGAGGTTCAAAGCCGTCTCACATTTCGGATAAGTAACAAATGTTCCAATATGTTCGTTTGGAAGTAGAACCTGCTCGGTAGAAACGAATTTAAGCTCCATGTTTGTTAAATCGATTTCTGTAATACCGAATTCTCTGCCGACGAGTTTAAGTAGTGTTTCCCCTCTCATGGAAGGAGGAACAGTAAGTAGCTTGGTTACGCCGTTGAAATCGATGGCGCATTTTACTTTCTTGCACCTATGGCAATGTATGTGGTGCCTCTTTTTTATTCCCCCTTCCTCACAATGGTGTTCCTTTTGCCTGGGTTCAGTTTCATCTTCAAAAAAAACTTCAACTTCCTCTACAGTAACACCTTTGCTGTTCTGAGCGAATATTTCAACTATTTCTTTGATTTTTACATCCTTATCTACCACAACTGTAAGTGGTTCTGTAATACCTTCTCCATGAAGGTCAATCTTAACTTGGTCCATTTTTTTATGTTTTTAAAATGATTATAAACTTTTGAATACGCGGCCTTCCCTTACCTATGACAAAGAAATGTTCCTTATCCCTATCAAATTCTTGTGCCTTCGATAGGATTTCACGAATTAGTGCTGCCACAGATTTGCCGTTCTTAATATTCAGGTTTTTCAGGCCTCGTAACTCTATAAGCATGATTGTAATGGTTTTTATGTCAAAACCAGCAAGTGTAGCAGAATGTCCAGACTGGAACAATTACGGGCAAACAAAAGTGAAATATACCCTTCCAAGTTTTTTTCTCTCGCCTCCGGACGGTTTATTTGCTCTAATATGAAGAAAGGTTTGGATGAATATGTCCTGCGAACAGATGCAGGAGAATCATCAGCATATATTATACAACTCATAACACGGAGTTTTAGCCATTATGTTGCCAAAGCCGGATTGCGCCCCATTGTTTTTAAAGACCTGAGAAAGACATATATAAGCCATCTGACCGTTGCGATGGGCGGTAATGCAAAAATGTATACTGGTCATACGGGTGATTCACGGGTCGTTGAGCAGCATTACCTTTCTCAATCCTACCTAAGCAGCAAGTTAAAAGACTTTGAAGTTCTATAGCCTGGGTTATATAATAATATGTCTTTTATATCGCTTTCTGTTATAATACTAAAGCAATTTGTAAGCATATTGTATTAGAATGCTACTACTTAATTTAAGTGGAACCGTATAAATTCTTCACTAAGTAGGGCGGGTTTAATCAGCCACCAGGAATATTGCCGATACTCCCAGGTGAAGAAAAGAGAAAAAGTGAACGCTCAATACCTGTCCCATTCTTCACTATCAATTTACCTTCTTTAGTTTTATTGCATGTTCGGGGCAACTTGTTACACATAATCCGCAGGCATGGCATTGTTCAGGTCTTACAACTACCGCCTTCTCACGACCATGGTATCTTGTTTTTAGTTTGCCGATAAACGAAAGTGAAGAATACTCTTCATTAGATATTTCCTTCATTTCAAAAACATCATAAGGGCATTCAGTGATGCACGGCCCTTTACTCTCACATTTATTGAAATCAACTACAGGTATCAATTGCCCTGCTTCATCCTTACAATTCTCTTTAGTGAGTTCTTTCATTTAGATTGTCAATAACAATTATAGATTCAATACATATCGACATTATGTATATCATTTGTTTTTAATAGAACCAGTTAATCGTTCCCAATTGCTATGAGCAAACTTTACTTTATCGACTTCGTTTAATGGCGACTGCTCCATAAATTTTTTAGCTTCTGTACCAGGACGGTATTGATAAGGATAATCTGTTGAGAATAAAATACGGTCAGCACCTATAATATCTATTGAACGTCTCATATATTCATTGCTGTACATTCCGCTTGGCGTTACATACAAGTTCTGTTTCATATACTCTACTATAGGACGTTTTAGTTTGGCCATCCTGTTAAGTGAGCCATAACGTTCGGTATAAAACAGCACTACTTCCCCCCAATGGCCTAAGATGACCTGAAGTTCCGGGAATTCATCAAACACCCCTGCCAGCATCATACGCATAAACTGTATACCGGCTTCGTAGTGCCAGCCCAAACCAAATGTTGAGAAAACAAAATCAACCTGCTCATTAAAGCCGGAGTAATATGTATCTCTTACCGATTGTTGTGGTATCTGAGGGTGTATGAATAAGGGTACATGCAGTGCAGACGCACATTCAAATATGGGCCAGTAATCTTTATGGTCTAAATTCTTGGCACTGGTACGGCCACATAACATAGCTCCCTTAAAGCCGAGTTTATTAACTGCTCTCTCTAACTCAGGTGCTGCCAATTTAGGTACAGGGGTTGGCAGTGTAGCAAAGCCCTGAAACCTCTCCGGCTTAGATGCAATAATAGTTGCTAACCAATCATTAGTCTGTTTAGAAAGCTCAACGCTGTGTTCCTTTAAATTGTGTACACCAGGTGTTGTAAGTGAAAGTACTTGCACATCTACCCCGGTTTCATCCATGAGGCGTAGTCTTTCAGTACCTACTTCATCCAGCAAAACATCGGTATGACCAAAGTCAAGCGTGTGTATAGGGTCAACATCTGCAAAGTCCTTCCAGTACTTTCTTATTTCGGATGTTAAAAAATGCTCCTCAATAGCTATCAATTTCATGAATAAGGTATTTTTTAAGCAGAGACGAATCAAAAATTATATTACTTTAAATAATACTGTTTTCATTTCTTATTCTTAATAAGGCAAAAATATGTCACTAAACAATGAAATAACTTACCATTGGCAAAAAGTGACTTAGCTGCCAATTTTCTTTCTCATACGGCTTACTTTATCACACGCTTGGAATTCAAACCTAATAAAACAAGTTATTATAGCTTGAGCAAATCCGTATACCTATCGAATGAAATAAATTACCTTTAAATGAAGAATAATCTATTAATAGCTATAGTTCACTTGCCCTACTAAGAACCTTAGTCAATATTGACCAAGGTCTATTCCAACAAATTAATATTGACAATCAAAAATAAGTCGAAATCCCAAACTCCAATGTACCTGTCAACACAGGTGCATTTCCAAGAATAAAGTTACCACCTGCTTCATCTGACTGCCATGAATAAACATAATTAAGACGAAGAACAGTTGAACCTACAGGCCGGAAAGCGATAGCAGGAACGACAGACCAAATATAGTCAACAATTGGGCCGCCAGTTTCGGTAAATGATCCCATATTATAGTTAGCATAGTTAATGCGCACACCTACATCCCATTTAGCATTTTCCCACCCAAACATTTTATGTTTAAAGACCGTGCCAACAAGGTCAAGGAAAGCGCCTTCCTGTTGAGAGCCATAATTATCAACTGTATAAGCAGGCAGTTGGACCCAAACTTTTGCGAGTTCTGTTGTGATGGAGAATCTATTGTCGAACAATGCCACACAATAATCAAGGGCAAAAATACTTGCACTTAGTTTTGGAGCGATTACCAATCCGTCATCTGTTTTCCATTCATTATAAACATCAGTGAGGTATGAAACGCCAAACTCCCCGTATTTTCTGTTACGGACTGCTATTTTTCCCGTGTACATGGGAAGGCCGCTGTTGCTCTGATCAAACTTATTGGGATTCTGGTTACCATCGGCAAGTGATGTCTGGCCATCGGCATTTGAAACAATACCATCATCAAAACCATTGGTAAGATATGTTTCGTATGCAAAAGTCCAATCATGCAGATAATATTTCCCATAAAAGCCAAACCCCGCATTTGATAATGTAGATGGAATGATTGTAGTTGAGGAGATAGGCCTGTCAATGAAATCCCACCTGGGGCCATCATGATTTTCATTAAATGAACCGATAGGGTTTAGAACCAATCCGCCCCTAAAATTCAATAAGGAATTAAAGGTCATATCCATAAAGGCATATTCAACTTCTATGTCTTCTCCTCCATCTTCATATTCTATTTCAGAATTGAACTTTATGTTTTTTGCAATCGATGACTCAAGAAACATAGATACCCTCTGGAACTGAAAGGCAAAGCCATCTGCATTAATACCGTTAGTAACAGAGTATTGTGTATTTGCCTCCATATAACCGCCCATGGCAACTGGCATCTTTCCCATAGCAAGAAATGGTTTGTTATATACTCCATCCATATTTAATTTCTGTTTGGACGTGTCTATCTGTACCCGTTTAAAGAATCCACTGTCTTTTTGCGCTCCACAAAAAATTGTGGGAGCAGCGCAAAGAATTATCGCCACAAAGTTTTTACAGTTGAACGTAAATGTTCTCATTGTCTGTTGTTGTTTTAAATGTTTTCAGGTTTTCTTCTGCCGGAGGATTTTGCACGATACCCCTGTTGGTGAATTCACTGCCATGACAGGGGCATGATAAATAATCCCCGGCAGGTTGCAGTTCACACCCCCTGTGAGTGCATTCCATTAGTAACGCTGAATATGTGTCCTCACTTATTTTAAAGATGCAAATAGGGAAATTCAGGCTGTCCGATTTAACAAGTACATATTTCCGATGTGATTGTTTTTCCTTATCCACTTTTATAAACTCACTTTTTTTGATTGTTATCTGATTATTTGCCATAGTGTTCTGAGCAAAATAGTTCGAGCCTGCACAACCTTCCAATAAGGAAATTAATGCAGTACCCCCAAGACAGGAAATACAACAGATTTTTATGAATTCCTTTCTGTGCATTAATTACAGGGAGTTAAGGAATGCAACTATTTGTTGTTGCTGTTGCTGAGTTAGCGCAAAAAAGGCACTTTTCCTGGCGGAAGCTTCTCCATTATGGAAGGATATGGCCTGGACAAAGGAAGTGGCCCTTCCATCATGCAATAAAAACAGTCCCCCTCCCTGGGCATTTCCTGCCAGCCCCACCCCCCAAAGCGGAGCGGTTCTCCATTGAAAGCTCTTGGCACTTCCTTCTGGGACGCCATCATCCAACTCTGGCCCCATATCATGCAATAGGAAATCTGAATACGGATGAAATACTTTATTGCTTAGGGCCTGAATATCGGGGCAAAATGCTGTGACCTGTGTAGGTACATGACAACTCACGCAACCAATCTGAGTAAATAACTTCTCTCCTGCCTGTACATTAGGGTCATTCGTATCTCTTCGTGGAGGAACCTTATTAGTTCGCAGATACATTACCAGATGAGTAACAAAACCGACACCGACATTGGGGTCTTGAACGTAATTGCCTGTATAAGGCCCAACGAGGTAATTATATGGTTTATTCTGATCGAAATCGCAAGTGACTCCGCCAAGGTCTTCTAACAAGGCGAATACCACCTGGTCTTCCACCGCCACTCTCGTAGCCTTTTTACCAAACCGCCCGATATATTGTCCATTATGAGGTATATTTATGGGTAGAGGGACAAAGAAAGGGGTGGGATTTACATAATTGGGCACGCCTGAAACACCATCATGAGGGTAAGCATTTGCTAAAATGGATGAATCCGACATAGCAGCAATAAATCCTAAGCCCATTATAGTTGGGGCAATAAGATGCACCTGAACATTAGCATCCGGAGGAAGCACTTCGCCCTGATAGCCAGGAACTGCGTTAGGGAGTAAATCAGGTCCGCCTTCAGCCACCAAAGAATCAAATACACTATCCACCATCCTTCCGAATCGGGTAAGGGCAGTTGCCGGAGAACCTTTCCCATTTCCAACATGACAGTTATTACAAGAATTCTGATTAAAAACGGGACCCAAGCCTTCCTGTTGGGTAAAAATCTGGGAAAACTCGGCATCCCCTAACGCATGTTCCTGCAATTGGGCAGGTGTTAACCCCGGAACCACTCCTTGCGTAAGGTCATCAGACGGTGTTGGAGCGGGAGGAAACATCTTCTGGCAGGCTTCCATTGTAATAATAACAAGTATAATCGCTGCCAGGGCTTTGTAAGTTGATTTGATTTTCATCACAACAGTATTAAATGTTTTGGATGCAAACATATATAAGTTAGATTAATAAAACAAATATATTTTAATGCGAAAACTATTTAAGCGAGCGGCATATTAGTTTAGGGCTATATTTGCAACATGTATTCACTAACGGAAGAAAATTACCTGAAAGCCCTGTTTAACCTTGCCGATAAAAAAGGCGGTGTAAATGTAAAAGAGCTCTCTAAGCATCTGGATATTAAGATGTCCACCGTCACCAGTATGATGAAGAAGCTGGCTGAAAAGGGCTTAGTGCATTATGAAAGCTATCAGCCCCTTCATCTTACAGAGAAAGGGAAAAAGGAAGCCGGTCTTATTATAAGGAAGCACCGTCTTACTGAAATGTTCCTTGTTGAGAAAATGGGTTTCGGATGGGAACAGGTTCATGAAATCGCTGAACAAATTGAGCATATCCAGTCTCCTTCCTTCTTTGAGAAAATGGATGTATTGCTGGGCTCACCAAAGGTTGATCCCCATGGAGCACCCATACCCGATAAGAATGGTAAAATCACCTGGAAGGAATATAAAAGGCTGAGTGAATGCAAAGCAGGGGACACTATCAAGTTATGCGCCGTAATTAATTCATCCAATGAGTTTCTTAAGTTCCTAA
This sequence comes from Bacteroidia bacterium, assembly GCA_052325425.1. Taxonomy (GTDB): domain Bacteria; phylum Bacteroidota; class Bacteroidia; order JABEUT01; family JABEUT01; genus JABEUT01. The sequence goes on along the minus strand of JBKQUY010000045.1, from coordinate 16,629 downwards.
ATACCCGTGAGTTGCATTTGGGCTTAAAAATTAGAATCCAATCTGTAGAGTCTTTCGATAAAAGCATGATAGTAAGTTATGGTAAAAGAAGCTCAGAGACTTTAAGCCAAACGGTTTGTGATAGGCTTTTGGTTGATAGCTTTAAATAACAACCGGTTTATAAATTAATAGCACTACTATATTTTCCGCTATTTTTTGAGAGATGGTGGTTTTGATTGTATCCACCAATATAGTAACAGACCCATCGTAGGCAATTTTTTCTATCACCTTAACAGGTGTGCCAATTCCTATGTTCAACTTCCCCAAGTATTGCAGAAATATGGGTGAAGTATCCTTAACGGAAACTACTTTGCATGATTTTCCAGGGATGATTTCCAACAATTTAGTCTGCAATACACTGTGTATCTTGCCATCAGATTTTGGAATTATGTTGCCATGCGGGTCATATTGCGGGAACCCAAGAAATTTATCAAGGCGGTCAGCCAGTTCAGGATGATGGATATGCTCCAATTGTTCTGCCAGATGATGGACTTTATCCCATGTATAGCCTAACTTTTCAAGAAGGAATACCTCCCATAACCTATGATTGCGGACTGTTGAGAGTGCGGCCTTTTTACCCTTATCCGTCAGCTTTACGCCTTTGCGTTTCTCATAATGTATCAGTTTCTTAGCACTGAGTTTCTTTAGCATATCAATAACAGATGCAGGGCTATTATCAAGAGCTTCTGAAATTATGGTAGGGCTGATTTTCCCTTCATCATTCAGGCTAAGGTAGTAAATGGCTTTAAGGTGATTTTCTTCTGAAGGTGTAGCCATGCTGGAACTTTCTGCAAATATATTCTTTCTTTAATATAAAATTAGGTATGCCTAATTAATATATTTCATATATAAAACAAATTACTATGTTTGCAGAAACATTAATGTATGCTGCCTAAAGAAGAATTGGGGACACCGGTAAAAGCATGGCGAAAGGAAAACACCCGTAACTCACTGGCGGAGGTATTCTCTTCGGTGAAGGTTCCCATTAATGGAAGTTTTTGGAGGAAGTTGCTGGCTTTTTCAGGGCCGGGTCTCATGGTAGCGGTGGGTTATATGGATCCGGGCAATTGGGCAACAGATATAGCCGGGGGAGCAAAGTTTGGTTATACTTTATTATCGGTCATATTCATTTCCAATATTTTCGCCATCCTGCTTCAATATCTTGCCTTGAAAATGGGTATTGCTACGGAGCGGGATTTGGCTCAAGCCTGTCGTGACCAGTATAGTCCGGCTGTAAGTTTTGCTCTTTGGGTTATTTGTGAAATAGCTATTGCTGCATGTGACCTTGCAGAAGTGATAGGTTCCGCTATAGCTTTAAACCTATTGTTTGGACTTCCATTAACCTGGGGGGTAGCCATAACTGCTTTGGATGTTTTGGTAATATTGTTTTTCCAGTATAAGGGATTCCGCTTTATTGAAAGCGTAGTCGCCTCCTTGATCTTTGTAATTATTGTTTCTTTCATTTTTGAAATGATAAAATCCCATCCGGCAATCTTTCCTATGCTCAGTGGGTTGCTTCCTAAAACAGAAGTGGTTACCAACCCTTCCATGCTTTATATCGCTATAGGTATATTAGGTGCTACTGTAATGCCACATAACCTGTATTTACATTCCAGTATAGTGCAGACACGTGATTATCCCAGGACAAATGAAGGGAAGAAGATGGCTATAAAGTTTGCAGGCATAGATAGTACCGTGGCTCTCTTTGCGGCATTTTTCATAAATGCTGCCATATTGATTGTTGCTGCTGCAAGTTTTCATACCAGTGGGCATGAAAATGTAGCTGATATAATGGATGCTCATAAATTATTGGCTCCGTTACTGGGTACTACTATTGCTCCATTATTATTTGCGGTTGCCCTGCTTGCGTCAGGACAAAACTCAACACTGACAGGAACATTGGCAGGGCAGATAGTGATGGAAGGATTTCTGCATATACGTTTAAAACCCTGGTTAAGGAGGTTAATTACGAGGTGTATTGCTATTGTACCAGCTTTGATTGTCACAATTATTTATGGGGAAAGAGGCACAGCTAATCTGTTAGTGTTAAGTCAGGTCATACTCTCCATGCAATTAAGTTTTGCCGTGTTTCCATTGGTAATGTTTACAAATAGCAAATTAAAAATGGGGTTATTCGCAAACGGGAAAATGATGAAAGTTATTGCCTGGACTATTGCTGTTGTTATTCTGGTATTGAACTTGTATTTGGTTTATGACTCCATTTTCAGTTGAGGTGAGAAGCAAGTTTTTTATATTGATAGTATTCTTTGCGCTAATTCTTGCGGCTAATTCATGTGAAAACAAAGAAGCTCTTGTTCCTATAGTAAATAGTTTGCCTGCGGGATGTGATACTGCTGGTCAGAAATACTCAAAAGGCATTGATACTATCATAAACACACAATGCGCCGTATCCGGTTGCCATGCTTATGGCGGATTAGGAGCGGATTTCACTACTTATTCCGGTGTTTTAACATACGCAAAGGGTGGGCAAGGTAGTTCAATGTGGCAGGATTTGGTAGGCCCGACATCAACACCTATGCCACAGATTCAGCAGCCAGGGTGGAATGAGTGCGATAAGTTTAAGTTGGAAGATTGGATTCTTGCCGGTGCACCTAATTAATTTAGAGTGTCTTTTTTACTTTATGCAGTTATTCCCTTTTCCTCGAATTTCGGGCAATCCGTTGGGTTAACAACTTTGTTGGTATGATAATAGCATGTATAACCTGCAACACTAAGCCGCGTTTGCTTTTGAAAGGCCTCGTTAATAATCTTTGAATCATCTCGGCTAATTCTCTTTAGCGAACAGAGAAAATTAGTCTCTTGCTCTTCGACACCTTGTTTGACTAATTTGGTATTATTTGCAATGAGGTGAATACACTTATGGGTCATGGACAATCGGAGTTTTAAAAAACGCCCAAAGATATTTATTTCAATAATAGCATTACCGAGCTATTCGACTGAATACCTTTAGCACCTTTGTTCACAATCCTCATGGGTTGATTTCTCTACCTGGATCGTGGTGTGGTCAATGCTACAAAAGTGCGCACCAAAAGTGCACACCACTTATTTACTATTTACCTGCTGTAAGTGGTAGAGCATTCCATGAGAAAGCCATGACGTTTATAAACTTACTTTTTGGAGGTACTTATATAAGTTTACCTTTACCACCGACTTCTAATAATAGTCTGCCCCGAAGAATGAATTCCTGTTTCTTTTGAGGAACAGAAGATGTTTATTCTTCGGGGCCTTTTTTATAACCTTTAAATAAGAATATTATGAGTTCTGATAAAAAGATAGCAAGAACAGCCGGTATCCTCTACCTGCTTGTAGGCATTTTTGGTGGCTTTTCTGAGGGATTTGTAGACCCAAAAGTGTACGTTGCAGGCAATGCATTGGCTACAGCAGGAAACATTATTGCAAATCCAGAGCTTGTCAGAATGGGTGTTGTTGCTCATCTGTTGGATGGCACATTCTTCGTCTTTACCGCTATGATTCTGTACAACCTGCTCCAGCATGTAAATAAAAATATAGCGAGAAGTATGTTAATTCTCGTTGTACTTGCAACCGGCATTATATGCCTTAATGCGGTTTTCCAGTTTGAAAGCTTACGCGTTGCTACCGATAATTCCTATGTGACTGCTTGGGGTGTCTCAGGCTCTAATTCAATAGTTTTGCTTTTACTCGATGCCCAGCACTATGGTACTCTCATTGCACAAATCTTCTTTGGCTTGTGGTTAATACCTTTAGGCTACCTTGCATATAAATCGGCATTATTTCCGAAATGGCTTGGCATTGTTCTTATAATTGGTGGTATCTGCTATCTGATAGACCTATTTTCTGCATTCTTACTTCCTGAGTTGAACCAAAAGATTCATGCAGTTGTCGTCATACCCTCAGCAATCGCAGAAATATCAATGGTTCTATACCTGCTCATAATTGGGGTGAACACTATAAAGAAAGCATAACCTATTATTATCCATTATTTGAGGGCATTAACTTTTATCAAATTTGACGAAGGACTAATTCTTTAGCTTTTAAAGTATTTTAAATATCTCACCGTCTACATAATAGATTTGGTTTGTATTGCAACCTGCCACTTCATTGGATGAAATTTCTTCACTCGCTATGTAACGAATAATTCTCCCTTTAAATGGCTTCTCCATTTCTTCGGCAATTACATCCGCAATATCAAGTGGCGAAACCCAAGGTATTTTATCATCGCCGCCATAGTTAGAAATAATTGAGCCCTGTGCTTTTATAGTTGGGATAAATGCTAACATATTGTAATAAAAACCTACGGGGCGCATAAATTTAATAGAAACATCATCCGGCAGTTCCCTCAAAATGTTTTCTGCTCTGTGATGAAAAGCAAGCATGCCATTGCCTTTATCGGTATGGGCGCCAATACTGCTAAGATGCACTATACGCTTTACACCAGATTTCTGAATGGCTTGTTTGTAATTATTAACAATCTTACTGATTGCATCCATCATATCAAGGTTTGGGTCCATAAACCTATGGGCCCCCAATGCTTCCATAACATAAACTACATCTGCACCTTTGAAAGTTGCTGATAGAAAATCTGCATCTTGCATGGAACCGATAGCAGCTTTCGCTCCAATGGCTTCAATCTCTTTTTGCCTTTCGGGCTTACTGCTGATAACAGTTACAGTGTGTCCTTTTTTTACTAATTCTATGGCCAGTGGCCTGCTTACGTTCCCTAAGGAACCGGTTAGTGTAATTTTCATATTGTTTTAGATTTATTTGATAATGCAAAATTGCACCACAATAGAGAAGCAACCGTAACCTAATCCACTATTCTTGTATCCAAAACAAGGATTGTTTAATCACGTTCCCACTTCATTTAATATTAAATACACTGGCCTGGGTTATATAATAATAAGTCATTTATATCACTTTTTGTTGTGGCTATTATTCAAATCCAATACACCTTCATCCGCAAAACTATAATACCCTTCGCCTGAGACAATTAAATGGTCAACCACATCTATTTTCAGAATCTTACCTGCCTGCACAATCCGTTTAGTCATTGCAATATCCTCGTTGCTTGGTTCGACCGACTGTGAAGGATGGTTATGTGCCAGGAATATTGCGGATGCTCCCAAATGAATAGCATTGCGGAATATTTCACTTGGGCCAGCCATTGTTCCGTGCATGGTACCCATAGATACATGGTCAACATATTTCACCCGGTAAGCACGGGTGACACCTATTACAAATAAATGTTCTTTGTCCTGGTCGAAGGGCTGCATGGTCGTAATCAAACTCCAGATAAGCTTATATACCTTCCGGGAGCTGTTAAGTATTAGTTTCTGTTTTCTATCTGTCTCTACTACCATATCCTTCCAAGCCTGAAGAGCTTGCCTCTAAAGTGTTTTACGAAACTAAGTTAGGGGCTGTACAGAAGCAAAAATGGAAGTGAAAACTTTATACAATTTTTGCCGAACCCGTTTTTTCCGCTCGGAGACATTTGATTATTTCGCTTGGTTACGACCATAAATACCTTACCAATAGCGGAAGACAGATGCTTACAGATATTAAACATTTCACGGCAACCTTTAATAAGATAGCCCATAGCAAATCGGAAGAAATTGTGTTTACCGATTACCTGGATACACCTGGAACTGGGCCATTTACCGTGACCAATGCTTGTGGTGATGCTGATTATGAATCCAACATTCAGATAAATTACAGTATCTTGGATGATATTGACGATAGTTTGCGAAAAGTAAGACCTAATATAGTCATGGCAAATGATAGCTCAAGTATTTTCTTCAGATTTGATACAAGTGTTGCACATAACCCTAAAGCTTTAGCCTGTATTAAAAAAGCATTACGGGAATGGAATTGCTACACAGGCGTAAACTGGAAATTGGGGCCTATTGATACTTTGGAAGTAAGCAAACCTGACGGTATTTCTCAGATTTATTTTAAAGTTTTTTCCGATTCAACTACATTAATGGAAACCAAGCCGTGGTATCTTACTGACTCATGCTATGATGCACATGATTCAATCACTTTTTATAATGAAGCAGATATGCAGATAAGCTACAATGTGCCGTATCTCAACCCCTGGAGCTATGACACAACAGGTACAATTACATCTAAAGACAGTAACTATTTTTATGACACTTTCCTCCACGAACTTGGTCATGCGCATGGTCTCGGGCATATTAATGATGATTCGTCTTTAATGTTTTGGAACACGGTAGAAGGCTACAGAGTAACAATAATATCAGGTTCTAAATTCCCAGGCCCGGCAAGCTTGTTAGGAGGTTTGGATATGGTAAATACAAGTTCGGCCTACACTCCAAGTTCTCTTGATTCGGCGTGTAACTATTTTACAATACTTATGCCGAACACTAAAAATTGCCCGGACGCAACTGCTGGTGTACCTACCATATCAGAAATGACTAATAGTCTTAGTGTATATCCTAATCCAATAAGCGGTGGAAATATTACAATTGCCTATCAGTTAGTTAAAAATGCTTACATTGAATTTAAAATTGTGGATGCCATAGGCAGGTCGGTATTAACACTGAATTATGAACATCAACCACCAGGTACATACACACAAGAATTAAGAACTGATATTTTAGCCCCAGGTGTTTATTTCCTTGTTGCGAATATCAATGGATTCAATCAGACGGTTAAATTTATTAAAATATAAATATCATGGATACAACAAAAAAAATTATTATAGTACTAATTCTATGTTTCTGTATTTCATATTCGGAAGCCCAGAATAGTCAATCTGCTTCACCGCAAATGACAAGGCAACAAACAACACTTAAAAGGGCTCAATATGTATTTGAAGGTACTATAACTCATCAAGAAAGTTATATGTCAAAGGAGCATGGTATACTAACTTGTACTACTATTCAAATCACTAAGATCTTTAAGGGGAATCCAAAACTAATCTTGGGAACCATAAAAGTAATAACCGACCAAGGTGGGAGAGTTGGCAAATATTCATCAAGAGTCGAAGATGGTGGTGCGGCGCTTGGCAAGAAAGGTACTTGTATTATTATTGGTTCACAGGCGGATTCTACTATGTTAAATGGTATGGGGGCAACCACAACAGATAACTCACCAATTTTAACTGTGTATGCTGTGATTGAAATATCAGGAGATGTTTATATGAATGGTAAACTGGTTGAGCAAGCCCATGCACAATGGCAAGGTCGATATAAGAATCCAGGAATTTCATTCAAGTCGGTAAACGACATGTATACCTACTTAAATGAAAATGGATTAACTATACAAGTAGAACAATCTCAAACAACATTACCTGCTGATAGTACCAAACATTAACAAGTGATGAAAACAAAATTCTTCCTCTTCTTTCTTATTTTTAGTGGTATTGTAAATGCACAATGGCAAAATGTCAATTTCCCTGGTAGCAGTAAAGGGGCTATTATAAATTGCTTTGCTTTTAGAGATACAAATATTTTTGTTGGCACGGAATATGGCTTATATCTATCGAATAATAATGGGGCCAACTGGACAGCAACTCCGAAGGGATTACCTTATTGGGGTGTAAATGCGTTAGCGGTTAGCGATACGAATATTTTTGCAGGAACAAGCAGTAATGGCGCATTTTTATCGACTAATAGCGGCAATACATGGAAGTCAATTAATAGCGGCTTTTATTTAGATTCGGCTTCGGAGGTAGATACTGGTATTAATTTCTTAGAGGTAAGTGGGAAAAATATTTTTGCAGGTACAAACGGAAAAGGGATTTATACGACTAATTACAACCATCTCCACATCATCGGCATCAAAATCTATTTCTTCCACTTCAATAAGCGGTATGCCCAACGCTATTGCTGCCTTTACCCTTCGTTTACCTATGATAACATCGGTGTTTTTAACACACGGTGTTTGCAGGATACCGTTATCGGCTATGTTCTGACGGAAAGGCACTTCTTCTTCTTCGCTCCTTTCATCATATATGTTCACCGGGGGGAAGGTAAGCGTGCGCGGGTCTACCATCTTTTTTACACCGCGCTTCTTAATTAAATTATACTTGCCTGGGGAAGGTGAAGAAGTTGTAGTTTCTTCATTTGGAGTTTTGGGATTAGTATCCTGCTCATATAGATTTTGCAGGGCATCCGTGTTGATTTCGTCTTTCATACGCTGAAAATTTAGATGTTATTATTCCTAATTTTCAGCGAAGAAATAGAGGGAAAGTCACGACTAATTAAGTAGTCATGACTTCATGGCTTTTTCATGGCTTTTTTCATGACTTCATGCTTAAAGGTCTTATATTACGCACGTTAATTTTCAAATGGCCTGGCAATCCAGCATGCACACTAAAGTTGCTACGCATAGTCTCGAATTTCGCGCCAGGTTTAAATCTTCTTATAAGCATTTTGCAAACAGCGTCGCGGCCGCCAGCTATTTTTTTCCCGAATGTGAATGTGTACCAATACCAATAAATGTAGGTGCGCACTATTGCAAACGAGCGTTCATTCCCAAGCAATTCTATGGTTCTGTCCTCCGGTTCCTCTTCATTTTCATGTGATGCAAATCCTGCCCAATCTTTACGCAGCCAATACTTAACATCCTCTTCTTTCATAATGGGTTCTCCTGCACCCACCTGACTACTCAACGCAAGTAAATAGTTTTCGGTTACTTTTTTAGAAACACCGAAATCAATTTTATTCAAATCGCCAATCCGAGGTAGTTCAATAGTGTTTTCAGTTACTCTACTGGCAGTCTTTTCGGGAGGTTTAATGCCCACATCCTTAAGATATGCAATGTAATCTATTACGGCCAGTAGTAAAGAACACTTGTCCAGAGCGCTTTCGTTATCTTTCAACAATAGGTATTTGCCGTACTTTCCATGAATTACATCAACCCGATATTGATATATTTCCCTGACAGCATCTACGCCGAATCCAAGGCGTTCGGAAAGATATGTCCAATCATTCGAGTTAGATTGTGTTTCCAGCAGCCTTGAAAACTCACGCAACTCCGTCTTCTTAAACAGTTCTTTATTAACCGCAGGTGAATTAATTTGTCGAGAATAATATTCCCTTAGTTTTTCGGCATGTTCCACATACATTTTATTAGCTATTGATTCATTAAAGCTAAGCACAGGATTTATCATGTCCCCGACAAACAAATAATCACCTTCTTTATAATATTTTTTGTTTCGGATACCTTCCAGCGCCTCCTCTAAATCACTCACTAACCAAATGAAAACATTGCCAAGCCCTAACAACGCTCTATTAGTATCTTCTCCTGATAAAGTTTTGTCGGCAACCATCTCCGATGTATATTTCATAAACAACTTACTGTCCCATTCAATGCCAATTCCACTTGCCAGTTCTTCAAGAGACGTTAAGGTGTCACGAGAAGGCTTAGGGGACAGGAAAGAACGATAATCGTTTAATATTAGTTTTGTTCCTTCAAGATAATCATCGAATTCAGGAAGATAACTCCAATAGGCTAAACTGAGAAAGTAATACAGCCTCTCTGTAAATTCATAATAGGTCAGGGATTCTGTCGGTTCTGCCAGGCGAAAGTTTACCATGCTACAAGTAAGTTTCTGCAAAATTAATACTTATCACTTTTCTCAAATCGAAGAAAGGGGTAATAATATTTAACCCTTTTTGGAATAAAGGAAGATTCAATAAGTTAACTACACATTTTAAATAGAGGGTATCTCCCCGCAAACAATACCATCAAGCACTCTCGCATGTTGCGGATGGTATCGTCATACCGGGCTATCAAAGCGGCACTAATTCAATTTAAGATTTTCAACCTTTCTTCAAAAAAAGAAAGGTTAACTATCATAAAAGATTACCCTGATGGGGTAGCATTTTAGTTGGGATTTTATAACAGGGTTTCCAGTACTTCCAATATTTTCACCATGCCCAACGTATCCATCTTGCAGTATTCGAGCAATTGGTTGCGCACGGTTGTTATTTTCATACTGTCGGCCCCGTTTAATAACCCTTCAAATGCGTTGCTTGCGGAATTTCCATCGGCGATTACCATATTATCGTAATTCAAATCAGGCACGAGTGCTGGTAAAACGGCCTTAATGGAATAGGAGCCGTTCATAGCCGGCGTATCCCGCAACTCTTTATAATGCTTGTTCAGGTAGAGGGATTTGAGGCACTGGCAACTTCTTATGAAAGTTGATTTACTTAATACATGTTTAGTTTTCATCGGCTTTCCCCTTTGTTTATGGGGTAAGCGTGAAGGTAGCCCGTATTATCCGCCGGAAAAAACGGGGTTATGGCTTCTCGGATGCTACTCCTTTTACCAGGTCATTGTCCAGGATATATTGAATGAGGTCGTGGCCGTCAATATCAAGGGCGCGTATCAAGTCCCCGATGGCGCTGAGAATATGCTCATTGTTGCGTGGAGAGTTGTTTATGGGTTTAGTAATGGCCGCGCTTTTACTGACCAAATCCGCTTCACCACGCACTTTCCGGTATGCGGCGTACACCGAAGGCGGTAAGGGTAAAGTTATATGTTGGCTCCATTCACCATCGGGCTCTGTTTCTTCGGATATAGGTTTTTGCGGGTGTTTATAGGCGTTGAACCTCGGCAGTTTGAACATGGAGAATTGTTTTCATGTATATACCACGAAAAGGAACGACAACAGTAAATATATTTTAACTTTGTCATATTCATACTTATGAAAACGGAAGTAAACATAAAGGCGGATATGATTACCTGGGCGATAGCACGGGCTGGTTATAAGTTGCAGGAATTTATCGCAAAGTTTCCGAAAGTGCAGGAATGGGTTGATGAGAAAAAGAAACCAACGGTAAAGCAATTGGAGAAATTCTCTAAGACCGTGCACCTTCCGTTCGGGTATCTTTTTCTAACAAAGCCACCGGAAGAAAGCCTGCCTATTCCATTTTTCAGAACCAATAACCCGCAAGCTACAAATGTAAGCGTCAACGTATATGATACCATTTTATTGATGCAGCAGAGACAGGACTGGTTAAAGGATTACCTGAAAGACAATGAATTTGAGACCCTCCCATTCGTAGGCAAGTTTAGGAATAAAACCAATCCTGCTGAAATCGTCGCTGATATTAGGAATAGGCTCGGACTGCAAAAAGAATGGGCAAGCCAGTTTCAAACGTGGACTGACGCGTTGAAACATCTTACATATAAAATAGAGGAAGCAGGCGTTATCATAGTTTTTAACGGTATTGTAGAGAACAATACCAAGCGCCCAATCAAAGTGGAAGAATGCAGGGGCTTTGTTTTGGTTGACGAGATGGCCCCATTTATGTTCATTAATAATTCTGACGGGAAAGCGGCACAGCTTTTTACGATTGTGCATGAACTGGCTCACATTTGGACAGGGCATAGCGCAGGATTTGATTTTAGAAGATTACAACCTGCCGACGACCCCATAGAAAAACTATGCGATAAGGTGGCGGCAGAGTTCCTTGTGCCGGAAGATGCGTTCAACAAAGTATGGCAAGAAAGACCCAATGATATAAAATACGCTGCGCGTCATTTTAAGGTAAGCGAAATAGTTATTGCACGCAGGGCTCTCGATACCGGTAAAATCACCAGGCAACAGTTTTATGACTTCTACGAAAGCTATTCCAGGCAGGAATTTACTAAGAGTGAAAAGCAAAGTTCCGGCGGCGACTTCTATGCAACGACAAAGAAGAGGCTAAGCATGACCTTTGCGGCACACGTGAACAATGCCGTGAAAGCGAATAAGTTATTGTACCGTGATGCTTATAAGTTAACTGGTTTGAAAGGAGATACCTATCAAACGTTTTTCACTAAACACTTTTGAGTACAATGAGTGTTTATGTGGTAGATAGCAATTTCTTTATTCAGGCCCATCGGGAGAGTTACCCGTTAGATGTCGCTTCAAGTTTTTGGAACAAAGTAAAGCAGATGGCTAATCAGGGCAAGATTATCAGTATTGATAAAGTCAGGAATGAAATATACTTTAATAAGGATGCGTTAAAGCAATGGTGCGAGGATAACTTGCCCAAGTCATTTTTCAAAGATACTACCCATGTCCTTACTGAATATGGATATGTTGCATCATGGGCTACAAAAAGGAGCGACCACTACCTGCCAAACGCCCTTGCCGAATTCCTTGATGCGGATGAAGCAGACGCATGGCTCGTTGCCTTTGCACGTGCTGACATCAGCAATACAGTAGTAGTTACACACGAATTAAGCGAGCCTAACAGGAAGAACAAAGTCAAGATTCCCGACGCCTGTATTGCACAAGGCGTTAAATATGTGAATACAATAGAAATGTTCAGGCAGTTGGGAGAAACGTTCTAATACATAAAATAGAAAAGGCTGGTTCTTCACCAGCCCTTTCTATGAGCAGAGAGTTGTGCTCCGTGCGGGAATCGAACCCGCTTTTTTCGGTTCAAAATCTTAACTCTCTGCCACCAATGCCAAACGTCCTACCATTAGACGAACGGAGCATTTAAGTATTATATTGACAATTCTGCCGAGTCAGGAACAAGGTCTATAAATACCAACTCGGTACTTTCAAACACTATTGAATCAATCGGGGTTTGCAACACTTGCTCCATGTATTCGGAAGGCAATTCAAACACACCCTGTGCTTCACCATGTAAAAAATTCACAGGTGATGTGAGCCTTGTATGCACACCGTTTTTTAGTTTTAAATTTGCTGACTTACCCCACTGAGATGCAGAATACCTGTAAAAGAACCTGAAATTTGCATCTATACCGTCCGGTAGAGGTATCTCTTGCGGGACATTCGGTTTTAACTGTAGTAATCTTCTTTCCATTCTATTCATCTCTTCAATTTAATCCATTGTTATTTATCAAAGTTAGTAATTTTTCAGAAAAAATCCAAATACTAAAACAAGAAATTACTGCGGCACATTAGCTTTCGACTTTTCACGTTCTTTCAACATCCAGTTTGTAAGCCTGCCACTCTTGTTTTCGGCAGCGTAGAATTTTCCTTTTACTATTACGCATTGGCAGCCATCCGTTAAGAGTTTTATCTTGCCTTTCTCTTCATGTATAAGCCCTGTCCCCTTTAATTTTCCTACGAAGTCACTAAGCGAGGTATAGGAACCTGAGAGCACGTAGCTTTCCAAATCCTTATCACTTAAGTCTATTTCCCCCTTATTGCAAAGCTCTTGCATGATGCAATGCTGTGTATCATCCAATTCAACGGGGCTCCATTCAACTACGTCCGTATTGGCTTGGAGGGTTTTATCTTTCAAGGCCTGGTAATTGTATTCCCAACCATAGTAGCCGTTTAACTCCTTTATTCTTCCATCAAGGAACCAGTTAGCGGGCTCCATATTTAAGTCTTCACCGAAAATACTATCCGATAATCCAAACTTATAACATAGTCTGCTCCAAATAACTTCAAGCAAGAAATACGTCGGGTTATAAGATGATGAAGTATAGAATGACCACCAATCGTTCTCCTGCATGGGAATGCCAAATGGCATACCATTCTGTTTAAACATAGAATACTGTCCGCAGATAATCAGGCTGGGGAAGTTATGAGGGCCAAAGCCGCCAACCCTCTTAGCAACGTCAGTTGTTGACTTGTCAGATAAATAACTAACCAATGATTCTCTGAATTTTAACTCACTTTTGAAACCATTATACCCCCATATAATCCTTACCGGCATAAACACTTCTTGTCTCAGCACATCATAAATAAGTTTTTCATTCTCTGAAAGCGTCCCCGCTTTTAAAGCGCTTATGTCCTTCCTGCAAATGGCACGAAAGGCATCACGGAATAACCGAACCATATATTGTTCCGGTTGTCTATTCTCATAATATTCAACCAGTGGTTTTAAACTTTCGTATCCGTCCGCAATATCATTAGAATGGAGATTTTTACGTACCTGGATGACGGCTATAACCTGTTCTGGTTTGTATTTATATCTTTCCGTATAAGGTATTTGCTCGCCCTCCCCTTCTACCAATAGAATATCAAATTCCGTTTTACACCCCGCAATAAAACTGTTTTTAACGATGTTTAAATTAAGCCCTGCAAAAACCGATTTGTTGAGAACATCCGCAGTTAGCCCTTCGTACATCGTGCCGATGGTTGTGGTGTGCGAAATGTCTTGCAGTTTAAGCACCTCGTTTTCCGCCGAGATGAATCCGTTTAGCAGGTCAGCAAGTGTATTTATATCCATTGTAAAGAAAGATTGGTTTCTTATCAATGGATAACAAGTATCATGCCAAGTTATAAAACCTGCCAATTTTACCTGCCATCTGACAACGGGTAAAGCGTAAGCGTAAGGAATAAGCCCAAATACATGCCCCAGGCCGCATTAGGCGAATCAGGAATGCTACGCCCTTAGAAACACCTTGCCTGAACCTCCTGACAAAGCAAAAGCGACCTAATCTAATGCACCGTGATTTATTCGGAATGACGCATTAAATACACGTTACGCAGTTAACCCCCTCTCACGTCACTTACTCTCCTGTTCATTCATTAATCGGTTAGGAAGACACGTAAGTTCCGTCACGGGGTTAACGTTAGTTCACGGGTTGACAGCAGTTCACGGGTTTCTCCAGTTAACTATGTAAAGTTTAATTTCCCTCTCACCCCTTACCGCATTATGTCGCGAGATTGTTCCTGGTTGCTTTAACAGGCAGCCTGCTGAGGTGTGTATCCATTTACTTGTTTTAACCCTGTGTTCATCACGCGCGTATATCCTTATATAACAAATAAAGCCACTCTTGAAAACGACAACAATTATATGGTACGCTGGGGCGGTTTGTTTCTGTTTTTATTTTAACCGGCGCCATTTTCTTGCTAAAAATATATGGCCTTTTTACGCCTATTATATGCGCCTGTCGTGATACCACTGAAAAAACGCGGATTCAGCGGGATATATAATGCAGCCTGAAACAACTACCCCGTCCAATAATATAAATGCAAACATAACCAGCGCCATGCTACAATTTATACCTGAAAACATTGACATAGGCAAGTTGCTTGAAGAAAACCCGCCGTCATTCCCTTACCATAGGGATTATTTCCTCCATATCCTGAGCCTGTTAACCGAAATACCGAGCCGGAAATTAAGTTTATTAAAGGGCAACGGGTACATTCCCATCAACGCCGAGATTATAAAGAAACGGGTACACAATTACCCGCGCTACCTTGCTTACCTCGTCGAACACGGGGTAATCGAAACGGATAACTGCTATGTGCCTGGCGAAAAATCACGCGCCTACCGCTTTTCGGAACAATATCGCACCGTAATAGTCCCTGCAAGCATAAACAAGCGCAGCCTTCTTAAAAGCATCAATTCCACAAGCAACTACAGCCGCCACATGACGGCACGTTATTGGTACTTGTATAAGTGGATGGACGGGCGCATTGAAATTGACTTTGATAAAGCGAAGGCCTGGCTGTGGGAACGTTTTCAGCAGGATATAAAGGATGGGAAAAAGAACGCTCTTTTGAATTACAATGCCAGGCTGGCGGTTGCAATGCAAATAAAAGAGGGCTTGCACCGCTTTCGCGTAGACAGGACTTCGGGCCGCCTGCATACCCTGATATGTTCCTTAAAGAAGGAGCTCAGGCAGTTTGTCAAATACGAGGGACAGCAGTTTGTTGCCATTGACATACGCTGTTCGCAGCCTACTCTTTCTACCGTGCTGCTGAACCCTGATTTTTACCTCGACCTGCCGGACAACAAAGGTATGCTTAATATACACAGGGTATTTCCGGCCTTCTGCAAAGAAGTAGCCATACAGCCGATACGGGACTATGTAATAAAGAACAAGGAAAAATTTGCTTCATATATAGAAGCGGTGGACGGTGACTTATATCTGTATATGCTGCAAAGGTTAGAAGAAAAGGGGCACTATTTTGATAACCGCGATGTAATGAAGGGAGTAACATTCTGCACTTTGTTTAGTTCTAACCGGTTCATCGGACAAACCAAAGCCTGGCCCAAACGGATGTTCAGGCAACTATTCCCCGAAGTATACAAGTTGTTCAACATGTTTAAAACGGTTGATTCATCGCACCTGGCAATTTTACTGCAAAGGCTTGAGGCAAGGCTGGTGCTTGACAATGCGGCGAAGAAAATAGGCAAGGCTAAGCCTGACATGCCAATATTGACCGTGCATGATAGTATAGTAGTAACAAAGGGAAATGAAGAATTCTGTGCAGGTGTTATTAAAAACGAAGCGGACAGGCTTTTGGGCATTAACTTACATCTGAATACTGAGCCCTGGTTTAAGCCTGTTTAGAAAGTTTGGGCAAATTTGCCCAACTTTCAAATTCACTTAAAATTAACCTTTCTTCAAAGAAAGAAAGGTTGTGCCGGTTATGCTGCCCAAAATCAAATTATCGCATTAGATGCCGTTAGGTGAATTTTGTTTTGCATACAGGGTGTTTTCCTTTCGGATGACACCTTTTTTAAACACGGGCTTGTATTGCATTCAACCTTTCTTTCTTTGAAGAAAGGTTAATTAGTCGTCCCTCAAAAAGTCAATTTTAGTTCTTCCATTTGATTTCTTAATCTCAATGGTTGAAATAATTGTTGTATTGCCAGCGAAAAAAGTTGAGCCAAAGAAATTTTCCCT
>JBKQUY010000044.1:0-22356 GCA_052325425.1 Bacteroidia bacterium | reverse complement strand
TATAGCGCTCCTCGGCCAGATCGTTATCGAGAAAGAGGCGCCTCAAAAACTCGCTGTGCATCTTGTAAGGCATTCGGGTGGTATCGGCGTTCCACGCCATCAGGTCGAACATGGGGGGCCGCTCCCCCATGAGGTAGTCCTGGATGTAGCGAGACCACACGAGGTCGTTTGACATGGCTGTGGCAGTACATCCGTTAGCATCGGTTGCGGTTATAGTATATGCCTGTGCAGATAGGCCGCTTGCGGTGAGGGTGGTTCCTCCACTTGGGGTCCAGGCATAGGTGAATGCACCGGTGCCTCCGGTTGCAGCATTGGCGGTTATGCTGCCGGTGCTGGCTCCATGGCAGAGTTCATTAACCTGTGATGCAATAGTAATAGCAGGTGAAGAAGCCGGTTGAGTAATGGTTGTATTAGCAGTAGCCGTACATCCGTTAGCATCGGTTGCAGTGATAGTGTACGCCTGTGCGCTTAGTCCGCTTGCAGTAAGGTTAGTACCTCCACTCGGTGTCCAGGCATAAGTGTAAGGTGATGTACCTCCTGTTGCAGCATTTGCTGTAATGCTACCTGTACTTGCCCCGTGACAAAGGACATTAACCTGTGATGATACAGATATAGTGGGTAAAGATGCAGGCTGGGTAATGGTTGTACTTGCAGTGGCCGTACATCCGTTAGCATCGGTCGCTGTTATAGTGTATCCCTGCGCCGTAAGAGAGCTTGCAGTGAGGTTAGTACCACCGCTCGGTGTCCAGGCATAGGTAAATGCACCGGTGCCGCCTGTAGCCGCATTGGCAGTTATGCTACCGGTATTCGATCCATGGCAGAGTACATTAACCTGTGATGCAATAGTAATAGCGGGTGCAGAAGCCGGTTGTGTAATAGTTGCAGTGGCTGTGGCCGCACATCCGTTTGCATCAGTAGCAGTAATAGTATATGTCTGCGCAGAAAGGCCGCTGGCTGTGAGGTTGGTGCCGCCGCTCGGTGTCCAGGCGTAGGTGAATGCACCTGTACCACCTGTAGCCGCATTGGCAGTTATGCTGCCGGTGCTGGCACCATTGCATAGTTCATTAACCTGGGATGCAATGGTTACTGAAGGTGCAGTAGGTTGTGTAATTGCAACTGTAGCGGTGGCCGTACATCCAATTGCATCTGTTACGGTTACCGTATAATTTCCGGCAGGAAGTATAGTCCCCGTAGTCTGTGCTGTAGATACAACTACTGAACTTGAATTGGTCCATGAATAGGTATACGGTGCTGTGCCACCACTCGCGGTATTGGTAGCATTCCCATTGCTTAACCCGAAGCAGGTAACTTCAGATGACACTGAAGCAACAGTTGTAAGCGTTGTTATTGCTTTGTTTGCAGTAGCTGTAAAACCGTTACCATCGGTAATGGTTACAGTGTAAGTTCCAGTAGTCGCTGCACTGATTGAAGCGGTAGTTGCTCCACCCGGTGCCCATGAATAGGTAACAGTAGGGTCATCACCTGTCGTAGTAGCCGTAATGTTACAAGGTGAAGAACCTGCAATACTTACAGTAGGATTAGCGAGGGTTATACCTGAAAGATTACCGGCATGAGTAATAGCAGCAGTTCCAACATTTGTTGCAGAACTTGTAGATGAAAGAGAAGCATATTTTATCCAGGGCAATGCGTTAGGGTATAAAGCTGATGCTGTATTGGCCGCGGTAGCTCCACCAGTAAGGTCACCGGCAAGGTAAGTTCCTGTTTCGTTAAAGCTAAATGGGCTTAAACTGGTGGAAACTGTCCAGTACCTGTTAAGGTAGTCTGTAGAACTAGCGTTATGGGGTTCTTTGCTGTTTACCGTAAGAACGCTGACAGTACCAGGGAAACCGGTTGCAGAGTTAATTGTTAAACTCAAAGGTGTGTAATCTGTAGTTGCAGCATTGTCACCCACAGGGAAATTAAATGTACCTGTAGCATTGAATGTTTTAGTAAGGGTACCGGTGCCATTGGTAATAATATAATTGCTGCCTCCGGCACCAGCTATAGTTGCTGCCGCACCTAAAGCAAGGGTATTTGTTCCAAGGGTAATGCTGCCGCTTGTAAGAGTAAGGGTACCCGTAACGGTTTCAGATGTGGGGGCTCCGTTCAAAACCAGACCGGTGCTATTATTCAAAGTCAGATTATCGAAAGTAGTAGCTGTTGTACCTCCAAGGTCCTGAGCGGCACTACCGTTAAAAAGTACTGTACCTGTGGATGTTAAGGTTCCGCCATTATTGGTGAAATTCCCATCTACAGTTAAGGTTGTAGCGGCAAGAGCAAGTGTACCGCTATTAATAAGAAGATTATTGCCAACTGTTTCGTTGTCAACTATAGAACTAACTGTTTTTCCGGCACCCGGATCACAGGTTACATTATAAAAGGTTGTTGAGGTTGTTCCATTTACGGTAACATTCACACCTGTACCACCTCCAAAATCAACCAATCCGCTCCTGGAATTAAATGGTGGTGTAGAAACAGCATTGCTGTTGGTCCAAGTGCCATTACTTGTAATCTGGTAATTTGATGCAGATACATCAAAAATACCGCTGGTAAGGGTCAATATTCCATTTACGGTAATTGGCATACCAAGCGTTACAGTTTGTGTAACTTTACCGTTGTTGATGGTAAGATTATCAAATGTAGTTGATGCGGCAGTTCCAGTAATTGCCTGGGCTATATTCTGGGCATTGGTAGCATCAAAGTCAAAGGTTGAAACTCCCGGAGAAGTAGTTGATATACCTGCACCTGAACTATTATTGGTAAGCGTACCTGCGAGGTTAAATCCGGCAGTACCTGATGCAGTGTTTGTGAAATTAATATTTCCATCACTACCTATGGTTAAATTACCGGCTCCTGCAGTGGTAGCTGCGTTAAGGGTAATAGCGGCAGTTCCCGAAAGACTCAACGTTACACCTGCAGAACCACCTTGGCCCACTATTACATTGCCTCTGCATATAAAACTTGTAGAAGGTGCCGACAATACCGCAGTAGAAGCTGAGGCAGTTCCACCATAGATATACAAGTTATTGTAAGGGAAAGTATTCAATATCGTTTGAGCTCCATCGCATTGGTAAATAACTGTGCTGGTTTGGTTGGCAATATTCATATTGGCAACTTTGAAGACAGGGAAAGGAACAACTGTTGTATTATTCAATGTACCCAGTATAAATGTGGTATTGTTATTCATTATAAAGTTTCCTGTACTGGCACCAGGACCGATTATTACATTGGTATTGGCAGCAAAAGTTCCTGCATTTATGTCAATTTCTCCACCATTTACAGCACTACCTACTGTTAATGGCATTTCTAAATTGAGCGTTGTCGCAGGTACTCCCATATTAACCATTATTTCCCATACGTAAGTAGAAGCTGAAGTACCACCTAAGGTTTGGTTTACGGCGCCGTTAAACCGCAGTGTAGAGGCATTACCTGGTGAAAAGCCATTATTTGAGCTGTTATTATTGGTGAAACTGCCGGTAAGCTCAAGTAAAGCAGCGCCAGAGAAAGTTATATTACCATAATTACCGATAGTAATATTTCCATTAGGGCTGGCAGCATTAAGGTTAATTGTAGGATTAGTTCCTTGCAGAGAAACACCACCTGTTGCAGTATTATTGTCCACCACTAAATTTCCCCCGATAACAAAACTAACTGCGTTAGAAAAAGTACAAGTGCTTGCAACAGATCCGCCATATACGTTCAGATTACCGTAATTCACAGTGTTAGTTGAAACAGTAAACTCATCAACGATGGTCTGGTTTGCATCCGCCTGGTATGTCACAGTGCTTGTAGCATTGAGGGTATTACCTCCACCGCCTGCAACTGCGTTAAACTGGGGGAAAGGCACAAGTGTTGTGCTGGTAGGCAATCCTAATAAGAAATTAGAACCGGCATTCATGGTAAAATTACCGGTAGTATTCCCATCAAGTGTAGTGGTCTGGCAATTTAACGTTGAATTTGCATTAATAACCAGGTTATTCCATACGTTTACAACATTACCTGCATTTAGTCCCAATAATACCCCTGAAGCAGTAGTATTAGCTATAGTAAGGTTAAAAAACCTTGTGTTAGAGTCACCACTGATAGTTTGGGTCGATGTTCCGTTAAAAGTAGATGTACCGGCTGTAGGAGTAATAAACTGGCCGTTATTGAGGAAATTTCCCTGGATATTAAAGGCAGATGTATTTATTTTTAATATTGATGTGGCTGCACTCAATGTTAAACTGTCTGCAACGTTCAATATGCCGGCACCCGTATATTTCATTTCTGCGCCACCGCTGATTCTAAGGCTGGTATTGGCATTCATGGTACCTGTACCTAATTGTATTTCACCGGCAGTGATTACAGTATTGCCAGGCACTGTTATGTTGCCTGTAGCAAGACTAATAGATGGGACGGTTGTACTTGAGTTGGTTAAAGTTCCGGTACCGCCTATTAATATATTTCCATTCGTAGTATATGCAATTGTAGCAGTACCCGAGTTTAGTAGATTTCCGCTGATGTTTATGCTGTTGGTACCCGCATTGGACGCGTTGAATAATATTGTGCCAGCGCTTGAATTTGTCAAATTACCACTTGCGCCTGTCAGAACCAAGGTACCGTTAGCAGAATAGGTTATCGCACCTGAGTTAGTTACAGGACCTGAAACGGTTACGATATCAGATACCAACCTTATTGTACCGGTATTAGTAATGTAAGGTGTAGTTATTGTGCCATTTACCGCAGCAGTAGAGTCGGCCATTTTTCCTGCATTGACAAGGCCGGCGCTGGCAGTAATTGCTCCGGTAGCAGCGCCTATAGTACCTGTATAGCAAATTGTTCCGCCGCTGTTATTGGTAAGCAAGCCGGTTGCAGTAAGCGCTCCGTTTGAAGTATAAGTAATAGCGCCACTATTGGTAAGGGTTGAGCCAATAGTGAAAGTACCATTGCTAAACTGAATTGAAGCCCCGGAATTATTTGTAACTGCCCCGGTAACATTAAGTGCATTGGCGTTGGTGGTGAATGTCATTATACCGCTATTGGTTAAGGTGCCGGTAACATAGTTAGCAAGTCCGGCTGAAGTAAAGGTACCGGCGGTTACTACCATGTTATTACTTACATACATTGGGTTACAGGTAGAAGTTACTGTACCTGCGGTATTAATGGTTAAGTTATAAAATGTAGTATTGTTACCGGCTATGGTACCTGTACCACCAAAAATTACTAATCCCTGTTCAGCATTAAAACCGGTAGCAACTCCGGGGTTGTTGGTAAAACCACCATTATCAGTAATAGTATTGTTTCCTGCGCCAACATCAAGTGCACCCCTGTTAATATCTAATAACCCGCCTGCAAGTATTGTAATAGGAGTACCTAATATAACATCATTGGATGGAGAATTAGCAAATCCAAAGTTATTAGCTTCTAAATTATAAAACGTTAAAGCGGTGGTACTATTTATACTATCATTAACCAGATTGGCAGCAGGGGCATCCATAGTCACCTGGGAAGTGCCACAATTAAAAATGCCTTTATTATCAAAACTTCCAGCAATATCAACTACTGGATTGCTCGTAAAAGTCAATGTACCATAATTGAATAAGGTACCGGTTATAGTATACGTACCTGCACCTGAACTTGTTATTGTACCATCGGTACCAATAATAAGTTGTCCGTATGGGCTCGCGGCTTTATTCACATTAATATTACCTGCACCTGTAATCTGTAAGGTTACTCCCCCTGAAGAACCATTACCTACGGTTAAGCTTGTTCCGGTAACAGTCAAAGCATTGGCAGGTGTCGACAAGGTATATATGGTTGGCGAAACACCTCCTAATACATATAGCGTACTGTAAGTAAAAAGAGCGGGTAAGTTTAAAATATTCTGGGAAGCATCAGCCTGATATATTACCAGATTTGGAGCTGTAACCGTATAGTTAGTAAAATTAGGGAACGGAACTGCAGCAGGAGTGGTAGGATGTCCCAATATTAAAGTAGAATTTGCTGATACCGTACACCTGTTAGTACCAGCCGCTGAAGGGTCAATGGCTGTTGCATTACAATTTAATACTCCGGCTGTTAGATTCATAGAAACTGTTACAGAGAGACCTGAAGCGCCCCATGATACCAGGTTTGAATTTAAACTAACAGTGTCACTGCCAGCAACTCCTGTATTATTAACAGTAAAGTTATTAAATGTTAAAGCGCTTGTACTATTGATATATTGGTTTGTTGCACCGTTAAATGTTGCAGTACCGCCTGTTTCTGCGCCAAAGGTTCCACTATTGGTAAGGTTTCCGGCAAAATTCATATTACTGGTAAGTGGTGTAAATGTTGCACCTGAGGCAACAATAGCATTACCGGTAACTGTAATATTACCTGCACCGCTGTATACCATAGACCCATTATCAGTTAAAATTCCTGTTACAGTAGTGTTAGTAGTGGTAAGACTCACTGAACCTGTAGTTGCAATAGTTAAATTTCCGCCTACTGTCAATGCACCTGCGGCCGAATTGCTCAAAGTACCATTAACGTTTACGCTTCCTGTTGCCGTCAAATTACCCCCGGCAAATTGCAGAGTGGCGCCACTGTTAACAGTTACAAGGCCGGTTGCAGCCAATGTTCCACCGGTAAACGTTTCATTAGCTGAGGGGCTATTAATAGTTGTTGTACCTGTTACTGTAATCGTTCTGTTGGTATTTAAAAAGATACCGCTGTTAACAATAAGGTTACCTAAGATGTTTTCGTTTGCGTTATTACAAGTTACAGTATTTCCTGTACCAGGATCACTTGTTACATTATAAAAATCCGTCGCTCCGTTAACAGTAGCCGCACTACTTCCACCGCCAAAATCAACGGTACCTTGTTCAGGAATAAATGCCGATACACCAGCGTTATTCTGCCATGTACCATTGCATGTAATGGTATAATTACCTCCACTTGGGCCGGCGTCTAAAGTACCGTCACCGGCTGTAAATGTTAATGTACCGCCAGTTTGTATGGTAATATTATTGCCCAATTCCACATTTCCTGTTCCGGCTGTATTACTAATAACAAGATTATTAAATGTGGTTGAAGAAGTTCCGCCAAGAGTTTGGATTCCGGGGCCACTAAATGTTACTGTACCGGTACTGGGATTAAAAGTACCGTTATTTATAAAGTTACCACCGGTTAGTTTTAACGCATTTCCATTTGTACCACTGGTGAAAGAGCCATTATTTGTAAAGTTTCCGGGAACAGTTAATGTACCGGTGGCGCTATATGTAAATGTGCCATTATTTGTTACATTACTGCCTGCCGTTAATGTACCGGTAGTATATGTTAATGTTGAACCACTTGAGATAAAGGCATAACCCGTAAGAGTTGTTGTACTGCTTAAACCAGTAATACTGCCTAAATCATAAAGATTAGCGCCTGTCATTGTTCCCGCCCCTGTATACGTTATTGCCCCGCTATTATTAATATCACCCGTAACCGCCAATTTACCTGTTGTATAATTAATAGTTGCGCCGCTGCTGTTAGTAATACTGTCGCCCACATTCAAGGTTCCATTTGTAAAAGTAATAGTAGCATTATTTATTACATTGCCCGTAACGGTAAAGGTTTGCCCTCCCGATATCAGGGTACCGGTGTTTACTAAAAGGTTTTCTGTTACATTTTCACCGCGTGTATTTGCAGTGAGCAATCCTCCGCCAGCGGCTACAGTTAAATTACTAAAGGTGGTCACAAAATTACCGCCAAGGGTAGAGTTTGCTCCGAAAGTAACTGTTCCTCCTCTTCCGTTAAATGCAGTAGTAGCAGAATTGTTAGTAAAAGTACCATTAATTGTAATCGGGAAATTCGATGCTGATACATCTATACTTCCTGTAGTAATAAGCAAAGTGCCCGATACTGTAATTGCGCTTCCTAATGTTATAGTATCCGCAGCACCTATATTTACAGTAAGATTATAAAAAGTAGCACCACCTGCCGCAAGGGTGCTGTTTGCCGCATCGTCAAGGAGTACAGTACTATTGGTACCCGCAGTAAAGGTACCGCTATTGGTAAATACTCCGGGTACCGTTAAAGTACCTGTGCCAAGAGTAAATGAGCCACTATTGGTAAAATTAGTTCCCAAAGTTAAATTCCCTGCTCCTGTGTAAGTAACTGTACCACTGATGTTTGCAAAAGTGGTTGACGTAAGGTTATTGTTAACGCTGGTAAGTCCACCTTGTACCGTAATTGAGTTACAGGTTTGATTTGAAGTTAAAGCCACAGTATATGTTGCGGGTATTACAACATCTTCAGCAAGAAGGGGAACGTGGCCTAAGCTCCATGTAGAAGCGATATTCCAGTTGGCAGTTGCTTGTGCGGTATTAGTTTGTGCCATTGAATTAACGGCAAATAACATACTTAATCCTAAAATAACTCTTTTAAACGTAATCATCTTTCTCATTATATTCATTGTTTTTATTTTATTCTTGATATTTGTTAGGCAGTTGGTAAAAATATTCGTCCTCATGGTAATAGGTTTTATCATGTTAATTAAGTATGGGCTTAAAATTAAATTATCAGCAAAATGGGGTGAGGTAATTTTGTATAGTTTAAACTCCTGTAATAGATTAGACTAAAAATTAATTTTTTATATAACTTTTGACTATTAGTCAAAGTATAAATCTCTGCAAAGATATTTTTTTTAACATCAATCTGTGTAAAACATATGTAAAATAATTGCTTAATCGTTAAACGTATTGAATATCAGTATATTATAATGCAATAACTGGTTTTGTATGCCTTGTGTAATAGGCTAAGCATTGGGAAATAACTGCTTTCAAATCCCATGGGAGGCTCGCTTTCAGCTATTTTATATTAAAACTAATGAACCGGAAAGAGGTAATAGACTGTTAAATAAAAGTGTTTTGGCAGTTCCTGAAAAAGGCAACTACCCCAGTCTATAATGACGTTATCATCTAATATTTTCTATTTTTACAGCAATGGACTCAGCTGTACCACAACCAAATGAAGAACTTTCTAATGACCATGGAGACGACGTTCAGAGGCGTTACCGGTATCAGTCAATGTATGCTGAAAAATTCATACTGGGCAGTGTGGAATAGGAGCCATTCGTATATAAGACCAAATACTCTGAATTATTAACTTTTGAATTAAAAATGGTCATTCTATTACATAGTATCTGACTACTTTGCATGTTTAATTTATAGTATATAATCACAATTATTAAAACAATGAAAATCAATACTAATTTTTACTCCATTGGATTAATGGCCATAGCAATTTTCACTGGTTTTACCTCCAGCGCCCAATATGGTTACCAAACCATAACCGGTTTTGGCAGTAATCCGGGGAATCTTAATATGTACTGTTATGTGCCTGAAGGAATAACGGGAAAAGCCGCTTTGGTTGTAGCCATGCATGGATGCACCCAAAATGCCATCACTTATTGCCAGCAAAGCGGATGGGATACACTGGCGGACAAACATAAATTTTATGTGGTCTATCCCGAACAAAATTCCGCTAATAACTCACTTACTTGTTTTAATTATTATCAATACCCCGACCAGGACAGGGGTATGGGCGAAGCAATGTCAATAGTGCAAATGGTTGATTATATGAAAGCTCATTATTCTATTGACACCACAAAAATATTTGCCACCGGTTTAAGTGCCGGCGCCTGCATGACTACCGTTCTGCTTGCTACCTATCCCGATGTATTCGCTGCCGGCGCTGTAATGTCGTACCATATAAAGCGGCATCGAGCCAGACAGGGGCAGATTTGGCTTGCCTCGGCTATGTAACCATGACACCACAGGTTTGGGCCGATTCAGTTTATACCGGCTATCAATCTTATAAAGGGCCTTACCCTAAGGTGGCAGTTTTTCACGGTAGCAGTGATGCCACTATTAATATTGTAAATGAAACAGAGATTATGAAACAGTGGACACAGGTGCATGGAATCAGCCAGACTCCTTCACAGGTTGTTAATTCTTTTAACGGAAATTCATTGGTTACCGAAGACATTTTTTATGATACCACCGGCATCCCGGTGGTTGAAACCTATACCATATCGGGTATGGGGCACGGCATTGCGCTGGATACCGGAACCTGTTACCAGAAAGGCGGAGAAACCGGCAGTTATGCATTACAGGAGCAATTGTTCTCAAGTTTTTGGGCCGCTTATTTCTTCAACATACTTGGAAATGATGCAATTACTATAAGCGGCTTACAAAATGTGCCGGCAAATAAAAATAGTGTCAGCTATTCGGTTCCCAATATTTCGGGTGTTACCTATAATTGGACTGTGCCTTCCGGCGCAACTATTGCAAGCGGACAGGGTACCAATACAATTACCGTCGACTTTACAACCTATTCAGGAAATGTGTCCGTTACCGAAACAAGCACAGGCAGTTGTGAACTTGGCCCAGCTAACCTTTTTGTAACCGTGAGTAACACAACAGGTATAAATGAAGCAATCAGCAATAATGATGAAATAAATATTTACCCGAATCCATCTAAGGGTTCTTTTGTCATAAAAACAAACTATTTAAAAAATCAAACGCTCCAGATGTTTGATGTAACCGGCAAACTTGTTTTGACACAGCTTATTAATGGTGCTGCGACCATTAATGCAGATTATTTAGCAGGCGGGATTTATAATATTAGAATAGTAAACGATGATGGGGTGACAAACAAAAGGATAGCCATTATTAAATAGGGACTAAATCCAGGTGAAGCTAATTAAATGCTAACGCCTGCATGTAAAAGGCTGGGGTTGGTGTTACCTGTCAACGAACGATAATAGATGATTATTCACGCTTTATAGTGAGCTATAAGCTTTACAAAACAATGGGTGCAGATGATGTAAGGCAAACCCTATTGCTGCTCTTTAAATTATTGAATAACAACACATTACAATAGAAGGTCATAATCCCACCGGGACCACAGAATAGGCCCGTAAACATTGAGTTTGCAGGCTTTTTATTGATTATATTGAATAACAGCCTGAAATTTTAGTTGGCGCTAATAATTGGTAATCATTATATCTTAAATATGCATTGACTATTTTTGCAAGGGAATTAGTTTAATTTTATTGAGTGCCAATTAATGTGAAAACGATTTTTCAATCTTCATACTCCAGATACTTTCTATTAAGCCTCCTTTTAACTATAGTAGCAGCATGGTTTAGCATGGGATATAACCAGGCCGATGAGCATTTCCAGGTATTGGAATTTGCCAATTATAAATCAGGTAACAGCCCTGCGGCAGACCTGCCATGGGAATTCCATGATAAAATACGGTCGGGTGTGCAGCCTTTTATAGCCTATTGCGCTATTGCAGTATTTCATTCAATGGGTATCCTGAATCCATTTGTAATTGCATTTCTGTTCAGGTTAATAGCAGGCTTTCTATCATGGATGATAATTTGCAAGCTAATTATATTACTGCTGCCTGATTTCAATACTGAGAGAGGGAAAAAATTATTTGTATTGCTAAACCTGTTCCTGTGGTTTATACCCTATCTTAATGTACGGTTCTCTTCTGAAAATATGGCAACTGTATGCTTTTTATGGGCGCTATATCTTTTACTAAAACCTTATGATTCGAAAAAACAGGAAAATATTTCATTCCTTATTATAGGGGCGCTGGCCGGGGCTTCTTTTTTCTTCCGGTTTCAAATGGCCTTCGCTATTATTGGCTTAGCTGCCTGGTTACTGTTTATAAAAAAAATAAAACCGATGCAATGGTTATGGTTGATTTTTTCAGGTCTGCTTGTCTCAATAATTTGCGTATGCCTCGACAAATGGTTATACAGAACATGGGAATTTACTCCTTACAATTATTATTATGCTAATATAGTAAGGCATATAGCGGCAGGTTTTGGAGTATTTCCCTGGTGGTACTATTTCACAACATTTTTTTTATTAGGCATTCCTCCCATAAGCCTCGCATTAATGTTGTTTATGTTTGCGGGACTTTATAAAAAACCTCTGCATGTTTTTTCATTTATACTGCTTCCTTTTTTAATAGGACATTTTATTGTCGGACATAAAGAGATGCGGTTTCTTATTCCGGTTACGTTCGGTTTTATTTACCTGGCTTCTACCGGTATTGATTACTGCATAGCAACATTTAAAAACAGAAAAATATACGCCTATGGCTTTAAATTCATGGTCGCGCTGAATTTATTCATGATGCTCTACCGCACATTAAATCCTGCCCAGGAGGCTATTCCTTGCCTGAAATTTGTTTATGAACGTTTCGGTCAGAAGCCCACAACTATTCTCTGCATGCAAGAACCATTATTCAGTTTATACGGACTGAATCTGAATTTTTATAAACCAGCCACATTAAAACAATTTGTTTTTAAAAATGAAGATGAATTAAATAAATATATAACCGCAAGTAATGAAGATTCGGTACTTGTGTTTCAAAGAAATTTTTTCCTGGCTCCGAAGCTGAGTGACTCTTACACCTATAAAAGAATTTATATGCTCTATCCTGAATTTATTGCTAAGTATGATTTCAACCAATGGCAGGAAAGGGCACATATATGGAGCATTTATGCTCTATATAAAAAACACAATTAATACTATTACTGAATATATAAAAGTCCAATAAAATTACTTAACCGGAAACGGGTAAAATAGATTAATTAATAAGTAATGATATAATTACCTTGGTTTTAATGAATCAGGCCATAATTTAATCTGCCTGATGATTTCTTCTTTCGCTTTGGGATCATCTTTAATATACCAGCTAACGGCCTTATCGGTAGTAGTTTTATCGGCAGGATAGTGGAAATACATAATTGATTTAACAGCAGGGTATTTTTGCGGAAGGCTGTCAAAGGCCACT
The DNA here is from genome assembly GCA_052325425.1 of Bacteroidia bacterium. Classification (GTDB taxonomy): domain Bacteria; phylum Bacteroidota; class Bacteroidia; order JABEUT01; family JABEUT01; genus JABEUT01. Next base: position 9,525 of record JBKQUY010000044.1, on the reverse strand, counting down.
GAAAACCATTTTGCCCTGTCACCGCCAACGTTCAGGCAACCCAGTTCGCATATCATTATAGGTTTATTAAATTTTATAAGCTCCTTATAATGGTTGCCGAATATTTCAGGAAAAGTCCACCATTGGCTCCAATTGGCAACCGTTCCGTAATTCATAACCCCTACGCCAACATAATCAACATAAGCATCACCCGGGTAAAAAGCCTCAAAATAACCATGTGCAAGGTGAGGCCCCCATATCCAGATGACATTCGATGCACCTTCTTTTTTAAATATATCATGCACATGTTTCCATGCGGCCACATAGTCTTTAGGTTTATTATTCTGTGGCCCCCAGGGATAGCGATACGGGTCATTCATTTCATGGCCCAAACGAAGGAATATCGGGGATTGTATTTCTTTAGCCCTTTCAGCCCACTTAACAATATATGAATCGTATGTACCTCTGGCAATGGCCGCCAGGCAGTTTTTATCACGGTCTTCCACTTTCGGAATGCCCGGGAATTTTTCTTCATCGAAATCGCTAAGCCAGGGTTCCCAGGTAATAACAGGTACAGAACCCAATTCTAAAATTGTCTTAACCTGTAATTCCGGAAATTCTTCTTCGGCTTTGCTGCCCCATGCTTCATAAATATGTATAAGCGGGAAAGTGGTATTCAATGAATCTTCAAGGTCAATAATTGATTCCGTATGAATATCTGATGCTCCGAATATAATAATCTTAGGGTGTTTTAATTTCTCAATGTTATTTCTGTATGAATTAAACCATACCAGCTTATCAGCCCTCCTGTTTTCACGTTGTTTTAGTATTATTTTATCTTCCACTTTATGCACGGTAGAAGCCATATTGCCCAGTAAATTTTCAAGAGGGCCTTTTGTCTTATTGCCCCAGTAAATAAAGAGCGACATAATGCCAAGGCCTAATACAATGGCCATTATTATTATGAATGCCCTTCGTGTTTTTACTGATACAATAGTCTTCTTCATTTTGAATCTAAAAAATCACGATTCCCTGGCCAATTTATCAATGGCTGCCTTAATGTCATAATTCACATTAAAGTTAAGCATTTTCTTTATTTTATCATTATTTCCAACCATATCCCAAACTTCATTTTTCCTATATGGTAAGGCCCCGAAATCAATCCTGCATGAACCGCCAATTCTATCTTTAAACTCGGTAACAAGTTGCTTCAGGGTAGTACTGTTCCCGCTGCATACATTAAAAAGCTGGTTATGCGCTGAGCTATTTTCCGCTGCCAGGAACAAAGCCTGGACAACATCATCAATATAAAGGAAATCTCTTTTCTGCTCGCCTTTGGTCATTTTAAAACTTTCATCGTGTTTCAGAGCGTGCAGCAATTGCGGAATAAAAAAGTTTGCAGGCATATTAGTGCCGAAAAAATTAAAGAGGCGCAAAATGGTGTAGTTTTTATTGTATAACCTGCTGAAAGTTTGTATGAGCGCTTCGGCGCAACATTTACTCAGTGAATAAACTGAAGCAGGTTGCGGCAATTGTGTTTCATTGAAGGGCGCCGTATTGTCACCATATATTTCACTGGTACTGGTAAAAATAAAATTCTCATATTCAATATTCTCCAGGGCAGTCAATAAAGTTTTTGTACCATAATAATTCGCATTCATAGCCCTGTCATGTTTTGAAAAATCCCTGTCCCTGTCTAATATAGCAGCAAGGTGAAATATTATGGTGGGTTCAATACGCCTTATTATATCACCAATAGTGGCCTGGTCTGTCAAATCAGCCATAATAACGCCGGGTGTAGCTTCCCTGCCTTTGGCTTCTTTATCAATTACAAAAACATCCGCATTTGCCTTTCTCAAAGCAGCTACCAGGTGGCTTCCAAGGTATCCGTTTCCCCCGGTAACCAATACCTTTTTATTTTTCAGGCTTAAATTGTCCATATTGTGTTTGCTTTTACAGCGCTGGCAATATATTCATTCAAATCAGTTTCAGTCTGAACATCATGTTTACCGTAAAAATTCTTATACCAGTTAATAGTTTTATCAAGCGCGTCATTAATACCCCAAACGGGTTTCCATTTCAGCATCTTATTGACTTTCGAACAATCGAGCATTAAGAGATTGGCCTCGTGATGTTCATTTAGGTTTTTGCTGTATGCAACCTTTATTTCTGGCCAATATTTTTTCGAAATGTTTACCACTTCCTCAACGGCAATATTGCTATTCAAATCCGGGCCAAAATTCCACCCTTCCGCATATTCCTTTTTACCTTCCAATAATCTCCACCCAAGCGTAAGATAGCCGCTCAATGGCTCCAATACATGCTGCCATGGCCTTGTAGCTTTAGGGTTGCGTATTTCTGTTACCGATTTTTTTGAAGTGGCTTTTGCAATATCAGCAATCAGCCTGTCAGCCGCCCAATCGCCTCCGCCAATTACATTACCGGCCCGGGCACTGGCAAGCAAGGTATAATGCGATTTCCGGTAATTACCGGGGTTGAAAAATGAATTTCTGAATGAAGCTGTAAGTAATTCAGCACAGCCTTTTGAGGCGCTATAGGGGTCGTATCCTCCCATAGCGTCATTTTCCCTGTAGCCCCAAATCCATTCCCTGTTTTCGTAACATTTATCGCTTGTTACATTTACAATGGCGTTAACGGTATTTGCTTTCCGGCATGCTTCAAACACATTCAAGGTGCCCATAACATTTGTCGAAAATGTCTCGGCAGGGTTCACATACGATGCCCTTACCAATGATTGTGCCGCCAGGTGGAAAACAATATCGGGTTTTATCCTGGCCATATATTTATGCAGTTTTTCTGCATCCCTTACATCACCAATATATTTGTCCATTTCCAGGTTCAGCAAATCAATATGGTTTGGCCTGGTGGGCGGCTCCAGCGCATATCCATAAACATCGGCGCCCATCTTTTCGAGCCAATAACAGAGCCAGGAACCTTTAAAGCCCGTAAAGCCGGTTACAAGGACTTTTTTGTTTTTGTAAATTCCGCCAAAAAGGCCCCTTTTGTCCCCCTTGAGGGGGTTTAAATGAGTTTTTACCATACTTTCCATTGCGCTTTATCAGATGCCCACATATCATTCAGTTGTTTATTGTCACGCAGTGTATCCATGGGCTTCCAGAAACCTGTATGCTTAAAAGCATGCAGTTCCTTATCGCGGGCAAGTGTCTCCAGCGGCTCCCGTTCCCAGATAGTCGGGTCTCCATGCCTTATATAATCGAAAATCTTTGGTTCGCATACAAAGAAGCCGGCATTTATCCATCCACCGTCACCCATAGGTTTTTCAATAAAATCTTCTACCCGTGTAGAATTATCATCAAATTTAACCCCGCCAAATCTGCCTTCGGGTTGCACCGTTGTCATGGTTATTGCTTTACCGTGTTTTTTGTGGAATTTTACCAGTTCATCAATCTTTATATCTCCTACCCCATCCCCGTATGTCAGCATAAATGTCTCATTGCCGACAATTTCTTTTGCCCGTAAAATACGGCCTCCTGTCATAGTGTCTAACCCGGTATCGACGAGCGTGACTTTCCAGGGTTCTGATTTACTGTTCAATATCTTTACTTCATTCTTTGCTATATCAATGGTAACATCACTTTGATGGAGAAAATAATTGGCAAAGTATTCTTTAATTACGTAGCTTTTATAACCGAGCAGGATTACAAAATCATTGAATCCGTAATGTGAATAGATTTTGAGGATGTGCCATAATATAGGCTGGCCACCCACCGGAATCATAGGTTTGGGTTTTAAATCGGTTTCTTCGCTCAACCGTGTTCCGAAACCTCCCGCTAAAATTAAAGTTTTCATGCTATTCTTTTTTTACTTGTTGGGTATTATTATGTTATTCACATTTACAGATTCCCATGGGTTCTCTTCCTTAAGCCTTATAGATTCGGCCGCTGCCCATATCCCGCCCAAAGACATAATAAAAGCGATGGATGAAAAGCCAATCATTCCCCATGTTTTTTCTGCCGAAAATATCAACTCGCTTTCGGGAACAAAATAACGGCGGTTGATATAGACAATGATAACCGTAATCAAAAACAATATACAATAAAAAATCAATGGGCGTACAAACGGCGAAAGTAAGCCCACCACAGCTTTTTTTGCCGTAGGAATATAGGGTATGTCATAATCCAGTATTCCCAGCATGCAACCCAGCGAAAATACAGGCCAGCATGCGTACTTCAAAACCATTCCCCTCCAGTGAAAACCTCTTTCCGCTTCACGGTGGCACAAAAATTTCTGAACATAAAAATGAATCATGGCTGCAATTGCCACAATAAATGAGCCTTTGATAAGAAAATCGGCAAAATTCATCCTGGCAGGAAGTATGCCTGTAAAGAAATAGAGAAAAGGAATAAGAATGAAAAATAAAGTAATAACACCCACAAAATAATAGGTTCCTATGGAAAAATAGGATAGTTTTTGCCAGAATGTAAGTTTGCGGTAAACATGGGGAAATTCTACAAACAATACCTCAAAAACACCTCGCGCCCATTTAAGCTGCTGCTTGCAGAAAGAACCAAAATCTTCCGGAACAAGCCCCCTGCTGACAATTACCGGGTTATAAACCGATTTCCACCCGGCAGCATGTATGCGGATGGATGTAATTAAATCTTCTGCCAGCCCCTCGCCATGCCCGCCTATACTTTCCAATGCTTTTCTTCTGAAAGTGCAATTGGCGCCGATTGCCACTGCGCAGCCATACCCAAACAGTCCCATTTGCATAGGACCGTAAAACGTATATGTCTGTTCGGCCGCCCCGGCAGCCGTAAATGAGCGGTACTGGTTATAATATGCCTGGCATACCTGCACAAAACCAACCTTTTCATCCGAAAAAAAACCCAATGTCTGGTCCAAAAAATTAGGAAATACAATATGGTCAGGGTCGAGGATGAGGATGAAATCTTCCGTCGTTCGTTTCAATGCAGCATTTATTTTGCCGGCTTTAGCGCCTGGAATATTAACTGATTCGAGCCATGTTATGCCATATTTTCCGGCCATTGCTTTAAACGCGGGATCGCCTGTACCATCAAGCAGGTAAGTGGTATGCGGATATATGATATTATTTAAGGCTTTGAATGTTTCTTCAAACATTGACAAGGGTTCGCCGGGCGCGGCAGTTGTAAATATAGCCACGTTTAATCCTTGCGGGGCCATGGGTGTATGTAAAGGTTTTTTTATCCGCAAATAACTTATCCATATTAGTACGAACCTGCCAATGCTATACCAGAAAAACAAACTTAACACAACGAAAAGCATTAAATTTCCTACATGCTCACCGCGAAACCACCACTCAAATAAATTAACAATGCAGAAAAAACCAGCGCAGGAAAGCAAAAGAATAACGAACCTGTCCATTGCCCCGGGCTTCTTAGCTTCCCGGAATACCCAAAGATTTTTCTTATCGCTACTTTTCATGCCAGAAACTTATTTGTGAAGTAAGGCCCGCATAGTTGCTGGAATAAAAATTATTTTTCAAATAAGTGTATTCTGCGCCAATACTAACTCTAGGGCTTAATCTGAGGTTAGCAAAAATATTTATCTCGGCGGGGTAATATCTCTCTTCTGAGAAACCCTCACCTGATGCAATATATATCTGGTCACTTTCATTCTTTTCAAGATAATTATAAAAATACGGGTTAAGAGTATTGCAATACACACCAATGCTTCCTTTCGCTCCCAATTCAATTTTTTGAGAAACATGCAGGATGGCTGAGAAGACCACAGAATGGGTACTTTGGGCATTGGGCGTAAAATATGGATTATAAATGCCTGTACCATTAATAGTTAAAGCGGGAGTCCAGTTTGCAATAACCTGTTGCACGGTTTCGCCGGGAACAAAAACAAAACAACTATATTTTGAAGTGCTGTAGTTATAGGCATACCCGGCACGGAGTTCAAATTTTTCAATTTTTAAAGGCGGTGTTAACCCGAATGCGCCAATGGAATATATGTAATTATTGGTAGCGTAAAAATCATTGTACGTAGCCGATGCCTGAGCCTGCCAGCCATTGGTGTTTTTCCAGGCTATGTTACCCTGGTAAGTTAACTGCATTACAGGTACAGTCATATCGGCAAGCGCGTATAAATAAGGAGTATGCTCAATTTTCGCATCCAACTCCAGGTGTTTGAACAATATTTTGCTTGCGTCAATTTTTCCGGTTACAGATGTGGTATTGCCGGGTAATTTAATTGCGCCTATATTAGTGATAAGGGTAAGTTTCATTTTATAAAAAAATGATTTATTCTCTGCCTGAAGCCATTGAGCATTATACAAGGTGTTGTTTCCTTCGTAAAAAGGCGCGGAGAGATTAAACTGAAGCGCGGCTAAAGGAGACAGGAAAAAACCTGTTTTTACCTCAGGGGTATATGACTGCAGGGGCTGGGTATCCGCGTGATATTCAAAGCCGGGTTTTATCCAGGGAGATTCTGCTGCCAGTATCTCATTTTGAAAATCTTTTAACGAGGCTGTTTGACCAGGCTGTTTCTTAAGGATTTTCTGTACCTCGGCTTCCGCGGTTTTATAATCACATTTCCAGAAAGCGATTTTTGCAAGCGTAAGGCGCAGGTCGAGCGCAGTTGAGTCGTAGGCGCCATATAATTTCAGAATCGGAATGGCTTTCTCAAATTCTCCTATATCCACAAGCTTTTCGGCATAATCAAGGCGCAGGTAGTAATTCTCAGGATGCCAGGCAATGGCGTATTCATATACTTTTTCTGACTTCCTGAACTTTTTTGCCCAGTAGAGCGATTGGGCGTATATCCATTGGGTATTAAGGTTACCCGGGTGGCTGTTATAATAAGGTGCAAGTATTTTACAGGCTTTTCTGAATTTCTTCTGGCTGTTAAATTGTTTGGCAAGGCTTAAGGTATCCATTCCCTTCTGCGCCTGAAGTGAATTTGAGACAAAAAATTGTACAGAAAGAAAACAAATTATGCGCCAGGTACAATACTTTGCATTCATAAATCAGAATTCAATAATGAAGCCTCTTTGTTACAAATATAATAATGTGATTTATTCGATTATTAAATACTGTTTTTGCCAGATAATTCAACTAAAAATCAATCCCGTAATAAAAAAGCCGTTAAAACAGGTAACGGCCATTTTAGATTTTTATTGGCGTTTTACAGGCAATTTTACGGCGTAAGTTTCACATTACTAAATTGCCCATTGCTGATGTTTATTGATTCACCTGCATAAGTACCATTAAAACTAAATGTTCCGCTGATGATTCGATGTATTGAGTCGTACTTATAAATTGACATTGTTCCGGAATAACTTGTATAATTAAATAAATAGCTTGGAGGGTTTGAACCTGTTGGATATGCGGCATAAATTGCTGCGCCTGAATTCAGTGAATACGTACCCACATACTTTTTAAGCAGTTTAATATTCCGCATATTCAAAATATATGTATAATTGATATTACTGTTCCAAGTTCCGTAAATATCAAGTGTATCATAATAATCAGTTGCTGCAGCATTAAATGTAATTACCTGGCTGTTTGCATACCCATTCATATTATAAGAAGATAAGGGGGTTAATGTTTCCACTCCATTCTTTCCGCACGAGGAAAATAGAGCAGCCACTGTAAAAATCAATATTGCTGATTTTAATATTATTTTATTGACCCCAATATCAGCCATGAATATAAAAATTCTAAATGCGCATATCTTACAAAGTTACAAATTCCCTGAAAATGAAAATAAATCTATTGTCACACTTTATTCCTTCATTTTCAGGCTATTTCACTACTGCAAAAGTTGTAGAATCAATGTAGTCGCTGCAAGCGGAATAAGTATATAAAAATAAATGCCGGTAATTCCGGCATTTATTTATGAAATATGATTCCGTAAACTATTCTATTACCCAGGTCTGGTCACCTGATAATACCTTGTTTAATGGCATCTTTCCTTTTTTTGCCTTAACATTATTTATCTGGTTAACCATTTCTTCGTCATATACAGGGCGTTCATTGGCATATAACACACCAAAAGGCCGCGGGAAATGCATGCCATCAATCATAGTATCAAAAAAGCGGGAAAGTATATTCGCTTTGGTTTTATCCTTCTCATCATGAATCCATAAATCATTGATAGAAATATTGCTCTCCTTAACATTTACAATTTTTGGCACCAGTCCGTCAAATAATATTCCAAATTCATCGTTTTTGCCAAAAATCAAAGGTTTTCCATGTTCCACAAATATGGCTGCTTCCTTCTTTGTCTCCTTATCAGAAAAAGCAAAAAATGTTTCATCATTAAACACAGGGCAGTTTTGATATACCTCAACAAACGATGTACCTTTAAATGCCTGGGCTCTTTTCAAAACCCCCTGCATGTGTTTAGGGTCACGGTCGAGTGTGCGAGAAACAAATGAAGCTTTCGCGCCCAAAGCCAGTTCAGAAGGATTGAATGGTTCCTCGATAGAACCATAAGGAGTAGTCTTGGTTATTTTTCCTCTTTCAGATGTTGGGGAATATTGCCCTTTTGTGAGGCTGTAAATCTGGTTGTTGAATACGAGGTAATTCAGGTTGAAATTCTTGCGCATCAAATGTATAAAGTGGTTTCCACCTATTGACAAGGCATCGCCGTCGCCGGAAACTATCCAAACGCTTAAATCAGGGTTGGCAGCTTTTATGCCCGAAGCTATGGCAGCCGGACGTCCGTGGATGCTGTGCATGCCATAAGTGTCCATATAATAGGTAAACCTTGACGAGCACCCTATTCCTGAAATAAACACAAATTTCTCCTTAGGAATTCCCATATCGGGAAAAACGGTCTGGATTTGTTTTAATATCGAATAATCTCCGCAACCCGGGCACCATTTTACTTCCTGGTTTGAAGCAAAATCTTTCGAGCCCAATTTATGATCCAGTTCTGCTGTTGTCGTATCCATCTCATTTATTTTTTTAACAATTCAACAATCTTTGCTTTTAATTCTGTAGTAGTAAAATGTAATCCCTTCACTTTCGACAAACCCATATCAGGTATTAAATATTTAGCCCTTATAAGTTGCAGCAATTGTCCCCGGTTCATTTCGGGAATCAATACCTTTTCATACCCCTTCAGCACTTCTTCAAGATTCTTCGGGAAAGGATTGATATAATGGAGGTGAACATGGGCAACATCGTATCCTTCACTTATAGCTTCCCTCACGGCTGTTTTAATTGCCCCGTATGTCGAGCCCCAGCCCAAAACGAGAAGTTTTGCTTTCTCTTTTCCGCTGTCGGGTTTGGCAAGAGGAATATAGTCGGCTATTTTTTCAATTTTAGCGGCCCTCAATTGAACCATCTTTTCATGATTCAGGGCTGTATAGGAAACATTTCCCGATTCATTTTGTTTTTCCAATCCTCCTATTCTGTGCTCCAGGCCTTTTGTACCGGGCTTTATCCAGGGGCGGACTAATTTTTCATCCCGCTTGTATGGCAACAACGCCCCATCTTCGTTATTGGGTTTATCGAGGAATGATACCGTGATAGGTTTCAATTGGTCATCGCTTGGGAATCGCCATGT
>JBKQUY010000043.1:0-14499 GCA_052325425.1 Bacteroidia bacterium | reverse complement strand
AGTCGCTGATAATTCCCATTCCATTTGTTTTTATGACCCACAGGAAAATAAAACCATAATAATTACCCATGCCGCCCCAGGGCATTACGGCGTAAAGTTTGCCGCTGGCAGCCTGTATAAACGAACCGGTGGGATAGCTCTGGCTTGCAACGCTTTGCAACAGTGTATATGCTTTGGTTGCAGGATTGAAAGAAAAAACCACACCGTAGCCATATAGCCCTCCGTTTTCAGTCATTCCATACATTATGCCGTTCGTGTCCTGTAGCAGCGAGCCATAAGGGTTGGCTCCATTCTGCCCGTTAAATTCAAATAACTCGGTATATGCTTTTGTGGCGGAGTCGTAAGAAAAAATAACACCGTCATTGTTTATGCCTCCTTCTGCGGTCATGCCATAATAGAGGCCATCGGTAGCTTTTATTAAGGCTGTATATTGCGGGTCAGCGCCTGCAATGCCTGTCATACTGTATTCCAGAGTAACTCCGGTATCGCCTGAAGGAACAGTGAAAATCTCTCCATTGCCGTAAGTACCTCCACCGGAGGTCATTCCCCACAAGCTTTGAGACATTGCCTTTTGCGTTGAAACAAGAGATAGAAGGGCAACTGACATAATTGTGCATGCCTTGAGAATTGTTTGATGTGTTTTCATATATTTATTTTTCAATGGTTATAAATGGTTTTAATTTATTGAAAGACTAATATTATAATTATAAGATAAAAGTAAGTAAAATAATTGAGAACACAAATTCGGGATGAGGAAAGATAGAATGGACAAATTAAGTAATCTCGTCACTGCAATAACGGAACGCCAACCGTCACTGCGAATCCCGCAATTTTCTGCGGGATGTGGCAGTCTCAGTATTACTAATACTTCTTCTTGTTTTTTCAACACAGAGTTCACAGAGCAAAGAGAGTTGCGCAGAGCTTTTTGTTACACTGAGATTGCCACGCCTGACCAAAGCGTCAGGGCTGTTGACGGTTTCACCCATAGTTAAAGAGAAAATGTTTTCTTGAATTTCGCCAAAAAAACACTAAAGCACAAAATATCGCCAATTATTTTGTGTATGATTTATTGGTGTTTTAGTGATTTGGTGGCATATTTGTTTTCATTTGAATCTATTTTGGTTTATTACCTACCTTTACTATGAAATATTAATCCTGTTATATGGAACTGATAAGCTGGAATGATTTTGAGAAAGTTGAATTGCGCGCGGGTACTATTCTTGAAGCGCTTGATTTCCCTGAAGCCCGGAAACCGGCATACAGGCTGAAAATTGACTTTGGGGAATTTGGCATTAAATGGAGTAGTGCGCAAATAACCAAACACTATAAAAAGGAAGAGCTACCGGGCAGGCAGGTAGTTGGAGTAATAAACTTCCCTGAAAAGCAGATTGCCAAATTTATGTCGCAATGCCTGGTAACAGGTTTCCCCGATGCCAACGGTGATGTGGTGCTTACATCACTATCTCATCCTGTTCCCAACGGGGCAAAGATGTATTAGGTCTAAACAGCTCCCACGAAACCTCCCCAAGGGGAAGGTTCAAGGAAGAGGCGGTTTAATTAATCACTACGTGGTTATTATTTTGGTTTCCGCTCTCAAGCAAAGATTTCTAATGTTTTGGATATTATAATATTATTGCTTATACTTGTTAATGAATAGTAACTTTAACCATAATTTTGAATAATATAGGGAGCTATATAATTCAGTTTATTAGCAGCTAAAATATAAAGGAAGAATAACAATCAGTAATACCAACTCCTCTGAAAACAATCAATGTAATACTATTTGCAATTATTGTAAGTATTCTAACATTGTCGGGTTGTGGAACTATATTTGGTGGCCATATTAACGATTGCCAAAAATATCCACCAAATCAGGGTGAAACAAAACGTAAAATAAGGGCTGCCGCCTTAATAGGCGATATGCTTTTCCCTGTAATTACTTTTCCTATAGATTTTAGTTCCGGTGGAATTTATGCACCATGTGAAACTCCTCGAATTATAAATGATTCATTAAAAAATTTGTATAAACAACTCGGTCAGTTAACTATTAGCGGAGGTATTGGTGTCAGTGCTATTCAACTTGAAATACTGTATCTTCTTTCCAATGGATATTGGAACAATAATAATAATCCCGCTTACGAAGAGGGACCAAACTGGGTTTATCTGTCGCCACCTTATAATTTTTCTGCTGATTACCGTATCTCACAAAGATCATCAGTAGGGGCGGCGGTTTGCTATCAATATGTAACCGATTTACCCTATATTGCAGTTGACCCAACACAGCAAGTTGAAAAAATAAGCCGCCTGAATATAGCTTTACGTTATCTGTGTAATATTACAAATCCTAGGAACACTAAATTTGAATATAAGCTAGGCTGTAGAATAGGCTTATCATTTTGGAAGGATATTATCCCTCAAGGAATGAATCCGGACTATAGCTTTTTAGAACCTCCTGATTTTTACAATTATTATATAAAGGATTTGAGCAAAAGTTCATTAATATTTACTAGTATCCAGATTTTACAAGTAATCAGTTACTATCCTTTTGGCGGAGATAATATAAAGAGCTATTTTTTAAATAATATTGGCTTAAACATTGAAGAAGGTCTTGGAACACCTTATTGGATTGAAGGAGGTTTATCATTTAGATTTGGAAAGAAGAAGGAAACAAAGCCTGAAAGTGGGCAGAAGTAGCTTTTGCAAAATCATTGGCTATTTTGTAATATTGTAGTATTAAACTATATGACCACCCATGTTATATAATACACCACATCATGCCAAGACAGAATAAAATAGCATCCTACTTGAGTACATACCTGCTTTTTGTTGGCATTTTTCAATACAAACCTGCAAATGCACAGTTAACTGTTGGTGCAGGAACAGGATTCAGTACAATACAACTTGAACTATCACAAAATCTTACAAACTGGTATTGGTCAAGCGGCTTTTATCTCTTTGGCATTCCGGCATATCTTTCTGCTCCGGTCATCAAATTTGTGTCACTTGCCTATAACCTTTCCGTAGATTACCGAGTTTATAAAAATTCATATTTCAGTGTGGTTTCTTCTTATCAATATATTAATGATTTACCATGTTCCCAGGTCGACCCAACACAACAATTGGAAACAATAAGCCGTCTGAATATAGGAGTGCGCTATCTATACAATACACACTTTAACAAGGACAATGATACAAATAAGAGACTTGAATTATTTGCAGGAGGCAGAATCGGATTATCATGCTGGAGGGATATCCTCCCTGCGGGAACAGACCTAAAATACCATTATTTAATTTATAGCTCATTGTCATTGGTAAGTTTCCAGGTTTTATTTGTACTGAGGTATTATCCATTTTACTTCAGCAAAATAAAAAGTGATTTTCTGAAAAATATCGGATTAGATATCGAAGGAGGTTTGGGTACACCTTACTATTTAGAAGGTGGTTTGGTATATAAGTTTGCAAGGAAAAAACAGGCCAGCCCAATCCCATCCATTGAAGGCAATGTTGAGAAAATGTCGTTTCAAACAGCTACTGAATTTGATACGCTTCATGGTTCCGATAGCATTTGGAATTATCCTCATACATTCCTAAATCGAATTAATATTAAATTTTCAGTTAAAAATGATGGTCCGGTGCTAATTTATATTACTGATTTGAGAGGTTTATTGATTGCATATGTAATTAAAAATGAATATTATAAAAAAGGCAGTTATTCAATTAATTATAATAGCTCCGGGTTGGTATTAGGTAGTTATTTTTGTGTGCTTGAAACAAACAATGGAAAACAAAAGTGTAAGATGTTATTGAAGTTATAAACTCTAATTTAATTGTTGTACAAAACTATATGACCACCTATGAGCAATTACGTGATGCTCTTAAAATATAAACTTGCTTTTCTCCTGCTTGCATTTTCTATTATTGTTTTTGCACAAAAAGATACGAACAAAACCCAAGCGGCACCTGTTGTTAAGCAGGATGGTAAGAAAATCAAACATTTTAGTAATAAAGGTAGAATATTTATTGCAGGAGGTATAGGCGCCAGCACAATCCTTGAACGGATATATTTTTCCTTAGGTGGTAATGATGCTTATGGTAAGTCTCAATCAATAGTCGAAAACGGTACAATTGATTATTGTTTGCTAGATAATAAAACCTTTAAAAACTTTACGATTGGTTTGGGTGCCGCATATCAAACAGCTTCCGGCATTCCAGGAAATGGCTCTTATACGAGTTATAGTGCTACCGAGGATTTTACTCGATTGAACATTTCAGTAAGATTATTATTAGATATTCTTTGTACACCTAATGCCGAGATATACTATGGATTACGCGGAGGAGTATCTTACTGGACAGATGTAATAACCCCTTCAACAGCAACAGCCATACCTACTCTTCTTCCCAATTTAATGACTACTAACTCTAATGGCCATTACACTTTATTATGTCCAAGTATGCAGTATCTAATTGGCATAAGAATACTGGGACCGGTTGGATTTCATCTTGAAGCCGCTATTGGAACGCCGTACTTTATTGAGGGTGGCCTAATGGTTATGATTGGGACAAGGAAAAAGGCATCCATGCCTGAAGATGGGCAAAAGCAATAATTCTTGGTTGTTCAAAACTATATTAACTATTTTGTTTATTATAATAAATAATTGTGTATATTCGCATTGCGAAAAGCAATGCAATTCGTAATTAATAATTAGTAATGAAAATGCTTTGCGACTTTGCGGCCCCGATAAAAGAGGTCGGGATTGCGCTAAGTTTAGGGGAAGCAACTTTGCGAGAAATATTAGACGGAATGCTAAGGAATTTAGCAAAATCAATGAGGAGGGCAAAATGATAAAAAATTTCAGGGGTCTCAGTTATGAAAGTCAACAAGTTGAGGGATAGCAAAATGGAAAAAATGCCCCCTCCATCGTACAGAAAATGGCACACTTTTTCTGGGAACCGTGTGCCAAAGTGTGCCATTTTAAACTAAAAGTGAAAAATGAAAAGTAAAAAAAACATTGCGACTTTGCGGCCCCGACAAAAAAAGGTCGGGATTGCATTTTTACTATGGAAGCGACTTGGCGGGCTGTTTGCTTTGCGCTCTTTGCGGTTAAAGTTGTATTTGAAGCACTTCGACTGCGCCTTCGCGAAGCGCTATGGCGAGCAAAGCAGGCTCAGTGTGACAAAAATAAATTTGGCGGTAAAAGCACCTTTTTTGCCCCACCACCAATTTTTTAAAACCTTTGTATTGCAATTGCAGAGAGGGTTTGCAAAGAAAACTGTGGAAAAATATTCTTCTTTTTTTTCGCCACCCACCGCCACGTACCGCCAAAAAACCAATTAAGAGTTAAGAACTAAGAGTGAAGAATGAAAAAATCAATGTCTGGAAAAATAACTTGATTATCAATAAAATACAACTGATATGGACAGAAAGACAGAAGATACGATAGCGGCAAAAATCTTTGGAAGCGTTATGATTGTTGGGAAAGAACAAAAAAATCAGTTTTATAAAGACACAATAACCACACATTACGACACTTTGTTTAATTATGAATGAAAAGACACTTCAACCTTTGCGAACCTCTGCGGGTAGTTTACTCTGCGATTCTCTGCGTGAAAGCTTTAATTGAGACACTTCGACCCGTGAAGCAAGAAGTTCAGGGCGGGCAAGCTCAGTGTGACAAGACTTACTCCTTATCCCATACCCCTTACCCCTGCAACTAACCACTAATCCCTAACCACTATTCACTGATAAATTATTAAGTTTACAATCCAAATAAATATTGTGCATAGCAACCGCCTTATAAATGAAAGCAGCCCCTACCTTTTGCAGCACGCCCATAATCCTGTTGACTGGTATGCATGGGGAGTTGAGGCCTTTGCCAAAGCCAAAGCGGAGAATAAACTGGTACTGGTCAGCATAGGTTATTCCGCCTGCCACTGGTGCCATGTAATGGAGCATGAGTCGTTTGAAAATGAAGAGGTGGCCGCTATAATGAATGATTATTATGTATGTATAAAAGTTGACCGGGAGGAACGCCCTGATGTTGACCAGGTATATATGGACGCGGTGCAGATAATATCGGGCCGGGGCGGCTGGCCGCTGAACTGCTTTACCCTGCCCGACGGCAGGCCAGTATATGGAGGGACTTATTTCCCTAAGGAGAACTGGGTTGAGCTGTTGATGAACCTGCATCACCTTTATCATAAGGAGACAAGCAAGATAATAGAGTTTGCCGCCGACCTGGAAAATGGCCTGCGTACAGTCGCTAAAATTCCACTTATTACCGCAACCGAAGCAAAACCGGATTTTAAAGACATAGAGGAATTTACCAGTAAAATAGCTGCTTCATTTGATATCGTTTACGGAGGATATAATTACTCTCCCAAGTTTCCCATGCCCAATAATTATGAATATTTGCTATACTATTCTTACATATTGCGGAAGTCAGGAAAACTTGATGAGGCTAAGAAAATAGATACCCATATCAACCTCACTCTTGAAAAAATGGCGCTTGGCGGAATATATGACCCTGTTGAAGGCGGTTTTGCAAGGTATTCCACCGACTCAATTTGGAAAGCCCCGCATTTTGAAAAGATGCTTTATGACAACGGGCAGTTGATGTCCCTCTATGCCCATGCCTATATGGTTAATCCCAGGAAATTATATAAGGAGGTTGTTTATGGCATTCATGATTTTATTGCAAAACAACTTACAAGTCCTGATGGAGGCTTTTTCTGTGCCCTTGATGCAGACTCTGAGGGAAAGGAAGGTAAATATTATGTCTGGAGCAAAGAGGAGTTGGAGGAATTGACAGGGAGTGATTTTCCATTATTCGCAGCCTATTTCAGTATAAACGAAGCAGATGTTTGGGAGGAGAACAACTACATATTGTTCCGCAAAAAGAACGATGAGGAATTTTGCAGGGAACAGAATATTTCCGTTGATGTATTGGAAGACAAAAAAGCCCAGTGGCTTGAAACCCTTTCAGGAAGAAGAAGTAAAAGAGTAAAGCCCGGCCTTGATGATAAGATACTTGCATCGTGGAACGGGCTTATGCTGAAAGGTTATGCAGATGCTTACAAAGCATTTAAAGAACCTGCATTCCTCTCCGCCGCAATAAAAAATGCCACTTTCATTTCCGGTAAATTAATGAAGGAAGATGGTTTACTATACCGTAACTATAAAAACGGCAAGATTACTATTACAGGCTTTCTTGATGATTACGCCCTTGTTGCACAGGCCTTTATTAGTTTGTACGAAGTGACCTTCGATGAGAAATGGTTATCGCTTGCCTCACTGCTGGTTGATTATGCTTTAAAGCATTTTTATGATGCAGGGAAATATTTGTTTTATTATACATCGGATGAGCAGCAGGAAACAGTAACCCGTAAAGCAGATATATCAGACAATGTTATACCCGCTTCGAATTCAGTTATGGCGCTTGTAATACATTCGCTCGGGCATATTATGGCCACCGGAAAATTTGTGAAGATTGCCAATGCTATGCTTTGTGTGGTAAAAGACAACATGACAGGCTACCCGCAGGGCTATACCAATTGGGGAATATTGATGCTTCACCAATATTGCCATTTTTACGAGGTTGCCATTGCCGGCAGGCAATCGCCCATGTTCAGGGATAAGCTGAATATGATTTACATGCCCAATAAGGTATTGCTCGGGGCAGAAACAAAATCGAACCTTGAATTGCTGAAACCTAAACTGGTGGGAGAAAGAACATTGATTTATGTTTGTGAAAATAAAACGTGTAAAATGCCTGTAAGTTCTGCCCCGGAAGCTATAACGCAGATTGAGAAAATTATATGAGAATAAGGTTGATCCAAGCGAAATCCCATAGTATTGCGGGATTGAGACTAAGAAAAGAGATTCTGTTTGTATCTGCATTGTTTGTTTCGTGCCATGTTTTTGCCCAGTTGGCGGTTTTCCAGGATGAAGAAGATGTCATTACTCCAACCTTCCGCTACGATATACTTAAATTAAACAGGGTGGCATCCATTACCATACAATATGAATATAAGCCCGATGGTTCGCCCATAATGAGCGATGGCACTGTGAAATATTACCGTTTCGACAGCCTGACACGACTGGTGGAATCATATTTCACCATTAAGGAAAGTTATGATACCTGGGATACCATACGCACCATTTACTTCTACGACAATACAGGCCACCTGGTAATTAAGCGCACCGATGAAGGCAATTTTTATGATACATGGTATTACCGCTGGTATGCCGATGGAACTATGAAGAAACGCGCCCATGTGCGGGAAGTACCGCTGAATATGACCGGCGATTTCGAATTCAGGATAGGAACGCAAACGGTTCTTTCGGCCGATAGTTTCGCCTATACGGCATATCCCAAGCAATTGCAGCGTTTTGGCTTCAACGAAGAAAACAAGATTTACGAAAAGACCATTTCGTACTTTGATGATAAGCACCATTTGACAAGCCGCAATTTTCACTATGCAGTGGGATGGCTCTATTCACAGGTGGATTTGAAATATGACTCGATATACAGGATAAAGGAATATACCTATACGGGCAACCTGAACGGAGATATACACCATACCACCAGTATTGCCTACGATGCCTATGGCGGCATAGCCATTCAAAAGATATTCGACGGGAACAAGCAGACAGACAATATTGAATATATGTATGATGGCAGCACCGGGCTTATAACCAACCAGCTCGACAGGGACTTTACCAAATCGGTAATAAATATTGCACGCTTCAGTTATGAGTACAGGCAGTAATACAGAAATAGTGCCCAATGTTATCATTTAATAATATTTTGAATATTAACATATTTAACCGAATTAAAGTGGTATATTTGTTAATAACACAATAAAACATAGAAATTACGTGGCAGAAACATCAAGGATTCATTTCAACACTCAGCATAGATTGTTCTTTCAGACATTACACAAGCGGGTTGACCAATATTTTAAAAGTAATAGCATTTCAAAAAGCGGCAATACAGGTATGTATATTAAAACCATAGCCATGGTTGGCATATACTTCATTCCTTATTTTTTAATGATATTTGGGGTGGTTACTTCAGTGCCGCTTATGGCTGTTTTTGCAGTTATAATGGGAATAGGCGCTGCGGGAATAGGCCTTTCGGTTATGCACGATGCCAATCACGGAAGCTATTCAAAAAGCCCGGTAATAAATAAGCTGGTTTCGTACAGTATTAATTTTATTGGCGGACACTACCTTAACTGGCAGCTTCAGCATAATACCCTGCATCATACATTTACCAATATTCATGGCCACGACCAGGATATAGGGACACAAGGACTTTTACGCTTTTCACCACATGCTCCTTATAAGAAAATTTATCGTTTCCAGTTTTTATATGCCTGGTTTTTCTATGGACTTATGACCTTAACCTGGGTGATAAAAAAGGACTTCGAGCAACTTTATACTTTTAAGAAATCAGGGTTATTGGAGATGAGAAAGAAAAAATTTGTCCCTGAACTTTTCATACTTATTGCATGGAAACTGGTTTATTACCTCTATATGATAGTAATACCCATGATTTTTATGAATGTGAGCTGGTGGCAAGTATTAATCGGTTTTGTTATCATTCATTATACAGGAGGTTTACTCCTTGCTCTTGTATTTCAGCCGGCTCACGTTACCGAAGACCTTCAATTTCCTCTTCCGGATGAATCGGGAAATATGGAAAATGACTGGGCTGTGCATCAATTATATACTACCGCCAATTATGCCCCGAAATCGAGAATACTAAGCTGGTTTGTAGGTGGCCTTAATTTCCAGGTTGAGCATCACCTCTTCCCTACTATATGTCATGTTCATTACAAAAAAATATCCCCGATAATAAAGGAAACTGCCAAAGAATTTAATTATCCTTATCACTCGCATTCTACATTTATCAAAGCGCTGGCATCTCATGTCCGCATACTTAAGAAGTTCGGGCGCGAACCGCAGGTGGCATTATAAGTTTAACCTGTTTTCATTTTTTTTGTCGGGTGAAAGGAAAATCGTGTACTTTTGTGCCTCTCTTTGAAAAAATGGTTCGGTAGTTCAGCTGGTTAGAATGCCTGCCTGTCACGCAGGAGGTCGCGGGTTCGAGTCCCGTCCGGACCGCTAAGAGAAAGACGAAACCCTTGTATATTAGATATATACAGGGGTTTTGTTTTTGGTGGTTGTCGGTTTGGTTGTCGGTCTAATATGATTTGACCTTTATAGGTGAAAGAACTGAAATAAGCATAAACAGGGCGACTTCTCATAATTAAAGTTATTTTATTACGATAGCGATATTATTCCGGGTGTACTCCATAGAATTATAAAGACTAAAGGAAATAAGCCCTTTTAAGGGGTTTTGTAATACGGCCTCAGCTTTGTAATACTTTTCACTGTCTTTATAAAATACGTTGAACGTAGGGTATTCTTTGCCTGTCTCTTTAAGCGTTACGCTGTTCATTGGTTCACTAACTGCAAAACCTTCAACCTTCTTTCCGTAAACCTCACTTACATATATAGGGGGCAATACTTCAAACATTTCATTATATATTGCCTCTGTTACTTCCTGTGTTTTATATTGTGTTTCCAAAATGTTTTGAATTAAGCAGCGATAAAACGCTGTTGGTTATTACTCTGAATTGATTGCACTCCGTATTTATTCTTTATTTCCTGTAAACTCATAGAATGGCGGTTGTGTGTCTTATATTCGTCTGTTCGGAAATACCAGGCGACCTTCTTATGAGCGAAAATAAACCCGGCGGCCTTTAATGTTGCCCTGTGTTCATAGGTATTACCAGTAACCCAAAGCCAAGCCCCAACCAGTTCAATAATTAACCCCGGTAAATTAATAATCTTGTCTAAAGCCTCCCTGTACCGTTCTGCATTGATAATGATGTTTTCGGTTTCTTCATCTGAAAGGTTTTGACCTTTGGCAATTTTAGCACAGGCAAAAGTGTACTCGGTATTGATACGCTGCATGGTTGCCGTATCTCCTCCTTTGTCGGGATGGTTCTCTTTTGCTAATGTCCGGTAAAGTTTTTTTACTTCTTCAATGGTAGTGCAGTCTTTAAAGTAATTCATAATGTTTAGATTTATATATTGTTATTATTATTTAACATTACAAATGTAATATAATACATTACCTTTGTCAAGTATTATTTTTCATTTGTATTATAACATATTGAATATGAGGCGAATTATTTTTTAGTTTGTAAATTAATATGTTACATATTGAATAAATAATAGTATATTTGTAAAATAATACATTACATTTATGAGCAATAAGATTGATATTATACAGGAAGTGAAAATTATAATGGTAAAAGAAAGTCTTAAACAATCTGACCTTATGAAATTGTGGGGTGTTACCCGTCAGCAAGTTTCACTTATTTTAAAAAGAGATAGTGGCCTGTCAATAGAAAAATTTGAGCTGCTTTTAAACAAATACAATTACAGTATAATCATAACAAAGCAAGAAAATACTGCCCCAAAAAAATAATTCTTTTTTCGGAAAAATCCCTTTTATTTTACAACAAAAATGTTCGTTACAAAAGGGAGGGGGCTATATTAGATATGTCATACCCTGAGCCATAGATATATAATAAAGCCAACAGTAATTCCGTTTAGTAATAAACTATTGTAACCATCCTCACCCAATAAAAAAACAATCCTTTTTTCTTGAGCCTACCCGGTGGGGATATGTTTTTTTATGGCCTCCCCTTATCTCAAAAAAGGGTATATATGATGATACGCCCCAAAATAAAGTAATTCTTTTTTCCGGTAAACACCTTTTATTTTTGGGCAATAATTTCGGATAAAAACATAGGGGCATCCTCTTAGAGTATCATACTCTGGGGCATAAAATTATTAGAATTGCGTGTAATAAATATTATTTAGGTATTGAACTTTGAGGTGCTGCTGAAAGTGGAGGTGTCTTAAAAAATGTTTCCATACTAATAATTGGTATCATTATTTTATCTAAAAATGTTCCTTCTGATTTTATGATATACATTCCTCTTGTTGTAGCTATAAGTGTACTGAGAAATACAGATAAAACAATGTTAGGAATACCTTTAAATTTCTCTAATATTTCGGCTAAATTAATAATATCAAAATCTCCAATTGATACAATTTCTCCTATTTTTTGAGCTTTTGTTTCATCACTGTAAATATCTGTAAAAAGGTCTATATGTAATCTTGATTTCGGCACATCCATTTTAGCTTTCGGTGTAAATTCAAACATTACCTTTTCTTTATTAAGATTTTTTATTTGTTCAGCGCTTAATGTTTCAAGATGGAATTTTTCCAGTTTTATATCAACAATTCTTGAAGTGATATTAATTTTCCCTTCAAGACTATTTAATGTGTTTTCCTCCATTATGCTGTTATATATGATGGTTGGATAGTTGGGACAATAGGTTCTACATGAATTTGCTTATTCTTACCTATACTAAGAATATGGCATCCTTCAACAATATGCAATTCACTAAGTATTTTAGAATTAGAATCAACTTTTTGTAAGTCAAATACCATTGTTTTAGGAACAGCATTATCTATTTTCGGTTTCGATTGAATTTCATAGGCACAAAGAATAATAGATTCACCCAGTTTATCTTCTATTTTAGAAATTGTTTTCAAGGTGAAATTATGAGTTCCACTCATCCATTTACTGATTTCAGACTGCTCTTTGCCAAGTATTTGAGCAAGGTAAGCTCGATTTTTGCCCTTCTTATTTAAGAGCATATCAATTTGCCTCGCAATATTTAATGAAAGCTCTACATACCTGATTACATCACCAGGTATCGGCTCTTTTCTTCTTTTTCTTGGGTTATTGCTCATTTTTCAATTTCAATATTTATTGGTTCTAAATCCTCTAATTCATTTTTTCTATTTATTGCGACTAACCCCGAATCAATGTCTTTTTGCAATATTTTGCCAACAACTCTTAATGTTTCGGCGTAAAGAAGTAATTCAGGAAAATCAATCAATTTATTTTTATCTTTATCAGGATTCTTAGGTTTAAGGCCACCATTTCCAATAATCAATATTTTTTCAGTCAATCTATAACAATATAATCTCAGTTTGGATGTCTCAAATGGAAGTGCTTTAACTGCCCCCCCTTCTTCTCTAAAGTGTTCATCTCCGGCCCCTTCTTTAGTAATCTTAGTAATTCTTTGGTCAATAACATCAAAATCCCATTGAACCAATTTATTATTTTCAAATTTCTTATAAAACTTTGTATATTCCGAATCTTCTTCATCACTAAATCTAATAGAATACAATACTGTTTCTGAATATTCTTCACCTTCTATCTTTTCTATTACAATAGTACGCTTCACTTATAAGTTAAGTTACGAAATTAACAATTTTTAACAAATAAAAGGAATAATCCAAAAAAACTCTCTTTTTAGAGGAAAAGTGATTTTTGCACTTATAAAAACAAATATATAGTATTTTTTAGGATAAATACCGATTTATTGCGATTTTTTTATCATTTTTATTGTGGAAATATTTCAAGTGAAGATACTCCAATTTCAGGGTATTGTACTTCTTTTTGAATGTCGGGGTAATTGGTATCTATGTTTCGGTGGGATATAGCTTTTGAAATGGTATGATAGCCCAATATTTCATTTGGTGAGGGCTTTAGCAGGGCTTGTATAGCTTCTTTTGTTGTTGTAGGGTTAATCCATTGCTGCCAATCATTCCCTGTTAAAATAAGTGGCATACGCTTTTTATTATTATGTATCATAGCCATTGTTTCATTGGCCTCGGTGGTAAGAATACCGATTGAGTTAATTATTTCCCCGGTATCTTTATTTGTCCAGGTATCATAGAGGCAGCCTAAAGAAAATAAACCTTTGTCTTTAGGGAATATGTAATAGGGATATTTTACCCTTGCAATTTCTCTCCATTCATAGAATCCGTCCACTGGCAACACACAGCGTTTTTTTATTATCAAACCCTTGAGCATAGGCTTATCAAATACTGTTTCTGCTCTGACATTAAGGAGCATATTGCTGAACTCTTTGGCTTTGACTTCATCCTTTGTAAATGAAGGGATAAGCCCCCATTGCATTAAATCAAATCTCTTTTCTGTATCTTGTAATAATACAGGCAATTTAGGATGTGCAAAACCTGAAACATGATAGTATTTTTCAGGGTCGGTATAAGCATAGTCATAGTCTATCCTAACACCATACATTTTTTGTAATTCAGCTATGCGCTGCTTTGCAGAAAGGTTGTAACACACTTTAATTAATTATGAGTTATGAATTATAAATTATGAGTTAATTGTCAGTATATCGCTCCACTTGGTTGTATAGCTTGGCGAAAGGCGCTCTTGTCTTAACTTCCATTTCCTTTTCCTTTTATGGCCTTGCACTGCAAGGTGTAAAGTATCTTTACCATATATCCGGTTTGTTTTATCTATTGCCTGCATTATTAAAGATACTTTTTGCCTGTCAATATTATCAAAAAGCGCGGATTGTACTGTT
>JBKQUY010000042.1:0-5748 GCA_052325425.1 Bacteroidia bacterium | reverse complement strand
GTTTCATTTTTCAATTCCGCCGGACTGCCCTGGAAAACCACTTTACCGCCGTGTGTCCCTGCCAATGGCCCAATGTCAATTATTTCATCGGCGGCACGCATAATATCCTCATCGTGTTCCACCACTATAAGGGTATTGCCCAGGTTACGCAGCTTTTTAAGCGTTCCTGTCAGGCGCTGTGTATCGCGGTGATGCAGGCCAATGCTGGGCTCATCGAGTATGTATAATGAACCGACTAAGTTGCTGCCCAATGATGTGGCAAGGTTCAGGCGCTGTGATTCTCCACCTGATAGTGTATTGGATGGGCGGTTGAGCGACAAATAACCAAGCCCTACATCGCACATAAATTGAAGGCGGTTAGATATTTCAGTCAGCAGGCGCTTGGCTATTTCCTTATCATTTGCAGTAAGATTTGCAGGCAGGGTTTTAAAAAATTCATGAGCCTCCTCAACCGACATAAGCACCAAATCAGATATGGACTTGCTATGAATCTTCACATAGTTGGCATCTTTTCTGAGGCGAGTGCCTCTGCAATCGGGGCAGAGCGTTTTGCCGCGGTAGCGTGATAACATTACCCGGTATTGTATTTTATAGCTTTCCTGTTCCAAATGTTTGAAGAATTGGTTCAGCCCTTCAAAATATTTGGTGCCATCCCAGAGCATTTTTCTTTCTTCCTCTGTCAAATCGCTGTATGGCCTGTGTATGGGGAATTTGCAATCTGTTTTACGTGAACTTAAAATAACCTGTTCCTTCCACCAGCTCATTTTTTCGCCCTTCCAGCAGGCAACGGCATCTTCAAACAGTGAAAGGCTTTTATCGGGGATAACCAAATCCTCGTCAATATCGATTATACTGCCAAAACCTTCGCAGCGTTTGCAGGCTCCTATGGGGTTATTAAAACTGAAAAAGTGCACCGAAGGTTCTTCAAACTTCATTCCATCGGCTTCAAAGCGGTCAGAGAAACTATGTTTGGTGGGCTTAGCCGCTCCATTCTTTTTGCCTGTACTATCTGTTACATCTATTTCGCATATACCATTTCCTTCATAAAAAGCAGTCTGCACAGAATCGGCTATCCTGCTTTTCAAATCATCCTGTTCTTCTTTCAGCAGTTCAAGCCTGTCAATGACAAGCTTCATATTTTCTGCATGGAGGCCATGCGCCTTGCCTTCTGTTATTTCATCAATCCTGTATATGGAGCCTTTATGTTCCATGCGTGAAAAGCCCTGCTGCTGCAACAGGTTTAACTGTTCGAGCAGGGTACGTCCTTCCTTCAGGTGCAAGGGAGAAAGTATCATAATAGCAGAACCTTCTTTCAGTGAAAGAATATAATCAACCACATCGGTAATGGTATCGCGCTTGACAATTTTTCCTGAGATGGGGGAGTAGGTTTTGCCGATGCGGGCAAAGAGCAATTTCAGGTAATCATATATCTCGGTTGATGTGCCGACGGTGGAGCGCGATGTGCGGGTAACCACTTTTTGTTCAATGGCAATAGCAGGCGCTACGCCTTTTATATAGTCAACATCGGGCTTGTTTATTTTACCTAAAAACTGCCTCGCATAAGCCGATAATGATTCCACATAACGCCTTTGCCCTTCGGCATAAAGCGTATCGAATGCGAGAGAAGATTTGCCTGAGCCCGATACCCCGGTAACAACGACAAAACGGTTGCGCGGTATTACCACATCAATGTTTTTAAGGTTGTGCATGCGCGCGCCCTTAATGACAATGAAATGTTTCGAGTCTATCTTATCTATATCTTCTACTACGTGCATCTGTCCAATTTCGGAATGCGAAATTAGGAATAAAAATCCGGCTTTGAATAATGAATATTGAACATTGAATGTTGAAGTAAATTGCCGGGAATGAAACCGGGATTTTGATATTCATTATTGAATGTTCAATATTCGATATTTTATATTCAGGCTATTATCTGCTTTGCCAGCTTCTCTGCCTGCACACGTAATTCCGGCACGGCGGTACTTTCCCAAAGCATTCCCCTAAGGTTTGTGCCAAGCGTAAATACATTATTAAGTGTATCTCCGTATTTATCAATTACCCTGAACGTATCAATATCTGCATTAATGCCAAGTTCAAGAGGGTCAGGGGTAATAATGCCTCTTTTTGCCATATTCCTCAATATTGTATTGCCTGTTCGTTTTATGCTGCTTTCAGGCCCGGTGCAATTTATTACCCTTCCGACAACCAGGTTTTCATCTTTTCTTGTCTTCCGGTCGTAATAGCTCACATGGATGCCATCGCTTTCTTCAGTTATGTTCTTTATATTTCCTGCAATCACCACTAATCTGCCATGTATTCTCAGCTCTTGCATAAAGTCATGCGTATGTATGGGAAGCCTGTGGCGAGCCACTCCCCATAAATGGCGCAATTTGCTGTTCATAAAATACCGGCGCTCTTTCAATGACAGTGATTGCCATATTTTCTGTGTGTAAGGCCTGAGTGAATTAATTATCGGTTCTGCCGAAAGCCCAAGTTTCCTTACTATTCGTATATGTTTATGCGCCAGCCTGACTAAATTATGCAAATTATGTGGCTCATGTAATTCCTTTGTTAGCCCCGTATAGTTTATGCCTCCATGCCTGTGCGGCAGTATTCCGAACCCGTGCGGGGAAAGGGAATAAATGGTTTTGGTAAAACCGTTTTCAACTAATCCCAATACTGTATCAACCATGGTAAGCCCGTTACCTATAATTAAAATGTCTTTGCCTGATTCAGGAGCAGCGACTGATTCTGCTTTCCAGGAATTGCGGAAATAAGCAGGGCTTGAAAAGAATGCCGAATTGGGTATGGATGGGTCTCGCGGCTCTGAGTTACCGGTAGCAATAACCAGTTTGTCAGCCTGTACCTGTTTACCCGATTTTAACAATACCACTACTGCGTTTTCGCCTATCTCGACATCTATGGCAGTGTCATCTATTAAATTTAACTCAATATTATCCTTTTTATTGGCGAGAGCCTTATTCCAAATCTCTTCTAAATACTGTCCATAGAGGCCGCGAGGTAAAAATGTATGGGCAAGGATATTCTTATCAATATTGCTGTATTCTTTTTTTTGGTGCACCCAATTGGTAAAATCATCCGGTTCATCAGAGTATATGCTCATATTTCCGGCCACTACATTAAGCAGGTGCAAATCGGAATAAGTGTTATAAGCAATACCTTTTGCCAAGGGGTAACCTGAATTAATCAACGAAATTTTAAGCGGCATTGTGGAGTTTTCAAGCAAATGAACCAACGTCATAATACCGCAAAAGCCGCCCCCGATAATGGCAATATGTTGAGATTTACTACTCATATAAGGCGCGAAGATAAAGAAAAGATGAGGGTGTGATTTTGACTTACTCCTTACCCCTTATGACTTACTCCTATTTTTTCCTACCTTTGCACCCTTAAAAAATTGCCTGTGGATAAACTCTATTCATCAAAAGCCCCTGAACCTGTTGGATTGTATCCTCATGCCCGCAGGGTCGGCAATCTGTTGTTTCTGTCGGGTATGGGGCCAAGGCAAAAGGGAAGCAAGGATATTCCCGGCGTTACGCTTGATGAAAAAGGGAATATTACATCATACAATATTGAAACACAATGCCGTTCGGTATTTGAAAACATTAAGGCAGTGCTGGAAGAAGCCGGTTCAGGATGGGATAAGATTGTTGATGTTACAGTCTTTTTAACCAATATGAAAGCTGACTTCGCGACCTATAACCGGGTTTATGCTGAATATTTTAAAGAAAACCAGCCCTGCAGGACTACAGTCGAAATAAAATCATTGCCCACACCCATAGCGATTGAATTGAAGGTTATTGCAACGGTTTAAGAGAAATTTCACGCAAAGGACGCAAAGAAAAAATACGCAGAGAACTCTAAGGAAAAAGAATGATGAAATTTAATAACATATAGCTTTGCGTCATTTGAGTAAATCTTTGCGCACTTTGCGTGAAAAAATATTATACTTTAAGTAAGGAAAACATATAAAAAATTGATGAATAAGTTCCCACAATACGATAATCTGAATCTTAGTGAGATAAGTAAGGAAGTTCTCGACAAATGGTCGAAAGAGAAAACATTTGAAAAGAGTATCTCCCTGCGTGAAGGGGCTCCATCATTTACTTTTTACGAAGGGCCTCCGTCAGCGAATGGTATGCCTGGCATTCATCACGTTATGGCACGGGCTATAAAAGATATTTTTTGCCGTTACCAGACCATGAAAGGCAAGCAGGTAAAGCGTAAAGGCGGATGGGATACACATGGTTTGCCAATTGAGCTTGGAGTTGAGAAATCGCTGGGCATTACAAAAATTGATATTGGTACCGAAAAGATAAGTGTAGAGGAATATAATGCTGCCTGCCGCCGCGAGGTGATGAAATATAAAGATAAGTGGGAGGAGCTTACCCGTAAAATGGGCTATTGGGTTGACATGGAGCATCCTTACATTACTTTCGATAATGAATACATTGAGAGCGTTTGGAGCCTGTTAAACAAATTATACGAGAAGAAATTATTATATAAGGGATATACCATACAGCCTTATTCATGGGCTGCCGGTACAGGATTAAGTTCTCATGAGCTTAACCAGCCCGGTTGCTATAAAAACATAAAAGATACTTCTGTTACCGCGCAGTTTAAAATAAAGAAGGACGATAAAAGCAAAGCGCTATTTACAGAAGATAATATCGATGTTTTCTTCCTCGCGTGGACGACAACCCCCTGGACGCTGCCATCTAACTGCGCTCTGGCGGTGGGAAAGAATATAGAATATGCGCTTATAAATACATTTCAGCCTTACCAGGGTAATCCTATAAAGGTAATTATTGCCAAAGAACTTATAGGTAAATATTTCTCCGAAAAAGCTGCCGCTATTACGTTAGCAGATTATAAACCCGGAGATAAACTTATTCCTTTTAAGGTTGAAAAAACTTTTAAAGGCGCTGAACTTGCCGGTATAAACTATGAGCAATTAATGCCTTATGTTAAGCCCGATGGAGATGCCTTTAGGGTAATAATTGGCGATTTTGTTACCACCGAAGATGGTACTGGAGTTGTGCATACAGCCTCGCTTTTCGGCGCGGATGACTTCAGGGTTTGCAACCAGAATAATATTTCGACTATTTATGTAAAACGCGGTGGAATAAATGTTCCGTTAGTTGATAAGGAAGGAAAGTTTGTGGCAGAGGTAACCGATTTTGCAGGCCGTCATGTAAAAACCAAAGAAGACCAGCTCGACCCTGATAAGTCAACCGATTTGGCTATTGCTCTAAAGCTGAAGAAAGAAGGCAAAGCTTTCAGAGTTGAAAAATATGAGCATAATTACCCGCATTGCTGGCGCACTGACCAGCCTGTTATATTCTACCCGCTCGATTCATGGTTTATAAAAACGACTGCCTGCAAAGACCGCATGATAGAGCTTAATAAATCCATTAACTGGAAGCCCGAATCAACCGGAACAGGCAGGTTTGGAAACTGGCTGGAGAATATGGTTGACTGGAACTTATCACGCTCACGCTTTTGGGGAATACCTTTGCCTATATGGAGGACGGAGGATGGCAGGGAAGAAATGTGTATTGGTTCGGTAGAGCAATTGGACAAGGAGATTAAGAAATCAGTTGCAAAAGGCATTATGACCGAAGCTGATGTAAAGAAATGCAGGTGGGATGATGTGAAAAACCGTGACTTGCATAAGCCTTATGCAGATAGTATCTTCCTTGTATCGTCAGGCGGCAGGAAAATGTA
>JBKQUY010000041.1:0-59711 GCA_052325425.1 Bacteroidia bacterium | reverse complement strand
CGCCGCCCCTCCCAAAATGGACTCCATGAATGTGCACTGCACATTCGTGAATTCCGAACGAAGTGAGGAATCTTATTATTAGTTTCAAATTATTTAGGACAACATTGGATTTTTAAAGAACACTTTTTTTATCTCAAAATCACCTTAATACATTACCTTTGCACCCCCAAATTGAAATTTATTTAAAAGCATTTTATATGGATACTAATGAACATTTGAAAACCCTTATCATTGGCTCAGGCCCGGCCGGATATACAGCGGCAATTTATGCAGCGCGCGCCGATATGAAGCCCATGATGATAGCCGGACTGCAACCCGGAGGACAACTTACTATTACTACCGAGGTCGAGAATTACCCCGGTTATCCCGATGGCATACAGGGCCCTGAAATGATGGAGCATTTCCGCAAACAGGCAGAGCGTTTTGGCACCAAGATACATTGGTCGTACGTAAGTTCGGTAGATTTTTCAAAGCCCCCATTTAAAGTGGTTATGGAGGAAAAAACTACCTTCCTTGCCGATACAGTTATTATAGCTACCGGGGCATCTGCCAAATGGCTTGGCTTGCCATCGGAGCAACGTTTGAATGGCTTCGGCGTTTCTGCCTGCGCGGTATGCGACGGCTATTTTTTCCGCACCCAGGATGTAGCTATTGTAGGCGGAGGAGATACCGCTGCCGAAGAGGCAACGTATCTTGCCAAGCTTTGTAAAAAAGTTTACATGATTGTGCGCAAAAACGAATTGCGCGCCTCGAAAGCCATGCAGAACAGGGTAATGAGCACTCCCAATATCGAAGTCCTTTTCAATACAAGTACATTGGAAATATTAGGAGAAAAATCGGTTGACGGAGTTAAGGTGCTTAATAACAAATCGAAAGAAGAAAGAACATTAAAAGTTACCGGCTTTTTTGTCGCCATAGGCCACCAGCCCAATACTGACATATTTAAAAACTGGCTCGATTTGGATGAACAGGGTTATATAAAAACTGTCCCGGGGAGTACACGCACCAAAATACCGGGAGTATTTGCCTGCGGCGACGCCCAGGATAAAATATACCGCCAGGCTGTAACGGCGGCAGGTTCAGGGTGCATGGCAGCCATTGACGCGGAGAGATTTCTTGCATCGCAGGGGCTCCATTAAATTTTTTTGTATCTTGCAGCTATTATTTTTTGCTTTTGATTAGAAAATATACATACATCGGACTTTTCCTTATTTCAGCAATTGGGCTTAACGCGCAGGTGAATTTTGGCGGGCAGGTTCCTCACCCGAAACTGTATAATTTCCGCGCTATGTACGACTCAACTTACGGAATTCAGTATTTTGATAAATTCTGCCCTGCTATGGGTGGAGATTCGAGCAGGAAAAGCCCCCAGGGTTATGCGGCCAGCGGATGGATAGAGGATCATTATACCAATGGGGCGCTTATACACCGTGGGTTTTATGCCAACGGGCAGCTTAACATCTATACCAACTATTATCCTAACGGGGTTGTTGAGCGGGAATATAAATTGGTTACCGAACGTAAATCGGAATTGAAAAAATATTACCCGAACGGGAAAATGAAATCAGATGTGGAATTTATGGACGGGAACTCAATACTCTGGCATGACTACTACTACGATGGCCAGGTACAGTATATTGAAGAATACGATAAGAAGCATGAACGCCTTTTACAACGGTGCTCATATTATAAAGATGGTAAACCGCTTTCTGTTTTTCAGCCGGTAAGTGATAAAAAGCCTTACCGTTATTCAAAAAAAGAATATTTTCCTAGTGGCCAGTTAAAAGAATCGCAGGAGATGCTTTACAGCAGCGATGCGCTTGATTTTGTCAAGGATGGCGAGGACAAACAGTTTGATGAAAAAGGTGCACTATTGTCCGATGTGGTTTACCAGGCGGGTGCAGTTGACCACACTATTAAGTAGATTTTATGAAAAGGCTTGGGAAAGATTTTTTCCTGCGCGAAAATGTCATAGACATCAGCAGGGAACTTATAGGTAAATTTCTCGTGACAAATTTTGAAAATCGCCTTACTTCCGGCATGATTGTTGAAACAGAGGCATACAATGGCGTGGAAGACAAAGCATCGCACGCATATAACGGAAGAAGAACACAACGGAATGAAGTTATGTATGGTATGGGCGGAAATACCTATGTTTATTTGTGTTACGGCATGCATCATCTTTTCAATATAGTAACCAATAAAAGGGAAATTCCCCATGCGATACTGATACGGGCAATCATTCCGAAAGAAGGCATTGATATTATTCTTAAAAGACGCATGAAGAAGGGAATTACAAAAGATATTTCCAATGGCCCGGGAACGGTATCACAAGCGCTCGGAATTAAAACAAAGCATTCCGGAATTTCACTTTCGGGTAAATTAATCCGGATAGAAGACAGGGGAATAGAATTTGAGAAAAAAGAAATAAAAGCGGGCCCGCGCATTGGCGTTGATTATGCTGGTAAAGATGCCCTGCTGCCATATAGGTTCAGGCTTAATGAAAACAAAATAAAAGAAATAAGAGATGAGTGGCATAACTAAAATAATATTGGGTTCGGGCAAGGACCAATCGCCGAGGCGTTTTCATCCCTGGATATTTTCGGGCGCTATCAGCAAAATAAAGGGAGAAGCGGAAGACGGAGACGTGGTGGAAGTTTATTCCAACAAAGATGAATACCTGTGTACAGGCCATTATCAAAAGGGCTCTATAGCAGTCAGGATATTTTCATTTCAGCAAATAAATCCGGATGCAGCATTTTGGAAAGAGAAAATTGAAAAGGCTTATAACTACCGGAAGGCTATCGGCATAATTGGTAATGATGACACCAATGTTTACCGCCTTGTTTATGGCGAAGGCGATGGCATGCCGGGTTTGATAATTGATTTTTATAATGGTACCGCTGTAATACAGGCGCATTCTATCGGGATGCACAGGGAAAGGGATAACATTGTGTTTGCATTAAAAGAAATATATGGAAATAACCTGAAAGCTGTTTATGATAAAAGCAAGGAGAGCTTAAGCGACAGGTATGGAGATAAATTGGAGAACGGTTATTTATTTGGGGAAGATAAGGAAAAACTGGTGCTGGAAAATGGCAATAAAATAAAAGTAGATTGGGAAGAAGGCCAGAAAACAGGCTTTTTTATTGACCAGCGCGAAAACCGTAAATTATTGGGGAAATATGCTGCCGGGAAAAAAGTCCTTGATTGTTTTTGCTATGCAGGAGGCTTTTCAGTATATGCGCTTAAAGCAGGTGCGGCAGAAGTTCATTCGGTAGATAGTTCGAAGACCGCTGTAAAACTTACCGATGACAATATCCGTCTTAATTTTGGCGAAAGCGCCAAACAAAGCTCTTTTGTAGCCGATGCGTTTGATTTTTTGAAGAATAACCAAAATGTATATGATGTTATGGTTGTTGACCCTCCTGCATTTGCCAAGCACAGGGACACGAGGCACCAGGCCATGATGGGTTATAAACGGCTGAACGCTTTGGCAATACAGGGTATAAAACCGGGTGGAATTATTTTTACTTTTTCCTGTTCGCAGGTAGTAGATAAATATTTGTTTCATGGCGCTATAACTGCTGCTGCCATTGAAACCGGCAGAAATGTCCGCATATTGCAGTATCTTTCTCAGCCGGCAGACCATCCTATAAGCATTTACCATCCTGAAGGAGAATATCTCAAAGGGATGATATTGTTTGTTGAATAATTACTTTTTTTTCAGGATAAGTAATTGGCCTTTATCATAGACAGTTGAAAACGCGCCTGATTTTTTGCAACTGTCAATTTTTGCAGCGTATGCTTTTTTACTGGCGGGATAGGTGCTGATATTGGTTGAGGTATCAAGTACGGCAATATATTCAGCATCTTTTATAATCGGGAAAGTATATATTTCATCGCGATTGGCAAGGTGGGGAACTAATGTATTGCTTGCAGATAATGCTGCATCATCGGGTATTAGTTTAAGCCCCATGTAAATAGATGGCAGGTCGAGATAAGGATTATAATGGTCAGGCGAATAGTAACGCGTGTTGCCACTGTTATAGCCTTGAGATTTTCGGTGGTCAATACTGTTAATGTTGAAGAAATGTGTTGATATTGTATATAAAATGCAAACATAATACCTTGTTTTTGTTGAATTGAAAGAAGCAACTGAATCCGCGAGGGCAAGGCTTAGTATAGGGGCAAACTCAATAGAGTATTGCGCATTTATTCCCCATAATATAAAATCGTTCGTAAATAATTTCTGGGCATATATGGGCAACAGCATAATAAGATAATATGGCCTGTAGAATAATAGTAATCCTCCTGAAGCCAGTACCATAAGGTGCATTTCAGTTTTAATTCCGGAGTATTTCTCATTATTCAGCGTATTCTCGAACAACATCCTGAATACGCTCCCAGGGTGCCGAATCATAGAATTTATTATTTCAGGCAGTGAATTACCCAATGATGAATACCTGTAAAGCTGGGAATTGGAATTCAAATTTTGCAGCCAGGGCATAATTATTGAAACAACAAGTACAAAATAAATGAGGGAAAAGGCAATTAAAGGGAATTCAAATGCCAGCACAGATTTGAAATTTTTAGCCCCTCTTTTTAGTACAAGCCCCAGCATGATAAATGCAAGCCATAGGGCCATATTTTCTTTAGAAATCAGTATCAGAACAAAAAAAATAAGGAATAAGTTTTTCTTGTTCTTTTCATGAAAATATACTAACCAGGGCACAAGCATTGCCCCGACAACATTGTTATGGAAATCGAATGACAGGGCGGAATAGATTCCCCAGATGCCAAAAAACTGGAAAGTGATAATCAGAGGAATATAACCTGCCGGGAATTTAAGTTTGCAATAGGAATAGATGCCTGCTCCGCCAAATAAAACAGATGCTATCTGAATAATAAGAAGTGAATATGAGCCGAATAAATAATAAAATGGCGCATAAAGAAATGTGATAGGTGAAAAATGATCTCCGAGGAAATTTGTTCCCGAAACATTTGAAGTGGGTATTAAATAATTGGATTTAAAATGAGCATACGAATAAAGAGCATTATTGAACACGCCCAAATCGAGTGAATATGTACGGAACTGGTAATGGTTTACTATTGAAATAAGGCTGTAAATCAGGGCAAACAAAACAAATATAGTTATGAGCCATATACTTTCTTTTCTGCTGGTAGTAACGGATTTTGAAAACATGGCTACTAATATAAAAGTTTTAGTTTCGGGAAAAATTAATAACTTAGCTTTTTAAGCTAAAACGATTTCATGAAAAAGATTGCCTTTGTGGCGGTGTTTTTTTCTGTATTGTCAACATGTTTTGCCCAAAGGGGTAAAAATGGTAATGTGATAATTTCTGCAAGCCAGGTTGTAAATGAATATACTACCCTTACTGCTGATGCTAATGCCGGAGCTACATCAATAACCGTTGCCAATAGCGGCTTAAATACAGATGGGAGATTTTCTGCTAACCTTTCTGCGGGCGACCTGGTAATGATTATACAGATGCAGGGGGCTACCATAAATGGTATGCCACAGTATCCCTGGTTTGGCGGCCCAAACTTTGGTGTCGCAAACGATGGCTCTGCTGACAGTACTTATGGTGCGATTATCAGTTATAATAATTGCGGTAATTATGAATTTGCCGAGGTGTCCTCTGTGCCAAATGCAACAACCATTCAATTTGATTGCGGGTTAACATATAATTATACTGCTTTAGGCAGGGTGCAGGTTATCAGGGTGCCGCGTTACAATAACCTGACTATTAATAACGGAGATTCTATAAAATGCGCTCCATGGGATAGCGCTGAAGGAGGCATTGTTGCAATAGAGGTTTTAGGCAATACTATAATAAACGGAGCTATTAATGTCTCAGGTTTCGGGTTCAGAGGTGGTTTACTAAGTGCATCAATGGATAGTTCGGGATGGGGGATTGGTGATGTTGCCATGAATGCTGTATTGATGAGTTGGGGAAAGGAAAAAGGCGAGGGTATAGCAGGTTTTATAGCCGGGTACGACCAATATGGCGGCCGCTATGGTAAAGGCGCGCCTGCCAATGGTGGCGGAGGCGGAAATGCCCAGAATAGCGGCGGCGGCGGTGGGGCAAATGGCGGGAATCCTGCCGGATGGATTGATGGAAAAGGTAACCCCGATGTAACTACATCTTTGACTTATAAAACTGCCTGGAATCTTGAAGATAGCTGGCTTTCGGCATTTACTGAATCAGGCGGCGGCAGGGGAGGTTATTCATTTTCAGGGAATGCCAAGAATCCACTCACCACCGGCCCTAATAACGCAGCATGGGGAGGCGATTCGCGTGATGCTAATGGCGGTTGGGGTGGAAGGCCACTCGACTATGATTCATTAAGAAGAATATTTATTGGCGGCGGTGGTGGTGCCGGTGACCAAAATAATGATGCTGGAGGAGCTGGTGGAAATGGCGGCGGCATGGTTTACCTTATTAGCTATGGTACCGTTACAGGTAGCGGACAAATATTGGCTAATGGGTCAAATGGGTATAATTCAACCGAAAATCTTACTGAAATTGCAGGTGATGGAGCCGGGGGAGCCGGAGGCGGAGGAACAGTAATAATTAATTCTACAGGCAATATTTCAGGCATATCAATACATGCAAACGGAGGTAATGGCGGCGACCAGGTTGTAAATGCTGCATTAGCGGAAGCTGAAGGTCCGGGTGGCGGTGGTGGCGGTGGGTTTATAGCAACATCTAATGCCGGTGTGGCTGAAACTGCAACTGGAGGGGCAAATGGCACTACGAATTCTTCTCAAATGAAAAAATTTCCACCTAATGGGGCCACTAAAGGAGATTCCGGAACTACGGGGGCCACAGTTACTAATTTTAAAATTGTGGCTAAAAATGATACTATATGCAGCGGGCAAACCGCGACATTAAACGCATCGCTTAGCGGAACTGTTCCCGCAGGAGAGGTGATTAACTGGTTTTCGACTTCTGCGGGTGGCGCCCCTATTGCTTCGGGTGCAACTTATGTAACAGGAGCCTTAACCAAAGATACCGTAATTTATGTGGGGACATGCCCCGGTACGTACCGGCAAGCTGATAGCATTATTATCAGCGGTTCCTCATCCATATCAATTACCGCCCCGGTTGCAATTTGTCACGGTGGTACGGCAAATTTAAACGCCTCCGGCGGAACCGCTTATTCATGGTCACCGGCTATAAGCCTTAGCAATCCTGCCATAGCTAACCCTGTTGCAAGCCCTACTGCAACAACAACCTATACAGTAAATATTACTACTCCTTGCGGCATGCTGAAAGATTCTGTTGTGGTTACTGTAAGCCCTGTACCATCAGTTACTTTGAGTTCAGCGCCCTCGGATACAATTTGCGCGGGAAATACTGCTACTTTGACAGCTTCCGGCGGTACAACTTATGCATGGAACACATCAGCGACAAGTTCTTCTATTAGTGTTACTCCGGCAATAACTACTGCATATTCAGTTAATATTACCAATGCAGGTTGTACAAAAGATACAAGTATAAAGGTTACAGTAAACCCTTTACCCGGTGTTACTTTTAGCGGAGCTACCTCTATTTGCACCGGTTCATCCACTACTATTACTGCCACTGGCGGTGGAACCTATTCATGGAATACCTCTGCTACAACCGCTGCAATAAATGTTTCGCCTGCCGCCACAACCACTTATTCGGTTGATGTTACTAAAGCAGGCTGCACAAAAGATACGAGTATAAAGGTTACAGTAAATCCTTTGCCCAGCGTTACTTTTATTGGAGATACAGCTATATGCCTGGGTTCATCTACCGCTATTACTGCAAGTGGTGGTGGAACCTATTCATGGAATACCTCTGCTACCACTGCCACAATTGATGTTTCTCCAGGTACTGCTACAACATATTCAGTTGATGTTACTGATGCAGGTTGTGTAAAAGATACAAGTATAACAGTTAACGTTAAACCAAAACCTGCAGTTTCGGTAAATCCTCCGTCTCCCGGTATTTGCACGGGCGGAAATGTTACCCTTACGGCCAGCGGAGCAAATACATATTCATGGAGTACAGGTGTAACAACTTCAAGTATAAACGTAAACCCTGCCGCAACAACAACATACAGTGTTATCGGGACAAGCGCTTTGGGATGCGCTGATACCGCTAATGTAACAGTTACCGTGGGAAGTTCGATTACTGCTGCAATAACCGGAAAAGATACGATATGCTCTGGTTCTTCAACCACATTAACAGCGTCGGGCGGAAGTTCTTACCTGTGGAGTAATGGTTCGACCAATGCTGTTATTACCATAAGTCCTGCCGCAGATACCACATATTCAGTTACAGCCAGCAGTGGCTCATGCGTTGCCAGTGCAAATGTAATGGTGAAGGTGAATCCTTCATTTACTATAGGTTTAACAGGGAATAGCTCAATTTGTCCCGATAGTTCAACCACAATTACTGCAAGCGGTGGAGGAACTTATTTATGGGCCCCGGGAGGACAGACCACAGCGGGGATTAATGTTAATCCTGCATCTACAACAACTTATTCGGTGCAGGTAAATAATGGGGGATGTATTGAAGATACTTCCATTACAGTAACAATAAATACCCCTCCAAGCATAACAATTACCAAAGATTCTACTCTATGTTCCGGTGAGTCGGTTATCCTTACTGCTTCGGGCGGTGGGACATATTCATGGAGCAATGGGGCAACTTCAGATGCAATTACAGTTACGCCCGCAGTAACCACTGTGTATTCAGTCATTATCAGCAATGGTTGCCCGAAAGATACAAGTACCAAAATAACTGTTAATCCTACCCCAACCGTTACTATTTCAGGTAATAATTCAATCTGCACCGATAGCTCCACTACATTAACTGCAAATGGTGGGACGACCTATTTATGGTTACCGGGTGGACAGGTAACTGCCAATATTGTCGTAAACCCCGCGTCAACCGAAACGTATAGCGTTATCGGCACAAGCGCTTCCGGATGTAAAGACATAACCAATGTTACCGTTACAGTAAATAGCCCACCTATTGTATCAATTACCGGGGATTCTACTATATGTTCGGGTAAATCGGTTGCTCTGACTGCTACCGGCGGGGGAACTTATTTATGGAGTAATAGTGATACCACGAGCACAATTAATGTTACTCCAATTGCAACTACCACCTATTCTGTAAAAGTTAATAATGGTTGCCTTAAAGATGCAAGTACCACGATAACTGTTATTCCTTCAGCTACTGTTACTATTTCCGGATTAAACTCAATTTGCGAGGGCGATAATACTACACTCACTGCCAGCGGAGGCAATACTTATGTATGGAATACAACTCCTGCTCAAACTACAGCGGCAATTACAGCGGCGCCAACAACTTCTACTTTATATACTGTTATTGGGTATAATGGTTCAGGCTGTAATGACACCGTTAATGAAATTGTTACAGTAATTCCCAAGCCAATTCCTGATATAAGTCCGCCTGCACCTATATGCCAAGGCGCATCTGCTTCTTTGAATGCAAGCGGTGGCAATAGTTATGCATGGACGCCCGCAACAGGGCTTAGTACTACCGCGCTCGGTACTGTCAATGCTTCTCCCAATGTTACCACTACTTATACCGTAACCGTCACCACCAACGGTTGCTCAGCTACCGATAGTGTAACAGTTATAGTCAATCCATTGCCTTCAGGAGTTGCAAATGGCGGTACTTCAATTTATTTAGGTTCAAGCACTCCATTGTCTGTATTCCCTGTTGGGAGCGGAGAAACTTATGCATGGTCGCCTTCTTCATCACTGAACTGTTCAAGTTGTTCCAATCCTGTTGCAACACCATCGGTTACAACAACTTATTTTGTTACAATTACTGACTCTGACGGCTGCATTAAAACAGACTCGGTTGAGGTTATCGTAACTGAAAAATGCGGTGATATATTTATACCGGAAGCATTTTCTCCCGGCCAGGTAAATAATAATGTCTTATATGTGCGCGGAGATTGTATTAAAACAATGGATTTTGTGGTATTTGACAGGTGGGGCAACAAAGTATTTGAATCTACCAACCCGTCAAATGGCTGGGATGGAAAATATAATGGCCTGGATATGAATGCGGGAACGTATGTATATTATTTGAAAGGTGAAGATATTTATGATAATAAAATTGAACAGAAGGGAAATGTTGCATTGGTCAGGTAATATGTTTAATGTTTTATGGAAGGGGTTTTATAAAAATGCCATAATTCATATTTAATATATAAGCCAAAGGATATATGAATAATGACCTTGTAGCCTACTATGCTGAAAGGGCTAAAGAATACGAAAAAATATATGAAAAGCCTGAAAGGCAAAGTGACCTGTCAGCGGCCAGTGAATTACTTCAGAATATTTTTTTAAATAAAAATTTAATTGAGCTGGCCTGTGGTACAGGTTACTGGACGCAACGTATAGCCAAATGTGCCGGCAATGTAATTGCAACCGACATTAATGCCCCGGTTATCGAAATAGCCAAAACTAAAGTTTACGAGAAAAATAACGTGGATTTTTCTATAGCGGATATATTTAATTATTCATTAGAACAGCCTCACGATAACCTTTTTGCCGGTTTTATCTGGTCTCATATTAAACTACAGGAATTAGGCAGTTTTATTGATGCTTTGCATTGTTTTGTAAAACCAGGCGGGCTGGTGGCCTTTATTGATAATAATTATGTGGAAGGCAGCAGCCTCCCGGTTGT
Source organism: Bacteroidia bacterium (assembly GCA_052325425.1). Taxonomy (GTDB): domain Bacteria; phylum Bacteroidota; class Bacteroidia; order JABEUT01; family JABEUT01; genus JABEUT01. Next base: position 48,981 of record JBKQUY010000041.1, on the reverse strand, counting down.
ATGTACCGATGAACACGGGAACAAATACCAGGAAAGGGAATTGGAGAACGGCAAGAAATACTCTATTGTCAAAAATTTTCCTTCTAATGCTTTGTTTAAACAGGTATTGGAAGGGAAGGGGGAAAACATAAAATTCTTCAGCCTGAAATATTATTGGCTGGTATGGTATAACCGCAAATAAAAAAGGCGGCATCATAGCCGCCTTACTGTTTCATAGAATATATTAAATTCCTCCTTCCGATGCTTTAACGTTATCCCGCTTGGTCATAATGGCGACTGCTACTATAATATACCCCAGCATAAGTAGTATTGGCGCGACAACCATTCTGCGGGTGGAAAAAAGCTCTTCATTGAATTGGTCAGGGTCTTTGCTTCCTCCGCCTGACAATGTGATAAAACCAATGATTAAAAGAATAACGCCTGCAATAAGAATCATGTAGTTCTTTTTGTCAAAGGCAAACTGCATTTTCGGGCTTTCTTTTTTTACTTCTTTAGGTGAGGCCATAGTATATTTTATTTTAAGCTTTAATTCTATTGGCAAATGTATAAAAAAATAGAATACCTCTATAACCCGGCCAATGGACATATGTACGTCAGAATTAATTCTCGCATATTTTATATGCGATGGCTATCTGATTATTGATTTTCCGAACAATAAGTTTTATTTTTATATTCGCTCTATGCTGTTGGCATCTATCCGGAAAATCCCGGCAATTTATGTTTTTATAACCCTTCTGGTGGTTATCTCTTTCATTTACAACTATCCTTATATCCTTTTTCAAAGGGCATTCTCCGTTCATCAGTGGCGCCAATGCGATTGTTTATCAATTGCACTGAATTATTATAAAGAAGGTATGCATTTCTTTAGTCCTTCTGTTAACTGGTGTGGTAGAAACGGGAATGGCAAAACCTCGACGAGCGAATGCCCCTGGTTATATTATGCAGCAGCCATATTATGGAAAATATTCGGATACCATGAATACTTATTCCGTATGCTTGATTTGACAATTCTATATGCCGGGCTTGTTGCGGTTTATAAAACTGCTTCAGGGATTTTGAATAATCACTTTCTCGGTATTTTTATTGCTTTATTTCTTTTTACTTCTCCTCTTTATGCATATTATGGAAATAACTACCTGGCAGATGTGCCTGCCCTGTCATACGCTTTTATAGGGTGGTATTTTTTCTATCAATTTTATACAATGCAAAAGAGGGTGGTTTTTATAATAAGTATGCTGTTTTTTATGATTGCCGGGCTTACCAAAATTACTGCCTTGATTTCATTTATTCCTATTGTATTTGTTTTTTTAATGGAGCGATTGAATATTTATAAATTCAATAAAAGCGGGAAAATATTTACCGGGACAATTGTGCCTCTGGTTGCGTTTACTCTTGTTATTACTCCTGTTTGCCTTTGGACTGCATATGTAATTCATTATAATAATCTCAATAACTCAGGCCTGTTTAGTTCAAATGCCTTGCCAATATGGGAGATGAGTTCCTCAAAAATCAGGGAAATCAGGTCGAACCTGTTATTCGGAGACTTATCTGATTTGTTCCTGCACAGGCTATGTTTGAAATTTTGTATTCTTTTCTTCCTGTTTTCAGTTGTGTTTTATAGAAGCACTTCCCGGTTTTTGTTATTCCTTATGATATCTGTTTTCCTCGGTATACTGGTATACGTTTTATTATGGTTCCAGGTGTTCGATGTTCATGACTATTATTTGATAAACCTCCTGGTAATAGTCCCTATAATCCTGGTTACATTCCTGCTTGCCCTCAAAAACAAATACCCGCATATTCTTGAAATGAAAGGCGTTAAATTGTTTTTTATTATACTCCTCGCATATTCTGTTTATTACACTGGGTATCGTACACGTATAAGATATTCAACGGATGATGGTTTGGTAAAACATTCACCCTTCTTTAATAACAGGTTTGAAACAGCCAACCTTAAGAAGATGCAGGAAAATTATGCTGAGCATTACAAAGCCCTGGAAACTATATCTCCCTATCTTCGGGAATTAGGAATAGAGCGTTCTGATAAAGTAATCAGTATTCCGGATGCAAGTATTAATATCTCTCTTTATTTTATGGATCAAAAAGGATTCACTGACTTTGGGTATAATATGAATGATTCCTCTGTTGTAAAAAAAATAATTGCATTGGGAGCAAAATATCTTATTCTTAACGATACTGCCTATTTGCCCCATACATCTTTACTTCACTTTATTAATAATAGAATAGGTAAGTATCAGAATATTGTTATTTATACCATTAAATAAACCTGGTGAGGTCATCACAGCCACTTTATTGGCGAATTCATAAAAAATAAAATATTGTTATGACCTCACTATTCATTAATACATTTGTAGTAACAAAAGGTTCATGAAAAATAAAGTTTTTTTAGCGTTTTTTGTATTAATGCTCTGCGGGTGCCTAAAGCCCTGGCATAGTTTCGATGAATATATGCCTCCTCCGGCGCCCGATTACAGCAAGGAAGATTCCTGGGCAAGCTTACCCTGGCTGCATGATGCCGCCGATACTGTTCCGCCCGGCTCGGGCTTAACCGATAACCAGGCTAACGCTAAAGTGGATGTGTTTTATATTTATCCGACTCTCGATATCCGGATTGACCAATGGAACGCGGATATCCATAGCAGGCTTTTGAATGGGATAATTGATTGGACTGCAATCAGGGAGCAGGCAGGATTGTTTAATGGCTCATGCAGGATTTTTGCACCCCGGTACAGGCAAGCAGTTTTTGGTTCGTTTTTAGATGAGAAAGGCGATGGCGCCAAAGCTCTTGACCTTGCGTATAGTGATGTAAAGGCTGCCTTTCTTTATTATATGAAACATTATAATAATGGCCGCCCTGTTATTATAGCAGGGCATAGCCAGGGGTGCCTGCATGGATACCATCTTATTAAAGAATTTTTTGATACCACTTCTTTAAAGCAAAAATTAGTGGCTGCATATCTTGTAGGATTCAAAATAAATAAGGATTCATTGAAATATCTAAAGCCATGCGATTCTGCTAAGGAAACAGGCTGTTATGTGAGTTGGAATACAGTATCGGAAGATGGGCAGGATGGTATGGCAAGCAAGTATTTCAGGGGTGTATGTATTAACCCCCTTAGCTGGAAGCAAGATACCAATTACATCAGCGCCGCATACAATCTGGGCAGCGTACCTTTTAATTTCAAGAAAATTGATACCAATGAAACAGGCGCGGCATGCCGCAACGGGCTGTTGGTGGTAAACATCCGGAACCCATGGAAATACTCATCCGTAGCCGGCAGTTACCATATTTTCGATTTCAATCTTTTTTATATGAATATTCGCGCTAATATAGCCGAGAGGGTAGGTGAATACCTCAAACTACATGGAGATTCTCTGAGAAATTAATAATAAGCCCCAAAACCCGCAGGGCATTGAAAAGAGTTTGAACCACTGAGGTCAACCGACCCATATATAGCCCAATATGAGCTGCATATTAAAGGATTGCCATATCCTGTAAATTGGCCAGGATTGCTTAAGCTATAATTGTCTGTACTTGTACTGGTAAAAGATGGGGCAGAACTAGCAATACTATCAACTGAATAGTGATAACCATTATAAATATTTTGTTGCGTCAACAGGTCGCAATTATCGAAGAAATATTTAAAAGGTTGTAATCCTCCATGAGAAGAATCAAGTTGCAGTTCTTCCGTTAGGCTGCCCCAAACAATACAATTTCCAAAATAAGCATTGGTAAGCGGCCTTGACTGGTAATTGCCGTAAATATCCTGGTACCAGTTATTTACCAGCAGGGTAGTGGTTTGCCTTTGGCTATAGCTCCAGTAATTGGCAAAAGTGCTTTGCACAAAGGAATAATTCCCTCCAAGGCTTAAATCAATGCAATAGTACTGGCAATCTGCCACACATATATCGTACCCTTTAATATAGCTGCCCTGACCTAAAAGCCCTATGTTGCTCATACTTTGTATAATAGTGTGGCTGATGGTCAGGGTAGGATTTGAACTGGCTCCAAGTGTGTCAGCCTCCACACCAATAGTGCCGTTTTTTATAACGGCCCATTGTATGGTATTGTTGATGCTTCCGGGTGAGAGTTGGATTTCTCCCCATTGTCCAGGCTCAGTCTGGTATGCAGGTTCTAAGCGGTCGCCTTGTATGGTTACAACTGGGTTTGATGGCAATGGCCCGCCATTGATGTTCAGTGTACCGCCTGTGTTTACGTATAGTACCGCGCTATTGTGCATATACACTTTTGTTCCGGGCTGCATAGTAAGCGTACATCCTGAATCAACCACAAGGTATCCAAAAACTACATGCGGCTTGTCATTTGTCCATACTGCATTGCAGGGAACACTGGAATATGCGGGACCTGTGGGAGGAAAAACATTGGGCCTGTAAAAATAAGCGTCTTGTCCCCACGCGGTAAGGTCAACAAATTGGTAGTTGCCATTGGTGACAAACTGAAGCGAATCGGAAATTACAACCGGGTTATTTTGATTGGTAGGGTTAATGGTAACCGTAACAAATACAAAAATACTGTCATTGGCAGGTATAGTAATATTGCTGAAAGAAGTTCCTGATATACCGTCAACATTTATTTTGAAAGGCGACGTATAGCTTCCTAATAAATTTATAGATGATATTTTAATGGGCTGGTTGTGGTTATTGTGTACGGTAAAATATTGAAATGTTGAGCCAATGGTAGTAAAAACAGTATCGAAAAGCACCTGGGTTTGAGAAAAAGTCAGTTTGGCAGAAGAATTGGTGATAAGCGTTTCTTTTTTGCATGAAAATAGCGCTATGGTAAGCGACAGGATTAAGGTGACCGATGCGACTGTCTTGTGCAAATGATTATGTAGGAAATTTGATTGCAAAATACGTTGGCAATTAAAGTGTTTTAAAAAAACGTATTTACAGGAGTTTTGGTATGTGCAGCTTTAAGATTTTTTTCTGCGGTTAAGCTCATCCCTTATTTTCGTAGCCTTTTCGTAATCTTCCTTGCCCAATACTTTTTGTAAAAGCTCTTTCAGTTCCTCAACCGATTTTTTCCTGTAGTCTTCCTCTTCCTTTTCTTTAACCGGCAGTTCTTTTGTAGTTTTTGCTTCCGTACTTTCTTTTTCCTTTTCTTTCGCCACATCTTCGTCCATTATTATTCCGGCAGAATTAAGTATGAACTCATAAGTATAAATAGGGCAGTTAAAGCGCACTGCAAGAGCAATGGCATCGGATGTACGCGCGTCAATTTCCACTTCATTATTATCGCGGGCGCAAATAAGTTTAGCGTAAAAAATACCTTCAACCAGGTTATAAACAATTACTTCTTTAAGCTGTATTTCGAAAGTATCGGCAAAGTTTTTGAATAAGTCGTGGGTAAGGGGCCTGCTGGGTTTCATGTTTTCCATTTCAATGGCAATGGCCTGGGCTTCAAAGCCGCCAATGATAATGGGCAACCTTCTTTTCCCTTTCGACTCGTTCAGGATAAGCGCATAAGCCCCCGATTGTGTCTGGCTATATGATAAACCTACTATGTCTAACTTTATTTTTTTCATACATCTGTTCCTATGCCGCTACGGTAATACGAATATACGCTTTTTTATCAGTGGGAAGATTTCAATTGTTTAACTGCTTCTGTAAGTTTAGGTACAACCTGGAAAGCGTCGCCGATAATTCCATAATCGGCTATTTTAAAAAACGGGGCTTCTTTATCGGTATTTATAGCAACTATAACTTTTGATGAACTGATGCCTGCCAGATGTTGTATTGCGCCGGAAATACCTATCGCAATATACAGGTTAGGCGATATGGTAATACCGGTCTGTCCCACGTGTTCATGATGCGGCCTCCAGTTCATATCGGCTACCGGTTTCGAACAGGCTGTGGCTGCTCCGAGGGCATCGGCTAAGTTCTCAAGTATTCCCCAGTTTTCAGGTCCCTTCATCCCTCTTCCTCCCGATACTACTATTTCGGCTTCGGTAAGTACTATTTTTCCTGACGTTTTCTTTACTTCGTTTACTTTGGTATCGAACGCAGTGTCAGGTATGGCAGGGGCAAAAGCCTCGATAGTTATGTTTGCAGGGTTAGAAACAATATGATGCGCATTGGGAGAAAGCCCTATTATTTTTATTCCCGATGTTACCTGCACATCCGTAAATCCCTTGCCCGAGAAACATTTTTTCTTAACAATAAACGGTTCGACTGATGACGGCAGGGCAGTAGCATTAGCCACAAGCCCTCCATTAAGCCTTGCAGCCAGCCTTGGGGCTATTGATTTACCGGAGTAGGTGTAAGAGAACACAACATATTTAGCGCCAGATTTAGACGCGGCTTCAGCAATGGCAATAGCATAGGCGCTGGCGCAAAGAGAAGATAACCTGGTATCATTTATATGCAATACCCTGGAACAGCCATATTCGGCCAATTTTTTTAATTCATCTTCTGAGGCATTTCCAAGCACCACAGCCGTAACGGTTCCGTTTACTTTTTGGGCTAATTCAAAAGCGTAGGTAGTTGCTTCAAATGAAGGCTTTTTGAATTTCCCTTCCCATGTTTCTGCAAATACAAGTACTGACATAATAGGTATATTTATTTTCGGTATTAAATGGCTTTGGCTTCGGTATGGAGTAATTTTATTAATTCCTCCGGATGTTCGGGGTCAATCATTTTGCAGGCGGTCTTTGCAGGGGGATTCTGGAAGGCCAGCGAGGCTGTCGGTTTATCGGTTGCAGTTGGTTCAACAACTTTAAGGGGCTTGGTACGGGCGCTCATAATACCCCGCATATTAGGAATACGCGGCTCGGCCATATCTTTTTGGGCGCTGGCTGCAAAGGGTATAGAAACAGTTACTATTTCCTTTCCACCGTCTATTTCCCTCTCCAATGTTGCCTGTGTACCGCTGATTTCGAGTTTTGTAGCCACGGCTACAGAAGGTATTCCCATTAACTCGGCAATCATTCCCATTACCTGTCCGCTGTTATAATCTATTGACTCACGCCCGGTAAGAATAACATCGTATTTTTCATTTTTAGCTATTGCTGCAACCTGGCTGGCTACAAAAAGCGCATCAACCGGTTCAGCATTTACGCGTATGGCATCGTCTGCGCCAATTGCAAGCGCTTTTCGCAGTGTAGGGTCGGTTGATGGGGGGCCGACATGTATAACAGTAACGGTTCCGCTGCCCTGTGCTTCTTTTATTTCGAGTGCACGGGTAAGCGCCATTTCATCGTATGGGTTAATGATAAACTGAACGCCTGCGCTATTGAATGCTTTGCCATCGGGAGTAAATGTGATTTTTGTGGTGGTGTCGGGTACGTTGCTGATGCAGACCAGGAATTTCATAATTATGTTTTACGTTGTAGGTTTAACCTGATTTTTATAACACGGGCAAAAGTAATGAATTTTGACAGACAATAAAGTATAATTTACAGGTGCAATTTTATATTGTTTTTAAGTGCAGATTCCATCAATTTATAAAATGCTGCCCGACAAGGTGTCCATATCTGAAAATGAAAGGTAAATATGGGGCGATTTTTTAGCAGAGAAGAGATAATTCCTTTCATCGGGATTATATTCTAACGAATCAAGCCTTATTAAGGCCGTCTCGCTGATAAGATAAAAGTAGTAGCCGTTTTCTTTCATGATACGTTCAATCTCCAAATAGTAATTATTCTCAAAATGACCTTTACTTTCTTTGCCTTCCGGGAAAAGTACTTCCATAATAATTAATGGCTTATCGGTTTTAAGAATAGACTGCATACCATTCAATGCTTCCACTTCGTGGAATTCACAATCCATTTTAACCAGGTCAATCCGTTTTATTCCTTGGGTTGATTTAAAATTGTCTAAAGAATATGATTTTACTTCGATTTCAATCGTGTCAGAGGCCCACCCTTTTTTAGTAGAGCCGGCGTGCGCCATTCCTTTAGTATTTGGCAGGTAGAATTTTAAGGGAATTTCTGAATTGCCAATTGCTGAATTGATTGGTACTGCATTTTTATAATTATTTAACCCTATATTCTTTTCAAGCCTTTCATAAATGGCTGGAACAGGTTCAAAAGCATAGACTGAAGCATTGTTATTTGCACCGGCCCCGATAAGTGTGTAGTATCCGACATTAGCTCCAATATCAATTATTACCGATGATTTGGCCGCAAGATGATAATAAAGCCTGACAGACGGGCCTTCATAGCCATCGTATCCTTTCCAAAATGCCTGCGTTGAAACAAAATCATCTCCGCGGGAATAAATTTTAACCTTTTTGCCATTGGGTAAACCGAAACGGATAATACCATAAACAGGCCAGTGAATTGAAAAAAAAACAAATGTTTTTTTACTGAACCAGTAACGCCACTTTATAACAGTTCTGACAGGGATGTTGATAACAGAGTAACCTCTTATAATCTTAAGTAGTTTTTTTATCATTTCAGCTCCTTTTTTCCGGAAATAAGCACAAAAACTAAGTTCAGGCAAAGATATGTATATAAAGCAATTGCGATGAATGGCTGTATTTATTAGATTAAGTTACTTAATTTCAAGTTTATGTTATATCTTTGAAACCGGTAATTCATTATGACCCTAAGTTAACCCTTAAATTTTATATGGCCGGTGGCGATTCGTTTGTCTTTAAGAAATTTATAGTTAAGCAGAACAGGTGCGCCATGAAAGTAGGTACCGATGCGGTGCTGCTTGGGGCATGGGCCAATTTGCCCCCATCGGGAAGAGTACTCGATATCGGTACAGGAACCGGTATTATAGCTATGATGATGGCGCAGCGCTGCCTGGCTCATATTGATGCCATTGAAATTGAGGAAAACGCCTATGGCCAGGCAACTGAGAATTGTAGCAACTGTAAATGGAAGGACAGGCTTGATGTTTATCATACTTCATTCCAGGATTTTGTCAGTTCCAGCACTAAAATGTATGACGCCATAGTCACCAATCCGCCCTATTTTTCCAATTCCCTGCAATCTGCTTCCGAACAACGTACCAAAGCCCGCCATACAGGTTCTTTAACCTTTGAGGAACTGATAACAGGCATTAAAAAACTCCTTTATAATAGCGGAGCATTTGCTACCATTCTTCCGGAAAAGGAATCGGAGGAATTTACAGAGATTGCCAAAGAAAATGGTTTTTACCCCATACGGGTGATGCGGGTTAAAACAACTTCAGCTAAACCTGCAAAGCGTGTGCTTATGCAATTTGCCTTTCACAAAAGGCCTTTTTTTGAGAGCGTACTCGTAATTGAAAACTCTGACCGTTCATTTACAACCGAGTACAAACACCTTACCCGCGATTTTTACCTCGGTTTCTGATAATTTTATTTCGGGTATCATTTCCTATTTGGTTTATTTTTGTGCCCGGATTGAGATATTTTATAAAAATAGTGTTTACGGGTACAGGTTACCACGGTTGGCAAAGCCAGGCTAATGCCGATAAAACTGTTCAGCAGATTTGTGTGAAAGCAATGGAGAAAATCCTCAGGCATCCTGTCTCGTTGCAGGGCGCCGGGCGAACTGATGCAGGTGTGCATGCCGAAGAACTTTACGCTCATTTTGATACACCGGCAGAAGATTTGATTGAAAATAAAGAAACCTGGCTTTACAAATTTAATTCGGTTATACCTTTTAACATTGCATTCCATGATATTATGGCGGTTAAGCCAACTGCCCATGCCCGCTTTGATGCCGTTTCAAGAACTTATAAATATGTGATTACTTCCCGTAAAGACCCATTTCTGCTTGGTTTTGCCTGGCACTTTCCGCACAGGCTTGATGTTAAAAAAATGAATGAAGCTGCAAAGTTCCTGAAAGAGTATAAAGAATTTTCAAGTTTTAAAAAGACGCGTACCCAAAATAAAACAGATAATTGTACAATTAAATATGCACACTGGGAAAAGGATGGCAATAAACTTATATTTACCATTACCGCAGACAGGTTTTTGCGGAACATGGTACGCGCTATTGTGGGCACTATGATAAATGTTGGCAACGGAAAATGCACAGTAGAGGATTTTTGTCGTATTATTGAAAACAAAAACCGTTCGCGGGCCGGGGCATCTGTTCCGGCTTGCGGATTATACCTGTCGAAAATTGAATACCCGGCAGGAGTTTTTTTATAGATAGAATATGTATAAAGTATTTGTACGGCCTGTTCTCTTTCTTACTTCTCCTGAAGTCAGCCATGCATTTACAATACGTTTGCTTAAAATTGCCTGCGCTATTCCTATTGTAAATACAATTATAAAAAAGGTATTTACACTGGAGCATCCATTATTGCAAAGAGAAATTGCCGGGGTGAAATTTCCCAACCCTGTCGGGCTTGCAGCGGGTTTTGATAAGAACGCCACTTTTTTTCATGAAATGGAATACCTTGGATTCGGTTTTGTAGAAGTAGGGACGGTTACACCATTGGCTCAGCCCGGTAACCCCAAACCGCGCTCATTCCGGCTCCCGGCTGATAAAGCCTTGATAAACCGAATGGGATTTAATAATGACGGGGCGCAGAAAATTGCGGAGCGGTTAAAAAAAAGGAAAACTAAAATTACAATCGGTGGAAATATTGGTAAGAATAAAGTCACTCCCAATGAAGAAGCTGCATTGGATTATGAAAAATGTTTCGACGCTTTGTTTGAATATGTAGATTTTTTTGTGGTAAATGTAAGCTCGCCAAATACTCCCGGCTTGCGCAGCTTACAGGAGAAAGAACCCTTGAAAAAAATATTGTCAGACCTGCAGGTAAAAAATAAAAGCAAGGCAAAAAGCAAGCCCATATTTCTGAAAATAGCGCCTGATTTGACCAATGAACAGCTTGATGATATTATTGAAATTGTTCCTGAATGTGGCATAGCTGCAGTTGTTGCAACCAATACTACCCTTTCCCGCGAAGGATTAAAATCGGGTGGAGTGGATGCTATTGGGGCAGGCGGATTAAGCGGGCTGCCATTGAAAAAGCGCTCTACCGAAGTTGTAAAATATTTGCATGAGAAATCAAAAGGCTCCTTTCCTATCATTGCTTCCGGAGGCATACATTCTCCCGAAGATGCGATTGAGAAACTTGATGCAGGTGCAATGATGGTGGAACTTTATACGGGATTTATTTATGAAGGCCCAATGTTGGTCAAGCGGATCAACAAGGCAATATTAAAACGCGGGCAAAATCTGAAATGATATGATTTGTTTCCCCAATGCTAAAATAAATATCGGGTTGCGTATTCTTGAAAAGAGAGCGGATGGCTATCACAATATCGAAAGTATATTTTATCCTATAGGCTGGAGCGATGCCCTTGAATTAATACCGGTGGATGGATATGGCAAAATAGAACTGAACCTTTCAGGTATTCCGGTTCCGGGAAGAAGAAATGATGATAATTTATGCGTTAAGTTGTATAAGCTTCTGTTAAAAAAATACAAACTCCCTTCGGTAAAAGTGTGGTTGCATAAGGCAATCCCGATTGGCGCCGGTTTGGGAGGAGGTTCCTCTGACGCGGCTCACTTTGTGAAGATGCTGAACAATCTGTTCGACTTAAAGCTTTCAAACGAAGAGATGAAAAGCTATGTGGCTACTCTTGGCAGCGATTGTGTATTTTTTATTGAGAATATACCCGTATTGGCCAGTGGCAGAGGTGAAGTTACGGAGGCAATAAAACTCGACTTAGGCAGTTATTTTATTGCCATTGTTTACCCGGAAATACCTATAAGCACACCGTTTGCCTATGGCCTTGTTTCGCCTAAGCAAAGGAATGATTCATTGAAAGCCGCAATTCTGAGTAAAAAGCCCGGGGAGTGGGAAAACAGTGTTAGTAATGATTTTGAGAAACCTCTTTTTGAAAAATATCCCTTGATTGAAGAAGTAAAGAATACAATATATAAAGAAGGCGCCCTGTATACGTCATTGACGGGCAGCGGGTCGGCAGTATATGGTATTTTTGATAAGAAAGTTGATATTGCAACGAAATTCCCGGATTTTAAAACATGGTCGGGAGAATTAAAAGCGAATCAATGAAATTCATATACTCACTTGGAATACGGTTTTATGGTTTTGCAATACTGGTTGCAAGTCTTTTTAATGAAAAGGCAAAAAAATGGAGAGCCGGCAGAAGCAATATTTTCAGTAATCTTCAAAAGTCATTACAAGGCAACAAGGCGCCATTAATATGGTATCACTGCGCCTCGTTGGGTGAGTTTGAGCAAGGCAGGCCGGTGATTGAAGCATTCAGGCAAAAATTCCCTCAATATAAAATTCTGCTCACTTTTTTTTCGCCTTCAGGTTACGAAGTCAGGAAAGATTATTCTTCAGCCGATTATGTGTTTTATCTTCCCCTCGATACTTATGCTAATGCTAAAAGGTTTATTGAGATTATTAATCCTCAAATTGCCGTTTTTGTTAAGTATGAGTTCTGGTACAATTATCTGCATATGTTGGGTAATAAAGGTGTTCTCATATATCTTATTTCAGCCAGGTTCAGAGCTGAACAGTACTTCTTCAAATGGTATGGGGCATGGTTCAGGAAACAATTGAATAGCTACAACAGGATATTTTTACAGGATGCAGATTCTGAAAAAATTTTGAAGGCTACAGGTGTTGAAAATATTACCGTTGCCGGTGATACGCGCTTTGACAGGGTAATAAGCATTGCCGGGCAGGCTAAAGCCGATAACATTATTGAATCTCTTAAAAACGGCAACAAGCTTTGGATTTGTGGCAGCACATGGGAAGAGGATGAAAACCTTATTCATGCCGTTTATAATCGTTTGATAGCTTCGGGTGAAAAAATCAAACTGCTTATTGTTCCTCATGAAATAGGGGAGAAGCATATAAAACAGGTTACAGAGCAATTCAGCGCTGACAGGTATTCAGAGGTTAATGCAGGAAAAGCAGGAAACAGTAATGTGCTGGTAGTAGATAAAATGGGTATGCTTTCATCATTATACCATTATGCCGATGTAGCATATATCGGAGGCGGATTCGGAAAAGGCATACACAACCTGCCTGAAGCTGCTGTGTTCGGAATTCCGGTATTATTTGGCCCAAACTATCACAAGTTTAACGAAGCAATTGATTTGATAAGGCTTCAGGCAGGTTTTTCTGTTTCATCTGAAACAGAATTAGGCAATAAAATGGAACTTTTGTTAAAAGATAATGACTTAAGGAAGAAATGCGGTGATGCTGCAAAAGCATACATATATGGCGGTAGCGGCGCTACCGGAAAAATAGTTGCCGAACTGGAAAAAGCAATAAAAGCCTAATTTCCCGCAGGGTTAATAACCTTGGGGCATGCATCTTTAGTCTGCCCGTCAAAGAAATACTTTAATCCAATTCTTAGTTCGTATGCCCTGTAAACTATGTTGGTCGGAAGCAAACCATCAGCATAGTAACTCGAATAGGATGGCATAATATCATGGTTATATAATACCTCTATAAATGGCCTTAAAGGGTTTTTCCACATCGCTTCAGCGCCGACTCCAACTGAACCTGTTACATGCAGAAGGTTAAATTGGCTGATTTCAGGCTGGTAAACCGCTGCCTGCCTGCTCAAAAGATATTCCAGGCGTGGCCCGACTAATATATAGGGAACAAATTTTGTTTGTGCAAAACTTATTTTTAAATAATTATTGAATGAAAGATAATTAGTACGGTTTACAACCTTCTCACCCGAAGGGCTGTTTAATATCTCTGTCGTCCCCATCATATTATATTCTAATTCCGTTCTCCAGCGGTACCTGGGATGATGGAAAAACTCTGCCAATATTGCCCCGTTAAACGCTAACAAGTACTTTTCCTGCGCCAGGGGGCCTTCCGGGTTCCATTTATCCTTGCCATAAGTAATACCGCCTGCAATACCCAGCGCGCTGAGTATTTTTTTCTTTTTACCTTCCCGCATATCCTGGGCTGATGCCGAAAATACCGCAGAGAAAAGAACAAGAGAAAGAAGAATTATTGCCTTGATATTAATTTTTTTATGGCTGTTCACTTCAACATTCAATATTCGTTATTCAATATTTCCCGCATTTCTGCGGGATTCCGCAGTATTGCGGAACATTACTTTTTTTATACACTCATTGCTTCAGCTTGCGATGCGATTTTTTTGGCAAGTCCCTGCAGCACCTTACCCGGGCCAACTTCATAAAAGATTGTCGCTCCGTCAGCGCTCATATTTTGTATGGTTTGCGTCCATCGTACCGGCGCTGTAAGCTGGGCTACCAGGTTTTTCATAATTGCAGCAGGTTCAGTTTCGGGTAAGGCATTTACATTCTGGTAAACAGGGCATAATGGCTTATTAAATACGGTTGCTTCAATTGCTTTTGAAAGTTCAACACGGGCAGGTTCCATTAACGGTGAATGAAATGCCCCACCTACAGGTAATAAGAGCGCACGTTTGGCTCCTGCTGCCTTCAGTAATTCACAGGCTTTTGTCACTCCCGCAATGCTTCCTGAAATAACTAATTGCCCGGGGCAGTTGTAATTTGCCGGCACCACCACTTCATCTTTTATCGTGGCGCATATCTCTTCTACTTTAGCATCATCAAGCCCAAGCACTGCTGCCATGCTTGATGGTGTGGCTTCGCAGGCTTTTTGCATTGCCATAGCGCGCTTATAAACCAATGTCAGCCCATCATCAAAACTTATGGCTTTTGCGGCTGTAAGAGCTGAAAACTCACCCAGCGAGTGCCCTGCCACCATATCGGGAGTAAATTTATCTCCCATGGTAAAAGCCAGTACCACTGAATGAAGGAATATAGCAGGTTGAGTAACCTTGGTTTGCTTTAATTCCTCTTCTGTGCCTTCAAACATTATATCAGTGATGCGAAAACCCAATATGGAATTGCCTTTTTCAAACAGCTCTTTTGCCGCAGCGGAGTTCTCGTATAAGTCCTTGCCCATGCCCTTAAACTGTGAGCCCTGGCCCGGAAAAATATATGCTTTTTTCATAATTCGTATTTTGGTAAATATCGTTGCGAAGGTATAAAATTAAAAATTGAAAATTGAGTTTGCGGAATGTTACAGTCCAAGTAAATGATTATCTTTATTTTCTATCTCCTAATAAGGTTTATGCAATACGGTAAAATAAAACTGCCTTTCATTCTGCCGCTGGTTTTTCTTTTTTGCAATATTTTATCCGATGCGCAGAAAAGGCCCATGGGTACTGTCAATGCTAAATTTATTGACGAACAAAAGAAACCGGTTGACGGACTTTTTGTACAGTTAATGCAAACCAGGGATTCATCGCTGGCACTGTCGTCATTTTCCGGCTCAGATGGCAAAGTGCAGTTTATAAATGTGAAACAAGGGAGCTATTTTATTTATATAACCCAATTGGGATTCGAGGATTATACATCGGAACCCTTTATAATAAGCGATGACAGGTTAAATGTCGTTATGCCCGATGCAGTATTGCATACTAAAGTGCTGAATGAAGTTACCGTTACTGCAAAAATTCCCTTTGTTGATAAACAACCTGATATGACAGTCATTAATGTGGGTCAAAGCCCTGTGAACGCCGGAGGCAGCACCATGGATGTATTAGAGCGGGCGCCTGGGGTTATAGTTGACCAGGATGATAATATAAATTTACAGGGAAAACCCAGTGTAACAGTTATGATTGACGGCAAAAAAGTAATTATGTCCGGCAGTGAACTTGCAGATATGCTGCGAGCCATGCCTGCCGACGCAATAGAAAAAATTGAACTTATTACAAACCCCGGCCCGGAGTATGACGCACAGGGAACGGGTGGTATTATTAATATAATACTTAAAAAAGACAGACAACTTGGCATAAACGGAACTGTTACCGGCTCTTTTGGTCAGGGGATTTACCCTAAAGCAAACGGAGGGTTTGCTTTTAATGACCGCACAAAGTATTTCAATCTTTTTGTAAACTACAATTATTCATACCGGAAAGACCTGAAAGATGTCGCCATGGAACAGAATTTTTATAATGGACCGGAATTAATTGAATCTGCCCGGCAATATACCGGTTATAAAGTCAGCAATTATTTTAATATTATTCATGCGGGAGCAGACTTTTATGCTTCCGGCAAAACAACATTTGGAATAACCACAGATGTAACAACAAGGAAATACCGGTTTGATGGAACCGGCAATTCAACTATTGACAGCGGATACTCACCGGCCTCACATTCGTCAGGCACATCCTCAGACAGTGGTGGTTTTTCGCAGTATGTAATTGATATTAATTTCAGGCATAAATACGATTCTGCCGGGCATAGAATATTAAGCGCAAGCGCCGATTACATGAATTATCTGGCCAACGATGTGCAAGAGTATGTTAACAATTACCCTCCGGGCGAAAGCTCCAATCTTCAGCCTCCGCTGTTATACGGCGAATTACCATTTTATGACCAGGCATATATTTTCCAGGCCGATTACAGCGCTCTTTCAAAAAATAATGGAAAATTTGAATCCGGTGTGAAAACAAGTTATGTTACACTCGATGCGGACACAAAATTTTTTCTTGGCAGCAGCAGCTCAGCTCCCGCTGACACTACCCAGACAGAAGATTTTACATATAATGAGAATATAATTGCCGGCTATATCACTTATTCCAAGTCATTAAAGCGAGGCAGTATTTCTGCAGGACTGCGGGCTGCGCAAACTATTGCCACGGGTAACGTAGTTAATACCAGGGAAGAGATTAACCGCAATTACCTCAATTGGTTTCCTCATGTAACATACGCTGACACATTGAATTCGCATAATAATCTTGAAGTGTCAACCGGCACGCGTATAAACAGGCCCGATTACGATGAACTGAACCCGTTTAAGGATTATCTCAACCCGACTACTTACAGGGAAGGTAACCCGGAGCTGATACCTGAATATGTGTATGATGTAAATGTATCGGACGTATATAAGGGTATTTATGTTTTTACCCTGAGTTACGCCGGTACGCAAAATCCTGAAGAGGAAGTGCATATTCCTGCGCCGGATGAACCCGGTATAACACTGATTACCCAGGAAAACCTGCAATGGAGCAATTATTACGGGTTCAATATTTCTGCCAATCCCAGGCCTGAAAAATGGTGGATGAGCAATAATTATGCTGAAGTTTTTTACAACCAGTATATAGCCGATGTTTCACTGACGCCTATTAATACAGGCAGGGCTATTTTCAGGTGCAACAGCGACAATAATTTTTCAATCGGGAAGAAATTTACGCTTGAATTGAGCGGACAATACAGCTCCGGTGGTTTCTGGGGATATTTCTCTTCATTACCAAGATGGTCGGCAGGTTCGGGCATTATGGGGAAATTTATGAATGAGAGATGCACAATTAAGATGAATATCAGCGATATTTTTTACACCAACATCTTTAATTCTGAAAGTAGCTTACTTAACTATAATGAAAGCTATTCAGTAAAGAGAGATTCACGTATTGCGACACTGGCAGTTACATACAGGTTTGGCAGAAATGCATCCGCTGAAGCAGAAAAACCCGGAAAAAATGAAAATATGCAGGCTAACCCGGAAAAAGGATTATAATTTAAAGTCAGGTTATTTTCCGGGTGGCTGTGAATTTTCCGGAGCGGGTGCACCGGGAGCTTTCGGTCTCTTATAATTTCTTATGTTGTATTGTATATTGAACATGAAATAGCGTTGCAATACCTGTGTCTGGCTGTCCTGTATATATGTGTCGGTAACGGTGCGCGAAATGCTTTTATTCCGGTTAAGTATGTCGAATGCGCTTACCGATAACAACAAGGCCTGCTTTTTCAGGAATTTATAGCCCAGTGAGCCGCCCCATAACAATACCGATTGGTTATAAGCCTGCGTAAGGCCGGTATAAGCTGTCTGTGTTAAGCTTGTATTAAAGACAACACCTTTAAACATGATGATATTTATTTTTCCCGAATAGACCTGGCTCAGGTAATTATCGTCTGCCTGGTTTTGCAGGGTATTTGTTACCACGCTGTAATTATCGGTATATGACAGGGTGAAGTCAACCTTTTCACTTATGTTGCTGCTTATAACTATTCCCCCGCTTGTAGTGTAATTGGTTGAAAAGTTTGGCACATCATTTATCAGGGCGGGAGTTCTTGTATAGGTCTCGCCTCCGTTCAGGTTCAGGTTGATTTTAAGCGGGAATATGGCTCTGCCATAAGTTATAAATGACCTGGCGCTTACATATCCCTGTAAATTTTCAGGCATGGAAAGCTGCGAGCCTTTGGGCACAACTATTCCGCCTGTGAAAGTGGTATCCTTTGTGGGTATAAAACTTGTGTTACCCACATAGTTTGTAATATATGTTCCGTTTAAATAAACAAGAAATGTACTGCCTTGCTTTGCATTGGTGGCGCCATACCGTGTTGTGAAAAGCTCTGAATGGCTTTGCTTCAGGTCAGGGTTACCGGTATTCAGCAATAAAGGATTACTGTTGTTCACCACATTCTGCAATTGCGAAACACTTGGTGGGGCAATGGATGACTGGAATATTACACGGATGTTTTTGTTTTGTGTGAAGCGGTAATTAAATACCATTCTCGGAATAACTGCCAGGTAGGTTCTCGATAATTCCGGTATCACCTCCGGAAATTCCTCCCGGGAACTTAACGTGGAGTATTGCAGATTGGCGCTGAGCATTACAAAAATTTTTTTCCCTTTGCTTAACCGGTAGCTTACACCTCCTGACTGTGTAAGGTAGGTGCTATTATATTTGTTTGACAGCGAAGTGTCGAACTGGGTAAATGTGTTTGTAATAGAATCGAAGTTATTGGTCGCTTTATCGGTATTGCTGTAAACAACAGATGGGCTGTAATTAAACTGGAACAGGCTGAAAGAATCTACCGGCTCGGTATATGATACGCTTGATGACAATGTTGTTCCTTGGGTAACCTGGGTATATTGCTGGTTTAGCACTGAATTCAGGAATACCGTATCTCTTAAATTCCCGTTCAAGGCATATAAACTGCCCGGAGTATTTTTATTGTTTACATCAGAGCCGAGGTTAAGCGATATGGTTCTTCCTCTTTTATGAAACTTATGCATGAAGAGAACATTTTCTGTAAAATCATATCCCTTATTGCCCGATGAGTTATTGGTTGTTGAGAGGCTTTGCACCATATCTCCCAATAAAGAACTTTCCCCGAGGGAAGTTGAGGCTGTTGTCTGCTGTATGGTACCCTTGAATGTTATGATTAAAGAATTGACAGAATCCATGTTCCACTGGAAACGACCATTTAAGCGCTGGTCGTAATTGGTATTGTTTGTTTTGTTGGTATCGTTGAGTATGTTCCCGTTTTGTGTTCCGGTGTAAATAGTGGATGACTGGGTATTATTGGTATTAGCCGCGTTATTGAAAAAATAGCTTGCCGTAAGGCGCACTTTATTGCTATCCCACATATTGGTGTAATTCAAGCCTATGGAATTTGTTGTGGTAATACCACCCTGCTGCCCTACCAGGAAATTATTCATCCCCGATGAATACCCGGTACCACTTGCTGAGCCACCGCCGCCGCCGTTACCTCCCATTCCGCCTCCCATTCCGCCAGAGCCGCCCCTGCCTTGCCCGCCTCGGCCTTGTCCGCCGCCACCACCCAATGCGCCTAATATGTCTTCAGTAGCAAAATTCTGCTGGTTGACGTTATTCGCAAGCCCTATAATGGAAAACCTGCTGGCGCCTTCAAATGAATTAAAGTTGCCCCCTGCAAGGTATCGCCCATCGGTTCCATAACCGGCATATCCTTTGCCAAATTGACCGTTTCGCCTGTTTTTCCTGGTTACTATATTTATGGTCTTCTGCGACTGCCCGTCGTCAAAGCCTGTAAACTGTGCCTGGTCGCTCAGTTTATCGAATACCTGTATTTTATCAACTACCTCGGCGGGAAGGTTTTTCAATGCTATAGTCGGGTCGTTGCCGAAAAAAGGCTCCCCGTCAACCAATACCTGTGCCACCTGTTCCCCGTTTACAGTTACCGAGCCATTTTGCGAACTTACTCCCGGCATTTTATTTACCAGGTCTTCCGTAGTCGCATCAGGTTGGGTCTTATATGCATCCGCGTTAAATTCTGTAGTGTCGCCCTTTTGTTCAACCGGTATTACCTTGCCCACTATTACTGCGGTTCCTATGGTGGTAGGTATCCACTTCATCCTGAACTGGCCGGCATTCACTGTAGGCTTGTATGCATTTACATCTGTAATAATTGTTTGAAAACCTATATAGGTAGCCCTCAATTTATATTTTCCCGCAGGTACATTATTAAACATAAAGACTCCGTTATTTCCTGTCATGACTGTAACCTGCTTCAGGCTATCCGGGGTATATAAGGTAATGCCCACGCCAATTAAAGGGGCGCGGTTCGAATCGTTCACTATTTTTCCGTATATGGAAGAATATGTTTGCGCTGTAGCAGAGCGTTGGCAAAATAAAAAGGAAAGAATTATAACCACGAGGACGCGGAGAGCGCGAAGAGGCACAGAGAAAATTTCACAAACTTTCTTGAATGAGATTTCAGGTATATGTTTTTGAATACTCATCTCTGTATTTCTCGTGAGCTCTGTGTCTCTGTGGTTAGGAATATTACTTGGTTGCCAGATGAAACGCTGTCCATATACTTTCAGGTTCGGGCTCAGCAGCGCCACCGCCTCCTCCACCGCCGCCGTGCCGGCCACCACCCATACCTCCGCCCATGCCACCCATGCCTCCTCCCATTCCGCCGCCACCCATGCCTCTGCCCATGCCTCCTCCGCTACCCCCATATCCTCCGCCACCTCCGGTTCGTTTTGGTGTAATGGTGAAATTGAAAGATATATTAATTACCCTGGAGCTATCGGAAAGTAAAAGAGGATATTTAAAAAATGATTTAAACGGAATTGCCACTTCATATACCAGTACATTTGAATTATCCCAGCTTACGCCAATATTAATTCCATACATATTTGGCAGTTCTAGTATTCCGTCGGGCACTGTTTTAAAACCTGACACATGCATCTCTTTTGCACTCTCTATAAAATGGCGGTGAATACGGTTTAACCTTGCCGTATCAGTTACGCCGGTATATGGCGAAAGTTGCTGCTGGCTATTATCGCCTGAATTTTCGCCCTCGCCGCCCTGGTGCCTGCCTCCGTTCCCGGCAGAAGAACTTTCGTTCTTTTTTGGAATGGGGCATAATATTCCTACCTGGTGGTTCTTTTTGCCTGTAGTATCAATCCATATCTGTAAACCTCTGCGTGTAATACCCGATACATTATCATCATCCGTCGCCCGTATGCATATATAGAGATTATCCGCGTCATTGGTAACCGTATAATTGAGTTTGGTTTTAGAGTCGAAGAACCTCAGCGGCACCTCCCAGTCATTGGTTTTTCCATCAATGGTAACGGGTGTTTTTTGCCGGTTACTTTTATAAATATCCTGTGGGGCACAGCCGGAAAACAGGGCAAGTGTTACCATGGTTGTAAAGCAGGAAAAAGTCTTGTGTAGATTCATAAATTTTATTGAGCTTACTGTAATTATTATTAGACGCTGTATAAATTTAAAACTTGCATGAAAGAAGATTGCCGCAGATTCACAGATTATATGTTTTGTTTTTTTATTTGAGTTAATAAGGGTTTCGCCGTTTCTGATTACTAACTCCTAATTACTAATTGTGCTGAAACCACTCCCCTGAAGTACGATAGACCGTACCTTTGAAAAGAGCCACTATTTCATTTTCCTGGTTGGTAACGGTAACATGGTAAATGCCAATTTTATTGGAAACTTTAATTTCTTCCGCTGTTGCGGTAATTATATCTCCTTCGTGCAGGGGTTCAGTGTGCGATATGGATGTTTCAACCGATACAGCTTTTCTTCCATGCGAATTTGACGCGAATGCAAGGGCGCTGTCGGCAAGGGAATATGTTATTCCACCATGCGCAATGCCAAAGCCGTTGAGCATATCTTTTCTCACTTTCATTTTCAATATGCAATGGCCGGGTTCTGTTTTTATGCGTTCAATGCCAAGCCATTGGCTGAAATGGTCATTGGCCCACATGGTATCAAATACTTTTCCGGCTAATTTTTTTTTATCCATAGAAGAGTAAAATTATTATAATTTGTAATTCTTATAGAGTTGCGTATTGGTAATGAATTACCCATTCTCCACATATGCCCCCTGCTTACTTACGTCATAATATTGTATATGAAGTTCATCACATTCTCTTTTCCACTTCTTTAATCGCGATGGGGCAATAGATGAATCGAATATCAGCGTATCGAAAGTAAAAGCATTTTGTAATGCCTCCATTCCTTGTTTGTATGCTGCTGATACTACAATACAATGCACAGGAAACTTTTGCAGGCTATCCGGAATATCATCATCATTGCGGATGAAAACATATTTCTTCCCGTTGAATTGGATGAAGTTATGTTGCACAGCTAATTTGCCTGATAGCAATATGGCAGAAGTATCTTTGTTTAGTGAACAAGTATCTCTGATGCCTTTCTCCCAAAAGTGGTATTGAACATGGTAATTAAAATCGGTTGAATCAATATTGCCGAAAGGCATAATACATTGCCTGCCTGAAATAAAAGCCGCTGCAGGGTGTTTATAGATATTATATACCACAAACATCTGCTGGCGTGAATGGGCAATGCTTTCATATACCCTAATGCATGAGAAAAGAGTTAAAGCTGTTAATGAAAATAGTAGCGTACTGTATTTTTTATTATGATAAAACAAATATAAAAACAGGATGGCAGAAAATAATAAAATAGCTTCAATAGGATAGATAAAAATTCCTTTGGTTACATATAGCGGTAAGTGGTTCGATTGCCCTACAAACAAATTTATAAGCAAGAGGCTTTTATGAAAGATATAAGTGATGAATGTTGAGAGATAAGGTATGTGCGCGGTGATGAAAAATAAAATACCGGAATATATTACCACTGAAAGCAGTGGCACCATAAGTAAATTGGTAAGGATAAAATAATTAGGAAATTGGTGAAAATATAGCAGGGAAAGGGGAGCGATTGATAATTGCGCTGATGCTGAAAGACAGGCTAATTCCCATATTTTGCGGAGAATAAATGTACGAGGATTTAGAAGGCTGATAAATACAGGGTATATAGCCAATATGCCAAGCACCGATAAATAAGACAACTGGAACCCGGTATCAGCAAGTGAGAATGGGTTTATCAAAAGCATTAACAGAGCCGATGCCGCTAGTGTGTTTATAGAATTTGAGTACCTGCTGAACTGCTTTCCCACTAATAAGAAGCTAAACATTACGGTAGCCCTGATTACAGGGGTAGCCAAGCCGGTAAACAAAGCATATAGCCATAATAGCGCTAATAGTAATATGGTACGGGCAATTTTGCCATATTTAAACCTGTCGAAGAAAAAGAAAAGGAGGTTTAGCAACCAGTAGATTATACCAACATGCAGTCCGGCCACGCAAATTACATGAACTGTGCCGCTATCGGTAAATTCTTCAATAACCGAAGGAGAAAGTTCGTTTCGGTAGCCTAATAATATGGCAGAGCCAACAGCGGCTTCATTGCCTTTTATCCTGTCATTTAATAGCTCAATCAGCTTATGCCTGCACCGGTCAGTAAAACGTAACAAGGGCGATATGTCGCTTTGCCCGGTATATGAAAATGAATGCCTGGGCACAAAGGCCTCGTAATAAATGCCATTCTGTTCAAGGTAATGTTTGTAATCAAATTCATCAGGGTTCATGGGCGGTTTAACAGCATTTAACCGGGTATGTACCACCAATAAATCCCCATAGCGGATAGTATCTCCAATAGTATCCTTCTGAAAGGAAAACATTACCTTACCTGTGTTTTTCAGCAATTGCCCGTGATTTATTATCCCTTTTATCTCGCCGACGGCTTTAATTGATTTGTCTTTTTCTTTTGGCGATGAAATAATGGAAACCAAAAAACTGTGCGGGTCATTCTCCAGGTGTTTGCCAATGTCAGTAACTTTTTCAGATGGTGTATGCAACAGAGTGAAAGAATACCCGGCGCAAAATAAAAAAGCCCCGATAAGCGCCCCGAAAATCCAACGGTTATTGTATCCGGCATCATGTTTTGCAGAATATAAATAGTATAAAAGCAATAAAAGAAACAGGGTAGGTGAAGCATAAACAAAAGCAATATACCCTGCATAATGAAGCGCGAATGCTATTCCGCAGGCGAAGGGTAAAATAAGGCGAGCAATGGGTATTTGGCCGCGTTTAATATCCATGTCAGTTAAACAGAATAGAATAATTTATCAGTTGCACATTATTATAATAAAAGTGCAAGATCTGCTCATAGTTATAACCGGTCTGCGACATGTGAATAGCGCCTTCCTGGCATAACCCAACTCTATGGCCATAGCCGCGCCCGTTTAAGACAATATTTTCCCCTTCTTTGGTAATGGTAAAATAGGTGGAATGCAGGTTCCAGTCGGTTCGTATATCTTTTAAGGGAATCAAATAGCCCTTATCATATAGGTAAACCCTTCTGCCAACAGGAATGGAATCCCAGTGTGCGGCGGGAGCAGGGTCTTTTTTTAATGTTTCTTCCTTTTTTGCAAGATAGTTTTTCCATTCTTTCAGTGTAATTTGTTTTTGCCATCTCGCGGCCGGGCCGTGAATGCAGAATGTATCTTCCCTCGCCCGCAAATAGGGCAATGGCTTATTCCATACATCCTCCGAATTAATGGTTTGCCCTCCGCAATTGGAATGAAAGGCGGCATTAATCAGTTGGTTGTTTTCATCTACCAGGACAAGGCCTTTGGTCGCTTCCACCGCTTTTAAAATATCGCTGTTGTGCGTATCGCCCTGGTAAACCTGGCAATGCACCAAATCGCAAAGCTCGAAGCCTTCATCTATATGGCGGGCAAGGTTATTGAGCGCGTATGTGCGGCATATAATCGCCTGCACTTTATAATATTCATAGGGTTTTCTTAATCCTGCTTCGCATTGCACTACCCCGGCCACATAGCGTTCAAGGTCGAGTATGTTTACCAATCTGAGATTTGCTTTTTCTGCAATAAGAACAAGGTCATCGCTGAACAGGCGTTTGGTCTTTTCTTCCGATGGTTTTAAATAAAATTGGTTATTGGCGCCATAACCCCGGAAACGCAGCCTTGAAAAGGTACCTATAATATGGTCAAGGTTTTTTACCTGCAACATAGAATCGTTTAAAACGCTTATTTCATATACTCCTGAGGTGTTGCATGTGTCAATTTTCTTGTCATTGCCTTCCAGGATATAATTACCTTCAGAAGGGGCGAATATGACGGAAGAGAATGTTTTGTCGCTGTAAATGTGAATGCTTACACTGGTAGAGTATGCAAGGCTTGAGGCGAGGAGGAATAATGCAAGTATAGCGGCTCGCTTCATTACGCGGTTTTTTGTAATGGAGCAATAACCTCTGCTATTATTTGCGCCGCTTTAGCCGATGCCCCCGGGCCACCCAGTTTTTCCCTTATCACTTTGTAATCTTCTTTCATGCGGGCAATATAAGCAGGGTCATTGAGCAGCCTTGTAAGTTCTGCGGTAAGGTTTTCAACGGTAAGTTCATTCTGGATCAGCTCTTTTGTCACCTCGCGCTCCATAATAAGGTTGACCAGCCCTATAAATTTTAATTTTTTACCTATAAGTTGCCTGGCTATATGGTATGAAATAGAACCCGAAAAACCGTGAGTCTTATAGCATAAGACTTCCGGTACACCCCATAAAGCGGTTTCGAGGGTAGCAGTGCCCGATGTTACCAGCGCGGCAACAGAGTTTTGAAGAAGGGCGTATGTTTTGTCAGATACAATCTTTATATTGCTTTGGGTAAGGTAATCTACGTACCACTCGCCAAGGGCTGAAGGGGCGGCTGCAATGACAAACTGGTAACCGGGAAAATTTTTAACTGTCTTTGCCATAATGGGCAATATGGTAAGCACTTCCTGCCTGCGGCTGCCGGGCAATAGTGCGACAATGGGTTTATCGTAAAGATTATTAGCTTCAATAAATCGTTCCCTGTCAGGTTTTGCTTCATTAATCACATCAAGCAAGGGATGCCCGACAAAGTCAGCACTATAGCCATATTTGGCGTAAAAAGCTTTTTCAAAGGGCATAATGACCATCATCCTGTCCGATACTTTTTTTAACAGGTGCACACGGGATGATTTCCATGCCCATACCTGTGGCGATATATAATAGACAATCTTAAACCCGGCGTCTTTGGCGAACCTGGCAATACGCAGGTTGAAACCCGGGTAATCAACCAAAATAAGCACATCGGGTTTAAAGGAGAGAATATCGCTTTTGCAAAAGGCAATATTGCGGAAAATGGTGCGCAAATGCCTTGCCACTTCTGCAAAACCCATAAATGCAAGGTCGCGGTAATGTTTTACCAGCACCACTCCTTCTTTTTGCATAAGGTCACCGCCCCAGCCGCGTATAACTGCCGCGGGGTCATTGTGTTTTATATGCTTTACAAGGTTTGACGCGTGAAGGTCGCCCGATGCTTCACCTGCAATAATATAATATTTCATGTACAGAACGCTGATAAATTCTTACCACAGAGACACGGAGAACACGGAGTTTCACGGAGAAAATCGTCTCTGTGTTTCTCTATGTTCTCTGTGCTTCCGTGGTTATTAATAAATTTGTTCATTATCTACTGATTATCCCGATAAAAAGGCGTCGGGATTTCGCTTCGCTCAACTGACCACTGACTACTGATCAGCAAATTTCCAAACCATATATATAACATAAGGAAGTATGGCGAATAATATCCCCCGGGAAGAGCGCTCCCTGTTAATCCAGAGGAAAACAAAAAACATGCATAAATCGGGTATGAGGCAGAAGGTCATAAGGGGGAATTGCATTTGCCCCACACGTATTGCATGGAATACCCTGAACAGAGGCATGCCCCTGAAATGAATCAGGTAGTTGATGAAGAAAGTAGCTAAAGGCAACAAAATACCTGTCGCCAGCCCTACCCATACCGAATCGAACTTTAGCCTTGTGAATGTTTTTGCCATAAACCACAAAGGTACGAAGGAAAACGATAATGTGGAGTTATGAGTTATGAATTATGAGTTATGAGTGTGAAATTTCAGAGCCTTTATAATTTTATTGTGTGTGTGGTTAATTATGTGCGCAGTATGCAATAATTATGCTCACAATTATTCCTATTCCGGCCATCACAATAGACAACACAGCCAATCTGATAGCCTTATTAGACATTCCCAATGATTTATTAGATATGTTTAGGGCATTAGCCGCAATTTCATTGGAATTTGATTGTAAGGCAATGGCTTTTTCATGTTTCTCCAATTCTTCAAGATATTCCCTGCCGCCATGCCTCAAATTACCTTCAATTTTCAGCCCATTTTAGAAACTTTAACGGGAATTTTATTTTCCTTTCCACTACAACAGGCTGGTTTGTTACTTCTAACTGAATGTCTGGAAACTGCTCACAAAAAGCTTCAAGCCTCTTTTGATATTACATATATGACTCAGGGTTTTCTACCGATACCAGAACGTAGTGAATTATATGGCATTGCACAAACCTTACCATATGACTTGGATGAAGTTTCAGATAAGCTTTGACAAGCTCTCAGGGGAAATCTGTTTTACCCCAAAGTTGGTGCTTTAGGGGTTGTTGAAAACTAATTTCATATTTATTTATTAGTATTAGATAATATATTTATATTTGTACAATAAATTATTAACTAATCACTATTATGGAAAACACAATTGCAATCTCCGCCGAAGGAGAATTAGATGAAGAACAAATAAGAGTTTGGGAAACCAATCATCAAAAAATTTTAACGGCCATTAACCAGATAACTAAATATGCTGATACCCGGTTTTTGCCTACTATTACCGACATTTCAAAGGCAACGGGCTTGAGCAGGAAATGTGTCCGCCAGCATTTTAAGAATACCTCCTCGCGCCTTGCAAGCGAGCGCAATGAAATGTTTGATACGTTGCAAAGTGAGGTTTTACTGAAAATATGCCAGTTGGCAATGAACGGAAATTTGCAAGCCGCAAAATTGTATCTTGAACTGATAGGGAAAATTCAGCCAAAGGGCAAAGTAACCAATGCCGTGCCTGATACAAATGTGCAGATAAATGGCATGATACTTAACCGTGAAATTGTACAATGCCTTAACCAGGAACAGTTGAAAAAGATTGAAGATGTTATTAAGTCCCTCTATCATCCTCATAAAACTTTTACGGCTAATTCCGACATTCCAATGTCAATAGATGCCGCTCAAACTTCAAATACATAACGGGGTGCCACGGGGTACCACTTTTGGGGGTATTTTAAAGATAATTATGATTGATTTTCAATATGTTAAGTTAAAAAAGATACAAAAAAGTGGCACCCCGTTTAAGTAGCTGGTTGTGATTGAAATGAATAAAAATTTGATAATTTGGTGATTTGATAATTTGATGATGAAAACAATCTGTGAATCTGTGGCTATAATGTAATTTATTGGTTTTAAAATTCGTGTAATTCGTGGCTCAGACAGACGATAGCATTATGATTCATAACTTATAATTCATAACTTGTAATTATTTTTACTATCTTTGCACCCCTATAAACGAAAAAACAACAAAAAAAGCAATCATGTATCTCACAACTGAAACCAAAAAAGCAATGTTCAAAGAGCACGGTGGCTCGGAAAAAAACACCGGCACATCGGAGGGACAAATAGCGCTATTCACTACCCGCATCAACTTCCTTACCAAGCACATGCAGGAAAACCCTAAAGACCTGAGCACCAAAAGGTCGCTGGTGAACCTGGTAGGAAAAAGGAAAAGCCTCCTGGAATACCTCAAAGCTAAAGACATAGCAGCTTACAGGGCGCTCATCAAGAAATTAGACATTCGCAGATAACTGACTAATTTGATAATTAGTCCATTTGATAATTTGATGATGTTGAAAAACAAATTGGATTATAAAAAAATCTAATTACCAAATCATCAAATTACCAAATCATCAAATCAACAACATGAACATACAAAACATTAAAATAGCTCTGCCCGGAGAGGGAGAGCGCTCTATTACCATTGAAACCGGTAAATTAGCCAAGCAGGCAGACGGCTCTGTCGTAGTAAGAATGGGAGACACCATGCTCTTGGCTACCGTAGTCGCGAATAAAGAAGCCAAAGAGGATAT
Source organism: Bacteroidia bacterium (assembly GCA_052325425.1). GTDB lineage: Bacteria > Bacteroidota > Bacteroidia > JABEUT01 > JABEUT01 > JABEUT01. The sequence goes on along the minus strand of JBKQUY010000041.1, from coordinate 19,850 downwards.
GGATTACCTTCCCCTTTCGGTAGATTACCAGGAGAAATATGCCTCAGCAGGACGTATTCCCGGCGGATTCTTTAAGAGAGAAGCCCGTCCTTCGGAATATGAGATTCTTGTTTCAAGGCTTATTGACAGGGCATTAAGGCCACTGTTTCCCGATGATTACCATGCCGATGTACAGATATTGGTTTACCTCATCTCATCCGATTTGAAAGTTATGCCTGATTCATTGGCGGGGTTGGCTGCTTCAGCCGCTTTAGCCGTATCTGATATTCCCTTTAACGGCCCTATTGCCGAAGTAAGGGTGGCAAAGATTGATGGCAAGCTCGTTATCAACCCTACATTTGAACAGATGGCCACTGCGACCCTCGATATTATGGTTGCAGGTACCCAGCATGATATTAACATGGTGGAAGGCGAACTGAAAGAATGCAGCGAGGCTGAAATGGTGGAAGCATTGAAACTGGCTCACGACGCTATCAAATCAATGTGCAAAGCCCAGCTTGATTTGGCTGCAAAAGTGGGAATTACAGAGAAAAGGGAATATAGCCACGAAGTTAACGACGATGCATTGCGCGCCAATATGCGCAAAAAGTGTTACGATAAATTCTATGCTATTGCAGGCGAAGGTACTCCAAGCAAACATAACCGGGGAGAGAAATTTGAAGCGGTGAGAGAGGAGTTCCGCGCTACTTTGAGCGAAGAAGAAAAAGATGAAAAGAAAGCCATGCTGAAACGCTACTTCTTTGAATTGGAAAAAGAAGCTGTGCGCGACTGCATGCTTGATAAGAAAATCCGCCTCGATGGCCGTAAGATGGAAGAAATCCGCGCTATCTGGTCGGAAGTTGATTACCTGCCTTGTGCGCATGGTTCAGCCATATTTACAAGGGGTGAAACACAATCGCTTACCTCCATAACACTCGGCAGCAAATTAGATGCCCAGATGATTGACGGAGCGGTAATAGAAGGAACCAATAACCTGATGCTGCATTACAATTTCCCTCCATTTTCAACAGGTGAGGTAAAGATGATGCGCAGTACAGGGCGCCGTGAAATAGGGCATGGTAACCTGGCATTAAGGGCGTTGAAGCCTGTTATGCCAAAGGAAAACCCATATACAGTACGTATTGTATCTGATATACTTGAATCGAACGGCTCATCATCTATGGCCACTGTTTGCGCAGGATGCCTTGCCCTGATGGATGCCGGCTTACAGATAAGCAAGCCTGTTGCAGGTATAGCCATGGGGCTTATTACCGACCCTAAAACCAAGAGATATGCTGTATTGTCCGATATTTTGGGCGATGAGGACCACCTTGGCGATATGGACTTTAAAGTTACAGGCACCAAAGACGGTATTACCGCTTGCCAGATGGATATAAAGATTGACGGGCTTTCATACGAAGTACTTGCGCAAGCATTGGAACAGGCCCGTAAAGGACGTTTGCATATTCTTGGCGAAATGGCCAAAACTCTTGATAAACCGCGTGCTGAACTGAAACCTCATGCTCCGCGTATTATTCAACTGAAGATACCTAAGGATATGATTGGCGCTGTAATTGGCCCCGGTGGTAAAATTATCCAGGGCATACAGGCTGATACCGGCGCTACCCTTGTTATCGAGGAAATTGACGGAATGGGCGTAATTGATATTTCAGCTACTAATAAAGCCTCTATTGATGCAGCCTTGGCAAAAGTGAAAGGCATTGTTTCAGTTCCCGAAGTGGGAGAAGTATTTGAAGGCAAAGTGAAATCGGTTGTTGAATTCGGCGCATTTGTTGAGTTCCTGCCGGGTAAAGAAGGCCTCCTGCATATATCAGAAATAGACTGGAAACGCCTTGAAACCCTCCAGGGAGTTATTAAAGAAGGCGATATAGTGAAAGTGAAACTTATCGCTATTGACCCTAAGACAGGCAAATACAGGTTATCTAAGAAAGCGCTTATGCCAAAGCCGCAGCCGCAGGCGTAATTCTTAGTTGTAAGGAGTAAGTATTAAAAGCGGGAAGCGAAAGTTTTCCGCTTTTTTAGTTTCCTTTTACCAGCTCCTCCGCGAAAGCCTTAATATTTACCCCATCAAAGTTACCTGAACTCATCATAAGCAGGTTGGTATCTTTCCATTGCATGTTTTTAAGGTCGCTAATCATTTTGGCGGAGTCGGTATAGACTTCAATATTTCCCCCGAAGGCCTGTTTCACTTCATCAGGGTTGATGGCTGCAAGTCGCTTATGTTCCAATACGTGAGGGTTAAAGTAAACCTTACGTATATCAGCTAAGTCCATTGTTCCGGCATACTCTTTCAGGAATTCTTTGGTAAGGCTGCTGAAGGTGTGCAACTCCATGCAGGCTGCAAGCTTGCGGTTGGGGAACTGTTCCTTAACGGCCTGTATAGTGGCTTTAAGCTTGGACGGCGAATGTGCAAAATCCCAGTAAACGGTACATTGCGATGTACGCGCTACTGCCTGCAACCTGCGTGCCGCACCTTTAAAGCTCGCTGCTGCATCAAGGAATTGCCTGCCGGTAAGGCCAAGCAGTTGGCAAACCTGTTTAGCTCCGTTCAGGTTGAGCAGGTTATGCTTTCCGAATATCTCCAGTTGTATTTTACCCCAGGATTCTTTCCACCAGGTTATGCCATTTTCAACTTCATAATCGGGTAAACCATAAGGCACTTTCTTTAACCCGGCTGGCGCAAAGGCAAGCAGCTTGCGGACTTCCTCATCTTCATTGCAATAGACAAGGGTACCACCGGCAGGCATCTGCTTTACAAAGTTTTCAAATTGTTCCAGGTAACTGCTGTAGGTAGGAAATACATTTACATGGTCCCATGCAATGCCCGATATTAAAGCAATCTGCGGCTTGTATAGAAGGAATTTAGGGCGCTTGTCGAGTGTGGAGGCCAGGTACTCATCGCCTTCAAATATTGCAACCGGGGCTTCATGCGACAGGTGAAGGCTGGTTTCAAACCCCTCTAATGCCGCGCCAACCAGGTAATCGAACTGTTTGTGGTTATGGCGCATGGCATGAAGCACCATAGCCGTAATGGTGGTTTTTCCGTGACTGCCTCCAATAACTACGCGGGTTTTATCTTTGGTCTGCTCATACAGGTATTCAGGGTATGAGTATATTTTAAGTTTCAGTTCCTGTGCGCGTATCAGCTCGGGGTTGTCGGCCGTGGCGTGCATTCCCAGTATCACCGCGTCAATATCGGGTGTAATGCGTGTAATATCCCAGCCTTCAGTGGCGGGTAACAGCCCATAACGTTTAAGGTTGCTTTTGGCAGGGTCAACAATTTCATCATCCGAACCGGTTACCGTAATTCCTTTTTTATGCAAGGCAATTGCAAGGTTGTGCATGGCGCTGCCCCCAATGGCGATGAGATGGACTTTCATAATTATTATGAGTTATGAATTATAAGTTATGAGTTATAAGTTGTGCATGCAAATGGAATACTGATAACACTGATTTGGCAGATTTCCACTGATTTTATCCGTGCATATCAGTTTTATCCGTGTCATCCGCGTTCTGTTTAATTCCACAAAAATAAATTTAACTTTGGGCGTTTGCTTTACTATCATTAAGGAGATATTGACAAACCATTGTTATGGAATTATATACAATACATACCGGAAACTTTAAATTAGACGGTGGCGCTATGTTTGGCGTAGTGCCCAAATCATTGTGGAATAAGCTGAACCCTGCCGATGAGAACAATATGTGTACTTGGGCCATGCGCTGCCTGCTGGTGCAGGATGGCAAAAGGCTTGTGCTCATTGATAATGGCATGGGCGACAAACAGGACGCCAAATTTTTCGGCCATTATTACCGCCACGGCGATAATACCCTCGATAAGTCGCTTGCCAAACATGGTTTTACAAGAGACGATATCACTGATATGTTCCTTACTCATCTGCACTTTGACCATTGCGGGGGAAGCATACAGTGGAACAAAGACAGAACCGGCTACGAACCTGCATTCAGGAATGCCACCTACTGGTGCACACCTGCTCACTGGGACTGGGCTGTTAACCCGAATGCAAGGGAGAAAGCCAGTTTCCTGAAGGAGAACATTTTGCCTATAAAAGAGAGCGGGCAGCTGAAAATGGTAGAAGGCGACGGAAGCGGTCAATTACCTTTCTCGGTTTATTACTGCAAGGGGCATACTGAATCAATGATGCTGCCGCAGATAAGCTATAAAGGCCACACTATAGTTTATTGTGCCGACCTCTTCCCTTCGCGCTGGCATATTGCAATGCCCTATGTCATGGCCTATGATGTACGCCCTCTCGATTCCATGAAAGACAAGGAGGCCATATTTGCCCGATTTGGCAGCGATGGAACCATATTGTATTTCGAGCATGACCCATCGGCGGAATGTGGTACACTACAGCGCACTGAAAAAGGCAGCATAGCGCTCAAAGATACTTTTACTCTCGCTGAGTTCCTGTCACACTGAGCTTGTCGAAGTGTTAACCGCAGAGACACAAAGGCGCAAAGTTTATTTCCTGTCACAACTGCGAGGTACGAAGCAGTCTCAGTTTTTGTTTTATTGGTATTTGGCACAGTACTTTGCATCTATGTGTCATTCCCTCGTTATCACCTCACGAGCCTTTGCTGTTCCTAATATGAGTACTCCGTCACTGCGAATCCGCCATCAAATTAATAATTATTATGCGGCAGTCTCAGTTTTTGTTTTATTGGCATTTGGCACAGTACTATACATCTATGTGTCGTTGCCTCGTTATCACCTCACGTGCCTTTCTATTCCTATAATCAAAATTTCCTCGGTGTTTTGTTTTTCATTCCTGATTAATTTTGAGAGATGGGTACCAATGGGTACCAGTTTTTAGGGGTATCACCTATATTAACTTATTGGTTATCAAAATAAATCTGGGTACCAGGCACTTAAAAAGTGGTACCCATTAAACGGGTTTACACTTTTTGGCCCTTAAAAAATATAAGTCATTGAAAAACAGAGATATAATTTTTAAAAACCCCTGAAAAGTGTAAACCCGTGTAAACCCGTTGCTTTTTTATTCTCAGCGCCCTTTGCGTTGTATTTTTCCTGGCGCTCTTTGCGGTTAAATAATAAGAAGGATTAGGATTTTTACCGCAAAGTGCGCAAAGGGTTACGCAAAGTCCGCAAAGCAATTTCATATTTCAATGAACTTTATCTTAAATAATTTTGACATCTTCCAACCCTCTCCTTTTTCAAGGACCGGGCGGGGTGAGGTCTTTTCAATGCAAATATAGTCAATTTGCAGTTTGTAATAAATAAAATGTTTATTATTTATCAACAACTATGAAAATCCGGGAGGCGGATTCAAGTCATAAATGCAACTTTTAGAGCGCAATCCCGACCATAGTTGCGGGGTTGCTTTCCCTGAAAAACAGGGTAATCCCGATATTATCGCCAGGGAATAAGTGGTTCCCGGCTTACAGGTTCTTCTCCATAACGAAATAATTATATATTTACGTACTCAAATTAAACAACTCAAAATAAAAACCTTTAAAAAACATTACTATGAAAACATTAAGAATTTCAATGTTAATCTCCGGAATGGCCCTGTTATTTGCCTCCTGCTCCAAAGATGGCGCTACCGGCCCTGCCGGCCCAACCGGAACTGCAGGAGCGAATGGAGTAGCAAATATTTCATCTACCATTTATAATGTTCCAACCGCAGATTGGGGAGCTTCTATTACCGGTTACGGATATGAAGATACTATTAAGGATGCAGCAATTAAAAATGCTGACAGCGACGCAGTAGAAGTTTTCATAGAACCAGTTACCGGTTATTTCCTTAACCTGTCATCAAATAATGTATATACAAACGGTGATGAAATGAATTTTACGGTGGCAACAGGGAAAGTAGATTTATTTTATATAACCAGCCCTGCTCACTCAATTGTACCTCCTACTTCAAACTTTAAGGTAGTTGTAATACCACCGACGGTTATCAGACAATATCCTAATACCAATTGGAAAGATTATGCCGCGATAATGGCTATTATGGATAAGCAAACTGCTGGCAGGAATTAAGTAATTACCCTTAGGTATTTAAGAAAGGCCCGGTTAATACCGGGTTTTTTTTGCCCCACCCAAACCCGCACCCTTGAGGGGCGGATTCAAGGATTTTTTCTTCCTTAAGTCTCTCCCTCGAGGGAGAGATTTAGAGAGGGCGGATAGGTTATAAAAAAAACCAGCCTTCCGACCAGGGTTTTTAACTCATAATTCATAACTCATCACTCTCTCACAGCCACTGCATAAATTTCTTCAAAAACCATGTTTTAACTACCTGTGTAAGCAGGCAATAACCCAGTAATATGGCAACAAGGTATATGAAATAAGTTGCAGGCAATGCTGTAAACTTAAAGCTTGCCGCAAATGGCGACATAGGAATATAAATTCCTATAAGCATAATAAGGACAGTCGTAATAGTAAGCGCAGTAGCGGCGGTACTTTGTACAAACGGTATTTTGCGTGTACGTATCATGTGCACGATTAAGGTCTGTGAAAGCAGCCCCTCAACAAACCACCCCGACTGGAACAGGCTTTGTTGTGCCGGCGTCTGAGCCTTAAACACGAACCACATTATGGCAAAGGTTACGTAATCGAATATGGAGCTGATGGGCCCTATGTAAATCATAAATCGGGCAATGCCTCCTGTCTCCCACTTGCGCGGTTTTACCAGGTATTCGGCATCCATCCTGTCCCATGGCAAAGCTGTCTGCGAAATATCGTAGAGCAGGTTTTGGGTAAGCACCTGTACCGGCAGCATAGGCAGGAAGGGCAGCAGGGCGCTGGCTCCCAGCATGCTGAACATATTGCCGAAGTTGCTGCTGGCCGCCATCTTCAGGTATTTGATAATGTTACCGAAGGTGCGTCGCCCATATATTACCCCTTTACGGAGCACCATAAGGTCTTTTTCCAGCAAAATAATATCGGCGCTTTCTTTGGCAATATCCACAGCGGTATCAACCGATATGCCCACATCGGCATCGCGCAGGGCTCCCGCGTCGTTAATGCCGTCTCCCATAAACCCGACAGTGTGCCCCTTGCTTTGCAGCACCTTTATTACACGGCTTTTCTGCATGGGGTTGAGCTTGGCATAAATGCTGGTATGTTCCAGCTTGTCCAATAATTCAGGGTCGCTGAGGCCCTCAATTTCGCTGCCAAGCAGTACATTGGTAATAGGTATGCCGACATCCTTGCATATTTTTTTGGTTACAATTTCATTATCCCCCGTAAGCACTTTCAGTTCAACGCCTAAGCGTTGCAATGCCTGTATAGATGGCCGTGCAGATGGTTTGGCAGGGTCGAGGAAACCTATGAATCCCGTCAGAATCATATTGCTTTCGTCGGCAACTGCGTAGTTGATGGGATGGGTGGCATCACATTCTTTAATGGCTACAATAAGCACACGCAAACCCTCTTCGTTCATCCTGCGTGACATCTTCAGAACGTTCTCTTTCAATGCATCATCCATAGGAATTATCTTATCCCGCTCGGCGTGCAGTTGCATGTTTTCTCCCGGGTCGAATGCCTGTGTGCATATATCTATCATTTCTTCCACCGCGCCCTTGCATATCAGCAAATGTTTGCCATCTTCCTGTTGCAGGATTACCGACATGCGGCGGCGTTTCGAGTCGAAAGGTATTTCATCAATCTTTTTAAAATCTCCCTGCGCTTCCAACACCTTCTTTACCTCCCCGTGTTCTAAAACTGCCACATCGAGCAAACTTCTCAGTCCCGTTTGGTGGAAACTATTCAGGTATGCCCACTTCAGCACCTCGTCATCTTCGGCTCCTTCCACATTCAAATGCCGTTCCAATACAATTTTATCGAGGGTAAGGGTACCTGTCTTGTCTGTGCAGAGAATATCCATAGCGCCGATATTCTGGATAGCATTTAAGCGTTTTACAATAACTTTACGCTTGCTCATGTTTATTGCGCCCTTGGCAAGGGTAGCCGTTACCACCATAGGCAGCATTTCGGGTGTAAGGCCAACAGCAATGGCAATGGCAAAGAGCAATGCCTCGGTCCAGTTATGCTTGGTAAGGCCGTTTATAACAAATACCAACGGAACCATTACGAGCATAAATTTTACCAGCAGCCATGCCACGCTGTTCACCCCTTTATCAAAACTTGTTTCGGGGCGCTTGCCTGTAAGCGTTTTGCTGATGGAGCCGAATAATGTCTGCCCGCCCGTAGTTGCAACAATGCCTACCGCCGCGCCACTCACTACGTTGGTACCCATAAAACAGATGTTCTCTAATTCGAGGGGTTGTTTTTTATCGGCATCTTCTATAGCTGTGTCTTTTTTCTCGACAGGAAGGGCCTCGCCGGTAAGCATGGCCTGGCTCACGAATAAGTCTTTTGAATAGATAATGCGGCAATCACCGGGTATCATATCTCCGGCAGTAAGGAAAACCATATCGCCCGGCACCAGTTCTTTCAGGTCAATTTCTTTTTTGCCCAAACCCTGGCGCATAACTGTGGCGGTGGTTTTAACCATGCTCTTAAGTTCTTCCGCGGCAATATTACTCCGGAATTCCTGCCAGAAACGTATAAAGGTGCTGAGCAATACCATAGCCATAACCAGGGCCAAGGTTGAATAGTCGCGCTCGGCAGGGGTGGCAGCCATTACCACGTCGGTAACAAATGAAATACCCGCGATTACAATCAATATGCCGTTAAACGGGGTAATCCACGCCTGTGCAAACTGTACAAACCAGGGCGGGGCTTTTTCACTGGCAATTTCGTTAAGGCCGAATTTTTCCTGTTTTTCCTGCACCTGCTCTTCGGTCAAACCCGCCTCAGAGGTTCCCAGGTTGGCAAACAATTCTTCCTTGTTCGCTTTTGCGGCGCTTTTAAGTTTGCCCGCTATTACAGGGTCAAAACTGTTTTGTGTATTACCCGATTTTCCGAAGCCCAGGCTGGGCATTTTCAGTCTTCTTTCTTTTTCGGTTGTTTCCATAGGCTACCTCCTGTTTAATAAATCAATTGCAATTATTGCCTTTGCAAAAACCACATTATTTATAAGATGTTTTTTTAATTGCATCTTCTAAGCTGTTTTTTTCCGTCTTGCACGGCCAGCTTAAAAGCGCCTGCCGGTTCAGAAGGAAGTGAAAAAAATATTTATTCTACTCGGCCCACTATCCATTTTGGTTAGTGCATGTTTTGGTTACGGCTGCAAAAGTAGAAAATCTTTTTTACACGGTTTGCAGGAAATTATAAAAATTACAGGTACTCACCCCTGCCCCTCTTTGTCAATAGAGAGGGGACAGTGCAGAACATCATTGAGAGTATTCGTATGAGAAACTCCGTCATTGCGGGCCCTGGCGCTTTGGACAGGCGAAGCAATCTCAGTATTTGCAGGGTATTAAAACTGAGACTGCCGCATCCGCATATTTTTAAAGAGATGGCGGATTCGCAGTGACGATTGGAAGGCAGGTAACCGAAATTAACATATGCATTGGTTACAAAAAAAATAAACAATCGTTTTAATTCATACTTTTGAAAGAGTTAATATATCAGCGTAATGCCTAACAGCCCTTTGCCCAATAATGTTTTCCTCGAAAAGGAAAGTACAAGGCCGGTTATCGTGTCCATGATAATAAACTTATTGCTGGCCATTATCAAGGGGCTTGCTGCTTTCTTCGGTAATTCCAACGCCCTTATGGCCGATGCGGCGGAATCATTTTCCGATGTGCTGAGTTCAATTATAGTCTGGTTTGGCATTAAAACTGCCGTCAAAGAACCCGATAAGGACCATCCCTATGGCCATGGTAAAGCTGAACCCATTGCTTCAATAGCGGTAGTAGTATTTTTGCTGGTCATTGCAATTGCCATAGCGAACAGGGCATTTACCCGTTTGTGGCACCCGCCGCAGGTACCAAAAGTATTCACGCTTTATGTCCTTGTCGGGGTGATTATTGTAAAAGAACTGGTCTATCGCTATGTGCATAATAAAGCAAAAGCTTATGGCAGCACTGCCCTGCTTGCCGAAGCCATGCATAACCGCAGCGATGCCATTACTTCATTGGTTGCGCTGATAGGGATACTGATGGCTGTTTTAGGCGGGCCTAAATTTGTTTCAGCCGACGCGTTCGCTTCTCTGGTAGCATCGTGCATAATAGCTTTTAACGCGGTCCGCATATTCAGGCCGGCATTAAATGAGCTTATGGATGCCGCGCCCCCGGAAGAGATAGTCCAACAGGTAAGAAAAATACCGTTAAAAGTGCCCGGCGTTATTGAAGTGGAAAAATGTTTTTTACGGAAAATGGGAATGCATTACCTGGTGGATATGCACGTGGTGGTGGATGCATCCATAAGTGTAAGCGCGGGACATGCCATAGCCCACCATGTTAAAGATGCCATAAAGCACGAAATGCCCTTCATTTATGATGTATTGGTGCATATTGAGCCGAATGTGCCGGGGGATTATGGTGAGAGTAATTACACTCCAAAGAAATAATAAAACAAACCACGGGTACGGAGAGCATTGAGAAACATGGAGATAGTTATTCAAAAATACACTCATTCATAAAAAACTGTGAAAATTATTGCTCTGTGAAACTCTGAGTTCTCTGTGTTTCTATGGTAATTAATTGCTTGTAATAAAGTATTTTTGCAACCGATTCGTCTTTAATATACAGCTATGGTGACCGCAACCCGGATAATCAGTTTTCTCTCCATAATTCTTGCCATTCTTGTACTTATTGATGTTTATTCTTTTACCGGGTTAAAGGCTTCGTTTAGAAATTCTTCTAAGAAAACAAGAAAATTTGTCTTTGGACTGTACTGGCTCATTAACGGTGGTTTTATATTGTCATTATTAGTTACAGCCCTGTTTTTCGCGCCAAAACATGGACTTGCAGGTGCATGGATAAAGTTCCTGATGGGAACATTTTTTATTTTATATGTACCCAAATTATTCTATATCATTTTCCTGTTGCCGGAGGATGTTTATCGTTTGATAAGAGCTATGGGAGTGGGAATATATAAACTTGCCTCAAAGAATAAAACTTCATCCCCGGAACTGTTTCAATCGAGAAGGAAATTTATTGCAAATACAGGCGCATTGGTGGCAAGCGTACCTTTTGCAGGCATGTTATACGGGGTAGAAAAGGGCAAATACAATTTCAAAATTCATAAGGCGGAAATATCATTTAAAGACTTGCCCAAACAATTCAACGGACTCAGGATAACCCAATTATCGGATATACATTCAGGCAGCTTTGGTGATAGAGAGGCTGTAAGCCATGCTGTTGATATGGCTAATGCGCAGGGTTCCGATATTATGTTCTTTACAGGGGATTTGGTCAATAACATATCAGATGAAATGGACCCCTGGATGGATGTTTTCAGCCGTTTAAAAGCCCCTATGGGAGTATATTCCATATTGGGCAACCATGACTACGGAGACTATTCTACCTGGCCATCGGCAGAGGCCAAACAAGCCAATATGGAAAAATTATATTCTATACACAAGCAGCTTGGTTTCAGGTTAATGAGGAATGAAAACCTGAAGATTGAAAGAAGCGGAGCGCACATAGAACTGCTCGGGCTGGAGAACTGGGGCAGGGGAGGTTTCAGCAAATACGGAGATTTGAAAAAAACACTGGAAGGTACCGAACCCGGTTCATTTAAAATATTGCTCTCGCATGACCCTAGCATTGGGAGGAGCAGGTTATGAACCACCCCGTTCAGATACATTTGACCCTTTCGGGTCATACGCATGGGGCACAATTCGGGGTTGAGATTGGAGATGTAAAAATATCGCCTGCACGGTTACGCTATAAAAGATGGGCTGGCTTGTATAAAGAAAATGACCGGTATTTATATGTCAATCGCGGCCTGGGTTATATAGGCTTCCCCGGCAGGGTAGGCATCTGGCCGGAGATAACGGTAATCACCCTGAGAACTTCATAAAACCCTTGATTTTTTATATACACAAAAAAAACAGGGACACCATTTCTGGTATCCCTGCTAAAATCAAAAATTGAAATCTTAATTTTACAAAGTTGAAAGTTTTGAAAGGTCAATTGATTTGGCAACTGATTCAACCATTCCGGCATCGGGTTGGTTATTGGCTTCAACAGACAGATAAAAACGGCTGCCTACACCAAGCACTATAGAAGCGTTCTTGGTTTTCTTTTTATAAGATTCAAAGCCGCCTGCTGTGTTTTCAAGTTTTATACTGTTAGACTTTTCTTCCGGTGAATCAACACTTATGCCCATTCCCCAGACTGCTGTGGCCGAAGCATACATATTGTAAGCCTGGTTATAATCTAAAATGGTAACTTTTACCCAATCGCCATTATCTTTTTTGAATTGGATATTAGCAGAGGAGTAAGACATTTTACCCATATTTATTGAGGCGCCATCGGGGGTTCCTACAGTGTAACCATCTACCGATGTGGGAAGATATTTCTGAAGGTCGGTATAAGGCATGGCAAGGGTATCGCCTTTTGCCCTGCGTTCTTTCATTTTTTCTGCATAGTCACTATTTACAGAAGCATTGGCGTTAGCCATTGCATTCATGCCGGCGGCCATATTATTAGCGGCTGCAGCCGGAGAGTTGTTAGCGTTATTTTGCTGGCCGGTTGATGAATCATTGTTTTTGCTTCCTCCGCCGCAGGAGATTAAAAGGAATGCAAATGCTGCAAATGCAGGTAAAAATAGATTGTTAAGTTTTTTCATTTGTTTGTTTTTTTGGTAGGGATACAAATTTTTGTATCCTAACGAATTTGTAAGGTCAAAGGTATATTTTTCTGAATATAAATTACACAGGCTCTGTTTTATAAAAACAGAAACTTTATAAAGCTAAAAAGCAATAATTCCTATTTTTTGAAACGGTAGCAGATACCGAATTCTTTAGCAATACCCCTGACAGTGGTAGAGTAATAAGTACCTGTTTCGTCTTTAGGTACCTGCGGATTATCAGTTTCAGTAAACGCGCTGACCATTGCCACAATACCGAAATGGCCTAGAATAAAGAAACGTCCGTGAAGCCCTATGCGTAAAATTCCACCCGAAGAATTATAGTTGTAATTGTAATCGCCATCATTTCCCTTAAATGAAGCCGTTGAGGAGCCTAATGAAAATACTCCTGCAATATCTGTCTTTGGCGTTTCAAAGAAATGGTAACTGCAATCGAGGGTAAATTCGGTTGTGGTAGCTTTAATTTGGTTATTTGAAACGCTGAAACCATAAAACTGGTCCGGGTTAAGGTAGTAATAATCGGTACCCGAACTTAGGCCAATGCCCAAATGGTTTGTCAATCCATATTCCAGTTGAAATGGGTCGCGGCAGCCTGCAAAATGTCCCTGCCCTTCCCCTGCGCCAGTAACGTAGTTTTGTGTGGAATAAGTCGAAAAAGTATTGCCTTCGGTTACATTTATCTGGAATGAGCCCTGGTGAAAAGCAAGCGGTTGTGCATTACTCTGAAATGTCAACCCTGTAATTGTGCAAATAAGGCTTGCAGTAATTGTAAATTTTTTCATGGCAGTTTATTTTATTTAGAATTAATGAACCCTTGCCAATTTGAAATATGAAATTAACTAAACAAATGTATGTTTATTTTTTGATTTTTCCAAGCCTTACACATTAACTTTATTTTAAGCTTTGTTCCAGGATAAACTCCATCACGTCAACCCCATCTGCGTAATCCCAAAGTTTAGGCGATTGTGTTTCTCCAGGCTCCACAACAGGAATTGATAAATTGCCCAATTGTTTTGCAAATTTTTCATTTGCTGCAATGCATTGTATTTGTTCCCTATGCTGAAGTAACGATTCGCATAATGAATCAATGCTTTTATACTCTTTGAAATGCAGCACAGCAATAGGGGAGGAGATTTGTTTATCTTCAATTACTGCAAGAAATCCGTTATCGGTAAAAACTTTTCCATCCATCAGGTAAATGGTGCGGTTATATGCGTAATTGTTGGCGTACTTATGGTGGTTGATTATATCCTTGAATTTCTCAATTGCCCTGAAAAAATTACTGAAATCATATCCCTCAGGAACATACAGCTTGGAAATATTCCTGCAGCCCAGCCCGAAGTAGTTGAAAATATCATTTCCCAATTTGCTCAATTCTTCATTAGTTTCAGTACCGTCTAAAATGGCTATTCCGTTGCGGTTTTTACGTATAATATGAGGAACATTCCTGAAATAATATTCAAAGTGGCGGGCGGTATTGTTGTTGCCGGTTGCAATAATGGCATCAGTAGTAAGAGATAGCTTGTCCGTAAATTTAATATGCTTTTCCCATCGCGGGTCAATGGCAATAAGTTTGTTGGCTATAAATGGCAATAGAATGTTATCGGCATGAGATAATTTTGCCTCAATAATATTCCCTGTAATTAAAACGCATAAAAAATCATGAAACCCCACTAAGGGAATATTACCCGCCATAACAACGCTTATGGCCAGGGGCTTTTTGTTTTCAGCGGGTAACCCGGGATAAAATGAAAGCCATTTTTCAAGCATTTGGGTATTCAACCAGGGCTCAATACCATGCAAGGCTTTTATAATATTATTTCTGGTAAACCAACCGTTTTGCGTTTCAGCCAGTTTAAAGACAACGTTCCAGTCTTCATGTTGCCGTGAAAACGGGGTACTTAGAAATTCTCTTATTTGCTCCCCTAAAAGGTGAAAGCTATAAACCCTTTCTTTTAATTTCATATTGCTGCAAAAATAGATTATTTGCCCGGAGCAGGTTCTGACTATGCTGGTATTATTAACTGATATGAACATCAGGATTTATGGTTATGCAAGGAATAGTAATTTTGAGGAACACTTAAACAAGTAATGGAAATAACTATAAACAAATTAAATAAGCCAAAAAGTATATTGCTGGTTTTTTTGATTGTTGCTGTTGCTCTGCTGTTCAGGAGGTTTGACGCTTTTGTTAATCCGCAACTTTGGGCAGAAGATTATGTAATTTATTTCTTTCAAACTGAACAGTATGGGATCAGGTCCCTTTTAATGCCTTATGGCGGGTATTTACATTTTTTCCCAAGATTAATATCTCTTTTCTGGTCAGCCCTTCATGTGAATTATTTATACATACCCATTTGCTATAGCGTAAGTGAATTTCTTGCTACTTTTTTAATCGCATTAAATATATGGAATACATCTGCCTGCCTTGGTATTAAACATAGAATACTTTACGCTACTTCTTTCTTATTGCTGCCTGTTGCATCCGATATTTTCATGAATCTTACCAATATTAACTGGATTGCCTCATTATTCCTGGTCAATTTTCTTTTTACAAGGCATAGTGATTATAGTAATAAAATTTTCTACTTAAACCTGGTATTTATTTTTATTATTTCACTTTCCGGCCCTTTTTCCACATTGTTATCGCCATTGGTAATTGCAGTATTAATACTCGAACGAAAAGAGCTATCATTCAAAAAGGTTATACCATTATGCCTGATATTGCTTGGCGGCATAATACAGTTTATTTATATAAAATTTATTGATACCAGTTACCAGAGAACCATAACGGGGCTGCCTGAACATCATCATTTAATCAGGCTGGTTACAAATAATATGAGTGTATTTTTAATGCTGAAATATATTATGCAATGGGTATCGCCTTTTGCCATTCAGATTATTTCTTTTTTTGCGTTTCTTGCTTTGCTTTTCATTTTTATTGCCAGGTATCTTAAAATAGATAATAAAAGGCGATACATTCTTTTATGGTATGGAATCATAGTTTTTCTTTCATTCATACAAGCCTACTGGCCGTTTGAATCAAAAATTGTGGCAGTATTTAATGCGCGGTATTATTTCATCCCTTTTGTATGTGCCGGATGGCTTATGATACTGTCATTCGATAAAATAATGAAACCCTGGCATGTCGGACTCTATGTTGCATTATTATTAATTCAGTACCGTCATATCCGGATGGTATTGCCTGATAAACAATGGAAAAGGCAAATTCTGGAGTATTATGATGGTAAAAGGCAAACCATTGATATAAACCCAGAAGGCTGGAATTGCCCCCTTCCGGAAAGAAAGTGAAAATTAACCCGGGCAAAATAATTCCAATTACCGATTTCATATATAAAATGGTGGGGAATGTATGTTCACGCTTCTCTAAAATAAAAGCATTTTATTTGGTGATATTTGATTTCATATATTTGTAGTCCTTTTAACCAGAATTATTATGGCTATAAAAATCACAGACGAATGTATTAATTGCGGGGCATGCGAACCCGAGTGTCCAAATAACGCGATTTACGAAGGAGGCAATGAATGGCGCTTTTCTGACGGAACATCGGTTAAAGGTATGTTTACCGGCAAAAGCGGGCTTTCGGTTGATGCCGATGCTGCCCAGGCTCCTGTAGAAGCTGACAGGTATTATATTGTTTCTGATAAATGCACCGAGTGCAAGGGTTTCCACGATGAGCCTCAATGCGCATCAGTATGCCCTGTTGACTGCTGCATTCCTGATGAAGCGCATGTAGAAACCGAGGAAGAACTGCTTGCCAAGAAGGCTTCGCTTCACATCTGAGTCTCAGAGGAAGACAGTGCCTTTAGTTTTTCATCTAACTGCATAAAGTCTTTTATAAGCACTTCCCGGGCTTTGCTGCCCTCGAATGGCCCTATTATATTGGCTGCCTGCAACTGGTCAATTATTCTTCCCGCGCGGTTATAGCCTATCTTCAACCTTCTTTGGAGCAATGATGCCGAGCCTTGCTGGGTTTCCACTACAATACGGGCGCATTGGTCAAATAGAGCGTCTTTTTCGTTGGCGCTGAATTCGGGGTTTCCGTCTTCGCTGCCTTCTTCCACATATTCCGGCAATTGGAAAGCGCTTGGGTAACCCTGTTGCGCTCCTATATAATCAGTTATGGCCTCAACTTCATCGGTGCTTACAAAAGCGCACTGCAACCGTATCAGGTCGCTGCCGGTAGCCAGCAACATATCGCCGCGCCCTATAAGCTGGTCTGCCCCGCCGGAATCGAGTATGGTACGAGAGTCAATTTTTGATATTACCCTGAAGGCAATACGAGCCGGGAAGTTGGCTTTAATGGTTCCGGTAATAATATTGACCGAAGGGCGCTGCGTTGCAATTATAAGGTGTATGCCTATGGCGCGTGCCAACTGGGCGAGCCTTGCAATAGGCGTCTCTACTTCCTTTCCGGCAGTCATAATAAGGTCGGCAAACTCATCCACTATCAGCACTATATAGGGCAGGTATTTATGTCCGTTTTCAGGGTTGAGTTTCCTTGCCGTAAACTTCTCGTTATACTCTTTTATGTTACGCACCTGGGCATCTTTCAGCAAATCATAACGCTGGTCCATTTCAATGCACAGGGAGTTCAAAGTATGTATCACCTTTTTGGTGTCGGTAATAATGGCTTCCCCCGAATTGGGCAGTTTGGCAAGAAAGTGCCTTTCAATCTTGTTGAATAGCGTAAGTTCTACCTTCTTAGGGTCAATGAGCACGAATTTTATTTGCGATGGGTGCTTTTTATAAAGCAGCGAAACGAGCACCGCGTTTAAGCCCACCGATTTGCCCTGTCCCGTAGCCCCCGCCATAAGCAAATGGGGCATTTTGGTAAGGTCGATGACAAAAGGCTGGTTAGAAATAGTTTTCCCCAATCCAATTGGTAATTCCATGTCCGATTTCTGAAATTTGGCAGACTCAATGATAGATTTCATGGAAACCATACCGGGATTACGGTTAGGCACTTCAATACCAATGGTGCCTTGCCCGGGCATGGGAGCAATAATGCGTATTCCCAATGCGGAAAGGCTTAGCGCAATATCATCTTCTAAATTCTTTATTTTAGAAATACGCGTTCCATCCTGCGGAACGATCTCATAAAGTGTTACAGTTGGACCGGGAGTGGCTATTATTTTTTTTATGCCTATACCATAATGGCCGAGTGTTACTTCTATCCTGTTTTTATTTGCCATCAGTTCAGCTTCATCAAATTGTACGGTATCCTTGCCATGTTCATGCAAAAGATTCAGAGGAGGAAATTTATATGATGAAAGATCGAGTGTAGGGTCATAAGCGGTGGACAGGCTTCCTTGCTTTTCTTCTTCAACTTTTGGCTTTTCTGTTTCCGGGACTTTCTCTATAGAAAACTCTATGCCTTCAGCAGTCTTTACCTCTGGAGTTTTTTTTTCTGCAACAGGTGGAGCTAAAGGCTCAACGGTAAACTCAATAGATGCGGGTGGAGTTTCTTTAATTACGTTTTTAGGTTTCTCATTTTTTAAAACAGGCTCTTCAATATCGTGCCTGTCATCTTCGGCCGGTTCTGCTTCAATCTCAGGTTCGGCAGCTTTTTTAAATGAAGGGACTTTTACCAGGTTATTGATGAGCAGGAATGCGAGCCCCACAAATGAGAGTGAAAGCAAAGTTCCAATCCTGCCAATCATTCCTTCGAGCCACAATGAGGAAAAATAACCAATTCCACCACCCATAAAGAGATGATTCTGATGGAAAATGAATCCCAGCATCAGGCAAGTCCAGAGCATGACAAAGAGTGTGATGCGCAATGTTTTACCTAAAGGAAGCAGGGCGATGTCGAGCAATAATTTTACACCGATAATGAAAAAAATCAAAACAAAGCCATAAGCTGCAATGCCAAACCAATGATTAATAAATGCGCTCGATAATAATGCCCCGAAGTTACCCAGCCAGTTAGCCGTTTTTGTATTGGCAGAAAGCAAAGAAGTTATGGGGCCTGTTACTTTATCGTAGTCAACTTGCCAGGTAAAGAGGTATGATGTAAAAGCTAAAAGCAGGCAGACAGAGAAAAGAATAAAAAATAAACCTGACAACTGGGCTATCTTATAACGCTCCAGGCTGTCTTTAAGCCGTTGCATAAAAGAGCTACCCGAAGATTTTTTTACCTGTTCTTTTTCAGCAATAACCTCTTCTTCCTCTTCCTTGCCGGCTTTGGAATCTTCCTTTAGCTTATTTGAATAACGTTTAGGCATAAAAACTATAATCTACCAAAAATAACACAAGCGCCCCCTTAATAAAACGCAAAAAGGTTTATTTTATTCACTTTTATATGTGAAAAACTACGATTACAGTTGTCAGTTATCAGTTGACAGTTGTCAGTGGTTAATTTCGTCACTGCGAATCCATTATTCTCTATAAAATAATCAAGTGGATGCGGCAGTCTCATTTTTTTCTTTCCATTTTTGCCAAAAACTGCCGCTATTTGCCAATTTAAAAATTCTGAAGGGGTTAAATAGTTGATTTTCACATTACTGCATTTTTCATGGAAATTGCCAATTTGGCAACCTATTTTTTCGTTTTTATGTGTCTTTTTCAATTTTAACATTTGTCCTCTTTTGTCTAAAAATATATGTGCTATTTTTGATTTCATAAACAAGAATAATGAAATCAGTAATTGTAATTATAATTTCTATCATTACTTTTTTTTCATACCAAAGCAAAACAAATAATGATATTGCCTCAATAAAAATAGGCCCACAGGTATGGACTGTCAAAAATCTGGATGGAAACACTTATAGAAATGGCGACACTATACCCGAAATAGAATCTCAAAAAGAATTTTATCAGGCTGGTTTGAATGGTAAATCGGCTTGGTGTTATTACAATGGAGATTCTTCAAACAGAAAGAAATATGGAAAGTTATACAACTGGTATGCCATACATGATAGCAGGGGTTTAGCGCCTAAAGGATGGCATATACCAACAGATGAAGAATGGACAATCTTAGCTGGCTATTTAGTCGTCCCTCAAAAAGTCAATTTTAGTTCTTCCATTTGATTTCTTAATCTCAATGGTTGAAATAATTGTTGTATTGCCAGCGAAAAAAGTTGAGCCAAAGAAATTTTCCCTGCTT
Organism: Bacteroidia bacterium; assembly: GCA_052325425.1. GTDB lineage: Bacteria > Bacteroidota > Bacteroidia > JABEUT01 > JABEUT01 > JABEUT01. The sequence continues at coordinate 5 of JBKQUY010000041.1, read as the reverse complement.
TCCAT
>JBKQUY010000040.1:0-58066 GCA_052325425.1 Bacteroidia bacterium | reverse complement strand
CGCCAAACCTTGCTAAAGCCGTGGGTTTTAATATACGTGAGCGTATACTTACCCCGCAGGTATTAAACTATACAAAGAGCAAAGAAGCTCTATTGTTCGCAAAGGAGATGGCTGACAAGGCCATCTCTTTATACGGGGGAGGCTCAGACATGAGGCTGGCAGCTTGATTCGCCGTATCAGTAAATCAGCTATACTGCGATAATCAAGGTTCTTACAGACAATTTATTTTTTATTTGTCCTATTACAAACTTTTAAAATCAATAACAATGAAAACGCTTAAACCTATCGGGCATTATATGATGCCAAAATCTCAAAGTCATCCTTCAATAATTTCCCTTGAAAAGTTCAATGAAGATGGGATTGAGCTGACAATTGATGAAGGAATATTTTTAGGAACCCTTGAATACAATGGGTTACAGGGTGAAATGCCAATTATCGATAATGGAATTCCCAAATACATAAAAGTACATCCATTTGTTGAAGCATGTTATGAATTTTTGGTTGGTGGAGAAAAAATTAAGAAACATCCTGAAATTGCTAAATCAGGAGCAGCGCTTATGGGTATGACATTAAAAGAATTCGAAAATAGCTGCAAACGAAATAGTGAAATTGCAAAGTCAATATTAGGTAAACTGGGTATGCCGATAGCTTCAATTCAAGCTGATATTGACAGAAGACATGGTCTGATTAATTAACTCAGGCTGAACAATGAAGCTGAACCTTGGTCAATTTTGACCAAGGTTCAAAGTTAAATCCGCTACACTTATTCCAGTTTGTCCATCACATCCGCAATATTATCCATGCTCTTTTTTGTAATCTTGGCATATATCTGTGTTGTCTTGACGCTCTGATGGCCGAGGAATTTACTGACTGCTGCTAATTCAATTCCGTTATTTAGAAGAAGGCACGCACAGGTGTGGCGCGCAACATGATGGGTCAGGGTTTTAGTTATGCCGGTCAACTCCCCGATAACCTTAAGCCCGCTATTTACCTTTTGATTTACGAGTCTTGGCAAAACATATCCTGATTTTTCCCTGGTGGAAGAATGTTTATCGTAAATCCTTTTGGCCTCCTTTAATAGCGGGATGTGTATAGGGTCATTTGTCTTGTCTTGGTCACGGGCTATCCAGTACTGTTTATTCTTATCTACATATACCTGCTTGTCAGTAAGGCTCATGGCATCGCTGAAACGCAGTCCAGTATGGCAACTAAACAAGAATATATCACGGACACGGCCAAGGCTGGCGTTATTTCCCAAGCTATGCTCCATGATTTTTTTTAGTTCCGGTTCTGTAAGATATGTCCGGTTAGACGGTACTTCTCTGATTTTAACATCCATGAAAGGATACTTGGAAATCAAGTCTAATACAAGCGCTTTGCGAATGACGGCCTTGAGTTTCTTCAGGTAGCGGTTACATGTATTCCTGTTCACAGGCCGGCCTAATTCTTTCACAACAGTTGTAAGAAGGTAATCTTCAAACCCTATAATATCCGGGCGAGCGAAGTCTTTTAACAGGATATGTTCTTTGTTCACCGTCTTAAGATACAATTCCAGCCTTGACCTTGTTTGCAGGTAGTGGCGTATCACTGGTTCGGTATATTCTTCCTTCTTTATCCTTAACTGTTTTATGTGGTCATCGAAGAATTGAAGCAAAGTCGGCCCCGATTGAATACCGTCGGTCTTTAACAACTGCAATATTTTCCGTGGAGGAAGATTCTCGCCATTCAATTCTAGTCGGAACCTGATGTCGTTAATTTTTCTTTCGGTTTCAATTATTTTGTGATTGATTCTCGTGTCTTCCTTGGTGCGAACCTTCACTCTGCCCCTGTGTTCATCGAAGTTCCCAGGCAAAATGGATTCGTATAGGGATGCCTCAGATTTAACCTTGCCCATATAAAGCCTCACATAGATATGGCATCTATCCAATTCATCACGCCTTCGCTTGTCGAGGATGAACCTTATTTTGAACGATACATTTTTCATCTGTCTGCATTAATTGCGTTGTTGTTCAATATCATTTCAATCTCGCTTAGCCTGTAAAATGTTTTCTTTGGAGAGAGCTTTGATGAAGATAACTTACCTGCCTTCCTTAACTTGTATAATGTACTCCGTTCAATGCCCGTTCGTTTTTTGAAAGTATCCTCATCAATCCAGTCTCCAATTGCCTGCTGCTTATCCGTCTGAATTCCCTTTATTAGCTCCGTCAAATGCCCGATGGCATCCTCAAGGACCTTCAACCTTTCCTCAGCAATAACAATATGTACAGACTCTTTTAGCAATGATAGCGCGATTAATTGATTGAAAATTATATTGAGTAAATAAAAAACACCTACCTCAATTTATAGATGTATTCCCCTCTTTTGTTGCGGCTTCTCAGGAGTAAACCTTCTAACGTAGATTAATAACCTGGTTGACACCTTATTCTTACATGCACGGTTTTAACATTTATCAACTTGTACCCACATGGGTGTAAGTTGAATTCAGCATGAATAATTTTTCTTTCCTGTGTTGCTGCACTGCGCACATCTGCACCTTGTAATCAGCTTCCCTGACGCAGGCGAAATCATCCGGCGCCGAATATTCAGATATTAAAACCGTATTGTCTTTCGACCATTTCCGCATTATATCCCAGAATTCAGTGTAATCAAACACTTTTACGAAATCATATTTTGTTGCATCAGCATAGGGTGGGTCAGTGTATATGATAGCACCTTTGGGGTAAGGCACAATCTATTGGATTATCTGTTAGATGTGTCTTTCATGATATTAGCAGATTTCTTGATAGGTTGGGCTATCGAAAGAAAATGTTCTTGGGATAAGTGCAAAATATTTATCTTTAATAAGGATAACCGAAGCATGAAAATGATTGCTCAAAATCTACCCTAAGTATAAACAAGTCAATATTTTATCATATATTTGCAATTAAATCTAATTTTAGTACAGCATTAAAATCTAATTTTAGCGCATCGGCATAATCTAATTATAGTACATCAATTAAATCTAACTTCGATACAATCCTTATAAAATGGCAAAACCAGGTGAAAAATTGGCTCAGTCACTTGAAGTTCTCAGGAAACTTCAGGATAAAGGGCTCTCTGCAATAAAGGCATCGGAATTAAGCAGAGTCCATAAAGACCGGTTATTGAAAAATGGATTCATTAAAGAAATTGTCAGGGGGTGGTACATATTAACACCTTCCCATGAACAGACAGGTGATAGCACTTCCTGGTACGCCTCCTACTGGCATTTTTGTTCAAGATACCTGGCTGAGCGCTATAAAAAATCCTATTGTATTTCAGCGGACCAGTCATTGCAAATACACGCCGGAAATCTGTCGGTACCTCAACAACTTATTATACGCTCAACAAAAGGAGCGAATAAAGTCACTGAACTGCCTTATGGAACATCCTTATTCCCTATGCAGTCCTCCCTTCCTGAAGAAGCTGAAATCATTGAAAAGAATGGCGTAAGGATGCTGACTCTTCCATCTTCACTTATTCATTGCTCTCTGGCTATGTTTACAAAGAACTCAATAGATGTCAGGACAGCACTTGCCCAGATTAAGGATTCGTCCGATATATCGGGTCTACTCCTTGATGGCGGGCATACGGTAGTTGCAGGGCGTTTAGCTGGAGCCTTTAGAAATATCGGACTGGTTAGAATCGCTGATGATATAGTAAAAACCATGAAAACTGCGGGCTATGATGTCCGTGAATCAGACCCATTTAAAGATAGAAGCCAGGTTGTATTATCAACAAGAGCGGTGTCACCTTATGTTAACAGGATACAATTAATGTGGGAGGAGATGAGAAAAACTGTTATCCAGCATTTTCCAGAAGCTCCCGGAATCCCTAATGACCATAAAAAATACATGAAACTTGTGGAAGAAATCTATGTAACAGATGCTTATAATTCACTGTCCATTGAAAAATACAGGGTTACGCCGGAACTAATTGAACGTGTAAAAAGGAGCATGTGGAATTTAAAGAACGAAGAAGACAAAAAGCATAAGGATGCAATGGCTGCCAAAGGCTACTGGCAGGCAACTCAGAAAGTAAGAGAAAGCATAAAAAAAATACTTGATAAGCAAAATCCGGGTAAAGTTGCTGACGATGACCATGGGGAATGGTATAGGGAATTATTTGCGCCAAGTGTTGTTGCCGGATTATTGAAGCCATCTGATTTGGCCGGCTATAGAAACAATCAGGTATTCATAGGTCAGTCAAAGCATGTTCCGCTTAATAAGGATGCAGTTCGGGATGCAATGCCGGTTCTGTTTGATATGCTTAAAGACGAACCTGAAGCATCCGTCAGGGCTGTAATGGGGCACTTTGTATTCGTATTTATTCATCCCTATATGGATGGGAATGGCCGAATGGGGCGATTTTTGATGAATGTAATGCTTGCATCAGGTGGGTATCCATGGACAGTTATTCCGGTTAAAGAACGGAATACTTATATGAATGCCCTTGAAAAAGCGAGTGTTGAACAAAACATTAAACCATTTGCTGAATTTATAACCTATCTGGTAAGAAATGGCCTCAAAGGAACACCTGTAGCTACAGTTATGTTATAAGTTTATAGATGGAGCGAAATCTGTTGCGAAATCAATTGTATTGTAAGTAAACACTGAAATCTTTTATTTTAATAAACCTGTATTATTCTTTTAGGCAAGATTGCCCAAAACGCATATCTGGTAACCAAGAACATATATTTAATACTTGTAATCGGTATAAAACAGAAAAGCCCCGATATGGGGCTTCTCTTCACTCTATCCTTAAACTTCAGTGAAGGTTTAAATGCTGGTATGTAATGGTTATATCAATCGCAATTTATGTGATTTATGTAACTAAAATCCAAATTGATGCAATAGGCAATACAATTTGTAGTTCCACTTTTGTACTGTGAAAATGATTTCACAATTAAAAATTAAAATATGGCTTACAGCACTTATTTTGGAGGAATGCACTTTATCTGGTGGATTTTTTGGGTACTAATGCTGATATGGATATTTGCAATTCCATATAATATTCCAGGGCAAAAATTCAAATTAGCTTCCCCTCTTGACATATTAAAGAAGAGGCTTGCCTCCGGGCAAATTACAACTGAACAATACCAAGAAATGAAGAAAATACTTGAAGGCTAAAGTCTTAATATAAATTTCGTTTTAAAAAATAATTATGACGACAACTGCAATAATATCAGTTAATTCAAAGAAAATAACTAAACCTACTACCGAAAACTTAAAAAAGGCAGAAAGCCATAAAAACACCGCTGACCATTTATTGGCAGCAGCGGCGCATCATTTTAAAGCAGCCTATTATGTTGAGAATGGAGAACATGAAAAAGCAGAACAAAGCGCCCTTTTAGCCGGGGAATATCTCAACCTCGCAAACGCGGCAACAAAGGGAAATATAACCCATACAGATAATAGCCATTAAAAACAGGAAATTAACACAAATTATGAAAATTAAGATAAATGATAGTAGAAAGGTTTATGCCATACAGAAAGAGTTTTCTGAAATGTTTCCATCTCTTAAGTTGGACTTTTTTACCAAACCGCATCAATCCGGGGGAGAATCGCCTAAAATAAATACAGTAAGCCCAAGTAAGACTATTGGTCAATGCAGGACTGTACATTCCGAAGGAACATTGACAATTTCACCACATATGACTGTCTCCGATTTAGTACAGGGGTTTAGCGATATACACGGATTGACGGTGAGAGTTTTCCGGAAATCCGGCAGTAACTGGATTGAAACATCATCTGATATGTGGACACTGGAGAAACAGAACACAATGGTTATATAAATGTTTTTGTTGAATAAGAAAAAAAATAATTCATGTGATAAAACTATAAGCTAAATAATCTGAATATTATGCCTACAAAAACGAATTACCATCCAATAGTAGAGGATTTGGTCAAAATGATCAATGCAAACAATTGGAAAGATGATTTTGAGATAGCTATTAAAAAAGCTAACAGTAAAAACGTGCCGCTTTTAGGCGATGTAACAAATTTAGAGCAGTATTTAGAGTGGATTAATGGGTTCCTCTATTGGGTTCCTAAAGAAAATTCATCCGGTCAAAATGTTAATGACCATTTAGGCGCTTTCTATTTTATTGCTGACCAGGAACCTATTTTGTCATTACAAAATAAAGTAATTCCATACGATAAGGCTCTGACTCTTACTCCCTTTTCAAAATGGTTGGTAGATTATGCGAATGCAATGGGTGAGTTTCTGGATACAGATGAATCGCTTACAAAAGAGTCGGAACAAACTTTTTATGATTCTCCATTTTATAATATGAAAGAGTATACCCGGCCTCATGGGGGGTGGAAATCATTTAACCAGATTTTTGCCAGGCATTTTAAACCCGGTTACCGGCCTATTGCGGCAATATCTGACCAGTCAGTAATTGTAATGCCAGCAGATTCGACATTTGGAGGGCAATGGGAAATAAGAAAAGATTCTAATGTAACTGTTAAAAATTTGAATTGGAAGGTTAGTGAATTATTGGAAGGTAGCCCATACAAAGACCGTTTTGAAAATGGACTTTTTATACACTCCTTTCTTAGCCCAACTGACTACCATCGTCAACATGCACCTGTTGGTGGAAGGGTATTAGAAGCCAGGGTTATTCAAGGCCAGGTTTATTTAGAAGTAGAAGCTATACCGGTAGATAGTAATTCCGGGAGACATTCTTTAAAGCTTAAAAGAACTTTTGACTCTTTAGATACCGCAGGGTATCAGTTTGCTCAAACCAGGGGACTGATAGTGCTGGATACTCCAATAGGCCTTGTGGCTGTTCTGCCAATTGGTATGTGCCAGGTCTCATCAGTCATTATTACTGCAGAGGTCGGAGTTACTGTTCGTAAAGGAGAAGAGCTATCTTATTTTCAATTTGGCGGTTCTGATATTATTTTATTGTTCGAATCTTCGAGCAATGTGTGTTTTAATGCACAACGCACCATACATTATAAGATGGGGACAAAGATTGCTCAAGCCTATCCTGTTATTTAAGTTTCTGTAAATCAAAAAAGCCACGCATTGCTGCGTGGCCTTATTGCGACTTTAGGTCATTCACCAACAATTATCTATTTCTTGTCTGTTTCAACAGTACTTTTTGTTTTGGTGTCTGTTGTTGATTTACTGCCATCTGCATTTTGTTTCGTTTTAACAGTCTTTTTACTCGACTTCTTTACAGTAGCTTTATCATTCTTCTCAGTTGAAGTAGTGGTAGTAGTGGTTGTCTTTTGGTCTTTTGCATTGTCTTGCTTTGTATTGTCCTGGGCAATTGCAATAGATGCAATACCAATACTAAATGCTGCAAGCATCATTCCGGTAATAGCTGTTTTTTTGATTTTCATATTGATTGTTATTTAGGTTATAAATTATTTGACAATATTAAAGGTATTCAATCTTATGTGTATTACATATATAAGGAATAGACTTACATAATTTACATGTTAATTATGATTGAGGCCCGCTGTTAACATCAGTGAAGATAATTACCGGAAAAGTATTGACACAAGTGAAATGGTGTGAATTCTGTAACTCTTTCCTGTTATAGTATAACATTAAAGCTGATGAAAACTACCAGTTTTGCACCAGAGTAAAATTTGTTCTCAACACAAATAAAACATAAATAAAATGGAAGCAAAAAATAAAATATCAGTTTTTCTGGTAGATGATAATGAGGTATTTCTGAAAACATTAATATTTTTTCTCAATGAACAATTCAAATCAGAAATTCAAATTGAATCATTTTCTACAGGTGAAGATTGTTTGAAAAAGATTCAGCAAAACCCTGAGGCAGCGACAGATATAGTGATATTGGATTATCACTTAAATACCGAATCCAATAATGCAATGAATGGTATTGATATTTTGAAAAAGATAAAGAATATTAATTCCAAAATAATTGTTGTAATGTTATCAGCGGAAGATAAGCTAAAAATAGCCACTGACTGTATTACCAATGGAGCTTATGAATACGTTGTAAAAAGCGAAACGGCTTTTATCCGAACACAAAACATTCTTAAAAACAGCCTGGAAAAAGAGTTCAATTCAAAAATCCTGAAAACCACCATGATGATAATGGAAAAATATCCTGAATTATCTAAATATATTGAAGAAATGGATGAAACTATCCCTGATGAAAAAGATCCGCAGGTGACTTTGAAAAACTTAAAATCATATTATGATTCACTTGATTCAATGTTAAAGAAATACATACTGGAACATCCGGCAATTGAACCACACCTGGTATAGAACTATGATAAGCTATTAGTGATGGCAACGGATATATTGTTAAGCCTTGACTATACCTGATTAATCTTTGCAAGAAGGAAATGTAACAATTACAATCGTTTTGTGTTGTTTATTTCTGTAGTTATCAATTACAATATTCCTTTTATTTTGTATACTGTCTTCAGACGAAAAATAATACATGGTCAAACTTTCGGTAACGCATGCTACTGTAGTATTAATACCATCAAAACCGGGTTGATTGAGTTTAAAATTTGATAGCGCCCAGCTTTGCAAAAAATCGCAGGGCAATGAGCTATTCCCATAAATAACTCCATTGCATGGATGACCTGTACCACATATCCAACAAAATACCGTAGAGACATAGATTGTATTCCCATCTGTAGAACTTGAGGTTGCGAAAGTGTAGTTCTTCTTACCTGCATTATCTGATTGACCAATACTATGATTTGAAAAGGATAAAATTATTATTGCTGTTAAAGCATGAATTATGTTCTTGGTTTTCATTCTGTTATCGGCTACAAATGGGGCGAGATGTAAATTTTAAGGATTATCGGTTGTTACCTCTAATGCTGATTTTACATCATCAGGTGTATTTCCCATATCGCCATCCAGTAAATACAATGTGTTATTACTTATCTTTTCACCACCGGCTATTTTTATTTTATCTATTAATTTCAACGCAAGTGTCTCTTCTTCTACTTGCTCTTTTACAAACCATTGCATAAAGTTCCAGGTAGCCCAGTCTTCTTCCTCAAAACTCATTTTAACGAGTTTGTAAACAGCTTTTGTATTATCAACTTCATGTTCAAATATTTTCTCAAAGCATTCAAATAAACTTCCCGGGTCTTTATGCGGAAGTGGAATGGCTGTTACTTCCACTTTAGAACCTCTTTTTAAAATATATTCCAGTATCTTCATCATGTGGTTGCGCTCTTCCTGAGCATGCCTGAATAAGAAATTTGCTGTTCCGCAGAAGCCTTGATTGTCAGCCCATGCAGCGTATGATAAATAGATTTGTGAAGCGTGAGCTTCTTTTGTCATTTGAGCATTTAATAATGCTGTAAGAGTTTTAGAAAGCCTGTTTGTTTTCATTGTTTTTAATTAATATTTTATGATAGTATTATTTTATTCATTTCATCCAAACTCATTTCCTACAGACCAGGCTATGAACTAATTTATTGGAACTTTTGGATTGTGGTTATCCGGCACTTTCTTATTAGTATCTCCTTTAATGGGTAGGTATTTAGGTAATGTCTTATTAGGGTCTTCGCTTGGACGGAAGTATTTGGGTTTCGGTTTTGTGGTGTCAGTCTGTATGTTGTGACCATTTGACTGTGCATTGCTTGAGATGGAGAAAACTACAAACAATATTACTGTTTTTATTAATATGGTTTTTGTCCTCATATTTTTAGCTTGATTAATAGTTGCAAATATTTTTATAGCGCAAAAGTGAGTGTATTAATCCGGTAAAATATTACATAATGCTTAAAATAAGTTATAAAATTCACATGTTTTTACTCTATATTTATATGGTTTCTAAGTTTATAGGAAAGAATTAAATAAATAGTTCTAAATCCTTAAATGTTGGTACAATTGACTTTTGTTGTTTTGAATTATTTGACAAACAGGAATTACAGATAAATAAATTAATAGGCGTACTGTCTAATTTTAGTCTTTGTATATCATTTTTGTTAAAATTAATTCTACATTGACAACACTGGTCTTTTATATTTTCATCATTCATTGGGGTAGGTTTTTTTTAAATTTACAATAATTGAATAATAGTGAGCCGGATCATATATGACGTAGAATTGCCGGCTGTTACAACAACAGCAGTTCCGGAAATCGAACTTACTTCAACATATGTTGGTTGAGTTATTGTTATAAGTGCTCTTCCGTGAATCCAGGTAGTGGCAGTTGTAGAACCAGCAGTAGTATTATTATCAATAGCCATTCCTGCAAAGCCCCCGGATACAAGACCTGTATATAAAGCAACGGAACCGGCTGAACCTAAACTCATTTCATAGTCTAATTCATATGTACCGGTATTTGTCAGTGAAAAAACAGTTCCACCATTGGCCCCTAAGGAAGTAATATTTGAACCAGTACTATTAAAAACTTGCGTATCTATTGTAAATGCAGTACCAGGGGGCACGCTGCTATTTGGGCCTTGAATAGTTCTTATAAACTCAGCAAGCCCAATTGCAGTTCCATTTGCTCCTGTAACACCAATTGCGCCGGTCAGTCCTGTAGCTCCATTTGTACCGTTTGTTCCATTAGTTCCAGTTAAGCCAATTGCACCTGTTGCGCCTATAGCCCCGGTAGCTCCATCAATACCATTTGTTCCGTTTGTTCCATTAGCACCTGTTAAGCCAATTGCTCCTGTTGAGCCAGTTGCCCCGGTAGCTCCATCAATACCATTTGTTCCATTTGTACCATTAGCTCCTGCTGAGCCGGTTGCACCGGTAGCACCATCAATACCATTTGTTCCGTTTGTTCCATTAGCACCTGTTAAACCAATTGCTCCTGCTGGGCCGGTTGCACCGGTAGCGCCATCAATACCATTTGTTCCGTTTGTTCCATTATTACCTGTTAAGCCAATTGCTCCTGTTGAGCCGGTAGCACCAGTAGCACCATCAATACCATTTGTTCCGTTTGTACCATTAGCACCTGTTAAGCCAATTGCTCCTGTTGAGCCAGTTGCACCGGTAGCACCATCAATACCATTTGTTCCGTTTGTTCCATTATTACCTGTTAAACCAATTGCTCCTGTTGAGCCGGTAGCACCGATAACACCATCTATACCATTTGTACCATTAGCACCTGTTAAACCAGTTGCACCTGTTGCGCCTGTTAGTCCTATTGGACCGATAGGCCCATTACCGGCATTAAGTGCATAAGGAACACTTAATAATTGTGATGCCCCCATTGGTAAATATCCTGAACCAAAATCTACTTCTATTTGCATCCATTTGGTTCCTGTTCCCCAAACAATAGCGGAAAACGAACCACTCACTACTGTTCCGTTTCCAATTTCAAGATTTATTAAACCAAATTGGTTAGTAGTAACAACTTGCGTTTCCTGGTAAACTATCCCGCCAATATCTGAATTATTATGAATCGTCGCTCTCACACTCATTGCCGTATTAGCCATCGGGTAACCGGCGGCATTACGGACAATAGATTGGTATTGGAATGCCTGTGGCACCTGGGCGAAAGAAATTGAAGGTATGATGCAATACGCAGTCAGGAGAAGTGCTGAGATAAAGAAATGTTTTTTCATGATTTTATTTTTTATTGTGCTTTATTTATTTTGAATGAATTTGACAAGTTTGTTTCAGAAGATATAATATTGAGAAGGTATAAGCCATTGGCAAATTCGTTGAGTGATATTTTGAGTTGTTGCTGGCTTGCAGGAATATTTTCTTGCAGAAGCAATTGCCCTAACATGTTGTAAAAACAGATAATATGTTTACCCGGAGAATCACTAAGGTTTATAATAAGATAGTTTATAACCGGGTTTGGATAAATTGTGATATTTCCAGAATGATAAAGACTGGGTAATGATGTAATCATGGTAGTATCCGGCTGATTAAATCCTTGTGTGAAAAAATTATCCGCCGAAGAATAAGTATCAGTCATTATTTCTCCAAGAGTCCAGGTCATTGAGCAGCTTGCTGATTCTACATATGCACCCGAAGCGCTAATAACATGGGGAGTAATTGATTGTGAATTTCCCAAAACAATAAAGAAGTAAAATAATAGAGTGAAGTGTACTTTGCTTTTCATTTTAATTGAATTTAAATATGAGTTAATTTCCATGCCGCAAAATTGGGCACCTTTATAGAATTATGTATTACACAACTTTAAAAACAAGTTACATCAATCGCATATTTCTTTTATATATAGTATAGAGTAGGCAGTTCTTTGTGGTAGTATACCGAACATGTAAAATATATAAAATCAATCGCTAAATATGTAATACCTTATAGAACAAACAACCTGATTTTTGTTCCATAATTAATTAATAATAAATAAATCTAAAATCAAATGACAACAATCGTAGCTCCAGTTACAGCAGAGAAGACAACTTCTCCAGCTGATGTTCAAAAAGGCATCGAAAATCACAAAAAGGCAGCAAAACATCTTGAAGAAGCTGCAAAGCATCATAAAGAAGCTGCAAAACATCATGAAGCAGGTAGCCATGAGAAAGCTTGTGAGAGCACAGTTAAAGCCCACGGCCATACTTGCCTTGCAAGTGAAGCTCAAAGGGATGTTTTAAAGCAACATGCACTTAAGAGTTAATTGATTTCAAGCAAAATCAAAGCAAAAAAAAGCATCATGCGTAAGCATGGTGCTTTTTAATACTTCATCTGCCTTATATATTAAGTGTTAATTGTAAATATACTTAAGTCAAATGGGAATAATACATACTATAATGTAATCTTTATGAAAACTGTAAGCGAAATTAACCAGGATATTCTGAAAATTACAATGACAATAGAGGAAAAGTTCCCGGAATTATCTAAATACATAGGAGAAATGACGGAAAACACAGCGGATACTATCAGCCCCAGTGGAATCACCAAGAACCTGATGGGATATTATGATTCGTTGGATGCTTTACTAAAAAGATATACTACTTATCATAATACTACAAAAAACTATAACTTAAAACAGCACATAACAGCTTAATTTAAAAATATGACAAATGCAATATATTTAGGTATCTGGATGGATCATTCAAATGCCCATTTAATGGAATTTACACTCGACCCCATTGAAACAAAAACAATCAAGTCAGAATTTACCCACAGACAAAAAGAGCATAGCCTGGGTAAAAGCGAAAACCTCATACACAACAAGGAACAGCATGAACAATCAGAATATTACAAGAAATTAGGTGAGGTAATTAAAGACTATGAAGATGTAGTTCTATTTGGGCCTACGGAAGCAAAAGTTGAGTTACTTAATACATTGCGGGCGGACCATCATTTTGAAAAAATAAAAATTGAAACCAGGCAGACAGATAAAATGACGGAGAACCAACAGTATGCCTTTGTGAAAAACTACTTTACACAACACTGATTTTATTGTTATTTTGAAATGATAATAAAGGGAATGAAAAAATAATGAAACAGTTTTGGACTAATATATGGTACTTGTTAAAAAATACAGGCAAGGAATTTGTCAGTGATAATGCGTTTACATTAAGCGCATCCCTATCATACTATACCATATTTTCTCTTCCTCCGCTTCTTATTGTAATTATTGGGATTTTCGACTTCATTTTTGGCCCCAATGCATTAAAAGGAGAACTCTTCGGCCAGATAAAAGGGATAGTTGGCGATGGTACCGCGGTTGAGATACAAACTATAATTAAAAATGTAAGGCTTTCCAACAGCAGCATTTTTGCTACAGTTTTTGGAGTTATAATATTATTGGTCGGAGCATCGGGTATATTTTCAGAAATGCAGACTTCTATTAATTATATATGGGGAATTGAAGCAAAGCCCAAACGCGGGCTGGCTAAATTTCTAAAGAACCGGTTAATGTCTTTTTCAATGATTGGTTCAGTAGGTTTTTTATTACTGGTTGGGCTTATCATCAATACTGTTATGGATGTTTTAAATGGTCAACTTATCCATTATTTTCCCGGAATCACTGTTTATCTGTTTTTTGTATTGAACATTTTAAGTGTCTTCTTCATAATAACTGTATTATTCACCATAATATTTAAAACCCTGCCTGATGGAACAATATCTTTGAAAGATTCAATCATAGGCGCCTTATTTACATCTTCATTATTTATGATTGGCAAATTTATGATTGGAGCATATATAGTTGGCTCACATATAGCTTCTGTATATGGCGCTATGGGCTCCATTATCTTAATCCTTGTTTGGGTATATTACTCATCAATAATTCTTTATTTTGGAGCTGAATTCACCAAAGTATATGCAGGTAAGCATGGGCAAAAGATAATTCCCAACGAATATTCTATCCAAACGCAAAAAGGTAAAAACTGCCCGGAATAATTCATTTGCAGTATACGCCCGGTATTCCTTCTATCCATCTTTTCTTAATACGTGAAATGTGTAACTCTTAACAAATGTTGTGTAATACATACGCACATTAAGGTAGGCATCTTTGCAGCGTGAAAATTAATTCACCTATATACAAAAAATAACATGAAAAGTAAATTCATACACATACTCGTAACAGCAGCAGCGCTGATATCTTTTCCAAATTTGAATTTCGGGCAAGCACCTATAATGGGTACCGCTGATAATTTTGTTTTCTTCACTACAATAGGGGCTGTAACCAACTCCGGTATCTCTCATATAACCGGTAACGTAGGTACTAATAGTGCCACCAGTACTGGTTTTGGTAATGTGAACGGTGTAATGGATGATAATAATCCAGCCAGTGTATTGTGCTCCACCGATTTGCAGAAAGCATATCATTCATTAGATACCTCAAAAGCGACCTTCGCTTTTGCAGGGTCACCGATTGGAAACGGAGACACTCTTGTTGCCGGCATTGATTCAATAGCTGGTCCGAATATCACATTGGCTACAACCCTTTACTTAAACGCTAAGGGAAATGCAAATGCTGTATTCATTATTAAGATAGATGGAAACTTTGCAACAAATATTTCTTCCCGGGTTATGCTGCTTAATGGAGCATTAGCCTGTAATGTATTCTGGATAGTAAAGGGCACAGTAAGCTTAAGTGGAAACGTTATAAGAGGTAGTATTCTTTCGAATGCTGCTATTAATGTAAATGTGGGCGATACTCTTGAAGGAAGAGCGCTTACAATTTCAGGAGCAATAACTATTACTGCAGGTACCGGTGTATTGGCATACACACCTTTAGGTTGTGGAAGCATTGTACTAACCGGGCCAAAAGCCCCCAATCTTGCTTCAGCCAATTGCTACACAATTTTTGCCGGTATAGGAGCGCTTTCAAATACTCCAATATCGCATTCTATAGGAGATGTTGGAAATGATGGCGGTGGAGCAATTACAGGTTGGACTCCGGCTGACGTAACAGGTACACTTCACCTAGTTCCCGATGCTTCTACTATTCAATGCGATAGTGATGTTCACCGTGCATACAGGTACCTTGACTCATTACCCTATGATATTGAGTTGTTGTATCCTACCCAATTCGGAAATAACCTTGTTCTTACCCCGCATACTTATATTATGAAGGCGGCAGCAATATTTACAGATACCCTTTACCTTGATGCACAAGGCGATGTAAATGGTGTTTTTGTGATTCAAATTGAAGGTGGTGGTCTTACCACAAGTACTTATGCAAGAGTTAAATTAATAAATGGCGCCCAGTCTAAAAACGTGTATTGGATGGTTCAAGGCGCTGTTAACATAAATAATTACTCCGTTTTTAGGGGTACAATAATCGTTTCGGCAGGAGCATTTAACTTAGTAAATACATCGGTGATACTTGATGGTCGGGCACTTACCATAAACGGTGCAATTACAACACAAGGATTGGCAGCTACGATGCCTCCTGGTTGTTCTTCAGGTGCTCCAATAATCATTACTGAGCCCTTAAATGAAACAGTATGTTCAGGGAGTTCAGTTAGTTTCGGGGTGTCTGCAACTGGGGCAGATCTTACTTACCAATGGAGAAAAGGTAATGTGAATTTAGTTAATGGCGGAAATATTTCGGGCGTAACCTCCGATTCGCTTGTTATAAATCCTGTTAGAGTTTCCGATACATCTTCTTTTTATAATGTTATTGTAAGTGGCTCTTCAGGTCCCAATGATACTTCAATTAATGTTTCCTTAAAAGTAAATAGTAATACAACGATTATCACGGAGCCAACCAATCAAACAATATGTGCCGGAAACCCGGTAAAATTTTCAGTAGCAGCCACAGGAGCAGGCCTTACTTATCAATGGAGAAAAGGAAGTGTTAACTTAATCAATGGAGGAAATATTTCAGGTGCAACTTCCGATACACTTAAAATTAATCCTGCCAATATTGCCGATACTTCATCAAAGTACAATGTTGTAATAATGGGAACATGCTCCCCAAATGATACTTCAATAAAAGTATCACTTTCAGTGAATCCATTACCAATAGTAGTAACGGGACCTTCTCTTACAATATGTTATGGCGATACTATTTCAATAGGTGGTATTGCTTTACTTAATGATACATATAAATGGACTCCAAACAAAGGGCTCAGTTCATATACAGTTTCAAATCCTATGGCAAGCCCTGCGGATACAATTACTTACACATTAACTGTAACTAATACACTTACGGGTTGTATTAATTCAGATTCAGTAAAGATTAATGTAAGACCTGTACCCACTGCCGATATTACACCGGCTGACACAGTAACTTTCTGTCATGGTGGCTCTATTACCCTTACCGCATCAAGTGGGACAAATTATACCTGGTCAACAGGAGCAACAACACAAAGTATTGTTGTTGCTGATTCAGGAAAATATACGGTTGGTGTTACTTATGCCAATGGTTGCATAGATTATACTGACCCTACCAGGGTTTTTATTAACCCATTACCGATAGTAAACGCTGGTTCTGATAAAAGTATTTGCAACGGAGACAGTACAAGTATAGGAGCATCTGCCACTGCGGGAATCACTTATAGCTGGTCGCCTGTTACAGGATTAAATTCAAGCATCATATCCCAACCCAATGCAAGCCCTGCATCAACCACCACTTATATTTTAACAGCAACAAATAAAATAAATGGATGTAATAATTCAGATACTGTTATTGTGACAGTTTATCCTCAACCAGTTGCCAACGCAGGTACTATAAAAAGTATTTGCAAAAGAGACAGTGCTTCAATAGGCGCCCCACCGGTTGCCGGAATAACTTATAGCTGGTCGCCTGTTACAGGGTTAAGTTCTGGAACCTCATCACAGCCCAATGCAAGTCCTACCGGCACTACTATATATACGCTTACAGTTTCCAACGGTATCTGTAGCAATATGGATACAGTTACTGTAGCTGTTAAACCTTTACCTTTAGCAAACGCAGGGCCGGATATTAGTATTTGCCTTGGTAATGGAGATACTATAGGAACTCCTGCTATAGCCGGAGAATCTTATAGCTGGTCACCTGTACTGGGGTTAAATAATGGTTTAATAGCACAACCCAATGCAAGCCCTACAGTGACTACAACCTATATTTTGACTGTATCCAGAGTAGCTTCTTTATGTAAAAATACCGATACTGTTATAGTAACAGTTGTTCCTCAACCGGTAGCCAACACAGGCCCCGATAAAAGTATCTGCAAAGGAGACAGTACCTCTTTAGGTGGCCCACCAGTAATGGGAGTAACCTATAGCTGGTCACTTGTTACCGGACTAAATTCAGGCTCATCATCAGAACCTAATGCAAGCCCTGCTGCAACTACAACTTATACACTCACTGTATCTAATGGTGTGTGTAGTAATAATGGTACCGTTTTAGTAACTGTAAACGCTCAGCCTATTGCAAATGCAGGACCTGGTAAAAGCGTTTGTTTAGGCCAAACTACAACAATTGGAACACCAACGGTTATAGGTAGCACTTACAGTTGGTCACCATCAACAAGCTTAAATTCATCTACAGCATCACAACCTAATGCAAGCCCTTCAGTAACCACTCTTTATACTCTTACAGTAACAAACGGCTCTTGCTCAAATACTGATACCATTATAGTGACTATTATCCAATTACCTATTGTAAATGCGGGAGCTAATCAATTTCTATGCGATGCAGGCAGTGTTCAAATAGGTGGCCCTGCTGTTGCCGGAGACACATATTTGTGGACTCCATCAATGGGCTTAAATTCAAGCATAATTTCTCAGCCAACAGCAGACCCTACTGTAACTACTTTATATACCTTGAATGAAACTGACACAACCACAGGTTGCTTTAATTCAAGCGAGGTAACGGTAACAGTTAATTCAAGTGAATTCTATACAGGCATATCACCTAACGGCGATGGAATAAATGACTGGTGGAACATACCTATGCTTGACTGTTACCCTACAAATACAGTGCAAATTATCAATCGTTGGGGTAGTGAAGTATGGAGCGGGGACAATTACGACAATGTTAATGTAAGGTGGGCAGGGAATAATATGGATGGCACTGCGCTGCCAGATGGAACTTATTTCTACATCATTAAATATAATGGCACGGAAAAACGCGGATGGGTATTTATCAAGAGATAAGACCAAACTAAAAAACAAGAATTAATACATATAAAAAAACAAATCATGAAAAACAGGATAATAACAACAATAATAGGGTTAATGGTCGCGACTGGCGCTTTCGCCCAGCAAGACGCTTCATTCTCTCAATATTTTTTCAATCCCTTATACTTTAATCCGGCTTATGCAGGCAGCAGGGGAGTATTTTCAGGCACAATGGTCTATCGTGATCAATGGGTAGGTGTGGAAGGTGCGCCTAATACAGAATCAGTTGGTATGCATGGTATGATACCTGGTAGCAATGTTGGGCTTGGGATGCAGTTTTATAATGATAATATCGGGCCTTTAACAAATACTGAGATATCGGCCATTTTCGCGTATCACCTTCATTTGGGAGAACAAACAAGATTGTCATTCGGCATTGAAGGGTGTATGGATAATGTGAGTGTAGGGATGAATAAAATATCAATCGAAAATACAACAGACCCATCCTTTACCGGTACTTCTTCCTCAGCCTGGGCGCCAGATGCCAATGTTGGCTTATATCTTTATAAAGACAGGTTTTTTGCAGGTTTCTCTGTAAAGCATTTGTTGCAGCCGGATTTTGAAATGCAGAGTGTAAATATAGCGGGAGATAATGATTTTTACAGGTGCTATTATCTTACTGCGGGTTTTGTTACTCCACTCAGTGACAATGTAGGTATACGTCCTTCCATTCTTGCAAAATATGTATCAGGAGCGCCGATAGACATAGACCTGGATGCTTCCCTGATTTTCTATAACAAGCTTTATATAGGTGCAGGCTTAAGAACCGATAAGAGGATTGCTATAAGCGGTATAGATAATGCACTGGTGCTTAGTATAGAATATGATGTGGCTAACTACATCCGTTTGGGATATTCTTATGATTTCTACCTGAGCCCGGGTGTAAACTATAGTGGCGCCACCAATGAAATAATGCTTGGATGGGATATATTCAGTAACAAAACCAAGATGACCAGTCCTAAATATTTTTAATAGTAAATACAAACAAATCATGAAAAAGATACTTATAATAGCAATTGCTTCAGTAATTTCAGTAATGGCCCCTGCCCAGACAAGAAGAGCAGATACCCTTTATGCAAGATGGGAATATTTTAAAGCAGCCCAGCTTTATGAAAAAGCGGTGACAAAAAAAGCAACTCCCGATGTATATTACAAATTGGGGCAATGTTACCAGAAAATGCACAGGTATAAAGAAGCCGTAGCAGCTTATGATAAAGTTAATGCTGCCGGACATTATACAAATGCAGCGTTTTACCTTAACTATGGGTTAATTCTCAAGACAAATGAAAGGTATGCCGATGCAAAAATTGCTTTTAAAGCATATTCCGACATGGTTCCTACAGATACCAGGGGCCAATTCTATATGAATTTCTGCGATACGGTAATGGCTGACCACAAATTTGATATGCCCATTAAGATAACTTCCGTTTCATCACTTAATACCGATGCCTCGGATATGTGCCCAATACTATATAAAGATGGTATGGTTTTTATTTCATCCCGCAAAGCGGAAGATGACGGCTCAAAAATTTATAGCTGGGATGGTGAGTATTATCTGCACGTTTTTTATTCAAAAAAAGGAAAGACAGATACAAGTTTCCAGAATATTGCGCCAATGGAAAGCAGTTTGATAAATAAAAAATACCTGACAGGGCCTGTTTGCTTCTCAAAGAATTTTGACACCATTTATTTTAACAGCGTAAAGAAGGAACTAAAAGGGAAAGAGAAAAAGACATTGAATATTGAAAGGAACAAAATCTATTCCGCAGTAAACAAAAAGGGCGAGTGGGTTGGCCTTAAACCGTTTCAATACAATAATGATACATTCTCAGTAGCTACACCTTACTTAACAAAAGACGGGTCGAGGCTTTACTTTTCATCAGACATGCCGGGTGGATATGGTGGCGCCGATATCTATTATTGTGATAAGCAGTCAAATGGCTGGAGCAAGCCGGTAAATATGGGGCCTACTATAAATACATTCGGTAATGAAAAGTTCCCTACCATAGATTCAGCAGGTGATTTTTACTTCTCATCTGATGGCTATAAAGGCTTCGGAGGTATGGATATATGTGTTTCGAAGGATTCTAATGGGATATTCGGGCAAGCTTCTGTTTTAAAAGCCCCTTTTAATTCAGCAGGTGATGATTACGGCATTACTTTCATCAAAAGCGGAAGGATAGGTTATTTTTCCTCGAACCGCAATGGTGGAAAAGGAGATGAAGACATTTATTATTTTAACCTGGATAAGGACAGTTTGGCTTGCCCAATAGTCGCATCTACTTATATAGTTGGGTTTAAATGCCCTCCCAAACCTCAACCAGTTGTAGTTGTTGATACTCCCAAAGTTATTGTAACTTCTGCTACAACATTGAAAGTGAAAGGTAAACTGGGGATTAGAAAGGGGATGATGACCATACATTTTGATTTGGATAAAGCTAATATCAGGCTGGATGCTACAAAAATCCTTGACAGTATAATTGTGGTAATGCAGAAGAACCCGGACATAAACCTGACGATAAATGGTTATTGCGATTGGCGCGGTACCAACCAATACAACCAGGTTTTATCAGAACAACGCTCTGAATCTGCGGTTGACTATATAGCTTCTAAAGGGATTGATAAGAAAAGAATGCAGCCAACCGGTTATGGAAAGACTAAATTTATGAATATGTGTACTGAGGGAGTTGAATGCACAGACGCTAAACAGGAACAGAACAGAAGAGATGAAATGTGGTTTACTACCAAAACGGTAGCTGTTACCCGGTAAAATAATAAATAACCTTACAGAAATAATAATTGAAAAGCATAAATAAGATGGAACAGATAAAAGATAAACCCGTTAAATTAGATAATAATATTGCCGCTGCAAATATTTCTGATGCTCAAAAACAATCATCTGAATATGCCCGTAGTTTAATTGAAGCCAGTTTAGACCCGCTTGTTACCATAAGCATAGAAGGCAAGATAACGGATATGAATGAGGCGACGGTGAATATTACAGGCATTGAGCGTGAAAAACTTATTGGTTCCGATTTTTTCGACTATTTCACCGAGCCACAAAAGGCAAGGGAAGTTTACCAGGAAGTATTTGCCAAGGGGTCGGTTGCCGATTCACCGCTTACGCTCCGCCATAAAAATGGCAAGCTTACTGATGTATTGTTTAACGGGTCAGTATATAAAGATGATAAAGGGAATGTGCTTGGCGTCGTTATTGTTGCCAGGGATGTTACAGCCCAGAAATTACTTTCAAGATATTCGCTTAGCCTTATTGAAGCCAGTTTAGACCCACTTGTTACTATCAGCACTGAAGGCAAGATTACGGATATGAATGAAGCGACAGTGAATATTACCGGTATTGAGCGCGAAAAGCTTATTGGCTCTGATTTTTTTGACTATTTTACCGAACCTCAGAAGGCCCGTGAAGTTTACCAGGAAGTTTTCGCAAAAGGGTCAGTTGCTGATTCACCGCTTACACTCCGCCATAAAAATGGCAAGCTTACTGATGTATTGTTTAACGGATCAGTTTATAAGGATGACAGAGGTAATGTACTGGGTGTTGTTATTGTAGCCAGGGATGTTACCGCCCAGAAATTACTATCCAGGTATTCCCTGAGTCTTATTGAAGCCAGCTTAGACCCACTTGTAACTATCAGCACTGAAGGTAAGATAACGGATATGAATGAAGCCACGGTGAATATTACAGGTATAATACGTGAAAAGCTCATTGGCTCCGACTTTTTTGACTACTTCACCGAGCCTCAAAAAGCGCGTGAAGTTTACCAGGAAGTATTTGCAAAAGGTTTTGTTATTGACTCCCCACTTAAGCTCCGCCATAAAGATGGTAAGCTTACGGATGTATTATTCAACGGCTCGGTTTATAAAGATGATAGAGGAAATGTACTGGGCGTCGTTATTGTTGCGCGGGATAATACCGCGCAAAAACAACTGGCTGAAAGAGAAATAGCCGGACGGGAAAAGGAGCTGATGCGCATTGAGGAATTAGAAAGATTCAGAAAATTAACCGTCGGCCGCGAGCTGAAAATGATAGAGTTGAAAAAAGAGATTGAAGAATTAAAGAACAGAAATTGATTTTACAATTTACGGGTTAATATTATTATAGAAAAATGGAAGAGTCTGTTTTGAAAAATAAGAAGAAGAAAATAATTGCAAGGGAAATTCAGAAAATCCTGGATCGAAATGAAGAATTAATTTCTGAAGAGAAAATTGACCTTCAGAATACTGAAAAGGCCTTGTTAAACATATTGGATGATTATTCCGAGGAAAAATATCATTCAGAAGACAGCCAGAGAGCATTATTGAATATTCTGGATGATTACAGTGAAGAAAAAATCAACCTTGAAAACACGCAACGAGCTGTCCTAAATATCCTTGAGGATTATAGTGAGGCTAAGGAAAAGGCAGAGGAAGCTACTAAATTAAAAGAAGCATTTTTGGCAAATATGAGTCATGAAATACGGACCCCGATGAATGCTATAATTGGGTTCTCGGATATATTATCAAAAGGAAACCTGGAAGAGAAAGAAAAGGAATATGTGAGAATAATTAAATCAGCCGGAGAGAATCTGCTGATAATCATTAACGATATTCTGGATATTTCAAAGATTGAGGCAGGAATGATGACATTTGAAGAACATACATTTAGCGTTAAGGATATTTTCAATTCACTTAATGTGATGTTAATGGGAAAAGCTAAGGAAAAGAACCTGGAATTACTCTTTATCTGCGATGAAAATATACCGGATAGTTTACTTGGAGACCCTACGCGCCTGACACAAATAATTATTAACCTGGCTGGAAATGCCATTAAGTTTACGCTAAAAGGGAAAATAAGCGTACGTGCTAAGGTTTTAAAAAAGGAAAATGAAAACTTTTTGGTGGAATTTTCTGTGAAAGATACGGGTATCGGCATCCCTCCTGATAAACTTGAAAACATTTTTGAACGTTTCCGCCAGGCTGAGTCCCATATAACCAGGAAATACGGCGGTACAGGGCTTGGATTGAGCATAGCAAAACAATTAGTAGAACTTCAGGGCGGAACATTATCTGTTAAAAGCGAATTTAATGCAGGTTCGACTTTTATTTTTTGTATCCCATATAAAAAGTCAGATGAAGTTCTTAAGGAAATAGAAGTTACCGGGGAAAAATTCAACATAGAAAAACTAAGTAAATTAAATATTCTGCTGGTTGAAGACAATCAATTGAATGTAAAATTGATTCTGAGTCTTTTTTCTGAATATAATTTAAAACTACTGATAGCCGAGAATGGAGTTGTCTGTATTCAGAAACTTAAAGAAAATAAATTTGATATTATACTCATGGATATGGAAATGCCGGTAATGAATGGATATGAGGCCGCAACTATTATCCGCAAAGAAATGAAGGACTTAATTCCGATTATAGCAATGACAGCACATGCGATGGCAGGTGAAAAAGAAAAGTGCTTGAGTTTAGGAATGAATGATTATATATCAAAACCAATAAACGCAAACTTGCTTTTTGAAAAAATGTATGACTTAACACTTAAATCTTAATATAATGATAACAGACAGAACAGGAAAATCAGTTGAAAATGTATGTGACCTTAACTACCTTATTGAAATGATGGGGGGTAAAAAACATTTGATCAGAGGAATAATGGACGCCTTCCTTGTTCAGATTCCTGAAGAGTTGAATTCTATAAATGAGGCCACCATAAAATTGAACTATGCATCAATAAAGAATTTTGCCCATACTATGAAGTCATCCGTTTCTATAATGGGTATTTCCATGCTTACGCCTGTTTTACAAGAGATGGAGAGTTTGGCATTGGCGGCTATCAATATTGAAAAATTAAAACATTTGAACCAGGAACTTAATTTAATATGCCACCTGGCAATTGGAGAAATAGAAACAGAGAAACACAAATATGAGGAATAATTTAGAAATGACAAATAAAACTGAACCTGAAGAATATTAGGAAATTATAAGATAAAAACATGAGCAAAAAGAAATTAATTAATATTTTTATTGTAGATGACAATATAGTTTTCTCTCTGGCTCTGAGAGCAGATATAGAAGTAGCATTTAAGAGTATTCCAATAAAAATTCATTTATTCGAAATAGGTAAAAAATGCAAAAAAATGTTTGAAATAATCATGCCTGAATTGGTAATTCTTGATTATAACCTTAATAGTGACTATCCAAGCGCCTCCAATGGAATAAAAGTATTGGATTGGATTAAAAAGGTAAACCCGGAAACCAACGTTATAATGCTCACAGGTGAAGATAATATTGATATTGCTGTAAAATCTTTTCAGCAAGGTGCGTTTGATTATGTGGTTAAAACAGCGACCCAATTCAGTAAAATTAATTATTCCCTTAAAAATATTTTTAAGGTAATGGAGGCTAAGATTGAAGCGAAAAAATATAAACGTCAGCGTATTGCATTATTTATATGTATAGCTATTCTCATCGGAGGAATTATTACAATCCAAATACTTAGATTCTCACTTAGTAAATAAAATATGCCCGGCATATCAATAATAAAAGGTTTTAGTCAAAAAGAACATGAAAATAATCTTGTGAAAACAATTAAAAAAATCAATATTTTCATTGTAGATGACAATAAACTTTTTGTATTGGCGCTAAAAGCTGCAATAGAAAATGCTTTTAAAAACACCAGGGTAAGAATACATGCATTTGACTCAGGAGAGGCTTGTATGAGAATATTTATGAAAATAATGCCGGAATTGGTTATTCTTGACTATACGCTTAATAGTAAAAACCCTGCCGCAGTTGATGGACTTGAGGTTTTAGATAAAATCAAAAAGTGCAATTTTGCGACAAGTGTCATTATGTTAACCAGTAACGAACATATAGAAATTGCATTGAAGTCATTTCATCACGGCGCCGCCGATTATGTAGTTAAAACGGAAAGCCCATTTAAAAAAATAAATCATTCAATTTCTTTGATTTTTGCCAAAAAAGAGCTTGATTTTCAGAATGATATAAAAGCTAAACAGGCTGTGGAGCTCATGATATCCAGCCGGGAGAAAAGCTTTAAAAGCACTGAAAAAATAAAACATATCGCTGCACAAAATATTGCTAATAAGGAACTTGATTTTCAAAATGAAGAGAAAGCAAAAAGAGTCGCGGAGCTAATCTTGGTTAACGGGCAGAAGACTGAAATTGAAAAATCAAAACGTATAATTGAGAATAAGAACAAAGATATTACAGATAGTATATTGTATGCTAAACGTATACAGCAGGCAAAATTGCCAAGAAAGGAAGATATTTATTCAGCTCTGCCCAATTGTTTTGTTTTGTTTAAGCCCAAAGATATTGTGAGTGGTGATTTTTATTTTTTTTATAAAGACAGTAAATCGCTTTTTATAGCAGCAGCAGATTGTACAGGGCACGGGGTTCCCGGGGCCTTTATGAGCATGATTGCCTCAGAAAAACTAACAGATGCCGTTTCGGCGAGCACTGATACGTCTGACATTCTGAAACGGCTAAATAAAGGTATCAAGACATCTCTTCGTCAAACGGAAAACTCAGAATCTTCGAAAGATGGAATGGATATTGCTCTTTGTTCCGTTAATATGGAGAGCCGAATAATAAAATATGCCGGTGCAAACAGGCCTCTTTGGATTATACATAAAGGGAAGGATGTAGTAGATGAAATTAAGGCTACGAAGAAAGGTATAGGAGGTTTCACTGAAGATGACCAACATTTTGAAACGCATGAAGTGAAATTACAAGAGGGAGACACTTTTTATATTTTCTCAGATGGATACGCGGATACTTTTGGCGGAAAACTCGGAAAAAAATTGATGACAGGCAGGTTTAAGGAGATTTTGCTCAGCATACAGAAACTTTCCATGCAGGAACAAGAGAAGCATCTGGAATATTTTCTCGAAAACTGGAAAGCCGGCATAGAGCAAGTAGATGATATCTTGGTAATTGGCATCCGTTTGTAGTAATACACTTATTAAGTGAATATGTGAATTATGTAACTATTCCCAAAGGTTATGTAACACATTCGCTTGTAAAGGAACGCACCTTTGTCCGGTGAAAATTAATTCACAATTAAAACCAAATAAAATGAAAACAAGAGTATTAAATATAATAGTAGCTTCGGTTACATTATTATCTTTCCCGAAGATAAATTTCGGGCAGGCGCCTGACTTAGGTACTGCAGCCAATTTTGCCCTATTCACTTCTGTAGGGGCGGTAACCAATTCCGGTACTACATACCTAACTCATGTTACAGGTAATGTAGGAACGAATAGTGCGCCAACCATTACCGGTTTCGGGAATGTTGACGGTGTTATGACATATACTGGTAATTCACTAAGTGCACAATGTGCTTCTGATTTATTGGCTGCATCTGATTCGCTTGGTAAAGTAAAGGTTGACTCCACATTAGGATTAGTTATTGGAGGATTTACCCTTCATTCAGGTACATATCTTATGCCCGGTGCAGCTTCTTTAAATGGAATTTTAACATTAAATGCAAAAGGAGATTCCAATGCTGTATTTATTCTTGAAACGCCCGATGCATTCAGTTCAACGGCGAATTCAAAAGTACGTTTGATTAATGGAGCAAAAGCATGCAATGTATTCTGGAAGCTCGATGGCGCCGTATCAATTGGTACGGGTAATGTAATATGCGGAACTATTATTTCAGGTGGCGCAATTACAATGGGCAGTGGAGATACACTTAATGGCAGAGTGTTAACTACTAATGGCTTAATTCTTGTTGATAGTTTGCTGGCATACACTCCAATAGGTTGTGCAAGCCCTATTCTTAAAGGGCCAATTGCACCAGCTTTAGGTTCAACCTCTTGTTTTGGAGTATTTTCTTCTGATGGTGCTGTTACAAACGCAGGTGTTTCGTTTGTCACCGGCGATGTTGGAACGAATGTAAGTTTAACAACCGGTTTCAATGCATTGAATGTAACGGGTACTATTTTCCCAAAACCAAATAGTACTACAGCACAATGTGCTGCTGATTTGGGTGTTTTATATAATTACCTGGACTCATTGCCTGCTGACATTCAATTATTGTTTCCGGCTCAGTTTGGTCACAGCCTGGTTCTTACACCTCATACTTATATTATGAAAGCTGCGGTGACATTTGTTGATACTGTTTACCTGAATGCAGAAGGAAGCCCTGACGCAATATTTGTTATACAGGTAAATGGAGCATTTTCAACAGGTGTGAATGCAAAAGTTAAGTTAATAAACGGAGCACTGGCCAAGAACGTATTTTGGGTAATTAATGGCGCCGTAAATATGGGTTCCAACACAGTATTTAATGGAACGATTATTTGTAATAATGCTGCAATAAGTATACACTCAGGGGCTACACTTAATGGTGGAGTATTTACAACTGATGGTCAACTTACAACTGATACAAGCACAATTGTTATGACTTCGGTATGTACCCCATTAGGTATTACTGATGTTGTTGCTGGAAATAAAAATGGCGCAGTAACAATTTATCCAAATCCTTTCAAAGCTTCTATAAATATTACAATTAATGACATATCGCAAAAGGATGGTTATGAATTGAAGGTATTTAATGTTTTGGGTAAGGAAGTAATAAGCAGAATTATTACCGGCCAAACTACTACTATAGGAACAAGTATACTGCCTCCGGGGGTATATCTTTACCAGGTGATAGACAATAATAACACACTGATACAGTCAGGTAAGCTGATATCAATACAGTAAAACACTAAATAATCGAAACCTCATCTTGGCAATTGTCAAGGTGAGGTTTTTGCTTTTAGTAAAACACACAATGTAATGTGTAAATATTGTAACTTATTGCCTGTATCCTGTAACACTTTTACCTACTTAGTGAGCCATCTTTGCAATGTGAAAATTGATCCGCAACTAAAAACAAATAAAAATGAAAAACATAAATGAATTTAAAGGAGACTGGAGCGATATCAAAGGAAAACTGAAGCAGAAGTTTGCTTTATTAACCGATGGCGATGTACAATTAATAAATGGTAAGATGGATCAGATGGTAGGCAGGATACAAGCTAAACTAGGTAAAACAAAACAAGAGATACACAAGATTATTTCTGAGTTATAAAACCCAAATAATTTCTAATTAAAAAGCAACAATATGAAAAAAACAATTATCATTCTAATTACTTCTTTATTTATTACAACTGTGGTTATAGTAAGTTGCAATACTCCGGCCCAAAAGGTAGAAAATGCCCAGGATAATGTTACCCGGGCAAATAAGGATTTAGATACGGCTACAAAGGAATACACGGCAGATATCGATAACTATAAGAAAGAAACTGCCGAAAAAATTGCTGCTAACCAAAAGAGCATTGACGACTTTAACCAAAGAATATCAAAAGACAAAAGGAAAGCAAGGGAAGAATACGAGAAGAAAATAGATGCTTTGTCTCAGAAGAATACTGATTTGAAAAAGCAAATGGAGGATTACAAGGCAGATGGCAAAGAAAAATGGGAGGCTTTTAAAGCGGAATTCAGTAAAAGCATGGCTGATTTGGGTAAATCGTTTAAAGATTTAACCTCGGACAGTGCAAAATAAGCGAATGGCTTCAGGATATTCTGACTACTGTGCTGATAAAACTCAAAAACAGCATACATTTTGATTCTAAAATACATTATGGACAATTCATTTAAAATACCTTTCTATGCTAAAGCAGCATTGATATCTATCAGTGTTTTCGCTTTTGTGTATACTATGTATGCTGGCCAGGTTATTATTATTCCAATAGTATTTGCGACAATTGTGGCCATTCTGCTAAACCCATTGGTGAATTATTTACTATCAAAGAAAATAAATAAAATAGTTGCTATTGCAATAGCTGTATTGTTTGCAATTTGCCTGGTATTTGGGCTTCTTTATGTTATTTCTTCTCAGTTACACATGTTCAGGGAAATATACCCTCAGTTAAAAGGTAAATTTAATACAATAAGTACTCAATTTCTTCAATGGGTTTCAACTAAATTTAGTGTCAAGGAACTGAAAATAGACTCATGGATTAGTGATACCAAAAGTAAGGCCGTGAGCGACTTTGCGATAGGGGATAAACTTTCAGAAGCGGCACAGATGATGGTAATTGGAGCATTGCTGCCGGTGTATTTATTCATGATTCTTTATTACAAGCCATTATTGATGGAATTTACCCGCAGGCTTTTCAGGGTAGAGTATCATACCGCGGTTACAGAAGTACTTACAAATTCAAGAAAAATCATTCAAAGTTATTTAGTTGGGCTTTTTATCGAATTCATAATTATAGCAATACTAAACTCCGTCGGGCTTTTATTACTCGGCATTGATTACGCCATAATTCTTGGAATTACGGGAGCCATTCTTAATGTAATACCTTATATAGGTGGAATTATAGCCATTGCATTACCTATGATTATAGCATTTGTAACAAAAGATTCACTTATATACACTGCTCTCGTATTTGTTGTATATATCTTCATTCAGTTTATTGATAACCATTATGTGATACCTAAAATTGTCGCTTCAAGGGTACAATTGAACGCATTACTCTCAGTTATTGTAGTTTTAATTGGCGGAGCAGTATGGGGAATACCCGGAATGTTTCTTTCCATTCCTTTGACCGCAATCATTAAAGTAATATTTGACCATATTGAACCATTAAAGCCGCTTGGGTTCTTGTTAGGAAATATAGTCCCCACTGCTTCTAAGCTACCCTTTGTTAAACAGAGGAAAAAGACCCTCTTGTAATTATTCTTCCAAAAAAATTAATGGGCTTTTATTTTCTTTCTATCCTTTTCATATTCTTCGCGCGGGGCCTCGTCATTTAGTTCATCCATATCCTTATAGGCCTTTACCAGGAAGTCAGGAAGCTCGCCGCTATATGTCATTTTATAAAATGAGAAGCCATTATAGGGTATTATATCAGTGGATGGATAAACTTTCACCTGGTTATCTACACCTTCTTTCTTAAAACAGGAAATGAAACCAGCCGCTCTTGCTTCGTTTAATTCCCTGTATTTGTTATTGACTAGAGTTGCTCCAACAAAATTGAGGCATTTACCTTGTATGGTAAATATCAGCGCGTGTGTGATATGCTTATTAAGATATCTTGAAAACGAAGAATCACGAATAGACATTTTATCCACTTCTATAGAATCTTTTTCACTAAAGGTTTTAGTTGTACTGGGATTGATAGACAAATAGTACTTTTTCTTGGCTTCAAAAAACAAAATATATTCCTTCTCTTTAGTTTCATAGTGTTCTGGGTATATTGAGAGAATAGTGGTTTTGTTTTTTGCCATGAAAACTGCCAGTTTTTCCATTAATCTCTTCTGGCTTGGCAGCATTAAGCTTTGCCTCATTCCCCATTTCAGGGAGAGTGACTTTTCTATTACCTTCTGCTGTTCTTGTACTTTCATGCGCTTTGGGGTAGTAAATGGTTTTACAAATATGTTTTTTAGAACCCCTGAAACCAGGTTATGCAGATGGAAGTCGGGTTTTCTTAAATCACCTGTCACCGGGATAGAATAATCAATAATATTTCCCTCGTCGCGTATAAATGCCATAGCAAGCCAGACAGGAATCCATTTATCAGCTTTATTTTTCAGGCGTCTGGTAACGCGTGGGTCTATAATCAGTAAGTGGTTTTCACTCTGAATCTGTCCCTTCCTTACTTTCCATTTGGCATTGAACTGGATAGTTCCCCGGTCTAAAGGAAAGGACGTATATGAAATCAGGTATGGATTAAACATGGCAACCGGAACTTTCCCGAAATAAGTATCTACGTCAAAATCTTCACTATCTCTCGGATTAATGCTGGCGTAAATGTTTGCCTCACCATAAGGTTTTATTCCTGCTTTAAGATAGACATTAATCCTTCCCTTTCCCCTGTTAATGGAATCAGCTGAAACATATAGAGGATTTGCGGCTATAGAGAACTTTTCATTAATGGAATAATCATTGAATTGAATATCGCCTGCAGTTACGGCCACCTTATTAACCCGGTATTGACTATGAAAGAAGTTTTTGGAAATATCTATCAGATAATGTGCCAATTCAAGAACCAGGTTAAACTCTTCATGGTTAGCGTCAGCTGCCGCAATATTTGCCTCTTGTTTACCGAATATGGTTTCTATATTATCACAATTATCGTATTTCTCATATTTAAAATAGGGATGATTGAGTATTACCGAATCAAGATTATATAGATGTTTGGCAGGATTTACTTCAATAATGGTCATTACAAACTTGTCAAATGAAGCATAATCTTCACCCGTTTTCTTCCCAAAGTGGAAATCGTTAATTGCAAACCGGCCTTTAGTATCCTGGTTGTCCTCATCACTAAAATTTCCGCTGGTTTTTAAATCGGCATCGAGGTTGGCCGAAAAAGTACCATAGTTAATCATTGACTGTAAATATTGCTGCAGGATTGCAAGATTAAA
The DNA here is from genome assembly GCA_052325425.1 of Bacteroidia bacterium. Taxonomy (GTDB): domain Bacteria; phylum Bacteroidota; class Bacteroidia; order JABEUT01; family JABEUT01; genus JABEUT01. The sequence continues at coordinate 26,081 of JBKQUY010000040.1, read as the reverse complement.
TTGGTGGGCAACAATTGCATAGCGGTAATCGAGACTTTTTAAATTAATGTTAAAATTGCCTTTCATATCCCCTGTGCCTACTCCTGCTGAAAAAGAAAACCCTCCCTTAACTGTATCATTATTCCATTGTTTCCCGCTACTTTCAAATTCTACGCTTTTTATAAAGTAATTGATATGAATCAGCGTATCACGGAAATAAAAGACACCATCCTTTATTTTCACATTCAGTATATTGAAATGGACTGGAGGTTTGTTTGAATCTGCCGCTGATGGAGAAAACCGTGTGATTAAATCGGTGAAATTGAAATCACTCCGCGTGTTCAGAATAATTATTCCTTTGGGGTTATCCAATACCAGATCTGATATCTCATAGGTTTCTGAAAGCATCTTACGTAATGCAAAATCAGCGCTTATGCCATCCGCTGAAAAGAATATACTGTCGTTTTGCGCTTCGTAAATTTTTAATCTATTAAAATGCACATAACCTGTAAATGGATTTACGTATGCCCAATTCATTTTTATTCTTCTTCCTGTATATTTTACACTGTATTTTTCAACCAGGTACTTGGTAATAGGCGAAATAAAGGCAATTATAAGTGCAGGAACAATAATAAATATGCCAATTAGTATAAATATTGCTTTCTTTAACCTCTTCTTGGGTGTCTTATTTTTCAAAATGTGTTTTTGGGTAAGTTATTGCGATGTAAAAGTGGAAGTATTCAACCTTTAAGTTATTACACATCTTTCAATAAACCTTACATAGTTTACATTTCTTCTGATACAGATATTAAAATCTACCTAATAAGAGCTTCTTGCTGTAAATTTTTTCCTGTCCTGTAACCTGTAGTATGTAGATTCCTCCTGTAACCTCTGGCATAAGGTTAAAGTAATTCATCCCTACAGATACTGTATTAGTTTGTGTTAGAATTACCTGGCCTGAGGCATCAATGAGAGTGAAACAATACGTATCCATTGAATTTGAATTTATCTGTATTTCGATGCTGTTATTTTTAACAAAAGCATAGATGCTTTCAGGATTTTCGCAAGGTGTGTAAGCAATAGTATTTAAGTGAGTCGTTAATCCGTCAAAATCAGTCTGAGATATCCGGTAATACGAAACACCTTCCAATGGCTCATAATCAATGGCTGAGTAATTATTGGCTGTACTGCTGTTTCCGGCGCCTTTTACAAGTGCGGCAATTTCAAAATTTATTCCATCAGATGTTTTATCAATAGTAAAATAATCATTATTACTCTCTGTTGCTGTAATCCACTCCAAAAATGCACAATCATCAAGGCATTCAACTGTGAACGAGGTTAATTGAATAGGCAGTGGGTCAATATGGCCTGAAAGCGTCCAGGAACGATAAAAGCCCGCAGCAGTTATATCTGAACTGCCGCTAGCAACTTTAGATGTGGTTCCTGTTACAACCGGAGTTGCAAATAAACCTGTATAATCTCCCCATGTACCTGTTGCTGTGTTGAACCTTTGGCCGATTAGCGTACCGTCAATGGCATTATTGGGCGCAGACACTTCGGAGTTTGCATTCGTGCTGTTCAGATAGGTAAAGGTAATTTGAGGGTCAGGTTTAGTGCTGTATCCTGTAGTGGCATCAATCACCCAAAAGCGGTCAACTATATTATATGAATTATCCGTATTCAATGGACTGCCAGGCAAAAAAGCGGGATCCATATTGGTAACACCGGAAGGTGGCCCCGTTGTTGACACAACTCCCGTCCAGTTATCAGCTATTGTATGCCAGGTCGAGAATTTAATTGTGCCAGAGGTGCTTATTACCCCCGCTGTCTTAATGGTAAAGGTTAAAGGGATATAAGAAGAAGATGGTTGATAATAGAAAGGAATAATATAGCTTGTTGTGGCAACTGCTGCCCCAATATTCCACCAAACCATGTTGTACTCCGATTCAGAAATAATGCCCCCGCCAGAATTCAGATAATTAATGCCAGTATTAGCGCCATTTTGTATATAAAGATATATAGGTACAGCCGATGTTCCGCCGCTTATATTAATATATCCTCCATTCATAACTAATTCTGCTTGTGCAGTAGTTTTAGTTACTACAGTTGCAAAGGCTGTAATTAATATTAAAACATATTTCAGTATCCTGTTTTTCAAGTTATATTTTAATTGTATTTATTGGACTTTTATGTAGGTAATCCTTGCATTCCGCACCATAGCTGTCTTAGCAGCGCTATTGGAAGCTATTTTTATTTCGTAGGTGGCAGATGCGGTAAGTGTCACTATTGTTGAAGTTGACCATTCTACCCAATCTGCTACGTAGGGAACAGAATTTCCATAATAAAGAGTATTTGTTATATCTTCCATTACTATTTCAGCTGCATTATCATTATTGCTGGTACTATTTATTTCTGCATTGGCTAAAATTAAATAAGTGCCTTCCGCTGAAATAGTTAATGTTGAACCGGTAACCTGAGTAAATACAGTTGCAGTAGTTGTGAATCCTTCAGTTGAATTTGAAAACAAGGTATTATCTGATATGGGATCTTGTATATTAGTGCCATAAGTAGAATAGGTAGTAAAAAGCAACCAGTTTGGGGCAATAGCTGTACCTGCATTATAATAATAGCCAGGTACCACATTATGTGGTGCAATACCCGCAGTTGCCGTATTATAGACCATAAGGCCTGTTGCAGGGTTGGTAATAGGCGCGGCGGCATTTGAGGCTGTTAATGCAACACCAGGAGCCAGGAAGCCTAAATTGGCGGTATTGCTTAAGTCGAGTATAGCCGATGCACTTGGAGCAGCTCCGGTGGTATTTATACCAATATTTTGGGCCTGGGCATTTATAGATAAACTCAATGAGAATATAATCAATGTTGCGGTACCTGTAATACGCTTCATTTCTTTTAAAATTAGGTGTTGTTATTTTTACTTCGAATTATTTTCTTGTATTAATAGTTGGTAATGATATGTGTACATCTTTCTGCACTGAGGCGACAGCGCCAACATAAAGAATAGTAATGATTATTGACAAAAAAATTATATTCCATTTTGCTTTTTTCAGATTTGATTTCTCCATTGATTCAGCCTCAAAAACTACAATATTATTCATACTTATATTGATTATTATAACGATACAAAGGTGAGGATGTGTACTCTAAATATTGTTACAGATTCTAATAAATACTATACATGTTTTACATATATAGGTTGCTCTAACAGGATTGTCAAATTATTGATATAGAGGCTTTAAAGATGCGTTAGATTATCAGCATTGTTCTTGGTAGCCTGCTCCAGAAATTACTTTATCTCTGTAATTTTGAATTCAACTCTCCGGTTCAATTGTCTTCCTTCAGGATTATCTGTTCCGTCTGAATTTTTATTGGGCGCCGCGGGCAGGGTTTTGCCATATCCTTTTGCTTTCATACGGTTGGCGTTTATGCCACTTTCCGCCAGGCGGTTTACCACTGACTGGGCCCGTGCTTCAGAAAGTTTCTGATTGTACTCCGCACTGCCTTTGCTATCAGTATATCCTGATATTTCCACTTTCATATTCGGGTTGCTCTTGAGGAGCATCACTAAGTTTTTTAATTCTACATTGGAAAGAGGCCGTAATGTAGCTTTATCAAAATCGAAGAAAATATTGTTCAGCACTATTTTTGAGCCTACCTGTATCGGATTCAGCGATACAGCCCTGTTTATTTCATAGTAATTTGATTCCTTTGGTATTTCCATATTTTCGGAATAGAATAAATGCCCCTTGGACTGGTAAGTAATGTTGTAATTTTTACCGGGCACCAGAATAAACAAAAATTTACCCGTTTTGCTGTTTGTGCGATATATTCCCACAACCTGCTCTGTTACATTGTCTGTTACAGTAATAACTACATCCTTTGCTATATTACCCGATTCATCATTTACTATACCCTTCATCAGGGTTAAAGGTGTTTCCTTCTTTGCCAGAAAAGTTGCCATGTAATTATCTTTTTCGCCTAAGCCGCCTTCACGGAATGAAGAGAAATATGCATTCAGGCCATCCGGGCTAACTACATAATAAATGTCGTCATCAGGTGTGTTTATGGGGTAGCCCACATTTACCGGGTCCGACCATGTACTGTCATCTGAGAGCAAGCTGGTAAATATATCGAAGCCCCCCATTGTATTATGGCCGTTGGAGCTGAAATATAAGGTCACTCCGTCAGGATGGATGAAAGGCGCATCTTCGTCAAAAGCTGTATTTATCCTTGGTCCCATGTTTACTGCTTTTGCCCAATCGCCAAGGGGTGTCAATTTACTTGTATATAAATCTCTGCCACCATATCCACCGGGCCTGTCACTGGTAAAATAAAGTGTACTTCCGTCAGCCGAAATAAAAGCGCTTGGCTCCCAGTATTTAGAGTCAATATTAGCATTAAGTTTTACCGGGTTACTCCATACATCTCCATCTAAAGATGTACTGTAAATATTTCCATCGCCATTGTCGTCTTTGTAAATTAATATAGTTTGACCATCAGGCGAAATACCCACAGTAGCTTCATTTCCGTCGGTATTAATGGGCGGCCCTATATTTATAGCTTTCGACCAGCCATTGATTGTTTTTGATGACATATAAATATCTTCAAAAAAATTGCCTTCTTCATCTTTTAACCCTCCCGTACTTCCTTCTCTGCGCGAAGTAAAAAAAAGCGTACCCTGGTCAGCAGATAATACCGGAGAATAATCGGCCCAAATTGAATTTACATTAGCGCCGAGATTTTCAATTTTTACTTTTACAGGGTTAGCTACCAAAACTTTCCCCGTTTTGCACATTTCTATTTTCCTGTTGGTCTCATCAAGCATTACTTTATCAGTATTTTTCGTTTCCGCCATAAGAGTTATATATTTTCCATAGACTGCAATGGCTTCATCAAACTGGTAATTCAAATGGTAAGCATCGCCCAGGAATTTATATGCAATCAGAGGCGCATCTCTTTCCTTATAGGAACTTCCTTCATAATTAGTTGTTGTAGCAGTAATAGCTTTGTTGAAATAGGATATTGCATCTACTCTATGTCGTTTTGAACTCAGATAACACACCCCTATTTTAAAAGCAAGGTTCATGTTTAATGTGTCTTCCTTATATATGCTAAGGAGCATGGGAAGTGCGGTTGAATAACCTCCCTTGGAATACGTCAGTGCTTCATCTTTACCATTCTGGAAAACCTTATTGAATACTTTTTCGGCAGAGTTAAAATTATTTTCATAACTCTCTCTACTGTTTTGAGCTTTGAGGCCGGATATAGATGATAAGGATATAAAAGCAATACAAATAAGGATTTTCATGAAGATTTTTCTATTATTTATTATTAAGCATTAATTAAGAGATGGTTTGTCATTTAATGGATTAATTTACTTTGACCTGCTAAACCCTTTTACAATAAACCTTATAGGTTCTGTGATGGTATGTTTCAAAAGCTTAGTAACCCTTTCCCAGGAACCGGTACCTTTTACAACATAATCTTTGGCTCCCGCCCTGAATGAATCTACAGCCAAAGCTATATCTTCATTATTGGATAACATAATTACCTCTGTTTTAGGATTAGTCGCTTTAATTGATTTTAAAACCTCCAGGCCATTTTTACCTTCCATAAAATAATCGAGTATCACAATGTGTATATCCTTATCCAGCATTTTCAGGCAACTTTCCCCATCACTAAATGTTGTAATATTCACAAGAGTTTCAAATTTGTTTTGCAGGTATTGCTTTAGCGCTATAACCATTAACTTATTATCATCAACAATGAATATATTTGTCCTTTGATTTTCCATACTTCATCTTTTTTAATTAAATAATTCCGAATAACTACCTGACAAAGGTGAGGATGTTCAATCTCTAAACTGTTATACATTTTCCTAAAAATATTGCATGTTTAACAGTATCACCCCGGAGTAAACTTATTGCGCAGATGTACAATTGATTATACAATTTCAGGACCAAATAACACCATAACCACATAGCTAAATTTACTGCTCAACCCTTAGTTCAACTAGCATAGTTGAGAATAATATTACCTTTGACACCTACAGGGAAAATTTTACTGAAATGAAACATGAATTTATTGGAGAACCAATATATGTATCATCACGTATCTGTGAGATTACAATTAGACTGGTCCCTGAAAACGAAATCGAAACCAAAGCCATTCTAAACTCGGAAACTTTGGATACAACTGAGGCTGAAAGCGGATTAATTAATAATTATTTTCTTTTTAAGGTATTAAATTGGTCAATACTTAGTATTAAGGGCCAGAAAGGAAATATCTTCAAATTAAGAGCAGTTGATATTTAGTAAAAAAACACTACGTATTATCACCCTATTAACAGGTTTATAATGCCTGATGCTGCATTTTTCACAAATCCGGCTAACTTATCTTTTATATTGTGGGGGTCCTTTTGAATTTTAATGGCTGTTTCAACTCCTTCCGATACCAGTAAGCCTATTATTTCCGATTTGGCACTATTCTTCTTTCTTCCACCGCCTATAAATGCACGTAGCATAATAGAGCCCAGGTTATCACTTATGTAATAAATCTGCCTACTAATATCGCGCTCCTTTATCTTACAAGAAACTGTAATTTCCTTTTTCCTTTTTTGTAAAGTTTCCAGGTTATAGATGTTTACTTTAGTTGTTTCCATTATTGATTGTTAGTTGAATTATCCTATCCATAATGGAATTTTCAGACTTCTTACGCCATAATATCAAGAAGAGTACCAGCAACACTAAATATATTCCTGCTGATATAAGAAAACCCATTCCATAGCTGTGCAAGTATTGGCCAAAAAAGAATGAGCAAGAAATCAAAAGGAATAAGAGGCAAAACATTACTAAAGCTATAATAACAATTGCACTTGAAAATGAAGCTGCAACCTTTGCGCTATTCTCTATGAGACAGAGGCGAGTTTGTTCACTTTTCAGTTCAATATATTCTGTAACTTGTTCTTTAAGAACTTTTAAGGGTTGGTCATTAGAATCCATCATAAATTCGATTTATTTGATAATTATTATACATGCAGGTTTTCCAAAATACTTCTTCCACTCATAATTTTGTCACTCTATATTACTTTCTTCCTCCACCACCACCGTGAGAAGGAGCTCCACCCTTATGCTGTTGCATTGGAGGTTGATGTTGTTGTGCAGAAGCTGATTGTTGTTGTGTTGGTTGAGTCTGATGCTGAAGGGCGGGTGTTGATCCATGTTGGGCCTGATGCTGTTGCACCGGCGGAGTGTGATGTTGCGGAGCAGGTGATGCTGAGTGTTGAGCCTGATGTTGTTGGGCCGGTTGAGCGGTATGCGGTGCGGCAGACGCTGCATGCTGGGCAGATGTATGTGCCGGGGTTGCAGTAGTTGCTTTATGCACGGGTGCTGCAATAGAATGGCCTGTAGAATTATATCGCTGTCCGCCAACAGAACTTTTAGCTGCTATAGATGGGTGGCCTCCGTTCATCGATGCACGTTGGTTCTTGCTTATACTAGCACTATGCTGATGAGCTTGTTGTGCAGAGGTTGGCTGAACATGCTTCTCTTTCATAGCGGACTCTTCTGCTGCATTAGGCCGTGTAGAAATTCCACCGGCTCCATTAAAGCTTGTATGATTATTGTTATTAATTATGACAGTTCTGTCGACATATGTATTATGGAATGATGAGTTTACATTACAAACTGCTGAATTATACCTGAAGGCTCCGCCTTCCCATCTTCCACCATAATACCCGCTTCCACCATATCCGTATCCATAATTAACGCCACCGTAAAAGCCTATGTTTGTTCCCCAATACCCACCGTTCCAGGCATATATTCCTCCATTAAACCCCCAGTAACCTGGTGTCCATAGATAGCCGACTGTTGGAGGGCTTATCCATACTCCTGGTACCCAGTAATAACCATATGTACCGTAAGCCCAATATCCCGGTGACCACATATATCCTTCTATAGGACACATGGGTTGTACATATACAGGAATTTCGGGCGGAGCTGTTGAAATTTGCACGCTCACTCCAACTTGTGCATCAATTTTTGTCATCCCTAATAAGGATAACGCAACGATACTTAAAACAGTTAACTTTTTCATGATAATATATTTAATTATTAATTATTTCTCCACAGTCTATTACTACTGAAGTATTTTATAAAATACAAAAATGACCTATATCTCATTTATGGATATTGCATAATTCCTTCTATACTTTACATCATTAACTTATTTCATAAAAGCCTTTAAGAACAAATCAAGATATGCCAGAACAACTGCCTGATTTCAATATATGTGAATAATGTAATGTTTATCATAAGTTGTGTAATACTTTACAGGGCTATGAGATTCACTTTTGTAACGTGAAAATTACTTCACGCCATAAAATAAAATGATGAAAACATTAATGTACATTTCAATTGCAGTTCTTTTACTGGAAGGATGCAACAGTAAACAGGACCAGCAAATCAAGTCATTAAGCATGCAGGATTCAGTCTTAATAAGGGAAACAGCACAAAAAGACTCTACTATTACTGCCCATGTAGAGATAATGAATGAAATACAGGATAATCTTGACAGTATTAAAGAAGCTGAAAAAATGCTGACAATAGGCGCTTTTGGTTCTGAACATAAAACAAGCGCTATTCAGGATATTAAAAACATTAATGCCCAAATACTTAATTATCATAAAGAAATCTATTCACTTGAAAAGAGACTCAAACTTGTTAATAGCCAGAATAAAGAAATGCAAAAATGGGAGAGCCATCTTACCCACGAACTTGCTGAGAAAGACTCTGATATATTTATTTTGCAAACCCAGCTTGCTAAAACGAATGGCTCACTTTTATCTGTAATGCAGCAATTTAATGATAGCCTGGTAGTAATCTGTACCTTAAATGGAATGATTTCTGATTTGACAACCGAGATGAATACCGTTTATTACACCGTTGGAACAAGCAAAGAATTTAAAAAAGCAGGTGTTATTACTAAAGCCGGTGGGTTTGCCGGAATAGGCAGGGCTATTGAATTGAAGAAAAATTTCAACACCCAGTATTTTACTCAAACGGATATGGAAAAATTATCAGTAATACCACTTAATGGCAAGTTTGATAAACTCGTTACAAACCATCCTATAAGTTCATATACAATTACCAATAACCACAAATCAGATTCATTGATTATAAAATACCCCGGGTTATTCTGGAGCATATCTAAGTATCTTGTAGTAGTGGTAAAATAACACAGATAGATTAAAAACAATTATAAAGAACCCCAATGACAACATCAAACATAAAAAAAATCCTTATCCCTATTGATATTTCAAATCCAAGTGAAATAGTTCAGGAGCATGCCATATTTATGGCTAAGAAAACCAATGCTGAGATTGTACTTATCACAGTCCTTGAGGGTCCAACTGTTGTAGTAGGCGAGAAATATTTTGACGTATCCGCGTATGAACACCCGGAATTTGGAGAAATAATAACCGAAGGGACAAAAAAACACCTGGAAAAATATAAAACTGAACTGGAAGGAAAAGGCATCAAAAATGTAAGCTATATAATTGAGAACGGAAAGCCCTACAAAAAAATATTAGAGGCGGCTGAAAAAATAAAACCCGACATTATAATTATTGGAACACCGGATATTTCTGATAATACTGAAATTGCAGTCGGGAGTAATACACTAAAGGTTGTAAGTAAGGCGCTATGCCCCGTACTATCAGTTCGAAAAAATGCACCCCAAAATGGTTTTAAAAACATACTTCTGCCTTTTCACGATAAACCACATTCCAGGGAAAGTTTAGAGTATGCCATACACCTGGCCAAAATTTACGGGGCTGTAATTCACGTGTTGGGCTTTAGTTATGATACTTCTGAAGACGGCATAAAGAAAATACGACTGGAAGGAGAACAAATAAAACATATCCTTGAGAACAGGTCAGTGGAAAACACATTGGAGGTGATAACAGGGGAGTATGAGGCAAAAGTTATTTACGATTATGCTAAAAAGAATAACGCCGATATAATAGCTATAATGGTTGATTTACATAGGATGTCAGTTTCAGAGTACATTATTGGACCGGTATTACAACAGTTAATTAATCATTCTCAAATACCGGTGCTTAGTATTCATCCCAGGGTCAATTACAATTTACTTGAAGTTGATATCGAACCCATAAATGCAGTTGATTGGAAATTTTGGAATTGATATTTTTTAAACAAAAGAAAAAACAAGAAAATGATACTGGCATACGAGTTAAATATTGCAGGGCTTCTTTTTGACATTATAGGGGCAATTGGTATATTCAAAACAAAAATAATAGGCCTGCAAAAGACCTCTGACATCAAAATTCCAAGGCGTAACCCCAGCAGCAATATTAACCTGGAGAAGAAAATTGATGAGCTTGAAAGTGAAATCAATGAAATTATTGAGGTTACAAACCTGAAAAACAAGGGTAACGATAAAAAAGCCATTGTGTTTTTCATCTTAATATTCTCAGGTTTCATGGTACAAGTCCTCGCTTCAATTATTACTATTCTTGCTGCTAAATAACCTTTTGGTATATCACATTCAATTATTCTCTGTTAGATTTCCATTTTGTTAAAAATACTTGGAAAAGAATACGTATAATATGTAATGTTTATTTGCCATTCTGTAACATAATACTGGTCGATTAACTACATCTTTGCTCAATTATTATTTATAATATTTTAAAACATAAGACTTATGACAACCAAAGTAAAAACACCAAAAGCCAAGAAGACCATTTCTCCCCAAGACGTTAAGAAGATTATTTCAGGTCATGAAATAGCGGCAATGCATCATGAAGCAGCAGCAAAACACCACCGCGAAGCGGCCAGGCGCAGCGAATCCGGAGACCATAAAAAAGCAAATAAAAGCACTATCAAAGCACATGACCATTCTTGTCTTGCCTGTGAAGCACAAAAGGAATATTCAAAGCATCATACTTTAAAGAATTAGACGGGAACAATAAAGGTTTTGAACTCTTGAAAGCCCTTCTATATTATAAATCTCAATTTCTAAATAATCGGCAATGAAGACAATATTATTAATCGAAGACAACCCTGATATTCTTGAAAATTTGACAGAATATCTTGAGATTAAAGGCTTTAAAACTCTTATTGCTAATAATGGTAAAAAAGGAATTGAACTGGCCAGGGAGTTTATACCGGATTTGATTATATGTGATGTTTTAATGCCTCAAATGGATGGCCATGAAGTTTTGCATATATTATTGGATATTGCCAAAACTGCTGAAATACCTTTTATTTTCAGTACTTCAATGTCGGAGAAGATTGACAGAGCAGGCGCATTGGCACTTGGCGCTGATGACTATATAGTAAAGCCATTTGAACTGAATGTATTATTTAATATGGCAGCAACATGTATTAAATCAGGCAGCAAAAGGCATAAGATTGAAAACGTGTATTATGTATAAGGTTATTTTGAATAAATATAATACTCATAGTGGTTTCATTAAAGAAGCACAATCACAAAAAGCGTAAATTTTTACCGGTTAAATGGATAAAGAAGTAGCTTAAATTTAAAGCTAAATCATTTAAAATGGGAATAAAAAGGATAGGAAGTAAGAAACCTGTCCTTTTTTATTTAACCGGTTAATTGGATAAAATAGATAGATAAGGCTCTACTAATCTGCCATATATCAGATTATCTTACTCATTTCAGAATGTTTTTATTCTTAAGGAAAAGCAAGAACCTGTGATTTATGTAACTATTTGGAGTATCTTTATAACATATGTGGGCTTAAATGAACGCACCTTTGTTCACGCCTATTCCTCATAAATAATGACCAATTGAAGTTATTCATCAAATATATGGTAAGCGAGCGCTGCAAAATGGCAGTGAAAGTAGAGTTAAAGAAACTCGGGCTGCATTTTGTGTTTGTTGATTTGGGCGAAGTTGAGACTATGGATGACCCTACTATAGAGCAGCTTGAGCAATTAAGGGCCGGCTTGCATAGTTCAGGGCTTGAATTAATGGATGATAAGAAAGGTGTGTTAATTGAAAAAATAAAAAATGCGGTTATTGAAATGATTCATCATTCTGACGAAGTTATTAAAACAAACTTCTCCGATTTTTTAAGCGATAAGTTAAAGTACGACTATACCTACCTGTCTAATTTATTTACCGAAGTTCAGGGAACTACCATAGCCCAATTCATCACCGCCCATAAAATTGAAAGAATAAAGGAACTGATGATGTATGACGAACTGAACATTACTGAAATTGCCTGGAAGATGAACTACAGCAGTGTAGCGCATCTATCTAATCAATTTAAAAAGGTAACAGGCCTGTCACCATCTCAATTTAAACTGCTGAAAGACAAAAAGAGAATTGCGATTGAGGAAATTGGTAACTTGAATGGTACAATAAACTAAGTTTAAAAGCACTAAAAATGGTAGCCGAAAAAACACAAGAATCACAATACGCAAGAAGCCTTATAGAGGCGAGCCGTGACCCTTTATTTACAATTAGCCCTGAGGGAAAAATTACTGATATGAATAATGCGTCATTAAATATAACGGGTAAAACAAGGAAAGAATTAATCGGGACTGATTTTTTTGATTATTTTACTGAACCCGATAAAGCGAGGGAAGGCTATAAGGAAGTTTTCGCCAAAGGTTTTGTAGCTGATTATCCATTAACAATAAGGGACCATAAGCTAACGGATGTATTATTTAATGGTTCAGTATATAAAGATGACGGAGGTAACATACTTGGAATTGTGGTGGTGGCAAGAGATATAACCCAGCAAAAAATATATGAAAAAGAATTAACAGAGGCGAAAGTGTTTGCTGAACTGGCCACCGGAATTGCAGAAGAGGCTCAAAGCAAGGCTGAAAGCGCTACACGGATAGCTGAAGACGCTGTAAAGGCGAAACAACAGTTTTTGTCGAATATGAGCCATGAAATCCGTACGCCTATGAATGCAATCATCGGGTTTACAAAAGTTGTTTTGAAAACTGACCTTTCAATAAAACAGAAGGAATACCTGACTGCCATAAAATTAAGCGGGGATGCACTAATTGTACTTATAAACGATATACTTGATTTGGCAAAGGTTGATGCCGGAAAAATGACATTTGAGCAAGCTCCCTTTAAAATGGCCTCCTCCATTTCAGCTATGCTTCACTTATTTGAGACCAAAATACAGGAAAGAAATTTGGAGTTGGTTAAAGTGTATGACAGCAAAATACCTGAAGTGTTGATTGGCGACCCGGTACGCTTGCATCAGATTATTTTAAACCTGGTAAGTAATGCTGTGAAATTTACAACCATAGGTAAAATAATAGTGGCGGTTAATTTGTTGAGTGAAGATGAAGAAACCGTGACTATTGAATTTGCGGTTACAGATACCGGTATCGGCATACCTAAGAATAAAATAGTTAAAATTTTCGAAAACTTTCAGCAGGCATCAAGTGGTACATCAAGATTATATGGGGGCACAGGCTTAGGGCTGGCTATAGTTAAGCAATTAGTAGAATCACAAGGAGGAAAAATACATGTAGAAAGTGAAATTGGCAAAGGCTCCACTTTCAGTTTCTCATTACGTTTTCAAAAAGCAACTACAGAGACTGTATTGGAAAATGAAATGCTGGAACTGGATAAAGAAATTAAAAACATAAGAATATTGGTTGTTGAAGATATAGCGCTCAATCAACTACTTATGAAAACGCTATTGGATGATTACGGATTTGAAAGGGATATTGCTGCCAACGGTAAAATTGCGATTGAAAAACTGCAATCTAAAAAGTATGATATAATATTGATGGACCTGCAAATGCCCGAAATGAATGGATTTGAAGCTACAGAATACATTCGCAATACCATGCATTCTACTATACCAATTATAGCCCTGACAGCCGATGTAACAACAGTTGACCTGGCAAAATGCAAATCGGTAGGAATGAATGATTATATAGCAAAACCTGTAGATGAAAAAGTATTGTACAGTAAAATAATAGGATTGGTAAAAAAGACTTCGGGTAAAACCGGGCAAAAGGAAATGGAACAGAGTAAAAAGGCCAGATGTATTGATATGGCCTATTTAATGCACCGTACAAAATCGAACTCAACATTAATGCTAGAAATGATTTCGGTTTACCTGGAACAAACTCCGCCATTGATACATGCAATGAAGCAGGGATTAAATAACAAAGATTGGGATTCTTTATACGCGGCAGCACATAAAATAATCCCCTCATTTTCAATAATGGGAATCAGTATTGATTTTGAAAACATGGCAAAAAAAGTTCAGGAATATGCCAGCACACAGCAACAAACAGATGGAATTTCCGGGTTGGTCTTACAGCTTGAGAATATTTGCAACCAGGCATGCATAGAATTAACTGAAGAGTTTAATACAATTAAAAACGCTAAATGATGAAAAATGGAGATAAAGTAAAGCTGTTCCTGGTAGATGATGATGCACTGTTTCTGAAATCGTTGGAAATAGATTTCCTGCAACGCGCTGACTTTATTATTGAAACTTTTGCAACCGGAGAGCTCTGCATTGCCAGCTTATCCAATAACCCTGATATAATTATTTTAGATTATCATCTTGACGGTATTGACAAAACTGCAATGAATGGCCTTGCCACATTAGACAAAATAAAGGCATTCAACCCTGATATTCCTGTAGTTATGTTATCATCCCAGGACAAAATTGATGTAGCTGTTAACTGTATGCATCATAAGGCCTTTGACTATGTGATAAAAAGCGAAACCGCTTTTACCCGCTTAAGAAACATAATAAGCACCATCTTTCGTTATAGAAAAATGGAAAAAGCCCTGAATTGGTACATGGAGAGGATGTAATTCCTTTCATACTTAACTCCCTCCTTTCTGATATGTGAATGATATAACCTTTTTCTAAGGTTATGTAATACCAGCCTTTTGAAACTAATCCATCTTTGTTTTGTTGTGAAAATTCATTTACAACTTAAACCTAAACAAAATGAAAACAATGAAAATATTAGCAAGCCTCGCAGTAACATCACTTACTTTAATTGCCGGATGCAAAAAAACTGACAATACACCATCATCCCCGGGAACTAGCCCTAATGTAATATCTCTTCAGACTACCGTGCAGGTAGCAGTACCAATGGCAAGTGTAGCCAACTTTGCGGTTCTGGCAGGCTCAGCAATTACAAATACGGGAGCCACAACAATAACTGGTGATATAGGACTTAGCCCCGGCTCTTCTGTAGGCGGTTTTCCTCCGGGGAAATTAAATGGAACGCTCTATATTAATGATACAATGGCAGACCAGGCTAAACTTGATTTAACTACCGCATACAATAATGCTGCCGGGCGTACCTGCACAGATATGGTTACCTTATCAGGCAATATCGGAGGACTTACACTTAGCCCCGGGCTGTATAAGTCAACCTCAACACTGTCCATATCATCAGGCAACCTCACATTTGATGCGAAAGGAAATGCAAATGCGGTCTTTATTATTCAGATAGCATCTACCCTAACAGTAACATCCGGACTTCAGGTTATACTGGCAGGAGGAGCATTGGCATCCAATATCTTCTGGCAGGTAGGCAGTTCCGCAACCTTTGGCACTACTTCTGTTTTCCAGGGGACGATTATGGCCATGCAATCAATTACTTTTGATACAGGTGCAACGCTTAACGGAAAGGCCCTGGCAAGAATAGGGGCAGTAACCATGGCAGGGAATACTATAACCAAGCAATAAGATATTCACCAGACAATACTGAAAGCGCGGCATAATAAGCTGCGTTTTCTTTATTACTGTACTGCTCAAATTTATCTCAAGAAAAAAATATGAATGAATTTTATAACTATTACTAGGGATTATATAACACCCGGGTATTGAATGGTAAGCACCTTTGCCAAGTGAAAATTAATTCACATTTAAATTAAAAACAATGGAAAACGTAATAGAATTAAAAACATACTGGAATGAGATAATCTGGAAGCTGAAACAGAAATTTTCGCTTCTACCTGTAAATGAATTAATATGCATAGAAGGCAAGCATGACGAATCGCTTGGCAAGTTACAGGTCATTTTCGGTAAAACAAAAGAAGAGATGAATCATCTCATTTCAAATTTATAATCAATTAATAAAAAAATCATGAAAAATCTATTTAAATTCAGTACTATTATTATTGCAGCAGGTATTTTATTTTCCTCCTGCGAATCAAATCTTTCAATAATAAAACGCCATTACAATAGTGGCTACTATATTGATTACACAAAGAACAATAAGGGTATTACCCCTAAAACAGATGTTAAGATTGCCAAAGCGTCGGCAATAAATCCGGTGAGCATGGCACAAAGCCCTGTTGAACAAAACGTGGTAGTCAAAAATTCAGTACAAAACACCAAACAGGGTATATCAGCCATTTTGGCTAATGTTAAAAGGATAATGCCTAAGGTGAATTTACAGCCACATGCCAAACAAAACCAGGTAAGCAGAATCGGAATTGTTGGGAACACTTCTTTAGAAAACAATAAAACTGTTCTCGATTCACCTACCATGAATGCCAGTGTTTCTGATGATGGTAATAGAGGCCAGAGAGCGCTAAGTTTATTGTGGCTGGTTATTGTAATCATATTAATATTATGGTTAATCGGGCTTTTAGCAGGTGGCTGGGGCTTAGGTGGGTTTATCAACCTGCTACTTGTTATAGCCGTTATCCTGTTAATATTATGGTTACTAAGGATTATTTAATCAAACGAATATGTAAAAACTCAGAATCATGGGAAATCTATTGTACATCATCGCGGTAATACTTGTCATTTGCTGGGCCATTGGGTTTATAGGATATGGAGTTGGTGGTTTAATGCATGTGCTTCTTGTAATTGCACTTATCGCCATCATACTACGTATCCTACAAGGCAAACCGCTTTAAGCAATATAAGTTAAATGCATGTAAACGCAGAAAATAGTAATGCTATAATACCTGAAAAAGTAATTGTTTATGCAAAAGCTCCTTACCTGAATACGGTAAGGGGCTTTTTTGAAGAAGTAACCCAAATAACCAGGTTCTTATTGCGGTTTTGGAAGGAAGCAATTAGGCCGAGGTATGAGTTCAATGAATTCATTAAGCAATCTTACATCATTGGATATAAATCTTTTCCTCTTATAGCTATTACCGGGTTTATAATGGGGCTGGTTTTAACCATTCAGTCAAGGCCAACTCTTGCCGAGTTTGGTGCCGAATCATGGTTGCCGGCAATGGTCGGGGTTTCGATTATCAGGGAAATGGGGCCGGTAATAACTGCTCTGATATTTGCAGGAAAGGTAGGCTCAGGCATTGGCGCCGAACTGGCTTCAATGAAAGTAACTGAGCAGATTGATGCCATGGAAGTGGCAGGTAATAACCCATTTAAATACATAGTTGTTACAAAGGTATTGGCGGCAACTTTAATGTTGCCTGCATTGGTAATATTAGCCGATGTTATTTCATTATATGGTTCATATATAGGCGTTAATCTAAAAGGAGAGATAAGTTATCATCTATTCTTTTCACAGGTATTCCAGGCACTCACCTTCTCCGACATATTTCCTGCAGTCCTTAAAACATTTTTCTTTGGTTTTGCGGTTGGGTTAATTAGCTGCTATTATGGCTATAACTCTACTAACGGAACTGAAGGAGTTGGAAAAGCTGCTAATTCTTCGGTTGTACTTGGCTCTTTATCCATATTCATAATTGACATGATAGCTGTTCAACTAACCAGTATATTTATTTAGCAAGCTATGGAAACTACAGTTGTAGAAATTGACAATCTAAAAAAATCGTTTGGCCAAAAGAATGTTTTGAATGGAATCAATTTAAAAGTTGCTAAAGGTGAAAATCTGGTTGTTTTTGGCAAATCAGGTAGTGGTAAATCAGTTCTTATAAAATGCCTGGTAGGTTTAATTGAACCAGATGATGGCAATGTTATTTTATTTGGAAAAAGTATTGATGGCCTTAAGCATCAAGAGTTAGATATTGTCAGAAAAAAAGTTGGATTTCTGTTTCAAAGCGCCGCCTTGTATGATTCTATGACTGTCAGGGAGAACCTTGCATTCCCTCTGCGTGATTTAAAATCAAAGCCCCAGGGTGAAATTAATGAATTAGTTATAGAGGTATTAAAAAGTATCGGGCTTGAAGATGCTATAGATAAAATGCCATCGGAACTTTCCGGAGGTATGAGAAAACGGGTTGGCCTTGCACGAACGCTGATATTAAAACCGGAATTAATACTCTATGATGAACCAACTACCGGTTTGGACCCAATTACTTCAAAAGAAATAAGCCGGTTGATTTTAGACATACAGAAAAAATATAATACAGCCTCTATAATAATAACACATGATGTGGAATGCGCTCGCATTACTTCAAACAGGATGATAGTAATAAGAGATGGTGTTTCAAGAGCTGAAGGAACTTTTAATGAATTATCGGAATCAAAAGATGAATGGGTGCGCTCATTTTTTCAATAACAAAAAAAATATTTTATGAAAAAAATAACAGGGAATAGAATAAGGCTGGGGATATTTGTTACTGCCAGCGCTGTTCTGCTAATTACTGCTATATACTTTATAGGGCAACGGCAGCAATTGTTTAGTAGTACCTTTCAGATAAGCGGAATATTTAAAGACATAAGCGGCCTGCAGGTTGGCAATAATGTACGCTTTTCGGGTATTAATGTCGGAATAATTGAAGGTATAGAGCAAATTACCGATTCAACCGTAAAAGTAGATATGCTTATTGAGGAACATGCAAGAAAGTTTATGAAAAAGAATGCAAAGGCCATTATCGGTTCTGATGGTTTGATGGGAAATAAGATTGTGTCCATTATACCGGGTACACCGGGTAAGGAGGAATTATCAGATAATGACTTTATAGAAACAACAGTACCCATCAATATTGATGACATATTATTGAAAATTAAAACTACCAGTGATAATTCAGCAAGCATTAGCGGAAATATGGCTGCCATTGTGCAGAATATCCGCGATGGTAAAGGTACTATTGGGGAATTATTTATGGATAGTATATTAGCAAGGAATGTAGATGAAGCGATGGTAAATATCAAACAAGGAGCAGGTGGCTTTAAACAGAACATGAACGCCGTAAGTCACAATTTTCTTCTGAAGGGTTTCTTTAAAAAGAAAAATGATGATAAGGACAAGAAAACGAAATAGTGAAATGCTGAAATTAAAGCTATACTAATAGCAATAGGTGAATCATATAACTTATTTCAATAATTACATAATAGCTACCGGAGTAAGAACACCCACTTTTGTTTCATAATAATTAATACTAAAAATAATAATATGAAAACAAAAACATTAGTTATAGCAGCAATGGCCCTTTTCTTTTTACCAAAAGAACAGAAAGCACAGTCCTGGACTAATACTACGGGTATTATAGTAGGTACCTCAACAGCTTCAGTAAAGTTTTCAAATACAGGGAACGCATTTACGAGTACTATTAAAGGGAACAATATTATGGGGTTTGAAGGTGGATTATTTGAAAGGTTCAATTACAGTATGATTTTTATAAAACCAATGTTATTGGCAAGCTACCAAGGGGGGACAGTTACTTTTTACAATACTGACGGAACTGTTAATACTTCTAAATTTGCCTATGGAAATATTGAAGTGCCTCTCTTATTTGGGTTAAGAATACTTGGCCCACTTCGCATTGAAGCCGGTCCTGTTTATAATTGGATATACGCTACCCAATACAATGATAATAATTCAATAAAGATAAATCCTTCTGGGCTTGGGTACCGTATTGGTGCCAACGTAGAATTTGGAATGGTAAATCTTGGAATTGCATACCAGGGGGTTACTTATAAATCATCCGGCAGTTCCTCTACTACATTCAACTCACCTGCCGAATTAATTTTCAGTGTGGCTATTTGCTTTGGCGACAGAGACACGGATAAATAACCAAAAATTTCTCCGGACACTTTAAAGCACTGGGTAATATTACCCAGTGTTTTTTCTTTAGAAGAATTGGGTGTAATTAATACAACTTATTTATGATTCCATATAACTCTTTTTGGGGTTAAACGATACACCTTTGCAATATAAAACTTCAATAACAATTATTAAAACTAAAATTATGACAAAACAAGGATTATATGATTTTATCAGTGACATAGTAATATGCTTCTATTCAAAAAGGATAAAAATTAGCTTAGTTTCTTTGAATGCTATATTAAAAGACAGGGATAGTGACTATAGCCATAAAAAGAAATTAAGACAAGCTATTGATGCTGCTTATAAATACTGGGAAAAGAGAGACCCTGTAGTACATCATGCAATAGCTTATGTATTCTCAGACAATCATGGTAAACATGCATGGTAAGCCGGGAAAATTGTCCAAAATTTGAATCTGATTACCAATAGCTTTCATAATTGTTCTACCTTATCTCTGTAACTTTTATACCCAAGAATAACAGTTTAATATCAGTATCAAACTAATAGCGCTTCACCCATGTTTCGCCAACATATTTATTGCTCATAAAAGCTATTGGCAACCAGCTATATTTGCAAAAAGGCTCTATCTCTGGCGGGGCCACAGCTTTACGCTCATTAGCGCTCATCTATGCTCATTTCGCTGCAAAAGTGGCAAAAACGCTACACTCTCCTCGTTCATCTACGCTCATTTCGGAGGCCAAATGTTTCACCAGTGTTTCACCAAAAGGCCATGTTTCACCAAATCCAGAAGAATGAATAATGGCTCAATCGTGATGTAGCTTCGGCAAACAAAAAACCGACAGACTGTCTTCTACGCAAGGGTAAGGGGGATAAGACGCGAATTGATTTTGTTATAGAGGAAAATAATTGGACTAAATATATTTCAACCCTGGTCAAATTTGACCAAGGTGACTTTCCCCCGTCAATTAAAGTTGGCTTAGAAGGATAAAGAGTATTTGATATAACAATTACTTTATGGGCTGTTTTTGCTGGTTCATCAGCAGGCGAGCATGAATAATTTTTCTTTCCTGTGTTGCTGCACTGCGCACATCTGCACCTTGTAATCAGCTTCCCTGACGCATGCGAAATCATCCGGTGCCGAATATTCAGATATTAAAACCGTATTGTCTTTCGACCATTTACGCATTATATCCCAGAATTCAACATATCCGAACCCCTTTATGAAATCGTATTTTGTCGCATCAGCATAAGGCGGGTCAGCGTATATTATGGCATTTTTGGGGTTCAATTCTCTATAATCTTTGCAACCAAGTACCACATCGCCCGGCAGTGATTTCATTTTCTTCGTAAGGCTGTTGACCAGCATAGCCCAGGTTTTACCGACCTGCCCCCTGTTATCATAGTACGTGTCGTAGCCGCCCCACCACTTACCTGCATAAGATAGGCCAAAGCCAACCATAGTATGGTAGGGGTCTGTAGAATCCGGGTTCATTGAAATGGCTTTGTATTCTTCCCGGGTGCATCTTTTTTCAGGAATGACAAATGTGCCATCCATCAGGCCCCTGTATAAATTGATAAGCCCCGGATGTAAGTCGTATAGCTCCATTGGGCCGGACTTAACTGCCACCGCAACCGATAGTCCTCCGCAGAATGGCTCAATGTATACCTGGTTTAGTTTTCTGCGCAGTGAAATTTCCTCGGCAATCCATTTCGCATTTCTCGTCTTGCCGCCTAAGTATCTCATTTGACCTGATAGTAAGTATCAGTCTAATGCTCCGAACCTACCGTCAATCGGGTATGCGAGGTCGTTCGCAAGCATCATGAAATTCTCACCCATGAAGTCCAACTGATTGACATCGGTGAACTCAAATACCTCTACTTTTATCTCATCCTCGATGACGTCGTCCGAGAGGTCGGGCCCAAAGTGATGCTTGGCCAGTTGAACTGCCTTAGCGATACCCGCCTGTTCGGCACCCTCACGTGTTCCAGAATACAGGCACTGGTATTCAATATCCAAATCTGTGCCATCCTGCAATGCAATTTCTATTATCCAAACCGGCGGCGCTGCCGGCAATACTTTCTCCTGTTTTGTTTCCATTGTTTTTGCTTGATTATAATTCCCAAAAGAATAATACCCCGTTAAAGTTGTCCGTCTTCAGGTGACCTATACGTTCGAGAAACCAGATGTTCAATAGTAATAGACAAGGTGGTAGTTCAGTCTTACCACTATTTATATCCTTTATATGGGAACGGGCATAGCGAAGTTGCTCCTCATATAAATTGATTATTTCTGCGTGGTCGTCTGGATGTTCATCCCAGTCCCTGACATACAATGCTGCGGCATCGTGTAACGCGATAATTTCATCGTCGGTATCAAGGTTATATTTGATTTCTATTCCCTCTCCGCCCTTTACTGCTGCCTTCCAGAACGCGCATATCTTTTTGAGCGTCATGCCTTCGCGTTCAGCGAATAATGGAAATTTGTTTTTCGTACTCATCTCAATAAATTTTAAGGTTTCACTCGGCCAGGGCATTTTGTCCAGTACTCGGTTCGACGTTCATGAACAGTTTGTGAACGTCGTCCTCGCCGAGTATGATATAGTCCTCGAATCCTTCCATCGCTCTGGCGTGTTCCATGTCCTCGTCCGTCATCCATATAAGCGTACGTGCATAGCCAGCATTGTCTGGCAGTCTGCTGGTCAGCACACACAATTGAACCCGCTCGTCACCGTCAGCTTCAGAATCTATAACATTGTCCCTGATGTATACATTCCATTTTCTTCCAGCCTTTCCGCCAGGCACCGTCACCCCATCTATATCCTTGTTGCGCTCGGCAGATACGTGGGACAGTTCCGGGAAGTAGAAGTATTCCTTGTTGTAGTAGGGTTCGGCATCGCACTTCAAGTCTTTCATGTCGAAGTGTCGTTTGGTTTGGCCCTGGAATTCCATTGGTACAATTTTTAAATCATTCATGTTTTGTGTTTTTTAAGTTATCTGTAACAGTTGATTAATAACGAGTATAGCTGCATTTGCTTCCCGTAGGAGACTTTCTCAGGAGTAAACTTTCTAACGATGCGTTAGCAAACTGAATTAAGCGATACCGCAGCCCAGGATTGATTAAGATACATTTGGCAGGGTGTTTCTTTGTGTTTTCCTTCCTAATCCGTTTAATGAGGCGCAAGCAGCCCGTTTTGCGTTCATTATGGTTTGCTCCTTATTCATTATCACTGTACGCCCATGACTTCTATTCCCAGGAATAAATGTTCTTTTTCATGCTGTACACCTCTATTTCATTGAGGTTGATGTCTTTTTGCTATATTCATTAAAATCAAAAACAACAGATAAAATGAAAAAGAAAGAAAATTTAAAGAAAAGGATTGCGCGTTGTCGCGCTGCTTTTCAGGAACATGGCCTTACGCTGGAATTAATTCCCGACAAGGTATTGCTTGCGTGTGACTATGAAAGGAAGGAAGTGGTGTCAGGTAGTCCATGGTTTAATGTGAACAATAAAGATAATGAAACTGCCGACTACTGGGAAGGGTTTCGCTCACTTATTGAATTAGAACAGTATATAGAAACAATACCCGGCAAGTATGTTACCGTGTTCGTACCGGATTCACCAACTGAAAAAACGCGGGTAACTAATATTGAGATTGTTAAAAAGGCGTTTGAGGAAGAAATTCAAGGTGAGTAGATGTTGTTCTATGTGGTTGATTATCAGATTTAGGTTTTGGGCAATCTTGCCTAAAACACGTTAACGGCAGTCAATATGTTGTTCAGCGAAACAAAACACACCCGCATGGCATATAATTCTTGTCGTCTTCACGTGCTGGTTTTTCATGTTTACTATGTTAACTGGGGTACACGCGTGAAAAGACGAAGATGTAAACCCCGTTTACCAGACAAACCGCATCCCTGATGTCACACACGTAGTCGGATTACATGAACCCCGTTCGCCGGAGTTTACACACACCACAGACCTCGCCGAATTCACGCGCGTAGTCGAGTCACAGTGAACCCCGTTTGTTGAACCCTTAACCATCTTCGTTCGCTGACACTCTCCCGTGAGTCAGAGAAAGACGACTCCGGGGAGAACAAGGGACTCTCCGCACGGTGAGAGGTGAAAAGGCCGCAGTCGCACCGGGAGTAAAAAGGGAAACATTCCCTGCTCCCAACAGATATATAAGAATGCAAGGGACTGGAAGACCTAAACAACAAACATATTGAAACCCGCTGGGGTTGGCCGTTCTTCCAGGTGCATAAAACGCATTGGCCAATCTTCAACGGGTTTCCTCTTTTTTAAAAACACAACGACTATGGACATGGAAGGATTTATCACACTGCACAGGAAGTTCATGGAATGGGAATGGTACCGGAACCCGGCGACGAAGGACTTGTTCCTTCACTGCCTGTTCAAAGCCAACTGGAAGCAGAAGAGATGGGAAGGTAAAATAATCGAGCGGGGGCAGTTCATTACCGGCATTTTCGTACTGTCAGCAGAGACAGGCCTTTCGGTGCAGCAGGTGAGGACGGCATTGGAAAAACTCCAGTATACAGGTGAAATAACCAGAGAATCAACAAATGGATACACCCTCATAACCGTCTGTAAATATGACACTTATCAAGATGAAAAAGGTGACGGCAACAAACGAACAGCAAACGAGCAACAAACGGACAACAAACGGTCAACAAACGAACAACCACCACTAACAAATACAAACAATATAAACAAAGAAAACAAAATACAGGCGGTTTCACCGCCGGAGGCAGGGAAGAAGGATATTCTGGATGACCTTGTTCCGTCCGAAGGTTCCCTCGCCTCCGTAACTTCCTTTGAGGCGTTCTGGTCTCAGTACGGTAAGAAGACCGGCAAGGACAGGGCCTTCACCTTCTGGGGTAAGTTGACATCTTCTGAACGTCAGTCGGTATTAAACTACCTTCCTGCTTACAAGCTGTCTACCCCTGACCTCAAGTACAGGAAGAACCCTGACAACTTTCTCCAGCACCGCACATGGGAAGAAGAGATAATACCCTGTAAACCGGTTGTCACGGACCAGAAGGCAATATCGGAAATGAGAAAGAACCCGCCCCAGAACCACACCATAACGGATGACTGGAAGTAAACAGCAAACACAGTAAGCATACGACCAAGTACATCTTGACAGCGGCTTAAATGCACAGTACTTTTGTTGCCCAAAAAAACAAGCAATGGAAGAGCCGACAGTAACAAGACAACGATTGAGCCGATATACCTCAAAGCAAATAAAGGAGTATATAAAACACTGGCGTAAAAGCGGGTTGAGCAAAAAAGCATTTTGCGAGTCCAACAACATCAACTACTATACTTTTGTCGGGTGGACAGCACCTAAGAAAAAAAAGAAGTCAACATCTGCACCCACCGATAGTTTTATTCCGGTAAAGGTTCGCGAAAATGCCCTTTCGCCTTTTGCTGAAGTGTATTGTGCCAATGGCAGCCGTATTGTTTTTCATGAAGCTGTCGGAGCAAGGTATTTGCGGGACATGACGAAGTAATGTTCAACATAAGCAAAGCATACCGGTATTTTATGTATGGCAGGAGAGCCGACATGCGCAAGGGCTTTAACGGCTTGTGCGGATTGGTGCGCAATGAGTTTTTGCAAAACCCTTTAAGCGGAGATGTATTCATATTCATCAACCGACCCCGCAACCGGATTAAACTTTTGCACTGGCAGGGAGATGGCTTTGCTATTTATTACAAAAGATTAGAGAAAGGCACTTATGAAATGCCGGAAATAAACAGCACCTCTGCAAGCATAGAACTTGATGCGCAACAACTGTTATTAATCCTGGAAGGCATTTCACTTTTATCGGTGAAAAAACGGAGGCGATATACACAGCATTTTGTTGATAAAAACCCAATAAACACAGTACATTCAGAGGTATAACCCTTTATCTTTGTATTCATGAAAACGGCATACGAAAATCTCAGTAATAATAGTCTTATAGCAACACTTATTGAAAGGGATTTTTCTATTCTCACCCTTCAGCAGGAATTGGCACAAATCAAACGAATGATATTCGGAGCAAAGAGTGAACGTTTTGCTCCCGCAGTTCCCGTAGAACAGGCATCATTGGGTTTTGAAATGGAAA
>JBKQUY010000039.1:0-26631 GCA_052325425.1 Bacteroidia bacterium | reverse complement strand
ATGGAAAGCAGGGAAAATTTCTTTGGCTCAACTTTTTTCGCTGGCAATACAACAATTATTTCAACCATTGAGATTAAGAAATCAAATGGAAGAACTAAAATTGACTTTTTGAGGGACGACTAAATAGGAAATTCTACAAATAATGAATATCTGATGTCGAAGCCGAAATTCAATTCAGTATTCATTATTCCTTGTTCGATATTGGATATTTTTCTGAATTTAGTTCCCTGCTGCTGTGCCGAGTCTCTTTTTATAGTCCTCGTAGGTCATTGTTTTATATTTGTCTTCAGCGAAAAAAGTTAAAATCATTTTCAGGTCCTGGGTAGAAAGATACCCTGATAGATAAGATAAGCGGTCGAATTTTTCATCGAGATAAATAGTTGTAGGATAAACCATTTTACCGTCCATTAATGAATACGCCAGTTCGTTTACCGAACCTTGCTGGCCGGGATTTGAATTTACAAATATATGATTGTCAAAATGGAAAGTATCCCTCGTTTCTGCGTCAAGGCGAACCGCGTAAAAATTTTTATTAATATAATCTATAATCCCCTTGTCCTGGTAAGTGCTCCAATCCATCTTTTTGCACCATCCGCACCATTGGGTATAAATATCAACAAATATTTTTTTTGGGTGTTCTTTGTTAAGTTTCACGGCCATGTCCCAATTCATCCAGTTAATAGCCTGGGCGCCAGGCAATTTAGCTGCCGGCTTAAAGCTTGTTGATACAATTCCAGTTATTCCGATTAACAGGAAAACTAATACTTTGATTTGATATAAAAGATTTCCTTTCATAATTCAAAGTTATACTAAATTCCCGAAGTCTGGCAATGTTTTTTGGCTAAGAAACAAAATAATGAACTACAATTTATGCATAACTGTAATGTCAGCGATTTGAACCATCTGGCCTTTAGGGTTAAAGAATTGGTAATTCCAGGTAATTACCGCATGTCCCTTTTCTTCGTTTTTGCGTAATTGTTTAACCATAACCTTGCAGGTTATGGGCTGGTTGGCATAAACCGGTATCAGGAATTTCCATGAATTAATTTCGAGCCCGCAAAGCACACTATGCCCAAGCCTGGGAATCCACTCCCTTTTATAAAAAGTGTTGAATAATTGAGGGCCGCTTGAGACTAAGCCTCTGAAGATACTCGCTTCCGCGATTTTTTTATCTGTATGGAAAGGAAGAGGGTCGTAGGCTTTGGCAAAATTAATTATATCGTCATCTGACAAGGTTAATGAACCAAAATCAAGAACCTGTTCCACTTTGAGCTCTCTTATATTCAACTTCTCCGTGATAATCATAGTTGTTCTTTTTTGCTTGTCGCGAATTTGAAAAGTATATATGCCAATAACATAAAAAATCCGAATGCTGTTAAATCACCCCATGCACCCGATTTCTCTGCAATACCCGTATTAAGTTTATCGGCAAGTGAAATAGTGCTGCCATCGGCATTGGTCATTTCAGTCCCGATTAATATGGATACGATTATTCCTGTTAATGCGCCACCTGCAATTAATCCTGAACTGAATAATGCGCCCGGGCCAATATCTGACTCGGCTTCTTTTGATTTATTCTTTTTATCAACCAGCCATTTTACAACGCCTCCGACAAAAATAGGTGTAGTGCTTGAAAGAGGTAAATATGCGCCTACCGCGAATGCCAATGAGCTTACATCACAAAGTTCCATTACCGCCGATATGCCCATACCAATAAGAACGAGTCCCCAGGGCAAATTATGACTTAACAAGCCCTTAATGACAGTTGCCATAAGCGTAGCCTGCGGGGCAGGAAGAGGGTGAGCGTGCAATGCTGTTTTGCCGCCAATGCCAATGCTATGTTCGAGTAAGGTAAGTGTAAACCCTATTGCGACAGTAGAGACCAGAACACCAATTATCAATCCTATTTGCTGTTTGACAGGCGTAGCGCCTACAATATATCCTGTTTTCAAATCCTGCGATGTGGCGCCTGCATTAGCTGAAGCAATGCAGACAATAGAACCTACAACAAGCGCAATTGGCTGGTAATGGTCTCCTGTCCAGCCTATGCCCACAAATATAAGCGAGGTTGCCATGAGGGTAGCTATAGTCATTCCGGAAATGGGATTTGATGAAGAACCTATTAAGCCCACAATCCTTGATGATACGGTTACAAAAAAGAAACCGAATACAACTATCATTAATGCCGAAACAAAATTAGTTGGTATCTGGGGAATCACCGACATAAAAATAATAAGAACGGCGCTTCCAATCAATACATAAATAAGAGGAATATCCTTTTCTGTCCTTGATTTTTCAACGGGCGCCTGCCCGTCTTTTTTCCTCAGGTCACGGAAAGAATCACGGAAAGCGCTGATAATAGTAGGAAAAGTTTTTATAAGTGTCATAATACCGCCAAAAGTTACCGCGCCTGCACCTATATACCTGATATAATGGTCCCAGATATCATCGGCGCTCATTTGAGAAATTAATTGGGTAGTTTCGGGAGGAAAAACTTTGGTAAGGCCATCGCCGAGCATGGTAATTAACGGTATCAGCACTATGGAGGAAAGCACTCCTCCGGCTACCATTATACCGGCAATTTTAGGGCCGATAATATATCCCACGCCAAGCAATTCGGGTGTTATCTCACCACTTACAGCAGCATTAGGCAAAACTGATTTCCTGTCGAAAATGTACTGTGGAATATCTTTCCAAAAACCAAGTATTGACATGAATAATTTATAGAGAAAAGCTATACCCAGGCCGTAATATACTTTTTGGGCAAGTTTTCCGCCTTTTTCTCCGGCTATTAACACATCGGCGCATGCAGTACCTTCAGGATATGGAAGGTTGCCATGTTCTTTTACGATAAGAGAACGCCTTAGCGGAACCATGAAAAGTACTCCCAATATGCCGCCGGAAAGAGCCAATACAAAAATCTGGAAATAGCGGAAATAGTCCTGGCCACCGGATAAGAAAAGCAAGGCAGGAACAGTAAATACCACGCCGGCAGCGACAGATTCTCCAGCAGAGCCGATGGTCTGAACAATATTACTTTCTAAAATACTGGCATTACCAAGTTTTTTAAATACCGATATGGCAAGAACCGCGATAGGAATAGATGCGCTTACGGTAAGGCCTATTTTAAGCCCTAAGTAAACGGATGCAGCGCCAAATATGACCCCGAAGACAGAACCCATTATTACGGCGCGTAGTGAAAATTCCGGTAAAAACTCCGAAGCGGATATAAAAGGCTTGAATTTTTTTTCTTCTTCTGCCATAGGTCAACAAATTTATATGGGCGGGGTAAAGATACAATTAGTTAGAAAACTTTATATTTGACCGATACTAAAAACCAAATACTATGTCAGACACTACTGTCCGAAAAGGCCACCCCAAAGCTTTATGGATTCTTTTTATGACCGAAATGTGGGAACGTTTTGGATACTACCTGATGGTGGGGATATTCTTCCTCTATTTAATAGACCCCAGGAAACATGGAGGTAAAGGTTTTGACGCGACTGCCGCCGCCGACATTGTCGGTTCTTATATTGCCCTGGTCTATCTTACTCCTTTTATCGGCGGGCTCATTGCAGACAGGTTTTTAGGTTATAGAAGAGCCATTATTTTAGGAGGTTCGCTTATGGCTGCCGGTTATTTTGGGCTTGCCGTGCCCGGTGACATGGCTATGTATATTTCACTTCTTTGTATAATAGTGGGCAATGGTTTTTTTAAACCCAATATCAGCACGCTGTTAGGAAATATTTACAGCGCGGAAGAGTTAAAACCAAAGAAGGATGTGGCATATAACATATTTTATATGGGAATAAATATCGGCGCTTTCTTCTGCAATTTTGTCGCAGCTTTATTACGTAACAATTATGGCTGGGGATACGCATTTGCCGCCGCAGGGGTGGGAATGACCATTGGGCTCTTTATCTTTATTTCGATGATGAAGCATGTGAAAGAGGGAGATGTTATAAAGCCGGTGCAAAAGGAAGATATGCCGATAAGTAAAATTTTTCTTTACGTTTTTGCACCTGCAATTGTAGCGGGCGCCATTGGATGGAACCTGAACAGAATATTTGGACATCCTATTTTTGCAACCGTCACCAATGATGCCTTTTTTTGCGCCTGCATACCCATAATATTTTTTTATGTAAGGCTTTATTTTACCTCCCATGAACATGATAAAAAGGGACTTGGGGCATTGCTTTCATTTTTTGCCGTAAGCATTGTGTTTTGGGTAATATATAACCAGAACAGTACAGCTCTTACTATTTGGGCTGACACATATACAAACCGCCATATGCCTGCCGCGGGAGTAAAATGGACAAAGCCGGTCGGGATGCTGCAGGTAGTTAGTTCTGATTCAATGACAGTGGATAAAATAGATAACCACTTTGTGGCGCAGCTTGACAGTAAAGGCAACACCATTGAAGTTAAAGGCGTTGACCCATATTTACAGAATCTGCCGAAGGACCAGTGGCCTAAAACGGGAGAAAAAGAAAACCTTATTTCACCGGAATTATACCAGTCTGCCAACCCCATATACATTGTAATATTCACACCATTACTTCTTGGTTTATTCGGGTTCCTGAAAAGAAGGAAAATGGAATTAAATACCCCTCTGAAAATTGCGTTAGGTATGGTTGTTGCCGGACTTTCATCACTCACCATGTACTTTGCCGTCAAAAGCACCAATATTTATATTGACAAAACCAATATGAGCTGGCTGCTTAGTACCTACACTATTTTTACCGTGGCAGAGCTTTTAATCAGCCCCATCGGTTTATCTATGGTTTCTAAGCTCGCCCCCGCCCGCCTTACGGCATTAATGATGGGAGCATGGTTTTTAGTCAACGCTATAGCCGGAAAAATATCGGGCATGATGGGAAGTTACTGGGATAAGTTTGATGACAAAGGCAATTACTTCCTTATTCTGTTCTCGCTTGCCATTGTGTCAGCTTTCATCATGTTCATGATGGTTAAGTGGCTGGCGGCAGTAGTAAGGGAAATGACAGGAAGCAATTAATTTCAATTGCCGTCAGCTTTACGCGATATTGCCCTTTCCCTTGCCTCTCCCCTGAGGGAGAGGCGTTACATCTGATTATTATGGCAATTTTTTACTTTGTCTGCCTTTTTCTGTCTCCCAACAAAGCGGCAATCTTAGTATTAGCCTAAGTTTTCGGGGATTTTCAATTGCCGTCAGCTAAAGCTGACGGATAAAAAAGACTCATTATTGGCTTTAGTCCAAGGTATCGACTTCGAAAAAAACTGTAACTATTAGAGGCTAAAGCCAAAACTTTCTGTTTATGCCGTAACCCCGCCTTTAAAGGCGGGGGTTACGGTAACTACCATAGATTCAGGCTTTAGCCATGAAGGTATTACTCAATAATGGAAAATAAAAAAGTCCCTGGCAGTATCGCCAGGGACCTTTTTTATAAAGTAACTTGTGTAATTATTCCACTACCGTAAACTTACCATTACTTATAACATTACCTGCATTATCGGTAATATGATAGAGATACATACCACCAGAATAACCGGAAGTATTTAATTGAACCATTCCGCCAAACATGGGGGCATGGCCCAATTCCCTGCCGGCAAGGTCGTAAACATATATGTTTTGAGCATTTTGCTGGCTATAACGGAAAGTGATAACGTTGGTACAGGGATTAGGATAGGCAATAGAAATATTTTGATTTACAATTTCATTAACACCATCAGGCAAACCATCATACCATTCCATAGTTGATACTTTTTTATTTGCTGTATCCATTGTCATTATTGCTACCACATCGCCGATACCATTGGCAAACCATCTGTATTGGTAGGTTTTGCTTTTTTGAACTTCCTGAAACGCCCATGTTTGAGTTGACGTTGACTGAAGATACAAGCTGTCAATATCCATTTCGTAGTGCTTTTGGCGTATTACATTATAAGATGAACCAAATAAAGGTGTAGTTATAGTGCCCCATGCATCTATAGTGTCAGCGTATGTTTCGGTAATAATTCCTTTAGCTGAATCATAAATAATATAAGGAAAAGAAACCGGTGGGGTATATGCCTTAGTAGTTCCCTTGCTTGTATTGCCATAATTGGCAGGAAAATTCAATTCGACTATTGGCGGAGTAAAGGGTACAGTTGCTAAAACACCTTGTACACTTTGCACAGCGCCAATAATTGTGTAAGAGCTACTTGAACTACTAGAATAAATATATCCGGGTGTTCCGTAAGTAGTATCGGCAAGGTTTGCAGTAGGAAATGAAGAAGAGTAGGGGGTAGATGATGGGTTAACAATTGCATCGGTATCCCTGTAACTGGTAGGCAAAGAGCTATAGTTCCAAGTTACGTTGGTTCCGGAACTACCTGGAGTGACTGATGTAAGAGAAGATGGCAGAGTATCATATCCGGTAACAAATTTACTTCCAACTATTGGCATGTCGGAATCTGTAATTGTAATTTGAGCCCCGGCCTTGCCTGAAAAGGCAAATAAGCTTATTATTGAAAGGCTGAATAAGGTATAAATTTTTTTCATGATGGCAGAACATTGGTTAATGGGTTACAAATATATGAAACGTATGGGAATAATCTGAATTCCCTGACAGATTTATCTACTTTTGCCTTATGGTTAACAATATACGCGCCAAAAAAAGGCTTGGACAGCATTTTCTTAAAGATGATGGCATTGCAGCCAGGGTCGGTGATTCTATTACTGCAAAAAATGGCCTTTTATTGGAAATTGGCCCGGGTATGGGCGCACTTACCAAACATCTTATAAAAAATTGGAGCGATAGGCTTTGGCTGGTCGAAATTGATGATGAGGCTATTCCATACCTTATTTCATTTTTCCCTGATTTAAAAGACAGAATAATTCATGCTGATTTTCTTAAACTCGATTTAGAATCTTTTTTTAAAGGCGAACGTTTCTCAATAATTGGCAATTTTCCCTACAATATTTCTACTCAAATACTTTTTAAAGCCTTGGAATACCGTGACAAGGTAATTGAAGTTGCTGGCATGTTTCAAAAAGAAGTTGCTAAACGAATATGCTCACCGCCGGGTAATAAAGACTATGGAATTTTAAGTGTTTTAATCCAGGCCTATTTTGATGCTGTATATTTATTTGATGTACCGCCCTCTGCGTTTATTCCTCCTCCGGCGGTTAATTCGGGCGTTATCAGGCTGAAGAGGAAGAATAACTTTTCATTGTCCTGCAATGATGAACTATTTAAGAAAGTGGTGAAAACGGCCTTTAACCAGCGAAGAAAAAAGCTTTCCAACGCCCTTTCTTCTATTTTAGCCGAAAAATCAATAAAAACCGAATTGCTTGATAAACGGGCCGAACAGCTTTCGTGGAAAGATTTTGAGGAACTTACCCGGTTACTTGAATAATGTTCCGCAATACTGCGGAATTCCGCAGAAATGCGGAAAATATTGAACAAAAGCTATCAGCTAATAGCTTTTTACGGTTGCTTAAACAGGTTGTTCAACAAATTGCAATTTTAACCCAACCACTTTTTCATACTCTTCTCCTATCTCTTTTATATCAGGGTCGGTAGGGTCAAAATGCCACAGCACTTCAATATTAGCGCCGTTGCTGTTCAGTGTTTTGATTTTTGCAAGCACCTGCTTTAAGCTGATAACAGAGGATGAGCTGATATAATCGAGCATAAAAGACATCCTTATATTTTCTGAAGGCGAAACAGGAACACTGTTCAGCCAGTCAATTACCGGCTGGTAAAACGACTTTGCATTTTCAGGAAATGATTTGCCCGATATTTCATACCTCTTTTTTAGGGGGTCAAAAATGACCCTGGGGCTGTTAAGAGTTTCTTTTATCAATAATTTTTCCATGGATGATGTTATTTATCGGAGATTATAGCAGTCATCTCAAAAAGAGAAACCTGTCCATCCTGTGGGATGATATTAAATGTAAAATTATTTCCGCATTTAAGCGCGACTGTAATCAGCCCAAGCCCGGCGCCGCCTTTTACCGAATATTGGTCGTTGCTTAATACATCAATGTAATGATTTTTTAACTGCTTTTCGCTCATTTTTTTTATTGAATCCAACGTGCTCTGTATTTTTTTAGCTGCTTCATTACTAACCACATTCGCGCAAATAGCCACATACTCATCCATATTTTCGGCCAGCACAAAATAAAAAGGCTTACCGTGGTTGGGCGAAGCACTGTGCAAAAGCACATTCTGCAATAATTCTATAAGTATGTTGAATATCCTTTTAATTGTATTTCTGCGGGCTCCCTGGGTTTCAAGCTGGTGTTCCGCCGTATAAGAAAGCATGCTTACCCTGTCCTGGTCCATTTCGCCATGAAAGGATACAATAATTTTTTTACCCGGCCCTGTATAGCGGTTAAGTAAATCTGAATAGCGGTCATCAAGCACGGTAGCTTCCATTGACAGGGGTTAATTAACTATGCTTATACTATTATTAAAACGAAATAAGGTTCCGTTCGCTCTACAAAAATAAAAATTCTTATCAAATCACAGCTTCTTGGTTATTTTGTCTCTTTTCGTTTTATCTTCGCAGCCTCATGAAAATGTTTAAACGCTATACCGTTACAGCCGCTTTGCCTTATGCCAATGGCCCGCTGCATATTGGCCATATTGCAGGATGTTACCTTCCGGCAGACATTTATGTGCGTTACCTGCGCTCAAAAGGCAGAGATGTAGTGTTTATCTGTGGTTCCGATGAACATGGAGTGCCTATTACCATAAGGGCAAGAAAAGAAAACATTACCCCTCAGCAAGTGGTTGACAAGTACCATAACCAAATGAAACTGACTTTCGAGGAATTTGGCATTGCTTTCAGCATTTATTCACGTACATCTTCACCTGTTCATCATAAAACGGCCTCCGATATTTTCATGAAATTATATGATAAAGGGATTTTTAGTGAGTCGGTAACCGAACAATATTACGATGAAAAAGTCGGCCAGTTTTTAGCCGACAGGTATATTACCGGAACCTGCCCCAATTGCGGCAACCCCAATGCTTATGGCGACCAGTGCGAAAAATGCGGTACTTCCTTAAACCCGCTCGATTTAAAGAACCCAATATCTGCATTGAGTGGTGAAAAGCCTGTATTAAAAGAAACAAAAAACTGGTTTCTGCCCCTTGATAAACTTCAGCCCCAGATTGAAACCTATATTAATTCCCATAGCGACTGGAAGCCCAATGTTTTTGGCCAATGTAAGTCATGGTTAAGCCAGGGCCTGCAACCCAGGGCCATGACGCGTGATTTAGACTGGGGGGTAAAAGTTCCGCTTAAAGGAGCAGAAAATAAAGTTTTATATGTGTGGTTCGACGCTCCCATAGGCTATATATCGGCTACCAAGGAACTGACTAAAGAATGGGAAAAATACTGGAAAGATAAAGACACCCGCCTGATACATTTTATCGGCAAGGATAATATTGTGTTCCATTGCATAATTTTCCCTTCTGTTTTAATGTGCGACGGCGATTATATTTTGCCTGATAATGTTCCTGCCAACGAGTTTTTAAACCTGGAGGGAGAAAAAATATCCACCTCCCGAAACTGGGCAGTTTGGGTCCATGAATACCTGGCCGATTTTCCGGGCAAACAGGATGTAATGCGTTACGTCCTTTGTGCCAATGCGCCCGAAACAAAAGATAATGACTTTACCTGGAAAGATTTCCAGGCACGCAATAACCATGAATTGGTTGCCATATTGGGAAATTTTGTGCATCGCACACAAGTGCTTACCTGGAAATATTTTGATGGAAAGGTTCCCCATGCTGAGGAATATGATAAAAGCGATTTGCTTGTGATGGAAGAACTTTCGCGCTTTCCTCAAAAAATTGCGGACGCCATAGAAACCTTCCATTTCCGTGAAGCTCTTTCAGAATTAATGAACCTGGCCCGGATGGGTAATAAATACTTAGCAGATAATGAGCCATGGAAAGCCATTACTCTTAACCCAAAAAGGGTGCAGACTGTATTGAATATATCACAGCAGATTTGCGCTAACCTTTCGGTGTTAATGATGCCATTCATGCCCTTTACAGCCGATAAACTATGCAGGCTTTTAAATTTTGGCCCGTTGAATTGGGATTCAGCCGGAAAGGCAACCATGTTGCCTGATGGCCATAGGTTATCTGAACCTGTGATGCTTTTTGAACAGATAGAAGATGAGACAGTTCAGAAACAAGTTGACAAACTGAATGAAAGCAAAACTGTAAATACTATTGTAGCAAAAACCGCCCCTCAAAAAGCGACAATTACCTATGAGGATTTCGAGAAAATGGATATCCGTATTGGAACCATTGTTAATGCAGAGAAAGTGAAGGGTGCTGACAAGCTTTTAAAGCTGACCGTAAATACGGGCATAGATACCCGTACCGTGGTTTCGGGTATTGCAAAATATTATGCACCCGAACAAATTGTAGGCAAGCAAGTTTGTTTATTAGTAAATTTGGCGCCCCGTAAATTAAGGGGTATCGAATCTCAGGGAATAATTTTGATGGCAGAAAATGCCGATGGAGAGTTGATATTTGTATCGCCCGTTAAACCCGGGACTGATAATGGAGCAATAGTGAAATGACTGGCGCCGTAGTTCAATGGATAGAATAGAAGTTTCCTAAACTTTTGATGCAGGTTCGATTCCTGCCGGAGCCACAAAAATTATTGAAGTACAGAAATTAATTCAGAGGAAACAATTCGCAGTGAAACCCGGAATAATTATTATATAATATCCAGATAACTCAGGTTTTCAGTTATTACCTTCTTAATGTTTATCCAGTTCCTTTTTTGCTGCGTTTAATATTGTTTCATCAAGCCATCTATGTATGCTTTTGCCTGATTTGCCAGATGCTTTAATAGCTAATTGTTTTGCGTCTTCAGTTATCCCTTCCAGCTTCCCGTAATAGCGGGTCCAATGCGTACCACCTCTTTTACCGGGTATAGGAACATGGTAATCAGCTTCAGGTTCTCCTTCTCCGACTGTAAATTCAAGAACATAAAATGCTCCCATTAATATCCATTCCATCTTTACATTTCTCGCTTCTACCGGGATGGCAGACATAGGAAATTCAAACTTATATAAAGGATTTGATGTGCTGATGATTTTGAAGAAATCAGTTTCCCTCAGCCATTTGCCGATACCTTCGTCGCTGACTACTACTTTACCGCCCGGTTTAACTACTCTTGAAAGCTCTTTCAGGCAATGCCCGATATCAGAAAAGGTACTGATTCCACCAAAATGGTAGGCGGCATCAAAATAATTATCCGGGAAGGAAATATGGCAGGCATTGGCTACAGAAAAATCAATATTGGAAAATGTTCTTAAATTTTCCTGGGCTTTGCATAAAGTGGCAGGCGACAACTCTTGGAAAAAGAGCTTACCATCCTCATTTAAAATTTCTGCAATAAGTTTACTGCTTGCGCCATCTCCGGCACCAACTTCCAGAACAATTGAATTTTTTGTTAAAGAAAGCTGGTCTATCATTTTTTTTCTTACTTCAGTTTCGTCACTTTTAAATGTTTTAAAAGTAAACTCTGCAGTAATATTAAACCTATTGGCTAATATTTCATACTGCAGCCTGTTTTCCTCATCTCTTTGGCAGAGTTCTTTTGGCCATGTAAAATCGGGCACATCATTAACAATAGGAAATTCATGCCCGCACTCACATCTTAAAATTCCTTTATGAACCGCGTCTTTGGATTCATTATGAACAGTTAATTCAAGTTTTGATTTACACGCCGGGCATTTGTATATATCTTTCAGTATCAGTTTCATGACAATCCCACGATTGAATATCTAAATATAAAATGTTATATTATCAATCAAATTTATCCTAAGAACAAGATTTTGTTATTGATTAGAATCAACTCATTTTCTTGACGTTTCTCGATAAAAGCCCGGGAAGTTGCATTATTGAATGCGCTTAACAGGAGGCGTAACTATAAAGATTAAAGATTGTTCGAAATAACTACCATGTTATTCTCAACCATAATCCGTAACTTTGACAAACACTATGAGCAAAACTCCACAAAAAAAGAAAATATCTTACCCGGTATCGGCCAGGTTTTATAAGTACCTTGCTGAAGCAGGAAGGACTCAGGATATTGCCATACATTACCATGACCTGTTGAGGTTTAACTCGGCCGGCCCGCTCTCTGATAAAAAAGGGAATGATACTTTATGGCTTACGGTTCTTTATTCACCCGCAGAAATGCAGGAGTTGAACAGGGAGCTGACACGGATTTATGCCATGTTAAAAACAAGTGGCGATGTAAGTGTTATAGAGCATTTGCAGGTTGAACGAATTGACTTTTGCACCTTTGGAAATTCAAAACCTTTCAGGATTAAAATTGTAAATAATTACAACGACAATTACGATTACTACTATATAAAGCTGGCAGATGCCTCACGCATTTATGGTTTAGAATGGGAGCATGTGCTCTCGCCCAACAGGATAAATTATTTTGTTGATAAGCAAACATTAATTGAAGAGCATATTGTAGGAATCCCGGGCGATCAGTTCATAAAAAATAATTTAAAAGACGAAACGTTAAACCGGATACGTTTAGCCAAAGAATTTGTAAAATTCAACGAACGTTGTTTCATTCGGCTTTTAGGCGATATGAGGTCGTATAATTATATTGTTGATGTAACTCCGGATTTTGAAGATACGCAATACCGCCTGCGAGCCATGGATTTTGACCAGCAATGTTTCGAAGGCAGGAAATCTTTATACATTCCGCAATACTTCAAAGAAAATCTGCCTATTGTAGAATTATGCATACAGCACTTAAATAACGAAACTGTAAAGCAATATAAATCGGAAGAAAGGGCCATGATAGCCAGGAGAATCCGGACATCAAAATACAGGGTAAATAAGTTATTGGAAGTTATGCAACAGGATGAACTTTCATTGCCTGAAAAAGAATTGTTGCTTAAAACCGAACTTGCACAGCATTATTATTGCGATGCTTTTCTTAAATGTAAGAATATGGGTGAAATAATGAAGCAAAGTCTGAATTTGCTGGTGGATAATATACTGTAAATTTTTACTCATTTACAATTTAGTGGAGCATCTCGGAGTCGAACCGATGACCTTCCCGAAGCCTCGGGACGCGCTTTCCTTTGTTATATATTATAGAAGTGGAGCATATCGGAGTCGAACCGATGACCTCTTGCATGCCATGCAAACGCTCTAGCCAGCTGAGCTAATGCCCCAAAAGGGGCGCAAAAATAAAAAAATTAACGCTCATCGTTCACCATTAATTACTTTTTCAATAAAACTTCTACTTTTCATTCGCTTAATAAAGCTCTCCCTATGCACAGCCTCAGCCCTTGTGCTATAAGTTTCATATTTCTTGATTTCCCATGGTATTCCATACCGGGTGGAAGTATTTTTACCACTATTATGTTGTTGCAATCTATTTATTATATTCTCTGTCATACCTATGTAATAGGCATTTTTAGATAAACTAAAAAGTATATATACATAATATGGGGTGTTATTCTCCATGCGTGAACAGTTTGCAGCATATCGGAGTCGAACCGATGACCTTCCCGAAGCATCGGGACGCTCTAGCCAGCTGAGCTAATGCCCCCAAAGGGGCGGAAAGATAAAAAAATTAAGAATAGATGACTTCCGAAAATAAACAGGCAATCCAATATATCTTTTTAAAAGTGAGCCAGCCGCTGTGCTTTTGCTTCTCTTTTTTGTGCGCGTTCTTCTTTTCTCGATTTTTTCGGCTCATCTTTTTTCCCATTCTTAGATTGGTCAATACC
Organism: Bacteroidia bacterium; assembly: GCA_052325425.1. Classification (GTDB taxonomy): domain Bacteria; phylum Bacteroidota; class Bacteroidia; order JABEUT01; family JABEUT01; genus JABEUT01. The sequence continues at coordinate 12,860 of JBKQUY010000039.1, read as the reverse complement.
TCTGTCAGATTTTTGCTGAGCTGAAAGCGCTGCCGGCAAACATACTGTGGCAACTAATATCACTATCATTAATATTTTTAAGTATGTTTTCATAATTAAATCAGGATTGTTTTTATAATATAAAAATAGGCTAATAACAAATGATTCCACTTGCGTAAAATCACATAAAAGCCATGATTTATATCATAATTACAGGAAGGGAACAATGGAAAGCATTACGACAGTAATCTATATATTACTGCTAATCAATGCAATTAAAACCTCCAAACATCTTATTCCCCTATATTTTTCCACCACTCATTTATAAGGTTCATCGGAAAGAAAATATCAATATTTTTCTTTTGCATGGTGAACATCGAAGCAATCTGTGCATTGATTTTTTCGGCAAAGGTTTTATTGAAATTCAGTGTCATGTTAAGGTAATTGTTATATACCGACATAATTTTCTCAATGTTGTCCATAGAAAGTTCAGTCGATTTTTTAAAATTCTCATGTACCAGTTCAACAAGTTTATTTACTCCGTCCTTTGTGGTAAAGTCTTCGCTCTTAAGAATTTCCATGAACATGCTGGCAAAATCAATTGACAGGTCTACTCTCCTGGCATGAGAATCAATGGTTGAATCAATTGCTTCTTCTGATAATTTAACACTTTTGATGAAAGCCGATTTGATTACACTTACAATAGAGGGGTCAATTTCATTTTCTTCAAGGACCTTGCTTATGGCATCAAGACTTCTTTTGTTGTTTTCCATTGCTGAATCAAACCGCTTAACATTCGATTCAATTACCGAGTTTATCTTCTCTTTTGATTTTTTGGAAGCACCGTCAATTCTTTTTTTTAGTGATTCTGCGTGTTTGTTAATTGTCTTTTTCATGATAGTTTTTGTGAATTATTAAAATCCGGAGATTAGGTAGTTATTAAAATTATTTTCTTAATGATGATGATGTTTGGCATTTACTATTTCAATCTTTTCCAGTTTGTGCTTAAGTTTTTGAATCAAGACCTGTTCCTTCCTGTTTGTTCCGTGATATACTGCGGCCAACTCATTAGCTACACGAAGACTGGTGTTTTTTAATTTTTCATCAAAGGCAGTACGATGCTCTTCCACAAAATAAATAAATGACTCAAAAGCCGATTCTGTGTCCGCAATTTCTTCATCAAGGTATTCAAATTCCATTTCCGCATAAAACGCCGCATCAGTTCCAAATTCATCTTTGTGCTTTTCTGCAGGAACAAGTTCTTTCCGGACGATGTCATGCAGTAATTTTTTCTCCTTCTTTGAAATCACTCCGTTAATATCTGCAATAGCATAGAGCAATTTTCCAAGTTCAGAATAAAATTCTTTATATAACATAATTTTATTTTTATAAAGATATACATTTATCTCATAAATAAGAACAGGTTTAATAAATTAAAGTGATATTAAGCTACTTATTCTGTTTCAGGTATGATAAAAATCATATTTTACTTTAATAAAATAATAAATTGCGAGAAAAAAATGTTCACATTTGTAAATTATGTTTAACAGAAAAACCATTTTAGCATTTATCAGTTTTGGCATTTGCATAACCTGCAATGCGCAGAAAGATTATGCCCGTAAGGTAGTAGATACCCTCGCTTCTCCGTACATGGCCGGCAGGGGATATATAGATGACGGAGATAAAAAGGCCGCAAAATATATAAGCGACCAGATGAACAGCCATGGGCTTTTGCATTTCGGCAGTGACTACTCACAACCAGTTAGTTTCCCGGTCAATACTTTTCCCGATGAAGTTGAAGTAAGTATTAATGATGTTAAACAACCATTGGGCGATGCATATATAGTTATCCCCAACAGTTGTTCAACCAAAGGAACATATGCTGTAAAAAGGGTTAATAAAAATACTTTTTCTGATAAGGCTAAGATATATGAGTTCAGCCACCAGGACCTTAAGAAAACTTTTTTGCTGGTAGATGATACTGGTGAAACGGATAAAAAACAAATAGAATTCTGGGATAATATGCGCAATAACCCTTTTAAAGCTAAAGGAGTTATTATTTTATGTAAAAAACTCACACAGGAAATGTCGGACTCCGCTGCCGATTATGCCCTTATATATGCTTTGCGCAAAACCAAATTTGATAGCGCAAAAACCATAACCATTGATATAAAAAATAAGTTCATTAAAAAATATAATTCGCAAAACCTGATTGGGTATATAAAAGGCAGTGTGCAGCCCGATTCATTTATCGTATTCTCCGCTCACTATGACCACCTGGGCAGAATGGGGAGCATTTATTTTCCGGGCGCCAACGACAATGCCAGCGGAACAGCAATGCTGCTGAGCCTTGCCAAATATTATTCCGAGCATAAAGAAAAGCTAAGGTATTCTATCGCATTTATTGCATTTACGGGCGAGGAAATGGGTTTATTCGGTTCTCATTACTACGTTGAGCATCCATTATTTCCGCTTAAGAATATAAAGTTTGAAATAAATATGGATATTATGGGTACAGGTGATGAAGGCATTACAGTGGTGAATGGGACAGTGTATGACGGGGCGTTCCGTGACCTGGTAAAAATAAATGACAGCCTGCACCTGGTAAAGCAAATAAAACCCCGCGGGGTTACCTATAACAGTGACCATTACTTTTTTTATGCCAGCCATGTGCCCGATTTTTTCATTTACACCATGGGTGGCATAAAAGCTTATCACGATATATATGATCGCAGGGAAACATTACCCCTCAGCGATTTTGATAATGTTTACCATCTCCTTATAAATTTTACTGACGATATTTGTAAAATGAGGTTTTAATTATGGCAAAGCTTTATCTTGTTCCGACACCTATCGGCAACCTTGAAGATATTACACTCAGAGCAATAAGAGTTCTGAAGGATGTCCGTTTAATACTTGCAGAAGATACCCGCAGTACATCTGTCTTGCTCAACCGGTACGAAATAAAAGTGCCAGCTATTCCCTATCATCAGCATAATGAACATCACCTCACCCCTCAAATTGTAGAGCGCATTGCAGGAGGAGAAGATATTGCCATTGTTACCGATGCCGGAACCCCGGGAATATCAGATCCGGGCTTTCTATTGGCCAGGGCATGTATTGCCGCAGGGGTTGAAGTAGAATGCCTTCCGGGAGCAACTGCTTTTGTACCCGCCCTCGTTGATTCAGGCATTCCCTGCAATTCTTTTTGTTTCGAGGGTTTTCTTCCGCCTAAAAAGGGGAGAAATACAAAATTGGAAGAACTCAAAAATGAACCAAGGACAATGGTTTTTTACGAATCTCCTTACCGGTTATTGAAAACCCTTGAACAGTTTTGCGAAGTGTTTGGAGGAGGCAGAAAGGCCTCAGTATCAAGGGAGCTTACCAAAATTCACGAAGAAACTGTAAGGGGAACCCTTGCAGAGCTAACAGGACATTTTAAAGATAAAAATATAAAAGGTGAAATAGTAATTATTGTTTCAGGAAAGGAAGATTAACATTTTTTAACCACTTTTATTTCCTGCACTGTCCTGAACTTTTTGCATATTTGCAGGCTTTTCATAAACACTAAAAACTGTATGACTATGAACAGGAAAACAATTATACTGACTATTGCACTAATGGCTGCATCGTTATTTTCAACACAACTTTTTGCTCAAAAGGATACTAATAAAATTGATGCACAAGGAAGAAAACAAGGTTATTGGGTAGAGAATCTCGGCCCGACAAAATGGGAAGGCAATTATATTGATGGCCAAAAGCAAGGCGTTTGGATTAGCCACCATTATAACGGCATTCTTGACGAATTAGCAGTTTACAAGGATAACAAAAGAAATGGAATGGATGTGAATGTGGATGTGAATGGTTATTTTACCAGTGAAAAAACATATAAAAATGATACACTTGACGGAATGGCTACTGAATATGCCCCGGGTGGAAAAATGTCATCGCAGATAATGTATAAAATGGGGCAATATAATGGTGTTCGCAAAGTATTTTATACCGGGGGAGGAATTGAAGAAGATGGAAATTATAAAAACGGGGTAAGAGATGGAGAGACCAAATGGTATTACCAGGACGCCAAGCTTGCAACTAAATATGTATATGTAAACGGAATCCTGACCGGGGCTTTTGAAAGCTATTATGAGAACGGGAATATATTAAGTAAGGGCACATTTAAAACCAGCAATTATGATGGAGAATATACTGAGTTTTATGAAAACGGCAATGTAAAAACTACGGGCGTTTATAAGGACGGAAAAAAAATTGGCGACTGGAAGGAATATAATGAAGATGGCTCACAAGTAACCATTACCAAGTATAACAAAGAAGGCAAGCAGGAAGGTACACCTAAGGTGGAAAAAATAAAGGTTGAAAAGCCAAAGGATAGCGAACCAGGTACACCTGTTGGTTCCGACGACGATAAGAAATAGAACTTCCTTCACCTTATTTACAGCAAATCAGGAAATGATTTGCAATGGGTTAATTAATATTTTTTAGTTTTTTCATTAAATCCCACGCTACAATGCCAACACTAACTGCAAGGTTAAGAGAATGCTTGGTTCCATATTGAGGTATTTCAATACAACCTGCACAGGCATCAATCACAGCTTGTTCAACACCATTTACCTCATTGCCAAAAACAAGAGCAATTTTTTTATTGGGCAGATTTATTTCATCGAGTTTGGCGCTGTTCTCAACCTGTTCTACTGCATATACTGTAAATCCTTCATTTTTAAGTTCATTCAATGCATCCAAAGTAACAGGAAAATGTCTCCAGCTTACCGAATCGGTCGCACCTAAAGCGGTCTTTTGAATTTCACGATGCGGTGGAGTTGCCGTTACTCCGCACAAGTAAATACCTTGCAGTAAAAATGCGTCGGCCGTGCGAAATATAGAACCGATGTTATTCATACTTCGTACATTATCTAATATGATAATAATGGGAATTTTTGAAGAGTTCTTAAACTCTTCGGTCGTTTTCCTTTTTAACTCATCCATTGATAATTTTCGCATAAGCCTAACTATAAACCATGAATGTTAAACCATATTAACTTCGCGCTCAAGTTCGACTCCAAATTTCTCTTTTACCGATTCAATAATCTTTGTTGACAGGTCATAAATCTCCTTGCCGGTGGCATCGCCATAATTTACGAGTACAAGTGCCTGGTCTTTATGTATGCCTGCATCACCAATGCGCTTGCCTTTCCATCCGCATTGCTCAATAAGCCAGCCGGCGGCCAGTTTAGTATATCCTTCCTGGGCAGGAAATGAAACCATTTCAGGGAATTTTTCCTTTAATTTTTCAAATTTTGAATCAGGAATAACAGGGTTCTTAAAAAAACTGCCTGCATTACCTAATTTTTCAGGGTCAGGTAATTTACTTGAACGTATTTTTATTACAGCCTTGCTTACATCTGCAATTGCAGGGTTAGCGATACCCATACTTTCCAATTCTTTACTTACGCTACCATAAGATACATTTACTTTTTCAGGGTTCTTCCTTAATTTCAATGTGACAGCTATAATTATATACCTGCCTTTTCCCTCGCCTTTAAAAATACTGTCACGATAACCGAATTTACATTCAGCGTTAGAGAATTTTTTAATTTCCAACGTATTAACATCCATTGCTTCCACTTCCTGCAAAACATCTTTCAGTTCAACTCCGTAAGCGCCTATATTTTGTATAGGGCCAGCGCCAACTGTACCAGGAATAAGCGAAAGGTTTTCAATACCGCCATAATTATGGTTAACGCAATACATTACAAAATCGTGCCATTTTTCGCCGCTATAGGCTTTAATATAAATGTCATTCCCCGCCTCTTTCACTATTTCAATTCCCTTTATGGCATTACGTATAATTATTCCATCGTAATCTCCCGTAAACAATACATTGCTGCCACCGCCAAGTATCATAAATTGCTTACCCTTTACCTGCTCCGATGATAATATTTCTTTCAATTCTCCTGTAGAAGAAAACTCGGTATAATTCTTTGCAAATACCCTGGCATGAAAGGTAGTGCAATCTTTAAGAGGGTAATTTTCGTAAAATTTCATGCTCCGTTTTTTAGAGCAGCCCTGCGCTGCTTTTCTTTTATAATAAGGCTGAGTTCCCTGCCTGTTTGCCCTTTAACAGAAGTATTTTCCTGGGCACGGCGGATAAGATATGGCAGCACATTTTTAACCGGCCCATACGGAACGTATTTTGCTACATTGTATCCGGCATTGGCCACATTAAAACTGATATGGTCGCTCATTCCCAGCAACTGCGAAAACCAGATATTAGGATGGGCGTTAGGTAAATTATACTGCTGCATCAACTTAACAAGGTGCATGGCGCTTTTTTCATTATGTGAGCCGGCACAAATGCTGAAAATATCAATATTTTCAACACAAAGTGTAAGGGCAGCATCAAATAATCTGTCTGTTTCAGCTTTTGTTTCGTTAATTGGTGAAGGGTATCCCATTTTTTCAGCCCTTTCCCGTTCTTTTTCCATATAAGCGCCGCGCACTAATTTTATTCCAACAAAATATTTCTTTTCCCGTGCTTCCTTCAATAAATTCTTTAAATATTCAAGCCGGTCTTTTCTATACAACTGCGCAGTATTAAAAACGATACACTTTTCTTTATTATACTTTAGCATCATTTCATGCACAAGGCTGTCTATGGCTTCCTGTATCCAGCTATCTTCAGCGTCAACAAGAAGCTGCACTCTGTTTTTATAAGCTTTTTTGCAAATGGCGTCAACCCTTGTTTTCGCCCTCTCCCATGCCTGTTGTTCATCGGAAGTAAGTTTAGTGCTTGCGCTGATTTTTTCAAGCAACGCGCATGATATGACTCCTGTAGGCTTAAAAACTGCAAAAGGAATGTGTTTATTATTTTTAGCGAGCTCAATAGTCTGAATAATCTCATCTGCAGTGGCAATAAAATCGTTTTCATTTTCTGAGCCTTCGGCAGAATAATCGAGTATAGAACCAATATTATACTTACCCAAATTCTCAATTGCCTTCAGGCATTCATGTATATCTTCCCCGCCGCAAAACTGCCTGAAAATAGTAGCCTTTATAAATCCGCGTATAGGTAAATGTGTTTCAATTGCAAATGCTGTAAATTTTTGTCCCATACTAACCAAACCGGTATTGCCTACCAGCTTAAATAACCAGTAAGAACGGTTGAGGTCGGCATCGGTTTTACCTGAAAATGCTATGGCGGTATCGTCTAATGAAAGCATAGTTTATATGTGCCGCAAATATAGAGAAGCTTTATTTAAAGAGGGAAAGTTTTACCTGCCATAATCATAGCTTCATCAAATGCCCGCATATCGAGAGAAAGTGGAATATTGTTTTGTTTAAAATAAGCAATAAGGTTTTCCGTAGGCATATTACCGGTAAGCTTATCGCTTGCCATAGGGCAACCGCCAAAACCTTTTATAGCCGCATCGAACCTGCGGCATCCGCTGGTATAAGCGGCACGCACTTTCTCTTCCCATTTATCGGGTGTGGTGTGTAAATGTGCTCCAAACTCCACATCCTTCAGTTCAGGTATAAGGGTAGAAAAGAGTTCAGTAATGTTTTCAGGGTTGGAAACGCCTATTGTATCGGATAGGGCAAGGATATGGATACCCATATCATGCAGCTTGCGCGACCAATGAATTGCAATATCACTGCTCCATTTATCACCATAAGGGTTGCCAAAGGCCATAGAGAGATATACCACTAACTCTTTGTTATACTTACCGCATTCATTCTGTATCTCCTCCACCCTTACCAATGATCCGGCAATGGTGGAATTTGCATTTCGCTGCTGGAAAGTTTCAGATATGGAAAAAGGGAAGCCAAGATAATTTATTTCATCAAACTGTACCGCATCCTGCGCACCACGGAGATTTGCAATGATAGCCAACAGTTTACTTTTGGTATTAGAAAGGTCTATCTTTTTAAGAACTTCCGCCGTATCTTTCATCTGGGGTATTGCCTTTGATGAAACAAAACTTCCCACGTCAATTGTATCGAACCCAACCTTCAATAAAGAATTTATATACGTCACTTTTTTATCGGTGGGGATGAAGTCATGTATCCCCTGCATCGCGTCCCTTGGGCATTCTATTATCTTCATAACAATACTTTTTGTAAAATTAAATGTTTTAACACTAAGGTCACTTAGAAAATGCATACTAAGTTTCACTAAGGTTTGTGTTTTTTCTTAGTGAGATTTAATAGCCTTAGTATTTACTAGTGGTAAAAACCACAGTAAACACTAAGATTTAGGTAGTTTTGAGAATTCCTCAGTAACTAATGGGACAAGTTCTTTTGTAATACTCTCGCAATTGAAGTTAATCAATAGCCCTTTAGGCTTACGTGTTAGTTTTAAATATGTCAGTAATTGTGCTTCAAATACCGGCGCTATTACTTCCACAGCTTTCACTTCAACAATTACCATATCATTTACCATTAAATCAAGTTTAAGCGGAGTGGCAAGTTCTTTTCCCTTATAAATAATAGGAACAAATATTTGTCTTTTAACTAACAGACCATTTTTATTCATTTCTTCTGTCAGGCATTCTTCATAAACTGATTCCAGCAAACCTGCTCCCAGGTAATTATGAACTTCTATTGCACAGCCAACAATTTTATATGCAATATCATTTATGTATTTCTGCGTAGTCAACCTTAGTACGGCTTAATATTCTTAGTGAATCTTAGTGTTAAAAGTATATTACAGAACCGACTTAAATTGCGAAAGGAAACGCATATCATTTTCGAAAAATAGTCTCAAATCCTTTATCTCGTATCGCAGCATAGCAATGCGTTCAATACCCATACCAAATGCATAACCAGTATATTTATTGCTGTCAATGCCACAATTTTCAAGCACGTTGGGATGAACCATGCCGCATCCCAATATTTCTACCCAGCCGCTTTGCTTGCATACAGGGCAGCCTTTTCCCCCGCAGATAATGCATGATATATCCATTTCGGCGCTAGGCTCGGTAAAAGGGAAAAATGATGGCCTGAACCGTATATTTATCTCTTCCCCAAACATTTCGTGCACAAAATAGTAGAGTGTTTGTTTGAGGTCGGCAAATGAAACACCTTCGTCAACATAAAGCCCTTCTACCTGGTGAAACTGGCAATGCGCACGCGCTGAAATAGTTTCATTCCTGTAAACCCTGCCCGGAGATATGGTTCGAATGGGTGGTTTTTGGTTTTTCATCACCCTGACCTGCACCGAAGAGGTATGGGTTCTAAGAAGCCATTTTTCATCTTTACCTGATTCGATAAAGAAAGTATCCTGCATATCGCGCGCCGGGTGGTCACCGGGAAAATTAAGCGCCCCGAAATTATGCCAGTCATCTTCTATCTCAGGGCCTTCGGAAATGGTGAAACCTATTTTGGAAAAAATTTCAACTATGCTGTTTTTCACTAATGAAATCGGGTGCCTTGAGCCCAGTTCAATAGGCTCAGAAGGTAAAGAAAGGTCAATGTTTTCATGAGAATAAGAACCATTTTGGGTACTTAATGTCTTTGATTCCTCGAATTTCTTCTCGGCTAATTGTTTAAGCTCGTTCAGTTGTTTCCCCACAACTTTACGCTGCTCGGGGGCAAGAGTTTTGAATTCCTCAAACAATCCGGCAAGTATTCCCTTTTTACTAAGATACTTTAACCGGAATTGTTCGGCGTCTTCCGGGGAAGCTATTATAATACCGCTAACTTCAGAAACTAATTCCTTTACCTTACTCTCCATTGTTTTTTACTTAATTATTTCCTTGCTTTTTAATCGCAAGACAGACACATGGGTCTGCCCCTACTTTATTATTTCCATACTTAATATCCTGACATCTTCAACCGGCCTGTCATTCCTGTCAGTTTTCACTGCTGCAATTTTATCCACAATATCCAAGCCTTCAATTACTTCGCCAAAAACAGTATAATTATTATCTAACTGAGGCGTACCGCCAACTGTTGTATAAGCCTTTCTTTGCTCAGGGCTGAACTTAAATTTATCGCTCTTATCATAAATAGAATCGATTTCGGGCTCAATTGTTTTAGTGAGCGCTTGCAGGCTGTCAATATTGCTCTCATTCTGAAATTTGATGAATTTTTTCTTCAATTCCATATTTTGAGGCATATTAATAATCTTGGTGAATATTTGCTGTTTAATGCCCATGTTCATCCTCTGTTCCATAGTATCCAAAGCCCCGTCGGTAAATTTTTTACCCTGTACAATATAAAACTGGCAACCCGATGATGCTTTTGTGGGATTAACCTGGTCGCCTTGCCTGGCTGTAGCCAATGCCCCCTTTTTATGAAAAAGGCCCGGAACGAATTCAGCGGGGACAGTGTATCCTGTTTCGCCATTGCCCAACATTACTCCGGGTTTAGCCGATTTTGAATTTGGGTCGCCTCCCTGAATCATAAAAGTTTGTATTACCCTGTGAAAAAGGGTACTGTCATAAAATTTCTCTTTTACCAGTTTTATAAAGTTATCTCTTGTCTTTGGAGTCTGATTATATAGTTTTACCACTATATCACCCATAGTTGTATGAATTTTTATTTTAGTTTCTTTTTCCCCTGTGTGCCCCGCAAATGCTGATGCAAGACCCAATGTAACCACCCCTAAAATCATAAAAGTTATCAGATTTTTTTTATTCATTGCAAAAATTGTTTATTTTTGTGTGTTGTAAAGGTAAACGATTTTATTTTTGGATGAAAAAATTAATTACATTCTCTGGATTTTTCTTTAGTGTACTATTGCTTTGTATTTTTGCTGTAAGCCAATCATCTTGTGACAAAAACACTACATGTATTGCTAATGTATATGTAGTTGATACTGCAGGTACAATGGTGGGTACTTACTGGAGCGGCACTGAGTACCCGGTTGCTTCAGCCACGGTTAAATTATGGGCCAATATTTCCGGCTCCAGCAATATAGGAGGTAGCGGCGCACCGACCGCAGTAGGTACAACAGATAATACAGGACACGTACAATTTTCATTCCAACTCCCTGCCATTTTAGATATTACTGCTTCTGGTACTGTAACAGTTGATAGCCTTGGCATACCCAGGCCAAAAACCATGGCAGGTACAGGTCTCATACAGTTGACTATTGGGGGTACGGCTACTCAAACTGTTTTTATTCACCAGTAGGATTCCCTCTTTCTTACTTTACTTTATATTTCCAGCCTGTTCTTTTTTTGTATAGGCTGTTGAATAAATTTTTGAACACCTTTCTGCTTCTGAATCAATTTGAACTACAAAATATTATTACCTATTATTAATTAGTCAATTTTACTAAGCCCCGGACAATCCCAAACCTCTATTTAGGGGTTGTGGTTAAATAATTTTATCAGACTTTATATATTCAGCAATGGTATTATTTGCCTTATTTAAGCATCATTACCCAACTCCTCTGAGTATAAAATTCACCGGTATTTGAAGTATATTCTATACGGTAGATATATATCCCTTCTTCCACCAGCTTACCGTGGTACGTTCCATCCCACCCCTGGGTGGGGTCGGTAGTTTCAAATAGCAGCTCACCCCAACGGTCATATATGCTAAAATCATAGTTCTGCAAGTCAACAAATACTCCTACAGGTTTGAAAATAGTATTAGCGCCTTTGGGGTTAAAAGCATTGGGTACATATAATCTCGGATTTTGGTATGCTTCAGCAATATTAGAAGTGCTCGAATCAATAAAAGGATAAGTTGGTTCCGGAGAAATTTCAACCGCTTGTATATAATACCCGAATACCCCCTGACCGGTTATAATAGAGCTGACATCATCGGTATAAGTACCACCATTGCCACTATATTTTACCGAGCCTACCAGATTAAAAGGCCCATCATCCTCATTCCGGTAAATATTATAATATGAAACGCCTTTTAGCCATTTGGAATAATCATTCCAGGCAAGCATATTTTGGCCTGTACCATTACCAAAAGCCGTAAGAAAAATGGTTTGCCCTATGTTAGTGCTGTCTATTATGTAATTGCACTCATCTTTAACAAAAACCTTGTAAATATAACTATCGGTATTGGGGTTTGCTGTAGGGTCAGTAAAACTATAATTCAACTGGTTTGCAACAGCAGCAACAGTTCCAATAATATCGTACCTGTCTTTCGAACTATCATAGCGCTCAATAATATACTCAGCAGCATCAGCTCCTGTATCTACATACCAGTTAACCTGGTTCTCGGTTGAATTAGTAATAACCGTTGCAGAGCGCATATAACTGAATTTTGGAGGAGGAGGAACAGTGACAGTGTAACAAACTTTATTTGATGATGCAGTAATGTTTGAGTCCTTTGCACCTACCACTTGCACATAATAGCATAGAGACTGGGGAGTACTTAAACCGGTCTGAATATAAGTAGTATCATTAATTCCGGTGTCTAATACTGAAGCTAACAGTGTGAATGGATGTCCATTAAGACTTTCATAGATATTATATTTTCCAACACCCGGGCTAAAGTCAATATATTTAGTCCAAATCAACTCATTTTCCTGGAGGCATTTAAGGGAGGTATCCTTTAAAAATATTGTTTTCTGCGGGGGGCTATAACTGCTTACATTACCACAACTGTCGAAAGCTGAAACATAGAAACTCCATGAAGCTGAATCGGGTGAACTACCTGTAAAGCTTAAAGATGTGCTATCTCTTCCAAATATCGAATCAATTTCAATTAATGGGGGCTTCCACTCGTAAACAACATATCCCATTGCATTAGTTGAACTGCTCGGATACCATGTAATTTCTATATTACCACCAGGCCCCACACTTACTGAATCAAGTATGGGTATGGCGGGTGCTATGATATCCTTAAATTGACCACTCACCCTATTTGAAACAGATTGACATCCCAAGACAGAATTG
>JBKQUY010000038.1:0-25936 GCA_052325425.1 Bacteroidia bacterium | reverse complement strand
TTTCCATTTCAAAACCCAATGATGCCTGTTCTACGGGAACTGCGGGAGCAAAACGTTCACTCTTTGCTCCGAATATCATTCGTTTGATTTGTGCCAATTCCTGCTGAAGGGTGAGAATAGAAAAATCTCTTTCAATAAGTGTTGTTATAAGACTATTATTGCTGAGATTTTCGTATGCCGTTTTCATGAATACAAAGATAAAAGGTTATACCTCTGAATGTACTGTATTCATTGGCTTTTTATCAACAAAATGTTGTGTATATCGTCTCCGTTTTTTGACCGATGAAAGTGAGATGCCTTCCAGGATTAATAACAACTGTTGCGCATCAAGTTCAATGCTTGCAGAGGTGCTGTTTATTTCCGGCATTTCGTATGTGCCTTTCTCTAATCTTTTGTAATAAATGGCAAAGCCATCTCCCTGCCAGTGCAAGAGTTTAATCCGGTTACGGGGACGGTTGATGAATATAAATACATCCCCGCTTAACGGGTTTTGCAAAAACTCATTGCGCACTAAACCGCACAAGCCGTTAAAGCCCTTGCGCATGTCGGCTCTCTTGCCATACATAAAATACCGGTATGCTTTGCTGATGTTGAACATTACTTTGTCATGTCCCGCAAGTACCTTGCTCCGACAGCTTCATGAAAAACAATACGACTGCCATTGGCACAATACACTTCGGCAAAAGGTAAAGCGGCATTTTCACGAACCTTTACCGGAATAAAACTATTGATGGGTGCAGGTGTTGCCTTCTTCTTTTTCTTAGGGACTGTCCACCCGACAAATGTATAGTAGTTGATGTTGTTTGACTCGCAAAATGCTTTTTTGCTCAGCCCGCTTTTACGCCAGTGTTTTATATACTCCGTTATTTGCTTTGAGGTATAGCGGCTCAATCGTTGTCTTGTTACTGTCGGCTCTTCCATTGCTTGTTTTTTTGGGCAACAAAAGTACTATGCGTTTAAGCCCCTGTCAAGATGTACTTGGTCGCATGCTTACGAGTCAACTGTGCAGCTATCTCCTTTAAAACATACCTATATAGGGTAATTACTGAAACTGGTGAGTTGATTTTTGATGCAAAGTTCATAAGCAGCTTCAAAAGAAGCATCAAAATTTGAAGTAATAAAGTATAAGATTAGTGGAGGAAAACCAAGAACAATACTTGCACTTTTTCGCGATTTTAATGATTGTTTCCCGCTACCAATTTCTGTAACATCAACACCCCTATCAACCACTGACAATTTTCCAATATTATACACTTACAATTTCCCCATACAAGGGCCTAATGACACTATTTTAAGAAGCCCATCAGATTTTCAAACCTATGGAAGAATACATGTAGATTATTTCCTGTCAAGGCATTCAGCAACAATTGACTCATCATCATTAATCTATTCTTGTAATTTGTTTTATCTTTATCAAAATAATAAGCGAGCAAAATGAATTTACAACCTGAGTAGGAAAAATGCTTATTAGAAAATGGCAAGTAGAATCATTTAACAGCAGTAATTTTGCCAAAGAACTGGCTAATCTTAAGAAGATGTCTGACACAGCCAAACACAGTCTGACTAAAATAGAAATCAGCAATAAATAAATTCAAAACAAGCCTTTATTGAGGCCCTTAAAAAGGCCACTATGGAGTATAAAGCCGATAGCACTTTTGAAATGACAATTACAGTTATGAGCAAGAGACAAATCGCTAAGGGTAAATCGATGCTCTCACAAGACGGTAAAATGATTATTTCCTCTACTGATAGTAAAAAAGATACGGCTATGATTAACGATATTACTAAATATGGACTAACAACCGGCAGCCCCGATAAAAGTGTTACGATTGTTTATAAAGCAGTCGACAAATTCTTTTTTCCAAAATATTAGCAAATCAAGGGTTATTTACTTTTTTGATTCCGCACATAAATACATTTCTATCTGAATTAAAGAATTATTCTGTAATTGCTTCACTAATCAAAATGGTGAATGGTTCTAATTCAAAAAGGTCCTGTATACAATTCCCTCCTGGCATTTTAAAACTTCTGTAGCTTTATATACTGATATAAATTTTCTCTCACTCTCGTTAATCGAATCTGGCATCAATGTATAAATAATAACAGGCTCGGAATGGCGGAACTTTCCATCAATTATTGAATCAAATTTATGTGTAACACAGGTAGCTCTTGCATATCCGGGCGGTCCATTAACATAATTATTGTCATACCCTGCAATAACTATATTTACTCCGGGGTTGTGTTCTGCATCAAGGGTTAATATTTTATTCCACTTATAACCCAAAGCATTCCAATAATATATACTCTCTTGTTGCGCCCTTAAAAACTTATACTGTTTCCCATTCCATTCATAATTATTCTTATCGGATGTTAATTTCGTACCAATACTAAATAACATAGAAGAGACAAAAAGGATTACTATAAAGATTTGAGCTGTTTTGGTTTTAGATGATTTTTTAAATACATCATCCATAATCGCAAAAAATAATATCAGCATCATAAATATCAGCACGTTAAAATACCTTGTTTGCCCTGCAACTTCAGTATCTACACTCAATGTTTCCAATAAAAGGAATGTGACAATTACAGGAAATGATATGCAACTAAGAACTATAAAGACATCCATCGGGTTTTTATTTTTCAGCCCTGCCAATAAATTCCGTTTTATTAAAAAGTACCAACCCAGGTAAAATAAAATAACCGCAGAAATCAGGTATTCTGATAACATAAAAAATTTAAAAATATGGTTCATGGGTATCCTGAAATATATATAGTACGGATTAAAAAAAGCACGGGAGAGGAATGGACTGAAAAGTTTTAATGAACCCAATAAATCTGCAAAATGGAAATGAATTAAATTATCCGCAAAATTAAGTTCATGTGGCGTTTTATATATGCTAAAAAGGGTAAACGTTGGTATGGCCGCATAGGCTAATATCTCCATTCCTGTAAAGAATATTTTTCTATCTTTTTTAATAAACGCAAAAAAAACAAAGAAAGCAGGTATTATTATAATGTCAGGTATATAGGCATATCTAAGAGATGCTGCAAGAAACAGCAAAAAACCAGCCAGGAGATTTCTCCGGCCATTCCTGTTTTCTTCCTTACATATTTCCATTGTCAAAACAATGCCCCATAAAAAGAGGGCAGCCGACAATTTATCGGTAGTGAAAGAAAATTCATAGAATAAACTGTAAGCAGTAAACAATAAGAATAACGATATAGCCAGCTTGCTCAATTCGAGTATTTTAAATATTCTTATTAATACGAGGAGTAATAAAACAATTGAAATAACCTGCACTAAAACCAGGGAATTTATAAGATTCCCGGTAAGATAATATAACGGCACCAGAATAATTGACAATCCGATAGCTTCATGGTAATGATTTATATATTGGGCTTCACTTATATTATTCAGGTTTATTATGCTATTTGTAAAACCATGTCCATCAATAAAATTTTCAGTTTCAGCGGCTTGCATATAATAATCAGAATTAATATTGGGCGAAGCGATTTCATATTTAACCCGCAAACCTAAAGCAAGGGTCAGGCATACTATAAATAAAATATGGCTATTCCTATTATCATTAAATATTTTTAAAAGAAACTCACTGAATTTATTCTTACGGAAAACAACCAGGCTTATTGCTGTACCTGAAAATACAATGATTGCCAACCTGGTAAGAAATGTTACTATGGTATTATCCATTATATGCTGCTTGGTATTATCCGACTAACTTTAAATGATTTATTCAATTGTTGTAAAGCAAAGTTTAACTGTGTTCGGTCTGTACCCAATTAATAAAATTAGCAATACCCGTTCTTAACGAAGTAGATGGATTGTAGTTCAAAATACTCTTGGCTTTTCCAATATCAGCAAACGTTACATCAACATCCCCAGGTTGCATGAGTTCATATTTAATAAGAGGGTTCTTCCCTAAAATATCAGCAATGCAATTAACAAGTTCATTAAGCCTTACCAGAGTATTATTACCCAAATTTATTACTTCGAAAATATTTTTTCCTGATAAAAGATATTCGCATGAGTTAAAAATCCCATTTCTTATATCATCAATATAGGTATAATCCCTGGCTGTACTCCCATCACCGAATAAATGAATTGGTTTGTCATTAGAAATTAGTTCTATGAATTTCCTTATTGCAAGGTCCGGGCGCTGACGGGGGCCATAGACAGTGAAAAAGCGAAGGTTTAAAATATCAAATCCATATAAATGATGATAACTATAATTCAGCAATTCACATGCTTTTTTTGTAAAAGCATACGGCGAAATAGGAAAATCAACTATATCATTTTCAGAAAACGGAACTTTCCTGTTGTTCCCATAAACACTACTTGAAGAACCAAAAATCATTTTAGTGATTTTGTTCAGTTTCATCCATTCCAGGATATTAAGAGTTCCCTTTATATTGGTATCCGTATATGCTTGCGGGTCTAATATTGACGGCCGTACACCAGCCTTTGCGGCAAGGTGAATAACTATATCTATTTGAGCCGGTAAATTTGCCAATTCATCGTAATTCCGGATGTCCAGTTCAAAAAAAGTGAAATTACTGTCATTAAGTGAAATGCTAAGGTTTTTCTCTTTCTCTTCCTTGCTGTAAAATGAATCAAAATTATCTATACCAATAACTTTATGCCCTTTCTTTAAAAAATACTCAGACACATGACTGCCAATAAAACCTGCACAACCAGTAATTAATACATTCATAAAATTTTATAAACCTTAAAGATATTTAATTTTACATGAAATTGTCCCACCACATTTCAAATATCAGCAAATTCCACAATAACTTACGATGATTATGCTTTAATTCCAAATGTTCTTGTTTTAGTCTATTAATATAAGAATGTTCAAATATTCCATGCTTTCTGATTCTCTCTTCAGAAAGATAATACTCCATTTTTTCCTTTAATTCATTCCTAAGCCATAAGGAAACAGGTATGCCAAAACCCTTTTTAGGCCGGTCAATTATTTCATCAGGTAGTTTATTCCGAATCAATTCCTTAAGAATGTATTTCCCTGATAACCACCGTATTTTATAGCTTTTGGGTAAACTATTTAAAAACTCCACAACATTTACATCTAAAAATGGAGCGCGCACCTCCAGTGAATTATACATGCTTGCTCTATCAACTTTAACCAGAATGTCTTCAAGCAGATATGTACGGTAATAAGAATATAGCAGCCGATTAAATCTGTCAGCATTCGGAACGTCCTCCAAGTATTTGTCAATACATTCTAATCCATTGTGATTTGTTATTTTACCGCGGGCTACAGAAGTAAATAGTTTGGTTTTTAATGAGGGAATAAAACTTCCCAGCCAAAGGGTATGTATGTATTGATTCTCCTCTTCAAAACCTTTAAAAAATTGCACGAGTTTAAAATCAAGGCTAATGTTCTTATCACTCGGTGGAAGTAAATTAGTAAGATTTGAGAAAGACTTCATCAATGGCTTAGGCAATAGACTAAAAGCTTTCAAAAATCTATCTGAAATAAAAGTGGGATAACCGGCCAGTAATTCATCACTACCATCACCGCCAAGGGCAACGGTTACATGTTTACGGGTAAATTTCGATAGAAAATAGGTAGGAATAATTGAAGGGTCGGCAAATGGCTCATCCAGTTTGGAAGTTATTTCAGGTATCAGATCCAGAGACGTATTGGCTGATAATATTCCGTAGTGATGACAAGTGCCGAGCTGTTTTGCGACTAATTCTGCATAGTTACTTTCATCGTAACTTTTTTCACTGAAACCAATTGAAAAAGTATTTATCTGCGATGAAGCGCCTTTTTGCGCATAATATGCAACTGTGCTGCTATCCAGGCCCCCGCTTAAAAATACCCCTAATGGTACGTCCGACATTAACCTGCAGGAAACTGCATTATTTAAAAGAACATCCAAAGTTGTTACCGCTTCTGAAAAGGAGATTTTTTGTTCATGAAAGTCAGCAGACCAGTATGCTTTTTTACTGATAATCTTTCCATCCCCGAAAATAATATACTGAGATGCCTCAAGCTTGTTAATGTTTTTAAAAATGGTATGTGGTGTCGGTATATAATCAAATGTCAGGTATTCATTTACTGCGTCCAGGTTTAATTCTTTAATAATAGACGGATGCCGCAGGATAGCTTTTAATTCTGAAGCAAAAATCATTGTGCCATTAATAACGGAATAATAAAGCGGTTTTTTGCCCATCCTGTCTCTCGCCAGTAATAATTGTTTTTTAGTAAAATCATATATAGCAAAGGCAAACATTCCATTCACCATATCAAAACACTTCACTCCGTATTCCTGGTAAAGATATAACAGTACTTCCGTATCGGAGTTAGTTCTGAATGTATACTTGCCCAAACGCATTAAATCTTTTTTTAATGAGCCATAGTTATATATTTCGCCGTTAAAAACTATAACTAGTGATTTATCGGCAGAAAAGAATGGTTGCCGGGCATCAGGGCTTAAATCTATAATACTCAACCTGGCATGGGCAAGCCCAACATTTTCAGAAAATAAGGTGCCCTGAAAATCAGGCCCGCGGTAACGTATCGAATTAATCATACGCCCCAAATAGTCCTCACTGCCTTTACCAACAAAACCTGCTATTCCGCACATTTCAAAACTTTTAAAGATGCAATTTTCTATGGTATTCAGATATGCTCTTAGTCAAAGTATATTGTATCAGATTTAAAATAATATAATCACCCAGTCTTTGAAGCAATACAAAATATTGAAGTACCAGTTAGCTTTTTGGGCAATAACTTAAACTCCGCGAAAAGTCCCGCTGCCATTAAATTATGCGCTAATTTCACTGAACCCTTAAGCATCTTCACCTGGACTTCCCTGTTTTTAAAAAGCTTCGCAACCATATATGCTAGGAAATAAAGTGAGTGATACGCGTACACATTTTCAAGCAAATTATATTTTACATCTTGCATCAAGAATCGTCATTTTTAAACCATATCGTGTAAAATGTCCAAAAAATATGTCATATCCAGACCAAATTTCGTTTCTTGCAGGAACAGCAATTACAAGATACTTCACATTAGAGTAATTAATCAGCAACTCATTAATAAATTCAAGAGGGTTTTCAATATGCTCAATTACATCAAGCAGCATAATTGTTTGAAACTTATTTTTAAATTCAGCATCCATTTTAAAAGCATCTTTACCCGCAATCATAAATTTCTCGGCACCATTAATCGGTCTTGCAGGTGCAAGTTCAACACCAAAACATTTAATACCTCTCTCGGCCAAATATTTTGTAACCACTCCTCTACCGCATCCAACTTCAAGTATATGTGAATTTTTAATTAATGGATACTTATTTATCTCATAATAAATTATCTTATTTCTTGCTTTTATCCAATAAAAATCCTCTATGCCATCAGGATAGTTGTGCTCAAATTGCAAATCAGTATAACTGGTTTCCATAATTACCTTTTTTTACCTCCAAACTTCCATGAATTACCATTCCTGAAAATAATATAAGTTGAACTTTTATCAATTTCAGCATATTTATCAAGCCATTCCTGTATAGTTTGTTTAGATAAGTAAGTTGTTTGCGGTGTAACTAATTGGTCGAATGCCACATGCCGGAAAAACAAAAACCCTCTTTTAGCAATCCAGCGTGAATATTCATATAATGGAAACCTGCTGAATACTTTCCATTTTGAAATGATATTGGCATAAATACAATATGGTATTACCAACGGTGTTGCAACACAATATTTTGTAAACCACCACGGCATTTTAGATACAACCTTCCTGATTGGGTCAACAACATAAATAATCACAGCGTTCCCTTCTTTTGCATATACCCAACAGTGGAAACGTCCTCCCGGTTTTGTATTCCTGATAACTGACTCAAATCCTTCCACCGGTTTTTTTAAATGGTGTAAAACGCCTATGCAGTAAACTAAATCATATCCGCTACTGCTAAAAGTAACCAGGTCGTGCTGAATAATTTTAAAATTGACATACCCTGTCTGCTTCATGTTCTTTTCACATGAAAGCACGGAATCACCTAAATCAACACCATCAATTGAACTCGGCTGCCACGCCGGCAGGTGACACATAATGCTGCCATTGCCACAGCCCAATTCTAAAACAGTTTTGCCTTCCACATCGGCTTTGGTAATGGGAGCAAGCCAATCTTCAAACTGGTCAACAGTATATACTGATCCTCCCGGCAAATTATTCCAGGAAGATGCAAATGCATCAGCAGTCTTTTTATCTTTCGATTCTATACGTTCAAGTTTAATGTACCAGTTTATAATAAATTAAAAGTTCACCTTTTCTTTAATGGTAAAAGGGAATTTATCCCGGCTCTCGTAATAAGTGCGCATCACCATTTCAGCCAGTACACCCATAAGTACCATTAATATACCCACAACAAAAAACATCGCTGCAATAGTAGGCAGAGGAGTTTGAATGAAATCTTTCTGCCTGGTTAATTTAAAATAAACAGCCAGGCCCGATGTTATGAACATTACAAGAAATGCTATAATACCTGCGCCTCCAAAAAAATGTATTGGCCTGTGCATAAACTTATCAAGGAATTTAATAAGGACCAAATCAAGAATTACTTTATATATGCGAAAGAGTCCATAATTACTCTTACCATAAAGCCTGGGTTGATAATTAACGGGTATCTCAGTTACTTTGCCCCCCTGCCATTTGCAAAATACCGGGATAAAGCGATGCATCTGCCCGTAAAGACGCACATCTTTTATTACATCTTTCTTATATGCTTTTAATGTACAACCGTAATCGTGTAATGGTACGCCTGAAATTTTACTTATTAACCCATTGGCTGCCAGGGATGGTAACTTCCGGGTAAAAAATTGCCCTTTCCATCTCCCCTGTCTCCAGCCACTCACCACGTCATACCCTTCATCCATTTTCGCCAGCATTTTAGGTATATCATTGGGATCATTTTCAAGATCGCTGTCGATAAGTACAAGAACTTCTCCCATTGCAAATTGTATGCCGGCATTAATAGCGGCAGTTTGGCCAAAATTTCTTCTTAAATTAATAAGTTTGACATTAGGTTTGATAGATGCAATTTTCAGCATTTCATTCCAGGATGAATCTTTTGAACCATCGTTTACTGCAATAATCTCATAATCATAGCTTTTTAATACTTTCTCCATGGAATTGAATAATAGCTCAATCCCTTTAGCCTCATTATATACCGGTAGAATAACTGAAAGAAATGGCATAGCGCGCAGGCAAATATTTAATTGGTTCTGACAAATATAAGGATAAGAAATCAGGTTGGAGCATACAAATGAAATAAAAACAAATTAACTGCAATTATCTTCTTATTCCGATATATTTTTTATGATAATATTGACAACAAGATGTACTGGAAAACCCACTCATTCCATCATCATTCGTTAAACCGCCCAAATAAATCAATGGTGGAAGTGAATTTGGATAATTTTTTATAGAATCTATTATACAACTGTCTCCTTTGGTGTTCATCAAAGTCTCCTCTATTTTTATTCTTTCTAAATTATACACGCTCGCAGTACCTGAAGTAATATCCTTATATGCCCTTGTAACATTGGTCGCTCTGAAAAAAGTCATATAAACAAGTACTAAATACAGGGGCACTTTAATAAACACAGGAATGCGCAAATCAGGATGACGTTTTTTAATTCTGACTATAGCAGAAAAAGAAAAATACATCATACCGGCAACATAATAGAAATAAACACCATTTAAAGTATTTAATTGCGGTGGAACTTTCCCTTGCGACCAGAAGCAAAAAAACAGGCTGATAAAAGGCACAATAAGACAAGCAGCTAAACTAAGCCAGGGAGATATAATAAATATTCTTTCAACTGCCTCATTCCATGCTTCATTTTTTGAAATAAAATCAAATAATAAGATACCCGTAAAAACCATTAAAACAAGCCAATGCCATCGCAGTAATACATTTATACCCCAAACCAGCGTTTCTTTCAAAGAAAAGTAGAAATTATGCGCATTTGGATAGCATGACAGACGATGTGAATTTCCGGGAGCTGAAACCGAGATTATCGAGAAAATAATACATATACCCAATAAGGTCAGAATGAAAAATGATTTTCTTTTGTTTAAAGCATTAATTATAGCAATTAGCATTATAATAAAATCAACAAATAACATATGTATATCATAACTCCCTATAATTAAAATTGCAAGCAAACAGGAAAGAATGAAATATACTTTCTTATTGGCAGATTGGTAATAACTTATAATACATCCTAATAAAAATAACGTCATAATATCAGGCAAAAGACAATCTATCAATCCGCATTGCCAGAAAATTCCTGAGAAAACCTGGGGCATAAGTATAATAAATGAGACAATAAAAAGTGAACATATTCCAAGTTTACTGCCTGTATCCAAATTCTTAAATAATTTATGGCAAAGCCAACAGGTTGCAATTAAAAGCATTGACAGCAACAAAACCGGGTTGAGTTTAAATGCCCAATACGCATTGAACACCAATGGATTAAGAGTTTGAAATAAAGACTCAATGTATCGCCCCTGCAAACTGTTATACCACCATACCTGCGTCCCCCAAAAGCCCTTTTGGAGTGAAACAGATGTTTCTATATAGTCCTCAAGGGTAGCATGGTTATAAAATGAAAGTATAAATAAGGGCAATAACACCATTACCAATAAAATCAACAAAACCACAGTATAAGTAATCTCATACCGTCCCGGCTGCTTATTAAATACTTTTCTTTTCAGCATTAATAAATTTTATCTTTCAATTACTTCTGCTATAGGATGACACTACTTTTTTATAAGCTTCCTCCAGTTTGGCTACAATTATCTTTTCAGAAAATTGCTTTTTTGCTTCTTCCGCAATTTGAAGGTAGTTAAATGAAGAATATTTATCGTAAATATATAGTAGTTTTTCCTTCATGTCCTTAATATCATTTACTTTACAGGTAATACCATTGCCGGCATTTATAAAATCTTCAGGCCCCTTACATTGAGTTGTTAATACCGGATTTCCCCTGAATAATGCTTCAACTGCAACCATCGAAAAGCTTTCTTTTTCCGATGATATTACCAGTATATGCGATTTATCTATAAGCTCAATTATTTGAGCTCTCTCTTTGTACCCTGCCAGATGAATTTGCTCATTCATATTAAGAACAGAAATAAGTTCAGATAAATTCTTCTCAAGTTCTCCATTCCCAATAATAATGAGTTGTATATTTTTATTGCCTTTATATGCTTCAGCAAATGCCTGCACAAGTATATCCTGCCGCTTTCTGCGGGCTAATGACCCAATGTTGAGAAAATAAAAAGGAGTTGTTTTCTTGGGATATGTAGGAAGCTGAATTTCAGCAAAATCGTTATTTACCATATTCGGTATTACTATAAAAGGAGTTCCAAAAAGCTTTCCATTAAACTCCGCATAAAAATTACTTACTGCAATTCTTAATGCAGCATTTCTAATCATTGAAATCCGTTCCTCTTTTGATTCATATGGGTTGAAATGATCAATCTTATCAATAAACATAGAATGTTCAGTAATAACATATGGTATATCGAATTTTTTGCTGAGAAATGAAGTTATATAGCAAAAATCAGCCACCCCATGGTGATGAATAATATCGGGTTTACCGTTTTTGCTTATATAACCCATAAAGCTTTTCTCAATATATCTTAAAAAGGCATTTTTTTGTACAGCAGCAGGGTTTGAAGAAAAACGCGTAGGTAAAAAATTCACAAAATCATAAGCTAACGGAATAATTTTTCTGCCTCTCGACCACATGCTAAGAGGCTCCCCCCGCAGCTTTTTTTTAAACCATGACATAGGGCTGATATACTGAAACATGAAAACGGAAACTTTATTTCCGGAATCTATAAGTGCATCAGCTTGGTTCTGAACAAAAATACCGCTCGTATCTGCCGGAACGGGAAACCATGTAGATATTACAGCAACGTGAAATTTTTGTTCAGACATTAAATGATTTGATTTTCCTTATTATCCTGAAATGCGTCCAATTAACATGGTTTACTATTGATTCCATTCGAGCCATGGCTTTTTTCTCTCCGGGTAATGGATGATAGTGCTTTATATCCAATACTTTGTATCCTTTTTTGGCATATTCAAACTGAGCTTCATTAAAAACTAATCCGTCTTTTTTCAGAAAAAAGTAACGGACCATATTCATCGTGGTTTCTTTATCAGGGTATTTATTAAATGAATATGAATACTTAAGGTTTAGCTTATATTTTGATGCAAGTAATTCTGTCACCTCAGTAAGTTTATAATAGGTTGCAAGCCAATGAAGAATTGTAGCATATTCATCGTCAAATTCACCCACTTTGGTTTGTGAATTTGATGTAGAATGGTAACGGAAATAAACTAAAATGTCATCTATTGTTTTGGCATTCTTAACACTATATAACTGAATGTATTTCATCCACATTTCCCTATCCATTACAAAACGTAATGACGTATTGAGGGGCATAATTTCTGCCATGATATTCCTTCTGAAAAAAGTAGGGGGCTGGTTAATATCAGGGAATCGCAAATGAAATTCAAGCCCCCTGCCAGTTGACACCGTAGGGGCTGCTTTTTCGTTTCTTCCTTTATCATCAAACAATATACTATATCCACAAACTACATTTACCGATGGGTCAGTGAAGGCTTTGCTTACAGCATGCAAAGCCCCCGGCGCATAATAATCATCGCTGTTCAGCCATCCTATTATTTCTCCTGTTGCCTTAGCAAAACCTTTGTTCACCGCATCACTTTGGCCTTTGTCCGGCTCGCTTATTGAAAAGGCAAGTTTATCCTTATACTGTTCCAGTATTTGCCTTGTATTGTCAGTGCTTCCACCGTCAATTATTATATGCTCCACATTTGGATAGTTCTGGCTGACAACAGAAAGGATATTTTGCTCAAGGAACCGTCCCTGGTTATAGCTTGGGGTAATAATACTAATCTTCGCAGTCATTTATACTCTCTTTGTAATTGTCGCGCATCGGGCAAGCCCGGCTGAAGATGCTAAATTATTACTATTGAAGCTATTGATTCTATATTCATATAAGTCAAACACTCTAATTATAAATTCTCTGTAAAGATAGTAATTATTGAAATTTCATTTAGAATAATTCAGAATTATAATTAATTACAGGTATTTCAAATATGCTGCGACACTATTGTACTATTCCGGTATCGTTTTTATTCACGCTATTATTGGTTAAAATATAAAGAATACCTTTGTTAATTAAAAATGTTTTTAGAGAACCTGAATGTATATTTTAGTTCTCGGTCATTGTTATTTGATTAATATATGAAGAAAGAAATCATCATCATAAGCTTATTTGGAATTCTCATTTTTTTTGCATTCGGATTCTTAGCCCAGTTATTTGACAATTATATTAGACTTGAAGCACAACCACTTGACTCAGAAGGATATACACATGCCGCTCTTAATCTTTTCTATTCATTCAAGGCTGATCCCGATAGAATTTTAGGATACCCCATATTGATTGGGATACCTTTAATTTTCACTTCAAATTTAAATTCGATTCTCCATTGGTCTATATTTCTTAACCTGGTTGCCTGGATTCTTACATCAATATTTATCTTTCGTACTTTGATATTATTTACTGGAAAGAACTTTTCCCTTCTCATTGCAATTGCATTCTTATTATGCGTGGGTAGCCTTGAATATGTTTACTTTATGATTACAGAAACAATTTATACATGTGTTATTACCTGTGTAGTATATTTTATTGCCTTATATTTTGCAAAGAATAAAGTTTATTTTTTAGCCTGGGCATTTGTTTTATTTAGTTACTCTTTAATAATTAGGCCAACTTTATGGCCTGTTTATCCATTTACAATTGTAATTTTATTATATGTTGCTATTAAGAACAGAGCAGTAATTTCAAATAATATCATTGTCAAATACCTGATTATTTCCTCCATAGGAATTGTAATTGTTTGCTTTCAGTTGGGTATGATGAAAAAAGACTTCGGAATTTATACTATGACTTTTAATGGAACACAGACATTCTATGGATATCTTGGCGCGTATGCGCAAAGCTTAAAATCAAACCAAACACTCCAGGAAGTGAGAAAAGTAAGAGCACATGAGATAACTTACCTGTTTAATAACCACCAGTGGAAAAAGATTGATTCTTTATGCAATGCAGATTTGAGGGACCAGGTAAAAAACAATACAAGAAATCTCTTTAAGGGTTTAGAAACAGATATTATTTCAAATACATTTATGCCTGGCAACTTTATCATTTCTAATATACGTGGCTGGTTCTTTTTCGACAAATTGAAAAATGGATGCTTATGGCTTAGTTACTGGCAAAATGTATTATTTACAGGGTTTATTGCTATTAGCGTTGGTTTTATAATATTTCTGAGAAAAAGAATAGAAAAGAAAGCAGCCATAATTATGTTGTTAAATTGGATATTTGCCTCCCTGATAATTTGCATTTCAGGAATATCCTATTGGCAAAACAACAGGTTTAATATAGTCTGCACCCCGTTCGCTTTAATTTCATTTGCATTAATACTTTCATCGTTCCGGAAAAAAGGAATAACCATTTAGTACCTCAGCATTGTAACCATGAGACTATCAGGCAATAGTGATATCCTTTAATAATTTTTTTATTCATAGATTATTTCTCCATAATAATGCATCCGGTAATTTTTCTTACTTTTGACCAATTTTATTAAAAGGTCAGACTTGGAAAAAGAAGAAAAAACAGCAATCCCACCCGAGAAACTGTCGAAAATACTTGATATAGCGCAAAAACGATTCGCCCGTTTTGGATTTGCTAAAACTACTATGAGTGATATAGCCGATGACCTGGGCGTATCGAAAGCCTCCTTATACTATTATTTCCCTGATAAGGAATGCATATTTAAAAAGGTAATATTTCAGGAACAGGATGATTTTTGCCTGCAAATGAAAAAAGTTCTTCACTCCGGAAATAAGATTGATATTATACTTACTAAATATATTGAAAGCCGCATACAATATTTGAAAACTTTGCTGAACCTGGGCCAATTAACGCATGATGCTTTCCATGCCCATTCTCCCTTATTTTCTGAGCTTGGTAAAGATTTTTTTGAACGGGAAAAAAACATAATTGCGGAAATACTAAAGAAAGCTATTGAGAAAGATGAAATACAGAAAATAAATGTTGATGAATATGCAGGCTTTTTTGTGCATGTATTACGCTCATTAAGGTTATATGCGCTTGGCAATAAAGAGATGTGGGAAAAAGGCGGAATTGATAAGGAAGTAAAAAAGGAGTATATGTTCTTTACTAAAATATTTTTAAAAAGCATAGAAAAAATATGACGATTCCAGACTTTGTGAAATATAGATTATACCCAGCATTTACGTTTATACTAATGGTATATCGGGGCTATGCGGGTGATACTGTCAAATCGTGCTTTATCAGTATGGATAGCGCTGTTGTTATGGGGGTAAAACATAGCCACTCTATTGCTTTGTCTGCTGCGCAGGTAGCGCAATCGCAGGCCGCGCTAGGTGAGGTTAAGGACTTAATAATGCCAAATGTTGATGTCTCCATAGGCTATACCCGCCTGAGCAATGTACCGGTTGAGTATTTTGCATTCCCCGGTGCAGGTGAAATACCTTCTACAGCTTTGTTCCCTATTCTTCTTAATAATTATTCTGCCATTGGCTCCGTTCAGGAAAATGTTTTCAATGGTTTTCAGTGGAAAAATGGGGTAATAAGCCTTGATTATACGGAAAAGGCCACTGAATACACGCTGGAGAGTAAAAAGAACGACGTTTCAATAAACGTTATAATTGCATACCTTAACCTGTTTAAGCTTGAAAAAGCACGTTTCCTTATTGATGAAAGCCTTGAGGAGATACAAGCGCATGTAAAGGAAGTAAGTGATTTTGCAAGTCATGGACTTGCTACGGAAAATGATGTTTTACGTACTAAACTACAGCAATCCAATACCGAATTATCAAAAATAGATATAAATAACCAGATTCAAACAGTTAATTATAACCTTGATATAATGCTCGGTTTACCTGAAAACACACGCATATTGATTGACACAACAACCATACTGGCCGATAAAATAATGCAACCCCTGGCCTATTACCTGCAAAAGTTTATAAATGACCGGAACGACATTAAAGCCGCCGAGATGCAGGAGAAAGCCCAGGAAGCAGGAATTAAAGTAACCGAAAGTAGTCTTTTTCCTAAACTGAGTGTTGCCGCCGAATATGATTACTTGCGGCCTAATCCCCGATTGGTTATACCTATAGATGAATTTCAGCCATCATGGGATTTAGGGTTCCGCCTTTCTTATAGCCTGACCGGATTGTATGATAATAAAAACAAAGTGGCTGAAAGTCGCGCCAAACTACTGGAGGCACAGGAAACATACAACCAGTTAAATGATAATGCCAAAATGGAAATAAACCAGGATTACCTGCAATATCAGCAGGCACTCCAGAAAATTGAGGTATCGCAAAAATCACTTGACCAGGCTAATGAAAACTACCGTATAGTAAAATCGAAATATGACAATCATGTAGCCATGTTGACCGACTTGCTTGATGCAAATAATTTTTTGCTGAACGCCCAGATAAATATCATATCAGCCAAAGCAGATGCGCAACTGGCATATTATAATCTGCTAAAAGCGGCCGGAGAACTAACATCTACTTCTAAAAAATAACAATTCACTTTATGACAAACGAAGAAACTGCAGAAACAAAACCTAAAAAGAAAACAAAAGTTGCGCCAATTATTCTTGGAGTAATATTACTTATTGCTGTTGTTATAGGTATTAAAGAATATATTTATTACAGCAAGATAGAAAACACTGACGATGCACAGGTATCAAGCAATATAGACCCTGTTGTAACCCGCATAACTAATTATGTGACAACTATCAACTTCCAGGATAACCAACCGGTAACAAAAGGACAAGTGCTGGTTAAGCTAGATGATGCAGACCTGAAATTGAAAGAACTTCAGGCAGAAGCTGATTCTGCCAATGCACAGGCGAATGTTGAAGTTGCAAAGGCGAATGCTGAGTCAATTGAATCCATGCTGGCAACGGCCAAAGATGAAATAGAAGCAGCGAAGATAACTTTACAGAAGGATTCTCTTGATTTCGACCGTTACCAGCACCTTTATAAGGATGGTTCTGCCACCCAAGAACAATTTGATAACTCCAAAGCAGCCAAAGAAAGCGCCACTACCCAGGTTGATATAGCAAGGAAAAAATTGGAATCAGCCCAAAAACAATATGAAGTGGCTGAGGCTAATTTAATTTCCGCGCAAACTACCGTAGCTATAAAACAAAGCGCCGTTGACTATGCCAAACTTCAATTGTCTTATGCTACTATTATTGCTCCGGTTAGCGGAAAAGCATCCAAGCGCTCAATAGAGGTAGGCCAATTAGTGCAGGCTGGTTCTCCATTATTGGCTATCGTTGAAGATAGCATGTGGGTTGAAGCCAATTTTAAGGAAACCCAGATGAATGATATGAAATTAGGCCTGAATGCCGAAGTTGAGGTAGATGCTCTGGATGGCAGAATAATAAATGGAACTATAAGTTCATTTGCAGGAGCTACCGGCGCTGTCTTTTCATTACTCCCGCCAGATAATGCCGCCGGTAATTATGTTAAGGTAGTGCAACGCGTACCCATTAAAATAGTACTTGACACTAAAAGCGACCTTTATAAACAATTACGCCCCGGGCTTAGTGTAGAAGTTACCATAAAGGTTAAGCAGTAAGGTAGTCGTATTTCTACATTGATATATTGCCGGGTTTTAGGCAGGAATAATATAGATTTGCATCTATATGAGCAATATTTCTCAACGCGACAGGAAAACAATTTGGCATCCCTTCACGCACTTGAAGCATGCTAAAACGCCTCTGCACATAGTAAAAGGAGATGGTGTCTATCTTATAGACGATAATGGTAACAGGTATATAGACGCATTTTCATCCTGGTGGGTTAACTTGCATGGACATGCTAACCCTTATATAGCAGGGAAAATATATGAACAGGCACTGCAACTTGAACAAGTTGCCTTTTCAAACTTTACCCATTCGCAGGCCGTAACTCTCGCAGAACGCCTGTTAAAGCACCTTCCGGGCAACCAATCTAAAATATTCTTCTCTGACAATGGCTCTACTTCTGTTGAAGTCGCCTTGAAAATGACTTTACAGTACCATAACAATAAAGGAGTTCAGAAAACTAGAATAATAGCTCTTGAAAACGGATACCATGGCGACACATTCGGAGGTATGTCAGTAGCCGCGCGAAATGTATTTACACAAGCTTTTCACCCGCTGCTATTCGAGGTAATACATATACCTGTTCCGATAAAAGGGAAGGAACGGAACACATTTGAAAAACTGGAAGCAGCCCTTAAACCAGGTGATATTTGTGCGTTCATCTTTGAGCCTCTTGTTCAAGGCGCAGGAGGTATGGTAATGTATCCCGCTGAAGCACTAAACACCATGTTAGAATTATGCAATAAACACAACTGCATAACCATTGCCGATGAAGTAATGACCGGCTTCGGAAGAACAGGTAAGTTTTTTGCAATAGATTACGTAGTGCAAAAACCCGATATTATCTGTATGTCTAAAGGTATTACGGGTGGTTTTCTGCCCTTAGGAGCAACTTCATGCGCCCAACATATCTTCGATGCTTTTATATCAGATGACAAAACCCATACCTTTTATCACGGTCATTCTTATACAGCCAACCCTCTTGCCTGCGCTGCCGCTAATGCCAGCCTCGACATACTGGAAAAACAAGAAATATGGCAACAAATAGAGATGATTTCTGCCTTCTTTGCCAATATGAAGCACCGCTTTGAAAATCACCAATCGCTTGCTGATTGCCGCCAGACAGGTACTATTCTTGCATTGGAACTAAAGAGTGATGCAGGCACTTCATACCTCAACCCATTATCTGAGAGGGTAACAGAGTTCTACCTTAAACGGGGCATCATTGTAAGGCCATTAGGCAATATATTATACTTCATTCCTCCTTATTGCATTACAAAGACAGAATTAATGCAGATAGAAACCTGTACAGCCGATTTACTCGACAGCCTGTGAAGAACATCTTTAAAATAGCATGGAAGTGGATTAAGCGTATTGCAGTAGCCTTCTTTGCGCTTAGTATATTATCGGTTATACTCTTTCGCTTTGTCCCTGTTCCGGTAACACCATTGATGCTACTGCGTTGCGTCAGCCAGAAGATATCAGGTGAGCCTATGAAGCTTGATAAAAAATGGGTATCGTTAGATAACATCTCCCCTAACCTGCCCTTAGCCGTCTTTTGTTCCGAAGACCAGGATTTCTTCAGGCATCATGGTTTTAACTTCGAGGCTATTGAAAAGGCATGGAAACATGATGAACACAGCAAGCGCATTGTGGGAGCAAGCACCATAAGCCAGCAAACCGCCAAGAATGTATTCCTCTCAACACGCAGAAGCTGGATACGTAAAGGCTTCGAGGCATACTTTACCGTACTCATCGAGTTTATATGGAACAAGAAACGCATTATGGAAGTCTATCTTAATGTGGTTGAATTCGGTAAGGGCATTTACGGGGCTGAAGCAGCATCTGAAGCCTATTTCCATAAACACGCTAAAGACCTGACCAAAGAGGAAGCCGCTCTGCTGGCTGCCATATTGCCCGACCCGCTTAAATGGTCGGCCGTGCATCCCGGGCCCTTTGTTGAAAGCCGTAAACAGTGGATTTTAGAGCAGATGAATGATTATGGCGGCAAATTAGATTTTAATAATCCCCCTAAAAGCTATTAGCCAATGGCTATTGGCTGATGGCGTTGATTCATTATTATTTTTTTGCAGGAGCAGACGCCTCCATCTTCTTCATATCAACGCCGCACATAGTGCATTTGCCGGGCTTGCTGCTGCTCATATAGCAGTCCGGGCAATAGTAATCGCCAACTTTCACATAGGCAACTTTATCTTTCGGGCATTCGCCGGTTTTATCAGACGTAGCGCCGCAAACCGGGCAACGGTAACTTACTTTTTCAGGAACTTTAGCAGTCTTTGCAGGAGCAGTTTTAGTGGTTGTACTTTGCTGTGCAAAAGCCCCAATGCTAAGCAGGCCGAATGATAATGCAATTACAAGTGTTTTCATATTCTATTGTTATTTATACAAATTTACTAAAAGTTTCTGTATTTATTATGATTTGGCAAACATACTTTCCAATTTCGCGTTCAAAGCATCTTCATCAAGGTTTTTGGCCACAATATTGCCATTCTCATCTACCAATACGCTGAACGGAATACCATCAAAGTTATATAGCCTTACCACCTTCGAATCCCAGTATTTCAGGTCGCTTACCTGGGTCCAGGTCAGGTGAAACTGTTTGATTGCATCAAGCCATTTGTCCTTGTCTTTGTCAAGCGACACGCTGAGTATGGTAAAGTTCTTGCCCTTGTATTTATCATATATCCTCACAATCCCTGGCAGAGAAGCCCGGCATGGGGCGCACCAGGAAGCCCAGAAATCAATAAGTACAACCTTGCCTTTATAGCCTGAAAGCGATACATCTTTTCCCTCCGTGTCAGGTAATGTAAAATCAGGCGCCGGAGAGCCAACCGCCACTCTTTTCATATTCATTACATCGGAATGGAACATGGTAACATATTGCGAATGGGGATAAGCTTTTGTAAGCGCATCATCCACTGCAATAAACGATGCACTGCATTCGTCGAATGGCAGCATTTGTATAAATGCGAGGCAGGCAAAAGAGGTTGGATGTTGTTTTACGAAATCGGTGATATATGATTTCTGAAAGGCCATGCAATCATCATAAGGTTTCTCAAAAGCCTTGCTTAGTGAGTCCATTCTTGCGGTATCCCTGCCATAAGTGCCCACCAGCGCCTGGTAAAGTTTCTTAATAGAATCCATTTTCATTTCCTGTCTTTTCATAACATCATTTACACGGCAGAAGAGTTTCGAATCCTCTGAACCGCTGACTGTATAAGTATTCCCCAGGAACTGTGAATT
The DNA here is from genome assembly GCA_052325425.1 of Bacteroidia bacterium. Lineage (GTDB taxonomy): Bacteria > Bacteroidota > Bacteroidia > JABEUT01 > JABEUT01 > JABEUT01. The sequence goes on along the minus strand of JBKQUY010000038.1, from coordinate 4,857 downwards.
GCCCTCAATAGTAACATGCTCTGCCGAGTCAAGTATAAGGGTAGCATAATCGGTTTCGGTAATACGAAGGTTGTAAAATCCTTTTTTAATGCCGGGGGTATGAAAAACAAACTTTCCGTCTTTTCCAATCTTGGTAGAATCGAGGTGAACAGTGCCCTGGGTAGTAAGGCCGTCAAGGTAAATATTTACACCTTCTCCCCCGCCGCTAAGTGTACCCGACAATTCAAACCCGCCGGATGATTGGGTACCGGTCTTACAGGCTGCAAATAACATCATTGCAGCTAAAAAGGTTATATATGATTTCATTTTCATTCTATATATTGATTAATAGTGTATTAATTTTTCTCAAGCGCATCTTTTACCAATTTATTGGCAATTTTCGGGTCCGCCTTGCCTTTCGACAGTTTCATTACTTCACCCATAAACAATCCAAGCAGGCCGGTTTTTCCATTCTTATATTCAACAACCTTCTCAGGGTATTTGGCAATTGCCTCTGCCACAAATTTTTCTAACACGCTGCTGTCGCTCTCCTGTATAAGGTTATTTTCTTCCGCAATTTGTTGGGCAGTTTTAGCCGGGTTTTTAACCATTTCAGGGAATATGCGCTGCGATGCAATGGTATAGCTTACCTTACCGTTTTCTATCAAAGCTATTATCTCTGCAATTTTAACCGCAGGCAAGGGAAACTCCCTTATGGTGACTGCGTTCTGGTTGAGGTACGATTTTATATCGCCCATCATCCAGTTGGCTGCGGCCTTGTAATTGGTAGTCTGTTCGGTCAGTTGTTCAAAGTATAAGGCGAATTCTTTATTGTCAACAATAACCGAAGCATCGTAATTACTCAGGCTGAACTTACCTGTATATTTCTCCATCAGTTCTTCCGGCAAAGGAGGCAGGGTAAGCCGCACACTGTCAATATCTTTTACGGTAACCATAACCGGTGGCAAATCGGGTTCGGGGAAATAGCGGTAATCATCGGCAGATTCTTTGGTACGCATGGTAAAGGTCGTACCCGCAGTGGCGTCAAAGCTACGTGTCTCCTGCGTAAGTTTACCCCCATTCTCAAGCACTTCTATCTGCCGCAAAATCTCATGTTCAATGGCTGAATGCACATTGCGTATCGAGTTCATATTCTTCACCTCTATCTTGGTGCCAAACTTATCAGCGCCTTTCAGCATCACCGATACGTTGGCATCGCAACGCAGGCTGCCCTCTTCCATATTGCCGTCGCATATTTCGAGGTAACGAACCAGGCGGCGAAGTTCAGTAAGATATTGGTAGGCCTCATCTGCATTGGCAACAACAGGCTCTGTAACTATTTCCAGCAATGGCACCCCGGCACGATTAAGGTCAATAAGGGTATCATAAGCATCCTGGTCATGTATGCTCTTGCCCGTATCTTCTTCCATGTGTATGCGGGTGAGCTCGATGCGCTTTTTGCCCGACGGGGTATTAATAGTGATATACCCTCCTGTGCAAATAGGCGTTAAATGCTGTGTTATCTGGTAGCCTTTAGGCAAATCGGCATAGAAATAGTTTTTACGGGCATATTGGTTCTCGCGGGTTATCTTGCACTTGCAGGCAATACCGAGCTTTATGGCAAACTCAACAACCCGCTTATTTACCATTGGTAAAGTACCCGGATGGCCCAGCGATATAGGGCTAACCTGCGAATTAGGCAAAGCACCATATTCAGTCGAGTCGCTGCAATAGGCCTTGCTTTTGGTAAGCAACTGTATATGCACTTCGAGACCAATTACCGGCTGATATTTATCTATTACCGACTTTTCCATAATGAGGCGTGAAATTAAGCAAAAAAATCATTAGTCATCAGTTGTCAGTAATCAGTTGTCAGCCGCTTCATCACTGCGATGCCTCTCCTGACATACATCGTCAGCGATCCGATTTCCCATAAATAACGCGCAAAGGTGCTCAGAGGTTTCCATTCTATGTTTAATTGTTTCTCGCAAAGACGCAAAGTCGCTAAGGTATTTCATTCGTAATTCGTAATTTTTAATTCGTAATTAAAAAAATGGCGGTGCGTGGCGGTGGCTGGCGAAAAGAAAATGAGTTTTTTCTCTTGCAATTTTCTTATAACCCCTTGCTGCAATTGCAATACACGTCTTTTTACAAATTGGCGGTGAAGCAAAAAATGCCTTTTTACCGCCAAATTTAATTTTAACATCTTCAGCCACAGATTCACAGATATGTTTATTCTTTCCATTTCTAATTAATTTTCACCGCAGTTTGCTTCCCATGAAAAATTTGCAATCCCGACCTTTTTTATCGGGAGGCGCAGAGCAAACAGCCATTACGCTTTGGTAATGATGCAGATTAATGACGATAAATGTCATAATTCTGACCTGAAAGCGTCAGTAATATTTCTCGTCTGCACCCGCAAAGTAGCAATGTTTTTTTCACTTTTCATTTTTCACTTTTAGTTTAAAATGGCACACTTTGGCACACGGTTCCCAGAAAAAGTGTGCCATTTTCTGTATGATGGGGGGGTGCTCATTTTTTTCATTTTGCGCACCCCCAACTTGCTGATTTTCATCACTGAGACCCCTAAAAATTTTCATCATTTTGAGCACCCCCTCCCCCCCCTGATTTTGCTAATTTTTTTAGCATTTTTTATGTTTTTTTCAACTTTGTTTTCCATATTCTTATTCCTCCGACGATATTTGTCGGGATTACGTATTTTATTCGTGAAGCAACTTATTCCTTACCCCTTATGCCCAATAAAGATTAGTGGTTTTTCATTCAAAATTCAAAATCAAACATTCAACATTGCGCTTTGCGCACCGCAAAAATAAACAATTTATTTAAATAAAATGCGCAATTTGTTTATCATGTTTTCAACACCCCGAAACCCATCCAAAAAAATGCCATTATTTTTCTAACCTACACTCGTAATGAAAATATTCTTTATTGTTCATCTTTAACTATAGTGGGTTTTACTATTGGAACATATTTCGGGTCATTAAAATATTGAAGCAATTATTTATTTTAGTTTAGTTTATATTTTTGCATTTCATGGATAAGGAATTGAAATATAAAATCGGCATTACCCTCATTCCGGGAGTAGGCCATGTTATCGCCAAAACACTTATATCGTATTGCGGCAGCGCCGAAGCTGTTTTTAAGGAAAAAGCGGGGAACCTGTTAAAAATACCCGATATAGGCTCCATTACTACCGATGCCATAATAAACCAGGATGTACTTGAACGCGCCGAAAAAGAAGTTGAGTTTATTGAAGAAAACGATATTACTCCCCTATTTTATTTAGACAAAGCTTATCCTCTACGTTTAAAGCAGTGCAACGATGGCCCCGTAATGCTTTATTACCAAGGGAATGCTGACCTGAACACCGAAAGAATAGTTGCAATAGTGGGGACAAGAAGCGCGACCCAATATGGCAAAAAGCTATGCGAAGAACTGGTAAATGGCCTTCAGCCAACCGGTGCGCTTATTGTAAGCGGCCTCGCATTCGGTATAGATGTATGCAGCCACAAAGCCGCTATTGATGCCGGCCTGCCCACACTGGGAGTGGTTGCCCATGGCCTGGATAAGCTTTATCCTCCCGAACATTACAACCTGTCGCGCAAAATGATAGAAAACGGTGGCATTCTTACTGACTTTATAAGCGGTACCGATGCTGCCCGAGAGAACTTCCCCAAGCGCAACCGCATTATTGCCGGCCTGGCTGACGCGGTGATAGTTGTCGAATCGAAAATATCGGGCGGCGCCATGATTACTGCTGATATAGCATTTTCTTATAGCCGTGAAGTAATGGCATTTCCCGGCAGGGTTGACGATGCCGCATCCCAGGGCTGCAATAAGCTAATACAGCAGAATAAGGCTTACTTAGTGCGCAATGCCGATGATGTAACCGAATACCTGGGATGGAAAAAAGATAAAAAAGATTCAAAACAACAAAAAGAACTCTTATTTGACCTTAGCCCTGAACAGGAATCTATTATAAACACATTGAAAAGCAGCGAGTCTCCCATGCATATTGACGATATAGCCATAAACTCGAAACTTGCTCCCGGCCTGCTTTCATCCCATCTTTTAACACTCGAATTCGCCGGGGTGCTTAAATCGCTTCCCGGTAAAATGTATAGCTTATGAAATAGAACGCTGATGGCACTGATTGTTTAAGATAAAATATGATTTCATCTGTGTAAATCATAAATATCAGCGTTCCGTAGCCCATAATGACGAATGTCATTATCTATCAAAAAGTTTCTTGCTATCTTCGCCTTTCGTTTTATAAATCCTGATGAAGTTTCTGAAATTATATTTTTTGCCTGACTCTCTTTTACTTGTAACCGCTTTACTCTGTGCGGTCATTTCCTGCAAGAATCAAAAAACCGGGAAAGTTACCCCAACACAAATAAGCCTTGTACAATTGCTTACCGGCGACGGTTCAGCCCAGTTCAGGCATGTATCACTGGGGATGGATGCAAAAACGGTAACCGGTTCAGAGAAAAAGACGCCTGATGAAAAAGACACCAACTATGTGTTTTATTCTCTGCCGATGGATACCCTATACCCCGATTCTATAAACGAAACTGCCGATACCATGAATTATTTCACGGTTGCCTACAATTTCGACCAGCAGAAATTAACTGAAATTGATGAGGATATTTTCCTGGCAAACGATTCTGCCGCGGCTGCATTAAAACTGAAGCTTTCTGATTATTTTACCTCAAAATATGGCGATGGGATAACGGAAAGTGACAATATTATATGGAAATTAAAGAAAATTGATGGTAAAACCGCAAAAGTTTCATTAAGCGATGAAAGTGAGGAATACAACTGCGGAAAACTGTCATTGGTATATTATTTGGAAGA
>JBKQUY010000037.1:0-5573 GCA_052325425.1 Bacteroidia bacterium | reverse complement strand
CTGTATCGGGTTCAGGGGCAGGGGCGTACTGCGGACTCGTGCCGTCATTCCCCGAGACTCCTCCGGCTGACCCACTCGGAACGGGTCGCGTCACGCCCGCCCCTCCGCCGGTTGGAAAAAAGCCTTATGCCAAATAGTGCCAAAAGATGCCAAATCATGCCAAAAAGCGCCAAGTGTTAAAATAAAGATGCCAAATCATGCCAAAATGCTCCCGATAACTATCGGGCGTGAAGAATTAAGAGCTAGTAGTGAAGAATAAAATAGATGGAATAATGAAAATTAAACAAATAAATCCACCATTATTAATTACTAATTCCTAATTATTAATTAAATAGTGGGGGGGGGGTATAAAAAGGCTCTAATAGTGCCAAATAGTGAAGTATAGTGCGAAAAACCGACAAATACCGACATGTTTTAATGTTAAGCAATAAATGAATACCGGCACTGAAAGCAATAAATATTTTGGCGGCCGCGGGGCTCAGATAAACCCAACCAACAGGTTTTTTAAATCTGCCTATGTGCAGGAACATTGGGAGGGTATAGATGAGGATGCGTTGACAGAAAATAAACACACCCAATATATAGAGGTATTTCCTAAAACAATTATAAATAAAGTGGAAAGCCCTGATATAATGGGATATTCTATGAATCCTTACCAGGGATGCGAACATGGCTGCCTCTATTGTTATGCGCGGAATTCACACCAGTATTGGGGATACAGCGCCGGCATGGAATTTGAACAGAAAATATTGGTAAAGAAAAATGCCGCTCAATTGCTGGAGGAAGTTTTTCAGAAAAAAAGCTGGGAGCCTGAACCAATAATGTTTTCAGGCAATACCGATTGTTACCAGCCCATTGAACGCAAACTGAAAATAACACGCAGCATGCTCGAGGTATGCCTTAAGTACCGCAACCCGGTGAGCATGATTACCAAGAACGCTGTTATATTGAGAGACCTGGATATACTTACAGAAATGGCAAAGCTTAAATTGGTTCATGTTATGGTAACCATTACATCGCTCGATGAGGAGTTGAGGATGAAACTGGAGCCGAGAACGGTTACCTACCGCAACAGGCTGAATGTTCTCAGGCAGCTTTCGGCAAACAGCATACCCTGCGGAGTGATGGTGGCTCCCATTATACCGCATCTGACCAGTTACGATGTGCCGAAAGTTATACAGGCAGCGGCAGAAAACGGTGCGCAGCGGGCAGGCCATACAATAGTGAGGCTTAATGGCCAGATTGCTGAAATATTTAAGGACTGGCTGGAGAAAAATTTCCCTGACCGCGCAACTAAAGTCTGGAACCGGATTGCAGATTGCCACGGAGGCCAGGTGAATGATTCGCGCTGGGGAACACGCATGAGAGGCGAGGGCAATGTAGCAGAATCAATACGACAATTATTTAAAGTAGCTGTACAAAAGTATATGGGAAAAGCGCCCAAATTTGAATATGACCTTAGCAATTTCAGGCGCAAAGGTTATGAACAGTTATCTTTGTTTAATGAATAATGAATATCGAACAATGAATATTGAACACTGAAGTAAACACTACAGAGCATTACAGATACCGAAAACTCATAATTCATAACTCATAACTTTTTTCATGAGAGTAGTAATACAAAGAGTAACAAAGGCAGAAGTAAAAGTTGGCGGCGCTGTAAAAGGTGCCTGCGGTCTTGGGTTTTTGATTCTGGCCGGGATTGAAGAAGCCGATACCGAAGAAGATGCAGCATGGCTGAGCGCTAAAATTGCCAACCTGCGCATATTCGGCGATGAACAGGGTAAGATGAACCTGTCGGTTAAAGATGTAAATGGTGGAATGCTGGTAGTGAGCCAGTTTACCTTACATGCCAGCACACAAAAAGGCAACCGTCCGTCGTATATACAAGCTGCAAGGCCTGAAAAAGCTTTGCCATTATTCAATACATTTGTAAACATGCTCGAAAAAGAATTGGGCAAACCCGTTGCTACAGGGGAATTTGGCGCACACATGGAAGTAAGTTTGGTAAACGATGGCCCGGTAACTATAATGATTGATACAAAAAATAAACAGTAACTCTGTGAAACTCTTAAAAGAATAAATAATTAGACTCTGTGCTCTCTGTGTTAAAAATGTATTTGTTTTTCAACACAGAGGCCACTGAGAGAACAGGGTTACACAGAGGAAAGAAACATAAATTAATAATTAAAAATATAACTCTGTGAAACTCTTAACCCGGTAAATATTGAAACTCTGTGCACTCTGTGTTAAAAAATACGTAATGCAATTTCAACACAGAGTTCACTGAGAACACAGTGTTAAACAGAGAAAAAAGAATTTAAAAATTATAACTATGACAATTAAAGAAGCCCAGAAATTTGTAGATGATTGGATAAACAAAGAAGGAGTGCGTTACTTTAACGTGCTTACCAATATGGCCATGCTTACCGAAGAAGTAGGAGAGGTGGCAAGGGTAATTTCAAGGACTTATGGAGAACAATCATTCAAAAAATCGGATAAAGGAAAAGACCTTGCTGAAGAACTTGCCGATGTATTATTTGTGCTTATATGCATATCGAACCAAACAGGGATAGACCTGCAAAAAGCCTTTTTAAAAAATATTGAAAAAAAGGGAAAGCGCGACAAGAACCGCCATAAAAGCAATCCTAAATTAAAAAAATAGATAACAATTTCAGGTTTGTACCTGGCGGATGTATAAGAGAATAGAAATCCAGTAATCGTGATGGTCGGGAGTAGCAGTAAGAAGAGCGGCAGTGCCATGTGCTCCGTCGGTAGAAGGAGAGAACAGAGTAAGTTTAGACTGCGGAATTGTGGCTACAAAATTCTTGGTGGCAACCGCTTCGGAGCGGGAAGATGCAACAAGTACAGGAATGGGGCATTTGGAGAAAACGTTTTTGGTATCGAGAGTTCCGTTAAAACAATCGCTCGGGCTGAATGCAAGCACACTGGCAACCAACTCCGGGTTATTGGACCCGATATACAAAGCAAGGGAAGCGGAACAGCCACTTCCTACCAAAACCACTTTTTTATGGCTCAGGTTGTAAGCATAGACAATAGCGCTGGTAATATCTGTGCGGGAATCAAGAAATTTGGCAGTGATATGTTTGGCCTGTGCAAGAGAAGCAGTTTCATTTTCCACTCCATTCTTTGTTCCTCCCGACCTCATATCAATGGCAAGGCAGTTATATCCAAGTTTATTGAATTTATGGGCAAGTTCTTTGTATTCTCCGCGGCTCGAATTAATATCATGGCACAAAACCATATAAGGCAAAGTATCATTAATCAAATATAAATCGGCAGTAATAATGAGTTTGTCAGAAGAGACAAAAGTAATTTTATCCTGGGCGTTGGCATTTACTAAGCCAAGCGCAGAGAAAAGAAACAAAAACAGGAAAATACGTCTATAGAACCTCAACATGATATGTAAAGTTAATAAAAGTATAATAACTATAGTATGAAAAGCACTAAAATTTTAATCCTTTTACAAAAAATTGGTTTTTAACCGTTTTCAAGGTGGTCATATTAAAACTTATCTATCTTTATGCCAATAAATAAAACCTAAATAGTATTTCTATGTCACTTTGGAGAAAAAAGTCTATTACTAAACTGTTAGCCGACGCTGATAATTCTGAAAAGGGTTTAAAAAAGACATTAACAGCCTGGTCGCTTGTAGCATTGGGCATTGGAGCCATTATAGGCGCCGGCCTTTTTGTACAGACAGCCCGCGCGGCTGCCGAATGTTCAGGAAGCGGGGTAACGCTGTCTTTTATATTTGCTGCCATAGGTTGCCTTTTTGCAGGTCTTTGCTACGCTGAATTTGCCTCTATGATACCTATTGCCGGCAGCGCTTACACCTATGCATATACTACTATGGGCGAATTGGTGGCATGGATTATCGGTTGGGCGCTTATACTGGAATATGCTCTCGGTGCTGCAACTGTTTCCATAGCATGGAGCGAATACCTGAATAAATTACTTGGCGGTGCAATTCCTTATTCATTATCACATTCACCTTTTGAGGCAGTTCCCGGAATAGTAAACTTACCCGCTCTTTTAATCCTGGGCATTCTTACTCTTCTTCTTATTAAAGGAACCCAGGAATCGGCTACTGTAAATGCCATAATTGTCGGGGTGAAGATGCTTATTGTTCTGGCTTTTATAGCAGTAGGCTGGCAATTTATTAAATCTGAAAATCACACTCCATTCCTTATTCCTGCCAATGCACCCAGTGTTGCAGGGCATGATTATTCTTTACCCTTTAATCACGGCTGGCTTGGGATTCTTCATGGAGCAGGTATAGTGTTTTTTGCTTTTATTGGTTTTGACGCGGTATCAACCGCCGCGCAGGAAACCAAGAACCCCAAACGTGACATGCCGATAGGTATCCTTGGTTCTCTCGCTGTTTGCACTGTTCTTTATGTATTGTTCTCATTTGTACTTACCGGTGTTGCTCCATATACAGATTTCTTAAAGGCAGGCAAAGAAGCTTCAGTAGCTTATGCCGTTGACCATTATATGACAGGCTATCATTGGCTTGCTACGGCCGTAACTGTCGCAATCCTTGCAGGTTTTTCATCGGTAATTCTTGTAATGCTGATGGGGCAATCGCGGGTGTTCTATTCTATGGCAAACGACGGGCTTCTTCCTAAAGTTTTTTCAGACCTGCACCCTAAATTCAGAACGCCATACAAATCAAATATTATTCTTTTCCTCTTTGTAGGCTTATTTGCGGCATTCGTTCCTGAAAGCGTAGCCGGTGACCTGACTTCCATAGGTACTTTACTGGCATTCGTGCTGGTTTGCCTGGGTATAATCATTATGCGCAAAGCCGACCCGGACAGGCATCGCCCCTTCAGGACTCCCTTAGTTCCGGTAGTTCCAATATTAGGGATGTTGGTTTGCATTTTAATGATAATCGGGCTTGATTTACGTACAATCCTTACTGCCTTTTCATGGATGATACTGGGCTTGATTATATTCTTTGCATACAGCCGCCATCACAGCAATATCGGCAAAGAAAACCTGCCGAAAACATAGTCTTAATTTACAGGCGGAGCATCGTCTTTGGCAAGATGCCTGTATCTTTCACGGGTATCTTCAATATAGAACAAGTAGAACACGTCGCCCGGATAGGCTTCGCGGCCCGGGGGACGGCGCAGCAGCAGCGACATTTGGCGATAGGCGACGGCCTGCTTGGACAGATCGTCGTAAATGATCACGGCGTGGCTGCCATTGTCGCGGAAGAATTCGCCCATCGCGCAGCCCGAGAACGGCGCGAGGAACTGCATCGGCGCGGGATCGGAAGCGGTGGCGGCGACGACGATCGAATATTCCAGCGCGCCGCGCTCTTCGAGCACCTTCACGAATTGCGCGACGGTTGAACGCTTCTGGCCGATGGCGACGTAGACGCAGTAGAGTTTGGATTTCTCGTCGTCGCCGTCGTTCAGGGATTTCTGATTCAGGATCGTGTCGAGCGCGATCGCGGTCTTGCCGGTCTGGCGGTCGCCGATGATCAGTTCGCGTTGGCCGCGTCCGATCGGGATCAGCGCGTCGACGGCCTTGAGGCCGGT
>JBKQUY010000036.1:0-17318 GCA_052325425.1 Bacteroidia bacterium | reverse complement strand
CATTCAACCCTTCCTCCCACAAATTTCGTTCTGAATCCTATTATAGGAGCTGCCATGGGAATAACTTCTTACTTTGGTAATGTTAAAGCGGTAAATTCTTATGCTCAAAATCCCGCCACCGGCAGGTTTGCATATACCCTGACATTTGCCCAGAAACTGAGCGAGCATTTTGAATTTAACCTCTATGGCCTTTATGGATACCTGGGAGAGTATGTGCGGACTGATAACTATAACTGGAACTTTCAATCGCTTATTACCGGCGCCGGAGTGCAGCTTATGTACAAAATATTGCCGCAAAAGGATATTTCACCGTTTTTTACCCTGGGTGTTGAATCGTTTAGTTTTATTTCAAAAACCAATATGAAAGACCAATATGGAAATACTTATTACTATTGGACTGACGGCAGCATACGAAGCCAGCCCCAAAATTCTCCCGATGCTTCCAATGCCGTTATCTTAACCCCTGATTATATATATGAGACTGATATAAGGTCCTTGGACCTGGATGGCTCTGGAAATTATTCGGAACAATCGTATGCTATCCCAATCGGCGCTGGCTTTATGATTCATATTACCAAGAAAGCTGATATAACGCTGGGAACAACGTTCCATTATACTTTTACCGACCATATTGACGGCCTTACCCCCGAAGTACCCGGTACCCTTAAAGGCACACATACCCACGATAAATATTTTTTGACAGCTATCGGGTTCCGCTATGACCTGACAAAAGCTGAGAATTATAACAAAAATGCGATGGAGGACAGGAGGTACGATAATGTTACCTTGGATGCTTCACTTATACAGGATACTGTTCATCCTGTTGCCAATGCCGATACTGCCAAATTAAGCGATTCAGCAATACATAGGCAATACCTGATGTATAGCGATAATACAGGTAAGTATGAGAAAATTATTTACGACAGTTCAGGAGTGATTAAATATGCCGCCACTACCAATGTAGGCAGCGGTTATACCGTTGAAGTAGGGAAATATGCTAAAGGCGTGCCCGCAGGCGACATGGATAAAATGCTGAGCGTTCCCGATGTTAAATCAACCTTATTGCAGGATTCCTCAACAATTTATACTGCCGGAGATTATACTGATGTTGACGCGGCTAAGAAAAGGCAGGAAGAATTGGCCAAACAAGGATTTAAGGATACGAAAATAGTTTTGCGCAAGGGTACCGATTTTATTGAACTGGGTGAAAAAACTCCCAGGGTTAGTAAACCGGATATGGCTGATACAAGTAAGACAAATACAGAAAAAGTTGCAACTACCCAGAAGGCAGGAACTGAAACAATGCCTTCAGAACAGGGAGTTGTTTACAGGGTTCAGTTAGGTGCCTTTAGTCATAAATTATCAAATACAAGCATTTTCCATGGGGTTAAAAACCTGGTGGAAATAAAAACGGATAATGGATTATATACCTATTCCGCCGGAGCATTTTCAGATTATAAAGAAGCTGAAAGTTATAAGGCTGAGATGAGGGCAAAGGGTTTCCCTGATGCGTTTATAAGAGCCTATAAAGATGGGAAAAGAGTTCCTCTTTCAGAATCGGGTGCTACTTATGTTAAACCTGAAAAAGAAAACATAAAGGAAAACATAATTGATACGACCGCTTCAAAAACGCATATTAGCGGGGATAAGAAAGACATTACCTTCCGTGTTCAGATAGGGGCATACAAAAACACTCCGCCAAGGCAAATGCGTAATAAATACAAGAAATTCAAAAATCTTGCTTTTGATGAGAGCGAGTCAGGAATAACGCGTTATTATTTAGGCCCATTTACTTCTTACGAAGATGCGAAAGCCATGAAGGAAAAAGCAATTGCAGTGGGCATTAATGATACATTTGTAGTAGCTTACCTGAAAGATAAGGTTATTCCGATTAAAGAAGCCCTGAATATATTCAAATAGTCTTCATTATTTCTTCATCCCTTAATAGTATCTTTGTTTCATAAAACTTGAAAACATGAAAACAATAAAGACATTTCTCGCCATATTGATTATAGCTTCTTTAAGCACCAGCGCTTTTGCAAAGCAAAGCCTTTTACAGAAGGCTAAAGAAAGCGGCAAAAAAGTTGCTAAGAATAAGAAGGGTAAAGGCAAGGGCACGGATAAAATGGCTGTCAAGGGCTCCGGAGTTCCCAAAAATACTACCACTACTGCTACTCCTGCGGCAACTACCACGGTTACTCCTTCCAATAAATAATAAAACTGCCATGAAATAAAAAAGTCCCGTAGAATTGCGGGACTTTTTAATTTAGTATTAAACATCACTATGCGTCAATATTGGCATAACGGGCATTCTTTTCAATAAACTCCCTTCTGGGCAATACATCGTCGCCCATAAGCATAGAGAATATCCTGTCTGCTTCGGCGGCGCTTTCAATGGTTACCTTACGCAGCTTCCGTGATTCCGGGTTAATGGTTGTTTCCCAAAGCTGTTCTGCATTCATTTCACCCAAACCTTTATATCGCTGCACTCCTACATTATCCTTGCCTTGTTTGCCTATTTCTTTAACTGCGTGGTCACGTTCATCTTCCGACCAGCAATAGCGTTGCTCTTTGCCTTTTTTCACTAAGTAAAGCGGAGGAGTAGCAATGTAAATGTGCCCGTTTTCAATTAACTCCTTCATATACCTGAAAAAGAATGTGAGAATAAGGGTGGTAATATGGCTGCCGTCAACATCGGCATCGCACATGATGATGATTTTATGGTAACGCAGCTTTTCAATATTCAGGGCCCTTTCATCTTCCTGCGTGCCCTTAAATACGCCCAATGCGGTATATATATTCTTTATTTCCTCGTTCTCATAAATTTTATGCTCCATAGCTTTTTCCACATTAAGAATCTTACCTCTTAATGGCAATACAGCCTGGAAAGCACGGTTCCTGCCCTGTTTCGCGGTTCCGCCTGCCGAGTCTCCCTCAACAAGGAATATTTCGCAAGCGCCAGGGTCTTTTTCAGAACAGTCGGCAAGTTTACCGGGTAAGCCCCCGCCGGTAAGCGCTCCTTTACGTTGCACCAGTTCGCGTGCTTTACGGGCTGCATAACGGGCAGTCGCCGCCAGGATAACTTTATCTACAATAAGCCTTGCTTCTTTAGGATGTTCTTCGAGGTAATTGGTAAGCATTTCACCCACAGTGGTATCAACCGCGCCAATAACTTCCTTATTACCTAATTTGGTTTTGGTCTGGCCCTCAAACTGAGGTTCGGCTACTTTTACCGAGATAACTGCAGTAAGCCCTTCGCGGAAGTCATCCCCGTCAATTTCAAATTTTAATTTGCTGAGCATGCCCGATTTTTCAGCATACGTTTTAAGGGTACGGGTCAGCGCCCTTCTGAAGCCTGCCAGATGGGTACCGCCTTCGTGGGTATTAATATTATTTACGTATGAGTGCAGGTTTTCTGAGAATGATGAATTGTATAGCATGGCCACTTCAATGGGCATCCCAAACTTTTCCGATTCAATATAAATAGGTTCGGCAATAAGTTTTTCACGGTTGGCATCGAGGTATTCAACAAATTCCTTAAGCCCGCCTTCTGAATAAAAGCTGTCATTACGCAACTCTCCTGTCTCAGTCTTTTCTCTTTCGTCTGTTATGCTTAGTCTTACACCTTTGTTTAAGTAAGCAAGTTCGCGCAACCGCGCCGCGAGAGTATCATAAGAATATATACTCTCAGTAAAAATAGTATTGTCAGGTGTAAAGGTTATCTGGGTCCCCGTTTTATCACTTGTACCGGTAACTTTTACATCATATAGTGGTTTCCCTTTGCTGTATTCCTGGGTGAATATTTTTCCTTCCCTTTGTATAACTGCTTTCAGATGGTTAGAAAGTGCATTTACGCACGATACACCCACGCCATGCAAACCGCCCGATACTTTATAAGTATTTTTATTGAATTTACCACCGGCGTGCAATACGGTCAGCACCACTTCAAGGGCAGAACGTTTTTCCTTTGCCATTATGCCGGTAGGTATTCCGCGGCCATCGTCAATTACGGTGATAGAATTATCGGTATGAATAGTAACGGATATATTTTTACAATAACCTCCAAGCGCTTCGTCAATAGAGTTATCTACCACCTCATATACAAGATGGTGCAACCCGCGCATGCCGGTGTCGCCAATATACATGGCAGGACGGAGGCGCACTGCCTCTAATCCTTCAAGTACTGTTATACTGTCAGCGGAATAATCGCTTTTACCATTTTTGCCCGTAGTGGGTTCTACCTCCGTGATGTGCGGCTCTTTTTCGGTCATATTTTAAGGTTGTTTTTTAGAGTTTTCTATATCTTACAAATATAAGCTAAAAAAGCGTTCCATTTGCAGAAAAGACGGGCAAAAACGTATAATTTATTTATTAACAAATTTGCAATTTTGTTGATATGTATTCAGAGCCCATTTACAGGAGTGTCTGAGTGCTGAAAAAACAGGTTAAAAGAGCAGGGTTTTTTTCATAGTGTTTGCGAATTGTCATCTGCTTTACCTGACGGAAGAGATAAAGCAAAGAAGCAGGCTTTAGCCCTAAAAGCCTTTTAGTTTTGTGGAAAGATGTGATTTTTAGCTAAAGCCTGTTAGCCGGTTGTTTTTTACCGTCAGTTAAAGCAGACGGCAATCGAGCCAGAGTGTATTGGAATATTTTCAATAATAATTGAGGAAAACAGGTCATAAAAAAAGTCCCGCAATACTGCGGGACTTTTCTATAATATAAAAGATAATTATACTTTTTCTACAGCTTCAGCAGCAACGGCCGGTTTTTCATTTGCAGCAGCAGCCGATGCAGCAGCAGCTTCTTCAGCTCCGCTAAATTGTTGTTTTTCTTCAATGCGGCCTTTTTTGCCTTTGGCATTGCGTATGTAATAAATACGTGCTCTGCGTACTACGCCTTCTTTATTTACCTCAATACTTTCAATAAAAGGTGAAAAAAGAGGGAAAACCCTTTCAACGCCTATGCCATTCGATATTTTACGAACAGTAAAGGTGGCAGAAGCGCCCTGGCCGCGGCGCTGGATTACAACGCCCTGGTACTGCTGAACACGTTCCTTGTCGCCTTCTTTAATTTTATAGTTTACGGTAATGGTATCACCGGCCTTAAAATGAGGGTATGACTTCTTCTGAGTCAGTTGTTCTTCAACGTATTTAATCAGGTTCATAGCGTTATTTTTTTCAAAAGGGCTGCAATATTACGAAATATATTTGAATCAGCCAAGAAGAATACTTTAAATTTGACACAAATTCGCAGTAAAATGTCCTTTAAGCCGGGAGATAAAGTTCGGTTTTTACATGAAAAGGGCGAAGGTACAGTAACAAAGGTACTTTCAGCCGGTAAAGTTATTGTTGAGCTTACTGAAGGTATTGAAATAGAGGTGTTTATAAGCGAGTTGGTTCCGGTAAAGCCTATTTCACTTTCCGATATTTCAGTGCGGCATAAAGACCCTATAGGCAAAAATAAACCAAAGGCTGATGCCAAACCCCATTCCAGAGATGTAATGGTAGTTGACCTTCATGCCGATAAGCTGGATGAGAATTCATACAGTAAAAGCAACCAGCAAAAGCTTGGCATGCAACTCGATTATTTCCAGGATTGCCTTGAAAGAGCCATTAAAAGCCATCTTTCAAAGATTGTTTTTATACACGGTGTTGGCAATGGTATATTGCGGCAATCTATACGCGATATTCTTAAAAGGTACGAGGGTATTGAATTCTCTGACGGCTCATACCAAAAGTACGGAGCCGGAGCGACGGAAGTCCGCATCATATCACGCAATAAATTCAAGGAAAGCTTCTGAAGAAATATCGAATATTGAACATCCAATGTTGAAATCAAAAACATTTAGGATTTAAATTTCGATATTCTGTAATTTTAGTACGCCCTGATGTTCTTTCCTTCCATGTAATTAATGAAGGAGCGATTGGCAACTTTATTGCCGCCGGGGGTGGGGTAGTTGCCTGTGAAATACCAGTCGCCTTTATGTTCAGGAATTGCAGCATGTAAACCTTCTATATCCTGGTAAATTATTTCAATCTCAGCCTTGATATCTTTGGGACGAAGCAATTCAGTTATTTTGGCGGATATTTGTTCAGCGGTAAATGGCTTATATATTTCCTTTACATGGTTCTGAATCTGGTCGGTTGGCAAATCATCCTGGGCTTTTGCTTTTTCATAAACTTCTTCCAGCAGGTTTTCTTTAAACGACTCCTTCAACAACGCCACTGCAGCCTCAAAGGCAACGAGGTCGCCTAATTTAGCCATATCTATGCCGTAACAGTCAGGGTAACGGATTTGAGGAGATGAAGACACAACAATAATCTTTTTTGGGCCGAGCCTGTCCAGTATTCTTAAAATACTTTGCTTTAAAGTAGTACCCCTTACAATAGAGTCATCAAGTACAACGAGGGTATCAACACCCTGGTTTATTACCCCGTAAGTGGTATCGTAAACGTGAGCGGCTTTATCGGTTCGGGTAATATCGTTGGTAATAAATGTGCGTAGTTTGGTGTCTTTTAAAGCTATTTTTTCAACACGGGGATGAATAGATAAAAGCTTTTTCAGTTTCTTTCCATCACCATTTTCCAATTCTTTTTCCTTGACCTTGTCGAGGTAAGCCTCAACCTCCTCAATCATTCCCAGGAATGCAACCTCAGCAGTATTGGGAATGAAAGAAAAAACAGTAGTCTCTAAGTCGTAATTAATAGTTTTTAAAACAGGGTTGGCTAAAAGCTTGCCAAGCATCTTTCTCTCGCGGTATATATCGGTATCATTACCACGGGAAAAATATATTCTTTCAAATGAACAGGAAAGTTTTTCTTTTGGAGGATTTACCAACTCTTCTGAAACAGTTTTGTTTTTCTTGATTATCAGCGCGTGTCCTGGCTGTAATTCCTTCACTTTATCTGAACTTACATTAAAGGCTGTTTGAATTGCGGGGCGTTCAGAAGTAACAACAACAACTTCATCATCCTGGTAATAAAAAGCAGGGCGGATTCCGTTAGGGTCCCTTAACACAAAAGCATCGCCATGGCCGAGCAATCCTGCTATGGTATAACCTCCGTCAAAATGTTTGCTGGCATTATACAAAACATCTTTGATATTCATGTTTTCCGCAATCAAGCCAGATATTTGCTCATTATTGCGCCCTTCGGCTTTATATTTCCTGAAAAGGCGCTCATTCTCCTTGTCGAGGAAATGGCCAATCTTTTCCAGGATAGTTATGGTGTCAGTCTTTTCTTTGGGATGCTGTCCCAGTTCCAAAAGCTTATCGAATAAATCATCTACATTGGTAAGGTTAAAGTTACCGGCTATCATCAGGTCTTTGGTGCGCCAGTTATTGTGTCTTTCAAAAGGGTGGCAGAACTCAAAGTTATTTTTGCCGTAAGTACCGTAACGCAAATGCCCCAGTAATAATTCACTTAAGAAAGGGACATGCTGGCTCAATTTATCGTAATCACCGGCATTTTCTTTTTTCTCAACCAGGGCCTCGTCAATGCGGCGTTGCACTTTGCCAAAAATATCTTCAAGGGCATTCTGCGCGGCTGAGCGTATCCTGTGCATGTAAGGTGTTCCGGGTAATGCGGTGAGTTTTACATCGGCTATACCGGCGCCATCCTGCCCGCGGTTGTGCTGCTTTTCCATAAGCAGGTAAAGCTTGTGCATACCGTAATAGGCGGTTCCGTATTTTTTTTGGTAATAACTAAATGGTTTTAAGAGCCTTATGAGTACTATACCACACTCTTCATGTATTTCATCGCTCATTCCCGCCAGATTTAGGAATTGCAAAGTTACGAAATTGTTATTGATTTGACACTATTTAAGTTAAGTCTTTCTTTGCTATTCACTTCAGCATTCTATATTCTATGTCCGATATTCATTATTCCAGCGTATCTCTTCTGAAAGCGCTGACCTGGTGGGCAAGCACGCCGAAAAAGAAAATGATAATACCGGTAAGAATGCCTAAAAGCGAACCGCCGCTGACTCCTTTTCCATTGAGGAATATATGTATATTCCATAATAAGGAAATAAGGATACAAAATATGGAGGCAGGCAGGAATATGCGTATGGGATTAAACAGGACAACAATATTCATTATCTCTCTTAATGTATCAATGGCAGTCATGGTACTAACTTTGCTTTTGCCCTGTGTCCGTGGTTTTGAAGTAATGGGAACTTCTATAACCCGGTGTTTTTTAAAGATAAATACCAACAGTATAATATCACAACAGGCAAAACCATCGGGGCATATGGTAATGTATTTTTTCCCTAATTCCGTATGGAACAGCTTCATGCCTGTATTTATATCGCTGATGTGCAGAGGCATTAACATTCCAGCAACCCTCCGTATTATCCATTTGCCCAGGCCTCGGTAGAAACCGGAGATGTTTTTGCGGCACCCCACTACCATATCGGCATCGGTTTCTATAGCTCGTTGGAAAAGTTTTTCCAGGTCATCGGGGTAATGCTGGCCATCCGCATCAATAGTAACTACAAAATCAGTATCTGCCGCCCGGACCCCTTTTTTTATCGCGCCTCCGTAACCTGAATTCACCTTATTATGTAATACTTTAAGCCTGCTTTCGCCCGAAAAACCTTCGAGCACCTTTGCCGTCTGGTCTTTTGACCCGTCATTTACTATAATAAGCTTATGGTTTTTGTCGTTACAGAATTTAAGCACCTGGGGAAGAAAAAGCGGTAAGGATTTTTCCTCATTATAGGCAGGTATTATAATGGTAAGTGATGGAGTATTATTCATCAAATTTTTTCACAGTTAACTGGTTATCAAATTCCATTTATTTGCCTACAATTTTAAATTCAGTGCGGCGGTTCAATTGCCTGCCATCATCTGTATCGTTGGTGGCAATGGGGTTATCCATCCCGTACCCTTTATAAGTAAGCCTGCCCGAAGATATTCCGTGGGCTATCAAATAATCTACCACCGATTTGGAGCGCGCTTCAGAAAGCTTCTGGTTATATTGCTGTGAGCCTTTGTTATCGGTATAGCCCGAAATCTCAATCTTTAAATTGGCATAAGTAGTAAGCAGGTTAATCAGCCTGTCCAGCTCAGCAGTTGATTCAGAGCGAAGCGTAGCCTTATCAAAGTCAAAGAAAATGTTTCTCAGCACTATGCGGCTGCCTATATTGAGGGGTTGCAGCGCTACATTTTTTTCCACCACCTGGTAGTTCGCTGTATCGGGAATGTTAAAGTTGGCTGAATAAAATAGATAATCTTTTGCTTTTACAGCGATGCCATAATTGGTTCCGGAAGGCAGCGAAACAAGGTATTTCCCCGATTTACTGTTCGATGTGAAATCGGCAATAACCTGGTTCTTTACATTGTCAACCAATTCAATAGAGGCTTCAAGGGGTTGATGTGTGGCTGAATCGGTAATAATACCTTTCAGCAGGGTCATTTTTGTTTTATTAACAGCCACTGCCGAAGTCATCATTACATCACTTACTCCACCGGCATTACCCGCCAGCAGGTTATCTTCATTACTTAATGCAACAGGTTTTTCAGGGCCAAGGAAGGTTATCTTATATATGTCCAGGTCGCCATATCCATCTTTTTTAATAGATGCATAGTAGCCATGCTTGCCGCTGGCAGAAATGCTGAAGAATACATCATCTCCGGGTGTATTTACAGGATAACCTAAATTTTCAGGTTCCGACCATTTGCCGCTGTCGTAAATTGATTTGAATACATCGAAACCACCCATTGAATTATGTCCCTGTGAGCTGAAAAAGAGCGTTTTGCCGTCAGCCTGTATATCCACTCCTTCTTCTGCATATTGCGTGTTAATGGTAGGCCCAAGGTTTACCGGCTCTCCCCATTTTGCCTTATCACTCAGCACAACCTTATAAATATCCCTGTCGCCGTATCCTCCTGGCCGGTCACTTACCAGATAAAGAGTTTTATTATCAGGGGCAAGGCTCACCGACGATTCATGATACTTGGAGTTTATCTTCCCGCCCATTTCTTTGGGCTTCGACCATTCGTCACCTTCGAGAAATGATTGGTAAATATCGCCTCCGTTTTCATCCTTGTAAATGTATAGTATCTGTCCATCAGGAGATAACCCGGCAGTGGCGTCATGTTCAGGAGTATTAATAGGGTCTCCCATATTCGTAGCGGGCAACCATTTTCCATCCCTGAACAATGAAATATAAAGGTCTTCGTAATAAAGCCCGTCATCGGCGAGTTTTCCCCCGGTGGTATTAGGGCGTCTTGAAGTAAAAATCATTTCCGATTCGTCAGCCGATATAATTGGGCCATATTCCCGGTATTGGGTATTAATATTTGGGCCTACATTATCAATAAATACCCTTACCGGGTGTTTTACAAGTTCAATTCCATTATGGCATTCCTGTATTTTCTTTTTTGTGTCGGCAATCTGGGCGGCAAATTTTTTGGGGTCAAGGGTCTGGCCGTAGGAATTGTATTCTTTTATAGCCTTGTCCCATTCCATATTAAGATGATAGGCACGGCCCAATAAGTAATGAATGTCGGGCGCTACATTGGGGTTTAGTTTATAGGCTTTCTCCAGGTAAGGGATAGCCATTGTTTTAAATGGAGAGAACGGCGAGAGATAGCAGTTCCCGATTTTGTAATTCAAATCAGCGTTATTGGGATTGAAATTATTGGCTGCGAGGTAAAACGGAATGCAGTGAAAGTGCCATTCGGGAGGCATTTCATAATATCTATCACCCTCTTTTATTGAGTCCATAGCCTTTTTAAAGCCTTTAACATCATCCTTGAAATTCTTTTTCTCAAAATCCACATTTTGCTGTG
This sequence comes from Bacteroidia bacterium, assembly GCA_052325425.1. GTDB lineage: Bacteria > Bacteroidota > Bacteroidia > JABEUT01 > JABEUT01 > JABEUT01. Next base: position 6,523 of record JBKQUY010000036.1, on the reverse strand, counting down.
CCGAACAGAGTGAAAAGTTTATAAAGTAAAAAATTCCTAAAGTCAATAAAAACTTTACAGACTTTAAAACTTTATAAACTTTATGAACTTGTTTTCTCATCTGTTTTATGTCTTATTGGCAATCCTGCGAATAATCTTTGGCTACGGTAATACCCAATGAAGCGGCTTTTTTCCAGTCGCTGCATGCATCATCCTGCTTGCGCATCATTTCTTCGGCAATGCCTTTATTGAGATAGGCATAGCCGTAATTCGGGTCAAGCTGTATGGCTTTGGTGCAATCGGCCACAGACTTATCGTAGTCTTTCATTTTATATTCCGCCGAAGCCCGGTTATTATATGCGTAACTGTATTTGGCATTCAATTCAATTGCCTTATTGAAATCGTAAATAGCGCCGCTATAATCCGCTTTATCAAACTTGGCAGTTCCCCTGTTGTTATAGGCAATGTAATAATCAGATTTTACAGCAATAGCCTGTGAATAGGAATCAATGGCTGCATCTAATTCGCCTGCCTTGCGCTGGGCGCTACCCAGGTTATTATAGGTTGTGGCTAACTTATTTGCCTGTAAAGATTGTTTGTAATCATCAATGGCTCCTTTGTAATCATTCAGCTCCACCTTGCAACTTCCCCTGTCATTATAAGCTTCGGCATAATTGGGTTTGTTGGCAATGGCCTGGCTGAAGTCATCCTGTGCATCTTTATATTGTTTTGCTAAAAAACGGATTTCACCGCGGTAATAATACGCGTCAGCATTTTTAGGGTTCGCTGCAATTGCTTTTGAATATGCGTCATTCGCCTTATCAGATGCACCCAGCGCGCTCTGGCATTGCCCTATGCCATAATAAGCTTTATCATCTTTCTCGTTAAGAAGAGTAGCTTTTGTATAGTCGGCAATAGAATTCTGGTAATCCTTCAGCTTCAGTTCGGTGTTACCCCGGTTTAAAAAGGCTTCCTCGAATGAAGGCTTTAAGGCAATGGCGGTATCAAAATCAATAAGGGCAGCTTTATAGTCCCCTTTTTTGAAATCTTCAATACCTTTATTATAACTCAACTGCGCCCTCTGTTCAGGAGTATTTGCGGTAGCTGTTTTAACCGTGTCGGTAGGCGCTTCCTGCGCCATAAGGCTGCCGGTGCAAAGGAAAGAAATGGATACTAATAATTTTATTTTCATGGAAAATAATTTTTAATTCGTAATTTTTAATTTTTAATTAATCCAATTACCATCCAAACAATTCGTACTTTCTCATCATATCATTCACCTTACCTTTCACCTTGCTTATTACCTTGCTGTCATCAGGGTGCATAAGCGCTTCATCAATCAGTTCAACCACAAGCGGTATTTCCTTTTCGGTGAGCCCGCGGGTAGTTACGGCAGGCGTTCCAATGCGTATGCCCGAAGTAACCATAGGCGATTTATCGTCAAAAGGAACCATATTCTTATTTACCGTAATATCAGCCGCTACAAGAGCATTTTCAGCAATTTTGCCTGTAAGGTTTTTCGAACGCAGGTCAATTAACATACAGTGGTTATCGGTTCCCCCCGATACAATGTTATAGCCTTTATCAACAAAACATTTTGCCATGACCTGTGCATTTTTAATTACCTGCCTGCAATATACTCCAAATTTTTCAGATAATGCTTCTCCGTATGCTATAGCTTTACCCGCAATAACATGTTCCAGCGGCCCGCCCTGGGTGCCTGGGAACACAGCGGAGTCAAGTATAGCCGACATCATGCGTATTTCTCCTTTGGGCGTGGTTAATCCCCATGGATTCGGAAAATCTTTGCCCATCATAATCATGCCGCCACGCGGCCCCCTGAGGGTTTTATGCGTGGTAGTGGTGACTATATGGCAATGTTGTAAAGGGTCGTTCAATAATTTTTTTGCAATAAGCCCCGCGGGGTGAGCAATATCGGCCATTAGTAATGCGCCATTGGCATCGGCTATGGTGCGCAGCCTTTTGTAATCCCAATCGCGGGAATAGGCGGAGGCGCCACATATAATCAGTTTTGGTTTTTCTTTGGCGGCTGCTTCAGCCACAGTATCATAATTTACCCTGCCCGTTTCTTTATCAACCCCGTAAAAAGCAGGCGCATACAACTTGCCGGAGAAATTAACCGGTGAACCATGCGTAAGGTGCCCGCCATGCGACAGGTTAAAGCCCAATATTTTATCGCCCGGTTTCAATACCCCAAGCATTACCGATGCATTTGCCTGAGCGCCTGAGTGCGGTTGCACATTAACCCATACTGCTCCAAACAATTCTTTGGCACGGTCAATGGCAGTTTGTTCTACCTTGTCAACTACCTCGCAGCCACCGTAATAGCGTTTCCCGGGCAATCCCTCTGCATATTTGTTGGTAAGTACCGAGCCCATAGCCTTCATAACGTTCTCGCTTACAAAGTTTTCTGATGCAATCAGTTCAAGCCCGCGCACCTGGCGTTCACGTTCCTCTTCAATAAGGGTAAAGATTATATCTTTTGTCATAAAGTAATTACATAATGTAGATAGCAAACTTAGGAAAAATGTGGAAATAGGGGGAAAAGTAAGTTTTTGACACGAATTACACTGATTTTTCTTCCCGTTACTGCGAATCCGGAATTCATAAATTTTAATAGACTGGATGAAGCAGTCTCAATTTTGTTTTTTTCAACACAGAGTTCAAAGAGAGAGCAGAGTTGCACAGATACATGTACATAACCTTAGTAGAAAAACGAATTCTCCCGCGTTGTAACCTTATTATCAATTAAGATAAGGTAATAAGGTTGCAGGGTTTAATGGATATTATTTCTACTAAGGTTGCTTCACCTAAAATTAGGTAATCCCAGCTTTTTTCTATCGGGGTTAAAGGGCGCACTTAACTGAAATTGGATTAATAAGTTTTTTTATTGAATAATCAATTCAACATCCCTTTCCAGTTTCATTTCAGTGCCATCGGCCTGGCGGTAAGTAATCCGGGTAATTAATACAGTTGAACCTCTTGGCGCTTTTTTGATATTGGAGAGCATTTCATCGGTAAAATACTCTGAATGGGATAGTTTTGCCAACAGCGTTACAGGCTCAGTTACCAGGGCATAGCTTTCTTTTGTACTGTATTGTATAGCAAGGTCAAATGAGGTTACTGCGCAGGAATCCCCGCACCATTCCACCTCGAGTTTTTTCGCGCTTAATAGTTTTTTTCTGTCTATTTTTCCTCTCTTAACCCCTGCCACGCTTGCCCTGCATTTCCCTATTTTAAAAGTTTGCCTTGCGCTATCTTGTTGCGCAATAATCAGGGTAGGCAATAGCAAGGTTAATATGAAAAATAGTTTTTTCATTGCTTTATTTTCAGGCTATCGGTTGCGGTTTTTTTAATGGCAGTTTCCTTATTCACAACCAAAAGCGATATGGCAGGCAGGGTTACAATTCCTTTATACCTTTCTTTGTATTTTACATTTTTCACTATTACACTATCGCCTGCACTTACCTGTTTCAGCATGACTTTCATTTCATCTGTCAGGACTGTGCTGTTGGTATGTTTTGTAAGGTAAACACCTTTATGTTTTATGCACAAATCAAATGAAAAAACAATATCCCTGTTACTATTTTCCCATCCTCCGATTGATATTTTTTGACATTTTCCCAAGGCCGGTTTATCTATTTCGCCTGAATCTTTACCGCAAATTGTCAGCCTTATCGGTGGCGGAACATTTGCTCCTCCCCAGAATAATGGCCTGTCAGGCATTGTATCATGTTTTACTTTTTTAATATGTATGGTATTGTGTTTTGAGGTATCCTGTTTTTGGCAAATACCGGTAAAAGTGGAAAGGAGAAACAGAAGTAATAATTTTTCACCGCTGAAACGCAAAGACGCAATATGTAATAAGTGTTTCTTCATTCCTATGTTTTGATTTGCGTCTCTGCGTCTTTGCGGTTAAGCTCTATTTACCCTCAAAGCATTGCTCTTCTTCCTCCCCATTTAGCATCGAGGTCGCCGACGTATGGCATAAATACTTCCTTCAAATCATCCATAGAGCTTATTTTTTTATCCATTACCTTCATGGTAAAGATAAAGTCACCGCTGGTTTTATTAATATTTCCAAAGTCTTCAACAGTATATATTGCTAAATGATTACCGGGAGTTACCATCCATGCAAAATTCTCTTTATTAGGGTTGAATTTGCAGTTGTGGCCGGGATGAATAACGTATATGATGTTTTTATCTTTCTCTATCATGAAAAAATCATTCCCGTTCAGGTCATCCTTGCTATTATCGGTATATTGTGGCCTTAATTCAGCGCCTTTTGGCATATTACCAGGGCAATCGGAATTATATATGCCGAAACTATTTATGGTGAAATAATTCTCCGCGGCATAAGCAACATTCGCTGCAATCATACTTTTTTCCTGTTTCTCCTGTTCTTGCTTTATCCTTGCCATCATGGCATCATAAGCGTCCTGCTGTTTCTTTTCCTCCGCCTTTCTTTTATTGTACGCAACCTGGTAATCCTGGTATTTTTTGTCATACTCTTTCATGGCCGTCTCATAATCTTTTCCGGCAAATACAGGGTGCACAATAAAACAGTGCGATTCGTTGCCTTTTTTTACCGTAAAGTTATATGTGGTTCCATCCGGGTTCCTCTTCAGGCTGGCATCTTCCCATATTACAGCAGAATAAGAAGGCTTATAGTTTTTATCGGCTGAATCGGGTTCCCACAACAGGTTCTTATAAATACTGAGTTCCGGAAATTCCGATGCATCAGCGTCAATATTGAAGGTGTTTTTTCCGGTAACTGCTTTTTTAGGCTCAACAGGCTTTGTCTTTTCCAATTTAGCCTCATCCTGCTTAATACCGGCAATGGTAGTTTGAATCTGCCGGGCTTCCTGGCGCTCAGGAGCAGCAATAGTGTCTTTCTTTGCAGTTGCAGCAACCGGTAGAGGCTTACAGGTGCTTTTCGTAATATAGGTCCAGTTTTGTTTAATGGTATCTAACTCATATACATTATAGCTTACCTCGCGGCGCCTGGTGGTAACCATTGAAATATGCAAATCCTTGCCATTTTTTATATATACTTTCTTGCCGTCCTGGTAGCCTTGTATATCGAGCATGCCCGCCGATTCAAATGTATATTGCTTTCCGGCTGAGTCGTAAGTCATGGGTATTCCGCTGGCAAAAAAATCTGCCGCATTGTGGAATTCCCTGTATTTTATATCTACCTTGCCGGTAATATCCTTACCATTTTCATCGCAGAAGGATGCTGCCGGTATAACTACTTTACTGTTTTTATAGGCAATTGTTCCGCCTTTTTCCGCATCAACCGAATAGGTTTTATAAGGCACATTAACTCCCTTTAACGGCGGGTTGATATAGGGGTGTTGGGTTTCAGCCTTTGTTGTATTTGCCCCGGCAGAAGATGTTTTATTGCTGTTTGCTGCCGAGGTAGTTACTTTAGGTTGAACCATTGTTTTATGGCTGCTCCAGTATTTATAAACACCTATGGTGGTTACAAGTACCGTTGTTGTAACCACAACCATAGTAGTTAAGCCGCCAAACTTTTTCGGGGTTTTAACAGTATTGGTCTTGGTGGTGGTAAAGGTTTTGTAAACCTTGTTAAAGTCCTTGTGCGCATTTATCTCCTCCGGGGTAAGCTTTTCTGAACCTGTCTCTATTTTAATTTTATTGTTTTTCATGGCTTTTGCTTTATGCTGTTTTTTTGCTTAAGGTCAATTGTGATTTAAGTTTGTCAAGTAAACGGTAGAGCTTCACTTTTGCATTATTTTCCGTCATTTCCATTATATCGCCAATTTCTTTGAAGGTCCTCTTCTCGAAAAAGCGAAGCTCTATCAGTTGTATATCTTCTTCTTCAAAGTCGGAAAGGGCTTCTTCTATACGTTTATATTGTTCATCTATATCATCCTCAGGGTTTATTTCATGTATCACGCTTTTCAATTCATCTTCTTCCACTTTTATGCTCCTCTGTATTTTGTCTTTCCTGTAAAGCATATTTATCTCATTCAGCGCTATGCGGTATAACCACGAGGAAAATGGCGAGCCCATAAACTTAAACTGATGCAGCTTCAGCATGGCATTCAGGAACACCTGCGATGTAATATCGAAAGCCGCTTCTTTGCCTTCCACCCGTTTATATACAAACTGCAGTATAGGTTCGTAGTACCTGTTATATAGCACCTCGAAGCGGGCAGGGTCGGCTTTTGCCGCCTCTATCTCCTTTTGCTCGCTGAGCATCTCTTCGGAGCTTTTGTGATATTTCGATTCGTTTAACATGGTGGCCGTTTTTTTGCTTTAAAGAATCTGCCTCTTTTAAGGTTATAATGCAATACCCTGCCTAAAAGATACAGAACAGGTTATGAAATTTGTTTGATTGTCATGTATGTGGTTCGTTATCAGTTGAATATAATTAGTCGTCCCTCAAAAAGTCAATTTTAGTTCTTCCATTTGATTTCTTAATCTCAATGGTTGAAATAATTGTTGTATTGCCAGCGAAAAAAGTTGAGCCAAAGAAATTTTCCCTGCTTTCCAT
>JBKQUY010000035.1:0-18279 GCA_052325425.1 Bacteroidia bacterium | reverse complement strand
TATTTACCTAGTGAGAATATTGAACCAGGACGGTACGGCTATTACAAGGAAAATTGTAAAAGCCCAATAAGTACATCTCTTCATATTTTAATAAAACATCCCGCAAATGCGGGATGTTTTATTAATTTCCGTAGTGCAGTCATTCTCATAAATCTGTTTGCAATAAAAAACTATTTTAGCGGTGCTGAAATAAATCATATATCATATGAACAACCCTAATTCTCTTCTTTTAGCAGGAACATTAAATAACACAAGGTCGCTCACCAAGTTTTACCTGAAACATGCCGATGGCCTCGATTTGCAGAAGCAATTTAATGCAGGGGAACTCAAAACCAACAGCATACATTGGCTTGTGGCTCACCTTACCTGGGCGGAAGACTTTTTAATACTTCGCGGAATTGGCAATAAAGGAATGAATGTTCCCTGGTTTAAAAAATTCAAGGTCGGCTCTGCATACCCTGAAAAAGCCGATTTACCTGATTACAATGAATTAGTTCAAACCTTTGAAGAGGCCCATAAATTGGCGCTTCAGACAATAAATGAACTTGCAGATGAGGACCTGGAACAAACTAACCATATCGGGCTGAAATTTGAAGCCGGAGATTCTAAAGAGATTGTTATTCAGCACAGCATACGCCATGAGGGCATGCACTGCGGCCAATTAGCATGGCTATTGAGAATGCATGGAGTTGAAAAAATAATTTGAGGGTTGAATAAATCTTAAATCCTGAATCTTACCCTCATTATCCTCCTATTGCAACCATGCTGCGATTTTTCAAATGAAATTCCGGATTTGAAAATTTTTGCGGACTGTCCATTCCTCCTCTCGTCAATTTCTTCTCCCAAACCGATTGAAGTATTAAATCAGTAATTTTATTTCCTGCACGAAGTGGGGTTAGTAAATCAGTTTCATTATTTGAAAAGAGGCAATTTTTAATTTTCCCGTCAGCCGTGAGCCTTATGCGGTTGCATGAATCGCAAAAAGGATTGCTCACGGTAGTTATAATTGCAAATGACCCTTTGTATCTTTTTATTTTAAAATTCTTGCTTGTTTCATTTCTTTCGCCTTCTATTTTTAAAACATTGCCATTGTACCTTTCGTTTATCTTATCCATCATTTCATTAAATGAAACACCCTTAGCGCCATTCCAGTTATTCCCCAAAAAGGGCATGTATTCTATAAGACGGTACTGCAACTCTCTTTCCCGCGTAAATTCAATGAAGTCAATAATCTCATCATCATTCATGCTGCGTATAATTACCGCATTCAGCTTAACCCGGAAATTATTCGCCAATAGCAGTTCAATATTGTCTTTTATTCTCTCAAAATAATCCCTTCGCGTAATGGTTTTCATCCTTTCCGGCTGCAGGCTATCAAGGCTGACATTTACCAGAGATAGGTTTGCTGCCTTTAAGGTATCAATGTATTGGTCAATAAGTATCCCGTTGGTAGTTATGGCAAGTTGAACAGGAAACTGCGACAGGCCTTCAATAATTTTCTTTATATCTCCTCTTATCAGGGGCTCACCTCCTGTCAATCTTATCTTCTTTATACCAAGGCTTACAAAAACCTTTGCAATAGAAATAACCTCATCCGAGGTCATAAATTCAGATTTAGGCCTGAGAATAATGCCCTGTTCAGGCATACAATAGGTGCAACGCATATTACAGCGTTCGGTTAAAGATATACGCAGGTAATCGTGAACCCTCCCAAACCGGTCCTTAATATCTGAGAATCCAGCTTGCATATTAGGTTTAGGATTTATTAAATGAATCGAGGGTAATTTTGGTAATGTGCCTTTCCATTGTGTGTTTTTCTTCGTTTCCCAATTCATTATCACAATCTTCGAAACGGTAATACATTTTTTCTAATTCATCCGGGCTAAAAAGCGTATCCATCATCTGGAAAATCTCTTCATCCTCAACGGCAATATGGTCGAGCAGAGATTCGGCATATTGGTGAAAAAGCTTGCTGCTTGCTTTATAATCGCCTGATTCAAGGGAATCTTCAATATCTCTTAACAAGATGCGGAAATCCTCATGGTTATCAAGCATCTCCTTTATTGCGCCATCTCCAAGCAATTCATGCTTCTTTACCATTTCAGGGAATAAAACGTGCTCTTCCTTATAATGATGGTACTTGTCGGCATAGTTCCTGAAAAAATCGAGTAATTCCCTCATCAGCTTCTTATAACGGCTATTATCCTTATCAATATAAACATCGGCCCTTTTCACCAGACTGGTCGCGTTAATTATAACCTCATGTTCTGAAAATAGTAATGTTGCTGCTTTATTCATTTCTCATGTTTGTTTATTTAATCCCAAGTTCATTGAAACTCCTGCGCAAAAAAACCCTGATCATCTCCCGGCGATAGTTGCGTGTAAAAACATCATTATCTACAATCCTCGATTTTTTCAACGCGGCAGTAATAATATCTTCAGGTTTATCGTCAACTGTTTTGTTTAATACTACAGGGCCGGGGTCAACTCCGCCGAGTACTACTTTTATTTTGCCATCTGTTTTTACCGTAACGGTTGTGGTTAACGAAGTAAATTCAAGGCTCTGTCTCTGCCTTAATTTTTTAAAAACAGACTTTGAGCCCTCCGCAAACGGAATATAAATTGCTCTTATTACGGATGAACCTTTTATTTTCCTCGGACTTACTCCATCACCTGTATAGATATCTTCCAGCTTAATCTGGGAAATTCCGTCGGGAGACACCACTTCAACAAATGCATCCAGGCTGATTAAGGCGATGGCAGTATCTGATACGAATTTCGAGAAACAACTTTTTTTCCCTCCCGAGGCAATACATATATCACCGCTGCATTTCAGGCAATAGCCAACCGCTTCTCTCCACCATGCGCTTTGGTTATAAAACATGCAACGGTTTTCGCATAATAAATTTCCACCCAACGTCGCGCTTTTGCGTATTACCGGGGATGCAACCGCATCGGCGGCCTCAATCAATACAGGGAAACTATTTACTATTTCTGTGCTATTATGCAGGCCTGATAATTTTACTAATGAGCCTATGATTAAATGTTTCTCAGTTTTTTCAATTTTCTTCAACTCTTCTAATCCACTTATATCAACCAAGCATGCAGCGGTATCATTATCATGGAACCTGTTTGGCATTACATCCGTTCCCCCTGCCATCAGGCGGCAATCTTCCCCATACTTCTTGGTCATCTCCAGCGCTTCCTGCAAGGAGTCAGGCATTAGGTATGTTTTCCCGGGTTTCATTTATACAGTAATATTTTGTTTGTTAACAGCATTCTGTTTCATCCCGGTTAATATATCCTCAGCTTTAATCGGAAGCCTTGTGATACGCACCCCAACCGCGTTAAAAATGGCATTTGATATGGCAGGAATGACAGGGTGCAGAGCGCCTTCACCGCATTCCTTGGCTCCAAAAGGCCCTTCAGGGTCAATGGTTTCAATTATATTGGCGTGTATATCCGGCGTATCGAGTGATGTAGGTATTTTGTAATCGAGGAAATTGTTATTTACCAATAAACCCTCATAGTACTTCATTTGCTCACTCATGGCCTGTCCTATGCCCATATGCCACGAACCTTCCAATTGCCCTTCAACCGCAAGCGGGTTAATGGCTTTACCGCAATCATGTGCCCCCCAAACGTCAATAAGTTTTACCATGCCTGTTTCCGTATCAACTTTCACTTCTGCTACACAAGCGCCAAAAGAATATGATGGGCTCAGGCCGGCTCCGGCGCCTTTAAAATCGCCGCCAAGTTTTGGCGAAATGTACCAGCCGCTTACCGAAAACGCCCCGCGTTTCGCGGTAGCCACATCTACAGCCTCCATCCAGCTCATATCAATTTTCTTATCATTTGAAAAGACCCTGTCATCCGTCATATACAACTCTTCCACGGGAACGGATGTCCTTTTCGATATTGCTTCAAGTATTTCCTTCCTGAGTTTTTCCGCTGCTGATTTTGCCGCATTGCCTGCCATAAAAGTCACCCGGCTTGAATAACTTCCCAAATCAACAGGAGTAAGCAAAGTATCTGCCGCCAGTACAAATATTTTATCCATTGAAATGCCCAAAACCTCAGCGACAATTATGGCAAGCATAGTATCGCTGCCCTGTCCAATATCGTTTGCACCTGACGTAACAAGCACCCTTCCGTCAAAGTCAAGCTTAAGGTGAACTGTAGATTGGGGTAATTCATTCCATATAATCGGTAAAGCGCTGCCGCTTATGAAAAACCCACACCCTACTCCCAGCCCATGCCCATATTGAAGTTTGCCAATCCTTTCTTTCCAACCGGATTGCCCGGCAACTTTTTGCAACGACTCACGGCTCCCGTTTGAGGTAATTCTATATTGTCCTACTGTAAGAGTATTAGATGGTAAAAAATTCTCCATCCTTAACTCAACAGGGTCTTTCCCTGTTTTATGGGCTATGTCATCAATTACCGATTCAACTGCAAACCGTGAATTTACCGCTCCGTGGCCACGCATAGCCCCACATTGCGGCTTGTTGGTATATACCCTGTATGTCCTGAAACCAAAATTATTCAACTTGTAGGGAGCTTGTAAAAGCACCCCGTTATAATAGGAAGTAACTACCCCAAAACTTCCATACGCGCCACCGTCAATAGCAATATCCGCATCGAGAACCTTCAGGGTGCCATCATTACCGGCGCCCATGCTCACCTTCATTTTCGACGGATGCCGGCCGTGGTTAGTCAGGAAAACTTCTTCGCGCGATAAACGCACATGCACGGGCCTTCCCGTTTTCCGTGCAATGTGTGAGACTATCATTTCATGCGCAAAAGGGTCGCTTTTCCCTCCAAACCCTCCGCCCAAATAGGGTTTTATTACACGTACCCTGCTTAAAGGAACCTGCATAACCTTCGCCAAAGCACGATGCACATAATGCGTAACCTGCGTAGAGCTGATTAGAGTGAGGCCATTCTCGTCCCAATAAGCGGTGGCGGAATGGGGCTCAGTAAAACCATGATTGATTCCTTCGAACTCAAAATTCATCGTGCTAACCACCTCTGAGTCTTTCAATCCCTGCTGCTGGTCGCCAAAACGGAGTTCAGCTTTTTTATGAATATTGTTATTGAATTTAGTATGATGGTGTATCTTTTCATTTGTACCTATATCATTCAGAGATTCATCAATAGTTAAAAAGCTTTTCAGCGGTTTGTATTTTACCTTTATTAACCTGCATGCTTCCTTTGCAATTTCTTCTGTCTCAGCAGCCACTGCTGCAACAATCTCACCGGCATAGCGTGTCTTTTCAATTGCCATTGCAGTTTCATCCTGTGAAATAGGCAACACCCCGAATGTTACCGGCAATTCCTTCCCGGTGGCAATATAATGAACCCCTTCAAGCTCCGAAGCTTCAGCAATATCAATACTTTCAATATAAGCGTGCGGGAAAGTGCTTCTTACAAATTTGCATTGCAAGGCATTTTTAATTTTTATATCATCAGCATAATCAGCCAGCCCACGGGCTTTTTTCTCAGCTTCAATATACGGACGGCCCTTGCCTAAAGTTTTCAATTTACCATCTCCATCCACCGCACTTTTCCCATTAGTTGACGGTTGTAATTGATTTCTTTCATTTGCATATTCCGCAACGGCCTCTACTATTTTTTTATACCCGGTGCAGCGGCACAAATTACCCGATAAGGCCTCTTTAATGGCTTCTATGGAAGGCTTGGGGTTGTTTTCAATAAATTCAAGCGCTGTCATTACCATTCCCGGGGTGCAAAAGCCACATTGTATAGCTCCTTTGTCAACAAATTTCCTCTGCAACCTGTGCAACTCGCCCTGCTTTGAAAGGGCTTCAATAGTGGTAACACTGGCTCCCTCGCATCGCATTGCCGGAGTAATACATCCCAGAACGGCTTCCCCGTTTACCCATACCGTGCATGCGCCGCAATTCCCGTGTTCACATCCGGTTTTAGTGCCGGTTAGCCCTGCCTGTTCGCGTAATAGGGATGACAGGGTTGCATGCTCATTAATGAGAAATTCTTTATGAATACCGTTCAGTATAAGCTTAACTACTTGCATATTTTATAAGGATAATCATGTGCAGATAATAATTTTTATCAAATATCAATTTATTTGAAGTGTTGTACTATGACCTGTATCATATTACTATAAAGCTCTATGCTCTACTTTTGATTCAAATACTAAGACTATGGCAAAGTTCAAAATAATGGATGGCAATGAAGCAGCCGCCTACATTGCTTATAAAACCAACGAAGTTTGCGCCATTTATCCTATTACACCCTCTTCACCAATGGGTGAATTTTGTGATGAGTGGTCTGCTGCGGAAACCAAAAATATTTTCGGCACGGTACCCGAAGTAATGGAGATGCAAAGTGAAGCCGGTGTTGCAGGCGCGATACACGGCTCATTAATGGGAGGCGCCCTTTCTTCCACATTTACATGCTCACAGGGTTTATTGTTAATGATACCCGATATGTATAAAATTGCCGGTGAGCTTATTCCTACTGTTTTTCATATTGCGGCAAGGACAGTATCAACTCATGCGCTTTCCATATTCGGGGACCATTCTGATGTAATGGCAGTAAGGCAAACCGGTTGGGCTATGCTTTTTGCAGAAGATGCGCAGGAGGCTATGGATATGGCCCTTATCGCACAGGCTGCGACTTTAAAATCAAGGATACCTTTCCTTTCAATATTCGATGGGTTCCGCACTTCTCATGAACTGACAAAAGTTGAAATAATACCGGATGATGTAATCATGAGTATGATAGACCATAATGATATTATGGCTCACCGTAAACGCGCTCTATCAACCGAACACCCTTTTATACGTGGTACTGCCCAGAACCCCGATGTGTTTTTCCAGGGACGCGAAGCATCCAATAAATATTACAAGGAAGCTGAAGCAATAATAGGCCAGGCAATGGAAAAATTCGGCAAACTGACCGGAAGGTATTACAGGCCATTTGAATATTACGGAGCAGCCGATGCTGAAAATATTGTGGTTATTATGGCTTCAGGGGCAGGTTCTGTTAAAGAAACAGTTGACTACCTGAATTCAAAAGGAGCAAAAACAGGGTACCTGTATGTACGCCTTTTCCGCCCATTCGATACAAAAGAATTAATGAAAGCCATTCCGCGTACAGTAAAAAAGATAGCTGTGCTTGACCGCTGTAAAGAGCCGGGAAGTATTGGCGAACCTTTGTATATGGATATTGTGAACGCTGTTTCGGAAGAATGGCAGGGAGAAAAACCGCTCATTATAGGCGGCAGGTATGGCCTCGCTTCAAAGGAATTCACTCCTGCAATGGTCATTGCTGTTTTTGACATGCTTACAGGCAAAAGCCCGAAGAATCACTTTACCGTAGGTATTAACGATGATGTAACACTTACCAGCCTCACCTACGACCATAAATTTACATTAGACGAGCAACATCTCTTCAGGGGCCTGTTCTTTGGACTTGGCGCGGACGGCACAGTAAGCGCGAATAAAAACTCCATCAAAATTATCGGCGATACTACCGATAATTATGTGCAGGGATATTTTGTGTACGATTCAAAAAAATCGGGTTCACTCACAGTGTCCCACCTGCGTTTTGGTAAAAAACCCATTCATTCAACTTATCTCATAGATTCGGCCAATTTTATCGCCTGCCATCATTTCGATTACCTGGTCAATTATGATGTCCTTAAAAATGCCGCGCAGGGCGCTACATTCCTGCTGAATGCGCCTTTTGCCGCCGATGAGGTATGGAGCAAGCTTCCGCGGAAAATACAGGAAGAGATAATTTCAAAGAAGCTTAAATTCCATGTTGTCAATGCTTCGCGCGTAGCCCGTGAAACCGGCATGGGTTCGCGCATCAATACTATTCTGCAAACCTGCTTCTTTGCTATTTCGGGCATATTGCCGAAAGATGACGCCATACAGAAAATTAAAGACGCCATTAAACAGACATATTCTGATAAAGGCGAGGAAGTGCTGTTCAAGAATTTTAACGCTGTTGATAAAGCTATTTCGAACCTCATTCAGATAGATTATTCCAAACTTGCACCCGGTAACGGAGAGTTGGCAAAATCTATTCCTTCCAATGCACCTGATTTTGTCAGGGATGTGCTTGGTAAAATAATTGCTTACGAGGGCGATGACCTTCCTGTAAGCGCTTTCCCTGTTGATGGCACCTACCCTTCCGGCACCTCTCAGTGGGAAAAACGCAATATTGCCGACATGGTTCCTGTCTGGGATACCGAAACGTGCTCGCAGTGCGGTAAATGCTTTATTGTCTGCCCCCATGCCGCTATACGGTGCAAGGTTTATGATAAAAGCTTATTAAAAGACGCCCCTGCTACCTTTAAACATACTGACCCGATTGGTAAAGAATTCTTAAAAGATAAGGAAGCATATACGCTGCAGGTTGCTGTGGAAGATTGCACCGGGTGCAATTTATGCGTGGAAGTCTGCCCTATTGAAAGCAAAACCGAAAAAGGCATTAAGGCTATTAATATGCACGAACAAATGCCTTTGAGGGAAGCTGAGAGGAATAACTGGAATTTCTTCATGTCATTACCTGAAGTGGACAGGTCAAGAATCAGCAGAAGTACAGTGAAGAATACCCAGTTCCTCGAACCTCTTTTTGAGTTCTCAGGCGCTTGTTCAGGTTGCGGAGAGACTCCTTACGTTAAATTACTTTCCCAGCTATACGGTGACCGCATGGTGATTGCCAATGCTACTGGCTGTTCTTCCATTTACGGTGGTAACCTTCCTACAACTCCCTGGACCTTTAATCATGAGGGCAATGGGCCTACATGGGCCAACTCTTTGTTTGAAGATAATGCAGAATTCGGCCTGGGAATTAAACTGGCTTATGATAAGAAAGCTGATATAGCCAGACAATATCTTCTTAGCCTGCAGGATGTTATAGGTGAGACTTTTGTAAATGAACTATTGAACGCTGACCAAAATACAGAGGTGGGCATTAACAAGCAAAGGGAAAATGTAAAAGAACTCCGTAAAAGGATTACAAATTTGCGTTCTCCTGAAGCCATTGATTTATATACCCTCGCTGAGCATTTTGTAAAAAAATCGCATTGGCTTATCGGTGGCGATGGATGGGCTTATGACATAGGATTCGGCGGCTTAGACCATGTTCTTTCCATAGGAAATGACCTTAATATTATAGTGCTCGACACCGAAGTATATTCCAATACCGGGGGGCAGAAATCAAAATCAACTCCTTTAGGCGCCAGCGCTAAATTTTCGGTAAACGGTAAGCCCAATGGTAAAAAAGACCTGGCATTACAGGCAATAGCGCATGGTTCTGCTTATGTGGCACAAATTGCGTTGGGAGCAAATGACATTCATACGGTAAAAACCTTGCAGGAAGCTGAAGCATTCCCCGGCACATCATTGGTAATTGCTTACAGCCATTGCATTGCGCATGGTATTGATATTGCCGATGGATTGGAACACCAGTCTAATGCAGTTAAAAGCGGCTACTGGCCATTGTTCAGGTTTAACCCGCTAAAATCCAAAGGAGAAAAATTTGTTATTGACAGCAAGGAACCTACCATGCCGCTTGAAGAGTTTCTGTACAGCGAAACAAGGTTTAGCTCGATTAAAAGGCAAAACCCAGTTCATGCAAAAGAATTATTGGAGCACGCCAAAGAAAATACGAATTACCGCTGGGAAAAACTAAAGGCGCTGAAAAGCCTTTGAGGAATTGTGAATGGAAAATGGTGAATTGTGAATGAAAGGGAACAGATGCAACAATATTTCTTAACCGTCACTGCGAACCGACTAATCCAAAAAATTATCATTCTATTCATTAAAAATGGCACACTTTGGCACACGGTTCCCAGAAAATGTGTGCCATTTTTCTTAAAAACTACACATTTTTACACAGGGTCAGCGTATATATGTGTAATTTTCAAATCAAATTCATTTTCAGATACACTTCTCCCATTTACCTTGTTTAAGGGGACAAGTGGGACAAATGGGACTATTCAATATACCTCACCCATCTGCCTTTCCTAAGGCATCTCTATCCATACTATTTCAAAGAACATTCGCCTGATTTCATTTTACCACAAAGCCAACAAAGTTCTTTCACTCATAATTCATAACTTATAACTCATAATTCATAGCGCAAATATAAACATTTTATTTAAATTAAATGCACAATATATTAAAAATGTTATCAACAACACCTATAATAATTGTATGTGCAGGATTCACCTTTGCCCAAAATGAAGCACCCACACAATCCAACGCAGGGGTTGAACTATGTGTTGATTTACTTCGTAAATCAGTATTCGTTAATTCTTCATTCTTAACTCTTCGTTCTTAGTTAATTTACATCCCTGCCCCAATACTCTTTCCTCCATCCACATAAATGGTCTGGCCGGTTATAAATTGGGTATGCTCTGAGGCAAGAAAAGCCACTACATTGGCTATATCTTCGGGTCTGCCTATAGTTCGTGTTGGCTGCGCATCAACAAGCTTTTGTAACACATCTTTTTCAAGAGCCCGGGTAAGGGGAGTATCAATAAGGCCGGGAGCAACTGCATTTACCAGCACATTATATTTTCCTAATTCCAATGCCAATACACGTGTAAGTCCTATAATCCCGGCTTTTGAGGCTGAATAATTACTTTGCCCCCTGTTGCCAAGCCATGCACGGGAAGCAATATTGACAATACGCCCGCTGTTTAATTGTTTGAACTTTATGGCAGCCTGCCTGCACATAAGCCAGGCTCCTTTCAGGTTTACATTCACAACCGCGTCAAAGTCGCTCACTGGCATATTCCAAATCATATTGTCCTTAATAATGCCGGCATTATTAACTAATACATCCGGCTTTTCAACAATGGTAAAAAGTTCTTCCACGTCCTTTTCTGAGCATATATCTGCATTCACATACCGGACATTATCCGATTGCAGTTTTGACCCATTTATTTCATCCACATCAACCGCGTAGATAAAATAATTTTCTTTCTCTAATCGTTTGGTAATGGCATATCCAATCCCTTTAGCCGCTCCTGTTACTATTGCAATGCGTTGGTTCATTTTATAATTTTTTGTTGATTATTATTTATGCTTTCCGCACTCTCCCCTTCTCTATTTGATAGAGAATGGGTCGGGGGATGAGTTTTACTGTTTTTTGCCTCCAGCAACCGTGCCAAAATACTTATAGCTATTTCAAGAGGCCCGTCGGCATTAATCTCGAACCCGATGGGCATATCCACAGCATCTAATTCTTCTTTGGTGCAGAAACCCGCTTCTAAAAAAATCTTTTTCGTTACTTCAACCTTTCTCTGGCTTCCTATCATTCCCAAGTAGGCATGCTCTTTTTTCATGCAGAAAGAAAGTATTTCACGGTCAGTTGCATGGTCATAAGTCATAATGCAGATATAGGTTTGCATGTCGAAAGGAAGCAATTGTAATGCCTGGTCAAATGGCAAATTCATCTTGCTCACACTCTCAATGTCGCATTGGTCGAGATATTCTTTCCTGTCATCAACCAGGTAAATATCAAAACCAAAACCGGTAGCATATTTTGCAAGCGCCTGCCCCACGTGCCCGGCCCCGAAAATGTATAGTTTTTTAGGCTTCATAAGAGGTTCAATATATACTTCCACAGTTCCTCCGCAGCACATATTATGGTGATGAAGCAAGTCGTGCCGGAACCATTGTATTTTATTTTCTTTAATTGCATTAAGCGCGTTTTCAATTACCCTTTTTTCCAGTTCTCCTCCGCCAATGGTACCTGAAATAGTTCCATCGGAATAGACAACCATCTTTGCCCCGCTTTTCCGGGGAGTAGAACCGCTGGTTCTGACAACAACACAAAGAGCAGATGCCTGTTTAGCTTTACGCGCGTCAGCCAGCATGTTAAAAATATCGCTATCCTTTGCATTCATTTCTATCTTCCATGCTTTTTCCCTCTCTATTTTATAGAGAGGGTGTTAGGTGTGAGTATCAAATTATTATAATCTTCCCGGGTATTAATATTCAATAATATGCTGTTATCGCCAGTCTCAACAAAAGTCCGCGGAAACTGGTTCAATATATCTTTCAGTGTATAGTTTTCCGGTTCATTAATGGTACGTATTCTATCAATAATTTTTGCCGGAATAAGCACCGGGTGGCCTCCCTGCCCATTAAATCCGGGAATTACTGCCGATTCTTCTGACCTGCTGTCCCATAAGGCTTTTATAACTTTACCGGTAATAAAAGGGTTATCTACATTATGAATAAAACAGAAGTCCGCTATTGGTTCTTCTGCAAGCCCGGTCTGAATAGAGAATATGCGGCCTTTTTCAGGAAAATAATCGGGAATAACATGGATATCAGCCGGCAATTTCTTTAGATATGGCATCCATTCGGCGCTGCAAAAAGCCACATTAATCACAAGGCCTACCCTTGTAAATCCTAATTCGTTATAGGTATGAGCTATTTTTCCTGCAAACATCTCCCCTCCTATTTCAAGGTATGCTTTGGGGAATTTCATCCTCGATGAATGCCCGCCTGCAAGTATCAAAACCACACAATTCCTTTTCATTCTTAATTCTTATCTCATAGCTTTTAGTTCCTTTTCAGGTATCTAAAATAATCGGAACAAAATTCATATTATATGACGGGCATCATATTATAAATGGTCAATTGACAATTTCTTTGTAAATGAAAAAGGAGACATTGCAATAAGTATTAATAATTCTTAAAATTATCAGCAAATGCCACAACTTGAACAAATACTTACCGAATGTGCCGATTTAGCTTTTGACCTGCAGTTTTCCTATGCAAAAAAATGGAAAGCATCGGCAAATGACAGACTTATAGTAGGATATCTTCCCATTTATGTGCCCAGGGAAATTATACATGCGGCTAACGGCATACCGGTTGGTATAATGGGAACCAGCGACAGGAAGCAAATAATTAAGGGCGACGCCTATTACCAGTCATATATATGCCATTTGCCAAGGGGAATAATAGAAATGGCACTCGATACCAATTTTGATGGGTTCGACGGGTTTCTTTTCCCTGCAATCTGCGATTGTGTAAGAAACCTTTCAGGTATGTTTAAAATATCCAAAAAAGGAAACTTTCAGCGCTACTTCGATTATCCCCAGAATTTTGACCCGCTTATCGGCGGTACATTCTACAGGGAAGAAATGCAGAAGCTGATGGATGATATGATAAAAATTAACGGGGTTGCTGTTACTACCGAAAAACTTAATGAAGCTATCAGGCTGTATAATATCAACAGGAGGCTTATTGAGAAAACATATGATATCAGGCAGGAATTTCCCTGGAGGCTTTCCGCGGTGGATACTTACCATATTTTAAGGGCAGGCATTACAATCCCGATTGAAGAACATAATAAGATACTGGAGCAGGTACTCCATGTAATTAAAAATGAACGGGGTAATCCCATGGATAACATTCGTGTAGTTGTAACAGGCTCATTCTGCGAACAACCTCCGGTAGGCCTGATTAAATCTATTGAAATGGCAGGGTGTTACATAGTGGATGATGACTTTATGCTTGGTTCACGCTGGACACAGGGAGATATAGAAGAAGGTACATCGGACCCTTTAGGTGCTATTACCGATGCCTATTTATATAAAAGCACTTTTGCTTCCTGTTTCTATGATGTAGGTGACCCGAAAGGCAAAAGGCTTGTAGAATTGGTAAAAAAAAGAAAAGCCGACGGAGTTATTTTCTCTGCAGCAAGTTTTTGCGACCCTGCTTTGCTTGACCGTCCTCAAATGCAAAAAGAATGTGATGAAGCAGGCATACCTCACATTAACTTCCAATATCATGAAAATACGGGACAGTTTAAAATCATTAAGGAACAGGCCGGTACATTTTCCGATTCAATTAAGCTATGGGCCTAAATAGAATTAATAATTAAGAACTAAAAATTAAGAATATATGGCAAACCCTAAAGAGGCAATCAAAGAAAACAGCATGGTTATCCAGAAAGATATGCTTGCCAAACAATTCCATGATCTGGGCAAGGCAAAAGAAATGGGCAAGAAAGTGGTTTACACTTTTGTTCCCGGCAATCTTACAGAGCTTATTCTTTCATTCGATATGATTCCGGTTTACCCGGAAATAAATGCCCTGCAAAACGGGATGAGGAAGAAATCGGGCGATTATATTAAAGATGCCGAAAAAATAGGTTATTCGGAAGATGTATGTACATATGTAAAATGCGATATAGGCGCAATGCTGAATGGAAATGTCGGGCCAACAGGTGAAAAGCTTCCATCACCGGACTTGCTGTTATTAAGCTATACCGGCTGTTTTACATTCCTGAAGTGGTTTGAGAATTTAGAGAGGCTATACCCCGGTGTTCCGGTTGCCATGCTGCATACACCTTACCAGGAAGATGGTAAAATATCGCCCGAACAGGTAACCTATATGGTAAGACAGCTTCGTGAAGATGTTATACCTAAAATGGAAAAGGTATCGGGAAAGAAATATGATGAGAACCGGTTATCAAAGATGCTTGCAAATTCGGCTAAAGCTGAAGATTTACTCGTGAAAATACTGGAAAGCGCAAAAAACGTACCATCTCCCATTGATGCTTACTTTGCAGGGGTATATTACATAGGCCCGATTTTTACAGCCTTCCGGGGTACACAGGAAGCTGTAAATTACTATACCGAGTTATGGAACGAAGTACAGCAACGGATGAAATTAGGGCTTGGCCCGGTTACCCCGGAGGGAGAAATGCAGGAGCAGAAATTCCGCCTTGTGGTGGAAGGCCCGCCCAACTGGACCAATTTCCGCGAGTTCTGGAAAATATTTTATGATATGGGGGCTGTAATTGTAGCATCATCTTATACCAAAGTAGGCGGAGTCTATGATTTAGGGTTCCGTCATAATCCTGATGAGCCATTGGAAAGCCTTTCCAAATATTGCATGGGTTGTTATACCAATATGAATCTGCCGCAAAGGGTAAACCTGCTTGCCGATTATGTTAAAGAATATAAGGCCGACGGCTTCCTTATCAATTCAATTAAAAGCTGTAACTCCTTTTCGGCAGGGCAATTAATGATAATGAGAGAAATAGAACAGCGTTGCGGTGTGCCGGTAGGCTTTATTGAAAGCGACCTTGTTGACCCCCGCTATTTTTCTTATGCCAATATTAAAAACAGGCTCGAATCTTATTTCCAGATGCTGGGACAAAGAAAAATAATTCTTGGCACCGAAACGGCAACAGTATAAATAATAAAACAGGGCAGGATTTTAAATGATTAAAATTGAAAATACAAAGCGATGAATAAATACTATCTCGGTGTTGACTTAGGTTCAACAACATCAAAGGCGGTAATCATTGATGAAAATGACCGGATAACCGGCAAGGGCATCACCAATACCCGTGCAAACTACGCGGTAGCGGCCGACATTGCGAGGGATGAAGCAATATACAATGCCCGCTTTTCGATATTGAAGAAAAAACTGATGGCAGATTCCCTTGCCAGGCCAGAATACCAGAAATATATATCGGACCTTGAAAGTGTATTTGCGTACGAGCAATTTAAAGTAAGGCTCGATAAACTGGGAGATGAATTGGTAAAAACCTGCAAATCCTTTTTTAAGGAGAAAGAAAAACAGGAAGAAATG
This sequence comes from Bacteroidia bacterium, assembly GCA_052325425.1. Classification (GTDB taxonomy): domain Bacteria; phylum Bacteroidota; class Bacteroidia; order JABEUT01; family JABEUT01; genus JABEUT01. The sequence goes on along the minus strand of JBKQUY010000035.1, from coordinate 2,650 downwards.
CTCGGCCACCTGCGGAATATACGCAAGTCGTTTAAGCCCAAAATTAAATACGACTACCTATATAACAACCTGGGAGCCAAAAACCAATTCTTCAGGGATATTGTTTCAGAAAAATACAATGAGGAAGTGAACAAGCTCGATATGTCGCTTTTCGAACCTCTTATGACGGTGTGGGATAAAAGTATCAGCCCCGCTGAAAACGAAAAAATACAGTTTAATTTTAAAGAACTTATTTATAAGGCCATTGAGGAACTGCAGAAGAAATACCATGACTTACCCGATACGGTATCTGATGTAAACATCAATTTCGATGCGGAAATGAACCTTCTGAAAGGTAATTTCAACCAGGTATCAGAAACATTGCGCAAGCATATTGATGAGGTAGTTGACCTGGAGTTTAATATAACCAATATGACAGGAACCGGTTATGGCCGGGCTCTGCTGCCATTCCCAAGCGACTGCATCCGTTCTGAGATTTTATGCCATGCGTTCGGCGCTCACGCTATTTTCCCAAACACCCGCACCGTACTTGATATTGGCGGCCAGGATACAAAGGCCATACAGGTTGATAAATATGGCCTGGTGACCAGTTTCCAGATGAATGACCGTTGTGCCGCAGGATGCGGACGCTACCTCGGTTACATAGCCGATGAAATGAGCATATCACTGAATGAGCTTGGCCCTATGGCCATGGAAGCCCAGAAAGAAGTTAATATTTGCTCCACCTGCACCGTTTTTGCAGGAGCTGAATTACGCGAACTTACCAACCTGGGTGAAAAACGCGCCGATATTCTTGGTGGTTTGCATAAAGCTATCATTATGCGCGCAATGTCGCTCATTGCCCGCTCCGGTGGGGTATTCAATGAATTCACATTTACTGGTGGGGTGGCAAGAAACCCGGCCGTAATAAAATACCTGGAGCAATTAATAAGAGAGAACTACGGTAAAAATATTGTGATTAACATACATACTGATTCTATTTTTATGGGTGCATTGGGTGGCGCCATGTTTGCACGGAGAAACATAAACGTTGATTTACCATCGGCTAAAAAGAAAACAGAAGTTATTTAAAAAACAGGAAGATGAAAAACGTCATTATTTTAGGAGCAGGCTTAATCGGGAAGACAATGGCAATTGACCTTGCCGCAAAATACAAGGTTACATGCGCTGATATAAGGCAGGAATCGCTTAATGACTTTCCGCCCCGTCTTAAAATAAGCACAACGGTTTGTGATTTCACCCATAAGAAAAAACTGGCAGAGCTTCTTCAGCCATTTGACCTTGTAATCCTTGCAGTACCTGGCTTTATGGGCTTTGACACTCTTAAAACCGTCATTGAAGCCGGGAAAAATGTGGTGGATATTTCATTCTTCCCGGAAGACCCTTTTAAGTTAAATGAATTAGCAGTTAAAAAGAATGTGGCAGCTATAGTTGATTGCGGTGTTGCTCCGGGAATGTGCAACATTATTGCCGGTTACCATAATGAGCGGATGAAAATGCTTAAATACGAGTGCATGGTTGGCGGCCTTCCCTTTAAGCGTGAATGGCCGTTTGAATATAAAGCCGTATTCTCTCCTATTGATGTCCTGGAAGAATATACCAGGCCAGCCCGTTATATAAAAAACGGAAAAGAAGTGGTTAAAGTAGCCCTTGATGAAATTGAAAAAGTAGTTCTTGATGGCGCCGGAGAGTTAGAAGCATTTGACACTGACGGCCTCAGGACTCTTGCAGTAACCCTGAAAGGCGTACCGGATATGAAAGAAAAAACATTACGCTATCCCGGCCATGCTGAACTGATGAAAATATTCAGGGAAACAGGCTTGTTTGGTAAAGAGCCTGTAGTTGTTGAGGGAACCTCTGTTATACCATTGCATGTTACGGCCAAACTCCTCTTCCCGAAATGGAAACTTAAACCCGGTGAAGAAGATTTTACCGTTATGCGTGTAGTGATAGGCGGGGAAAAAGAAGAATTTGTATATACTCTTTTCGACAGGTTCGACACTAAATCAAATACTACTTCTATGGCACGTACTACCGGCTATACCTGCACGGCAGCCGCATCGCTGATGCTCGAAGGTAAATTCTCCAAAAAGGGAGTATTTGCCCCGGAACACATAGGCGCCGATGAAAGCCTCTTCAATTATATCCTGGAATACCTCTCCGAAAGGAATGTTAATTATACAAAAAAGGTAATCGCAAAAAATAAAGCAATAACCATATAATACTATGAAAAACTCATTTTATACTCTCGGAATAGATGTGGGTTCTAACTTTATCAAATTAGTGCTTGTTGACTATTCTGAACAACCCAAGATTATATATAAGCAAACCGAAAAAATCCGCAAACGTGACCCATCTCAGCTATCTGAAGAAATGGTTCAGGCTGTGCTTGCAAAACAGGGCCTGAAGTATGAGGACATTGCATACATAGCTTCCACCGGCGAAGGAGATATGGTTAAGCGTAAACGCGGCCACTTTTATGGCATGACCACACATGCAAGAGGGGCCAATTTCCTTTTCCCTGATGTAAAAACTGTTGTGGATATGGGCGCTTTGTATGTACGTGCCATAAAGGTTGCAGAGGATGCAAGAGTGCAGGATTATAAAATGACAGACCTCTGGAAAGGTCAACCTGAAGTGAAGTAAATCA
>JBKQUY010000034.1:0-64302 GCA_052325425.1 Bacteroidia bacterium | reverse complement strand
ATGATGGTGGAAACCGGTATGGCCGATGCCATGATTTCGGGTATTTCGCGCAAGTATGCCGACCCTATTAAAGCCGCGCTCGATACTATAGGTGTGCATCCTGATGCAGGAAGGGTGGCCGGCATGTATATATTGCTTGCCAAACAGGGGCCTTTCTTTTTTGCCGATACAACCATGAATGTTGACCCTACGGCTGAGGACCTGGTGGATATTACAGCACTTACGGCAAACAGCATTCGCCAGTTTAATATTACTCCGCGCATAGCCATGTTGTCTTATTCCAATTTTGGTTCAGTAAAGGGAGAAATACCCGACAAGGTTGCCAAAGCGGTTTCTATACTGCATCAAAAATACCCGGGTATGATAGTGGACGGAGATATACAGGCAAATTTTGCTCTTAATAATGAACTTCTCAAGGAACAATTCCCCTTTTCAGACCTGGTAAATAAAAATGTAAATACGCTTATTTTCCCTAACCTTGTTGCAGGGAATATAGCCTATAAACTTATGCAGGAACTGGGTGGCCTTGAGGCCATTGGCCCGGTACTATTAGGCATGAAAAAACCTGTACACATATTGCAATTGGGCTGTTCGGTAAGGGAAATTGTAAATATGGTAACCATTGCCGTAGTTGATGCCCAGGTGAGGAGTAAATAAAAACCCTATATTTATACCTTATTGGTAAATGCTTAACTGCCTATATGTACGCATATTTTGAAGGAACATTAACAGAAAAGAACCCAGCCTATGCAGTTATTGACTGTAACGGTATTGGTTACCTGTTAAATATCTCGCTGAACACTTACGGTAAATTACCCGAAAGCGGGAAATGTAAATTATATGCTCATTTAAGTGTAAAGGAAGATGCCCATGTATTATTTGGCTTTGCCGATGTGAATGAACGTCAAATGTTTCGCGACCTGATAAGTGTTTCAGGCGTGGGAGAAGTTACGGCCCGTATGATGTTATCTTCTCTTTCCCCGCCCGAAATACAGCAGGCAATAGTAAATGGCGATGTAAGCAAACTCAAATCCATTAAAGGTATAGGGGAAAAATCGGCCCAGCGCATTATAGTGGATTTGCGCAATAAAATGGGCAAAGAAAGCTTCGGCATTGCCCCGGGCATCATTGGTCCCCACAATAAACTGAAACAGGAAGCGTTAAATGCACTGGAAGTACTTGGTTATGCAAGAAATGTCGCTGAAAAAGCCATTGAAAATACCATGCGCGACGAGGGGAATTCACTTTCCCTTGAGGACCTTGTTAAAAGAGTGCTGAAAAAAATTTAAATTCGTTCCCCTTTTTAAATTGACTATTAAGTGATTATTAACGTAAACCAACTTATTGATGCAGCATCTTTACTCTTTATTTGTATAAAATAAGAGTCTGTTGACCTTTTATAGAAAATATCTGCCTATTGCAGCAGCATTAATGCTTTTGCTCCATTTTAATCCATTATGGGCAAAGAGCGAAACGTCTTTATTGTCTGGTTTTTGCATTACACTGCCGGTAGATACACCTCCTCAGACTTCCAATGAACCCATAATATTACCTTTCGATTTTACTGACCAGTCAGGTAACGGCATGCCGCTTTGGGTACCCGATGGAGGGCTTATGCTTTCGAATCCCTCAAACCTGAAAACCGAAATAATATATAATCCCCAGACAGGCAAATATGAAATTTACCAAAAGATTGGTAGCCTTGACTACCGCATCCCCACTGAAATGGACTCAGACCAGTTTATGGATTACATGAACCATAAAAGCGAGAAAAGCTATTTTCAGAAAAAAGTACAAACAACGGCCAAGGAACAGAAAAAACAACTCATACCCCCGATTAAAATTGGTGGAAAATTGTTTACCGACATTTTTGGCAGCCCTTATGTAAATATCAAACCTCAAGGGTCGGCAGAGCTTATCTTCGGATTTAATAATTCAAAGATGGAGAACCCTGCTTTACCGGTATTACAGAGGAGTTTAACCACCTTCAACTTTGACGAGAATATACAATTGAACGTAACAGGTGAAATAGGCGACAAGCTTAAGTTATCCACTTCCTATAACACCAAGGCCACATTCAGTTTCCAAAACCAGATGAAACTAAACTTCAACGGCCACGAAGACGATATTATTAAGGAAATTGACGCGGGTAATATAACGTTTAACCTTCCCGGAACACTGATAACAGGCAGCCAAAGCTTATTCGGTATAAAACTAAAAACGCAATGGGGCAGGTTGACATCGACGACTGTTTATGCCCAGGAACAGGGAAATAAAAAAACCATTACCGTACAGAATGGCGCTCAGACAACTAATTTTAATGTAAAGTGCGACCAATACATGGCCAACCAGCACTATTTTCTTTCGCATTTTTTCAGAGACCAGTATGACAATGCCCTCTCAAACCCTCCTATCATAAATTCGGGTGTAACTATTACCAAAATCGAGGTTTGGGTTACCAATGTTTCCAGCGCGACCCAAAACACACGCGATATTATTGCCCTTTCAGACCTTGGTGAAAGCGATAAATACCTTACAGATAAATCAGTATCAATGATTAGCCCTTATAACAATTCCACAGTTTATCCGCCCTCTAATACATTGAATAGCGATAATCCACCCTATATTGAGGCACGCCATCCCCAGATAAATAACCCTATAACCGCAATATCCGGGCTCACAGGCGCAGGGTTAACACAGGTAACCGATTATGAAAAAGTTGATTTGGCAAGAATGCTATCGCCTTCGGAATATACGCTGAACGCCAAGTTGGGTTATATTTCGTTAAAACAACCTTTAAACAATGCCCAGGTACTTGGCGTAGCTTATCAATATACATACAATGGGGCAGTTTACCAGGTAGGCCAGTTTTCGACTGACGGAGTACCTACCACAAATGAACTTGTTGTAAAAATGTTAAAAAGCACCGATGTTACTCCTGCCGTGCCTATGTGGCAGTTGATGATGAAAAATATCTACGCTCTCGGCTCCTACCAGATAAACTCGCAAAACTTTATGCTTTTGGTATGGTTTTCCAATCCTGCCACAGGTGTTGATATTCCTTACCTGCCAACCGGCTCATTGAAAGGCGACCTCTTACTTGGTGTAATGGGGCTTGACAAGTTAGATGCCGAAGGCGATAAGGTTCCCGATGGTATGTTTGATTTTTTACCCGGGCTAACTATAGACCCGGCAAATGGCCTTGTCATTTTTCCAAGTGTTGAACCTTTCGGCTCATACCTTCAGAACAAACTTACCGCAGCCGGTTATACCACCGCGGAGCAACAGCCTTATTTATTCCAGTCATTATATGATTCCGTGCTCGTCGCGGCTCAGCAACAGGCAAACCTTGACAGGTATTGGATACGGGGTTCATTCCAGTCTTCGGTAAGCTCAGATATTTCTTTGGGGGCAATGAACATTCCGCCGGGTTCGGTATTGGTTACGGCAGGTGGCATAAAACTTACAGAAAATGTTGACTACACCGTTGATTACACTTTGGGAAGGGTGAAAATACTTAACCAGGGATTATTGAGTTCGGGTACTGCCATCCAGGTATCATTAGAAAATAATGCCCTGTTCAGCATTCAATCTAAAACATATTTTGGCCAGCATTTCGATTACATGGTATCGAAAGATTTTAACCTCGGCGCCACGGTCGTTAATTATACTGAGCACCCGCTTACGCAAATTGTCAGCATTGGCCAGGAACCTGTTTCCAATACTATGGTGGGCTTAAACGAAGATTTCAAAACCCAGGCACCGTTAATTACCGATTTGGTGGACCACTTACCGTTTATAAGGACAAAAGCGCCTTCTGAAATTACTTCCAGCACCGAGGTTGCCGCCATGATACCGGGGCACCCCAAATACATTGGAACAACAGGAAATGCATACATAGATAATTTTGATAATTGCGAAAGTTTTATTGACATCTCCCCGCCTTATGGATGGTCTCTCGCAAGTATTCCGCAAGGGCAACCCACCGCTTTCCCGGAAGCTTCTCCCATTGATACGGCCAGCACAGCTTCAGGATATAACAGGGCAAAAGTTGCGTGGTATGTAGTTGACCCGCTTTTCCAGCAACAAACCAGCGGCCTCACGCCTTCGAGTGAGAGCACTGCTGATATGTCATGCAATTTTAACCGGATGGTTCTGCAAACAGAGGTTTTCCCTAACGAACAATCGCCTACAGGTACTCCCCTAAACCTGCCCGTGCTCAATGTTGCCTATTATCCAAGCCTGAAAGGGCCATATAATTATGATTATAATGGCGCCACAAATTCACAGGGTAAAAAAGTTTCAGCAGGTATGAATGCCGATGGAACACTTAGAGATTCAACATCGAGGTGGGGCGGAATACAAATGCCCATACAGAATACCAATTTTGAAGCCAACAATATCGGGTTCATTGAATTCTGGATGATGGACCCTTATAATTCAGATAATTCTTCACCATCTGTTGCCGCAACACAAACCAATGGCAACCTTCAAGGGCCTAATTCGACCGGAACTTTATATTTCGATTTGGGTGATGTATCTGAAGATGTATTGCCCGATGGATTGAAAAGCTTTGAAAATGGATTGCCTACAGACCAGGCTGACCAGCAAAACCCCAGTAATATAAATAATCCCTGGACCCAGACACATTGGGGGCATATTCCGGTGAATCCTTCATTAGTAGATGCATTTGATAATAATACTGCCTCGCGCCCATACCAGGATGTTGGGCTGGATGGTTTATCAGATGCCCAGGAGCAACAATTTTTCAGTTCTTTTATCAATGGAGTAGATAAAAATTATTCACCATCCGATAGCGCTTATGCCCAGGCAAACAGGGACCCTTCAAATGATGATTACCATTATTACCGTGGAGATGACTATGATAAAGCCAATGTTACTGTGCTAAACCGCTATATGCACTATAATGGATTGGAAGGCAATTCCGCTACAGAGGCTCAGTATGGAAGTCAGAACCCTGTTGGAGGCAATTATCCTACCACTGAAAGCTCTTTACCCAATACCGAAGATATTAACCAGGATAATACCTTGAGTACAGATGAAACGTATTATGAATATGCAATAAAATTTGACCCCAAAGATATTAGCCCCAGTAACAGCGGAAATAACTTTATGACCGATGCTGTCCAGGGGCCATCGGTTTCTACTCCCGCAGGCCAGAAAGCGGGGGTTTGGTGGTACCAGTTTAAAATTCCCATTTCAGAATATATCCGAAAAATAGGCCCTATAGCTGATTTTACTTCTATCCGTTTTATCCGCATGTATTTTAAAGGATTCGACAGGCCGGTTATCTGCCGCTTTGCTAAACTCGAACTGGTGAGGGATGACTGGCGCAAATATACCGGCACACTGCTTTCACCGGGGGGGTATATTCCCAATGATTATAACCTTACAGCCTTTAACATGTATGGGGTTAACCTTGAAGAAAATGCAGATCGTACCCCTGTCAGCTATGTAATTCCGCCGGGCATACAAAGACAGTTGAACCTGCAGTCTGCCAACCTGGTGCAGGAAAACGAAGGCTCGCTTGCCTTACAGGTTTGCGAGTTGCAGAGCGGAGACGCGCGCGGGGTATATAAAAATGTACAACTTGATTTGCGGGCTTATAAGGACATGCAAATGTTTATTCACTGCGAATCGGCTGACCCTGCTCACCCCTTAAAGACCGGCGATGTTACGGCATTTATCCGGATAGGAAGCGATTTTACACAGAACTATTACGAATATGAAATTCCATTGCAGGTAACTCCACCGGGCAGCTACAACACAAACAACGCGAATGACCAGGCAACAGTCTGGCCCACCAATAACCAAATGGATATTGTGCTTACAAAACTTGAAAATGCAAAACTGGCAAGGGATGCGGCTGCAGGGGGCAACCCTTCAGCAATAGCGCTTGAAATACCATATACAGTTAAAGATGGTGATAACAATATTACCGTCGTCGGTGACCCGACAATAAGTAATGTACAGGTTTTGATGCTGGGTGTAAGAAACCCCAAGCGGACTTCGGCGAATGCCACTACCAATAACGGGTTGCCTAAATGCACAGAGGTGTGGTTTGATGAATTGCGCATGACCAATTTCTCGGAAAAAGGAGGAGTGGCTGCCATAACGAGGGAATCGGCCAAACTGGCTGACTGGGGTACTTTATCAATCGCAGGAAATATTTCAACACCCGGGTTTGGCAGCCTCGAAACCAATGTGGGCAACCTGAGCCGTGAAACCGATTTGGGTTATACACTGGCTACTAACCTTGAAATGGGCAAACTCCTGCCTCCAAACTGGAACCTGAGCATACCTACTTATTTGAGTTACGGGCAGCAATACGTTATACCCGAATACAACCCGCTTGACCCAGATATTTTACTTACACAGTCGCTTGCCACCATGTCAAAAGAAAGCGGGGACTCCCTAAAAAAAATAGTTGAGAGCGTTACCACCCAAAAGAGCATGAACTTTACCAATGTGCATGTAAACAAGGGAAAAAATAAGAAGAAAAGCCATTTCTATGATATTCAGAATTTTTCGGCCACGTATGCATATACCGAGCAAGACCATCAAGATATAAATACCCAGCATAGCATTACTCAAACTTACAAAGGCGCACTGACTTATACCTATTCATTCCATCCCAAGGCCATACAACCGCTTATAAAATCGGAGTTTTTCAAAAAGAGCAAATACCTGGCATTAATAAGAGATTTTAATTTCTATCCCATGATAGATAAATTGAGCATATCGGCAAATATTAACAGGGGGTATAACGACTTTCTGATGCGGGTAAATATACCGGATGTTGTAGTTAATTTACCGGATGATGTGGGTAAAACATTTAATGTAACGCGGAACTATAACTTTACTTTTCCCATTACCAAGTCGTTGAAATTTGAATATACTGCAACCAATGACTCGCGTGTAATGGAACCGGAAGGTCTCCCGATAACCACACAACAGCAACGCGATAGCGTGAGGCAGGACTTTTTTACCCACCAGATAAATACAGATTACAAACAAGTTGTGAATCTCAGTTATGACATACCTATAAATAAAATTCCCTTCCTTGATTTTGTAACAGCCAATGCCCGCTATACCGGTAATTACGACTGGATGCATGCTCCCTTTGCCGATGAAGACCTGGGCGCGACTATACAAAATTCAAATACAAAGCAGATTAACGGGCAACTTAATATGGCAATGCTCTATAATAAAGTAGCTTTCTTTAAAAAATTCCTGCAGGATAATAAAAATAACGGGACATACCCGGGCCGGAATCCACCTGGCAGAGGCGGGCTGCTTAATAAGAACCAGAAGCCTAAAACCCAGCATGGTTTAGATAGCCTGAAACATATTGAAGATAGCCTGAAATTTATGCACGATACTTCCAAAACTACAGCTTTCTATGTTGAAAAGTGGTTTGCTCATCTTGTTACATCGGTAAAAAACATATCATTTACCTATAGCCAGACCCAGGGAATGGTATTACCAGGTTATACTGATTTTTCGGATGTGTTGGGTATGAATCCGAGCCATGACTGGGACCCCGGGCCATTGTTTGTATTTGGCGGGGGTCAACAAACTGTTAGATATCCATTTAAAATCGGGCCTGGTCAATATGCCAATGTCCAGGTCCCCGAATTTATTTCACAGGCATTGCAAAATCACTGGATAGATACTACAAGTACTTTCTATACTCCTTTCACTACTGTATATACACAAACTTTCAGTGCCCATGCTTCATTAGAACCGGTACCCGACCTTAAGATTGACATTACGGCAACGCATACCCAATCGCAATCTACAAGCGAATATCTTCATGATTCAATAGGCGCCAATAATGTCCATTATCCTTCTCTTAGCGGTTTTACTGAATCGGGAAATTTCAGCATGTCATTTTTAATGCTAGGTACTATTTTTGAAGGTAATTCTGCCGGTGATACGAGGTTATTTTATGCGTATTTGAATGACAGGACAATTATTTCCCAACGGCTTGGAACCGCTTCCGGGAGCCAATCAAAAGGGCCGGTTCCAAATTCAAACCGGGATTCTGTATTTTATGACGGATACAGTAAATATTCACAGAGTGTTGTTATACCTGCATTTCTCGCTGCATATTCCGGAAGGAGCGCGACAAATATTTCCCTTAGCCCTTTCCCCGCTATACCTTTTCCCAATTGGACCATAGCATACTCGGGCCTTCCGAAAATTATTCCCTGGGTAAAAGCCAATACCCAGAGTGTAACTATCAGCAGTGCATATACATCTTCATATAGCGTGGGAGGCTATAATTATAATCTTTTATATAATCCTTATGGCGCCTGGGCCAGGGATATAAACGGTGATTTCATTCCGGCAGACCAGATTCCGACTGTGGCGCTTACAGAGCAGTTTTCACCGCTTATTAAAATCGGGGTTACCTTAAAAAGTAATATTATGTCTAATCTTGAAATACGCACAGACAGGCAGATTGCGCTTAATATGAGCGACCTCTCTATTAACGAAGTACATGGGCAGGAATATATTGCAGGTTTGGGGTATAAAATTAAAAATGTACAGCTTCCTATAAAAATTGGCAATAAACCTCTTAAGAACGATATTACAATTAAGGTTGATTTGTCTTACAGGCTGAATGAAACCATTTTGCGAAGCACAGATAACCTTTCAGACCAGATTACCGGCGGGCAAGATATTATATCTTTAAAATCGCAGGCAGAATACAATATAAACTCACGGGTTACTTTCAGGATATATTTTGATAAGATTATTAACACTCCACAGATATCATCTTCCTACCCAACATCAACTATGGATGGAGGTTTTGCAATAAGATTTACTCTTTCTTAAACTCCCGAATCATTATATTTTTTATGCCAAAGAAAAATATATATTATTCTGTCTCTCATATTAAAAATGCAAAACCGCCCTTTTACGATTAACTGAAAAAAGGTTACATTTTTTCGGTTATATTATTAAAAACATATTCACTCAAAATGTCAATCTAAACACCATTTTTTTGTATAGTTGATATTTAACAATCCGCAACAATCTGATTTATTGATAATTATAAAATAACCCCAAAATATATGTAACCTCATATCTCCTATATCGTTTAGGTATTTAAAGAGAACTAATTAATTTCGGATGGAACCCATAACTACCTTAACGGGATACATACTTAGCAGGCTTCTACATGGGATACGGATAACGTTACTTATAGCAACTTTCTGTTTGTTTAACTGCCATGTTACCTTAGCAAGGAATATAAAAAATAAAGCTCCGACTTCAGATGGCGATGGCAGAAGCCTCCGGAACATACAATTGTTGATTCCGGAAAATCCTTCACAGGAACCGGCTTTGGAAAATGAAATTCAGAATTACGGCATATTATACAACGAAAAACAAAATTTAAACACGCATCAGGAAGATTACAAATTACTTAATGGCACTTCTCCCCAATATGAAATCGCAGCAAACCACGATTCTTCTCAAAGCAAGTCCGAAGAGGGCGATGAGATAGAAATTGCCACCGACAAGCTGCAATCGTTCCATATCTTAAATAGTGTTCAGCAGCAAACAGGAGCTTCAGATTCCGAAATGGCTCTTTTCAGCGACTATTATTATGATAAGATAAACGGAACAGACAGGTTTGAATTCTGGAATAAAGTTGAAAGCAAACAAATAACCACTGATGCTGATATACAAAATTATGCCCTGCTAAAGATTACAGAATATGTAAACTTATTTAATGAGTTCAGGAAAATCGAAAAAGAGAATCCTGCAAGTCTAAATCAAATCAACCGCAAACATTCGGGGCCGCCCATTGCCTTGCCTCCATGTAATCCGGCATGTGATAATATAGGTTTTGAAAACGGAAACTTATCGGCATGGTACGCTTATTATGCAGAAAATACTTCTACCACCAAAGTTTTTAAAAATACTACCCCTGTTGGCGGCGCCTGCGGCGCTGTTACAAGCGCAGCGCTTGACCCTAACACAAATACTTACCAGGTAACATTAATGAGCGGAGCAGGCGTTGACCCTATTGCAGGTGCATTAATACCCGTTGTTTGTCCAACCGGAGGTTCATACTCATGCCGTATAGGCGATGGACCGACACCTCACGCGCAAATGGGGATATTAGAGCAGACATTTACAGTAACGGAGGCCAATGCGAACTTTACCTATATGTATGCTGTAGTACTGGAAAATCCCAGCCATGCCTTTTATCAACAACCTTACTTTAATGTACAGATACTCGACCAGAATGGCAATCAAATACCCAGTTGCGGTAATTATTCAGTAGTTTCAGGACCCGGCATTCCCGGGTATACAGGTATATACTATAAACCTGACAAGGACACTGTATATTGCAAACCCTGGAGCACAGTATATGTTCCATTGCAGGCATATATAGGCCAGTGCGTTACCATAGTGGTAACGAGCTCAGACTGCGCCCTGGGCGCGCACTTTGGTTATGCATATTTTGACGCTACCTGCCTGGCAGGTATAATTACTTCTTTCCCTGTTCTCTGTTCTAATGAAGCTACGCTTAACGCCACCGCACCATCGGGTGCTTCATCCTATCAATGGTATGGGCCTTGCATTGTTGGCGCCAGCAACCAGCAAACAGTAACGGTAAGTTGTCCGGGAGTATATAAAGTAGCTATTGCCAGTGTAGCAGGCAGCGGCTGTACCGATACTATTGTAGATACAGTAATAGGCAGCACTGTTCCTACGGTATCCGTTACCCAGCCAAGCACAGATATTACCTGTTATGGAGGAAGCAACGGCACTGCATCTGCAACAATAAGCGGAGGTTTCGCGCCTTTTCAATATTTGTGGACACCTTCCGGTGAAACCAATTCAGTAGCAACTAACTTAACAGCAGGAACCTATACGGTAACTGTTACGGATTCAATAGGGTGCACCGCGACTATTACGACAAATATTACACAACCGCCAGCTTTAACAGCCACTGCCATAAATACACCGGTATTATGCAACGGTGGCAATACCGGAAGCGCATCAGTTACTACAGGCGGCGGCACACCGCCTTATACCTATTCATGGTCCCCAAGCGGCGGAACCAATGCTTCAGCCAACAACCTCAAAGCGGGAACTTATACGGTAACTGTTACAGATGCAAATGGATGTATAATTACATCTACAACCAATATCACACAACCTGCTGTTTTAGCTGCCACTGCCACCGGCTCACAGGAAAAGTGCCATGGAGGAAATACAGCCGGTGTTACAGTAACTGCAAGTGGCGGTACTCCTGCTTACTCCTACTCATGGGCCCCGGGCGGTGGAACTTCAGCCACCACTGACAACCTTGCTGCCGGAATTTATACCGTGACGATTGCCGATGCCGACGGATGCACAGTTACAGCCACAGCGACAGTTACACAACCTGCTGCTTTGAATGCGACAACAACTGAAATTCCGGTAAATTGTTTTGGAAATAATACGGGTGACGCTACGGTAACCGCAAGCGGCGGTATTCCCGGCTATACCTATTCATGGGCACCAACAGGAGGCACCAAAGCCACAGCAAGCAACCTTGCAGCAGGAAGCTATACTGTTACAGTGACAGACGCAAACGGATGCATTGCAACTTCCACAGATAATGTTACGCAGCCGACCGCTGTAAATGCAACTATTGTAAACACCCCTGTTGAATGTAATGGGGGCAACACAGGTACGGCAACGGCAACTGCTTCCGGAGGCACCCCTGCATATTCATATTCCTGGGCTCCGGGCGGAGGCACCAATGCTACTGCAACCAACTTTACTGCCGGAACTTATACAGTAACTGTTAAAGATGCCAACGGATGCACAACTACCGCATCAACAAGTATTGGTCAACCACCAGTTTTAACCGCAACTACTTCCGCTACTCCTGTTAAATGCAATGGTGGCAATACAGGCAGTGCAACTGTAACGGGTAGCGGCGGCACTGCTCCTTATACCTATTCCTGGAGTAACGGGCAATCGAGCTCCGGTGCTACAGGGTTAATCGCAGGTACTTATACCGCAACAATAACTGATGCCAATGGATGCACAGCTACAGGTACAGCAAAAATTACTCAGCCAACAGCATTAACAACTGCAACTACAACTGTTCCTGTAAAATGTAATGGTGGTAATACCGGCAGCGCCACAGTAACAGCCTCCGGAGGCACACCTGCTTATACTTACTCCTGGAGTGACGGACAAACTACCACTGCTGCCTCAGGTTTATCCGCCGGCACTTACCCAATAACTATTACTGATGCCAACGGATGTACTGCAACGGCCACTGTAACAATTAACCAACCTGCAATTTTAACAGCTACCACATCAGTTACTGATATAAAATGTAACGGAAGTAACACAGGAAGCGCTACTGTAACGGCAGGAGGAGGCACTCCAGGGTATACTTATTTATGGAACAACGGGCAAACTACAGGCACTGCAACAGGTTTATCGGCAGGAAATTATTCGGTAGCCATTACCGATGCCAATGGGTGTAATGCCTCTGCCAACATAACTATTACTCAACCTACCTCAGCTGTAACTGCCACAACAACCAATACACCGGTAAAGTGTAATGGTGGCAATACAGGCAGTGCTACGGTAACTGCAAGCGGCGGCTCTCCGGCTTACACCTATTCATGGGCGCCCGGTGGTGGAACCAATGCTACAGTAAATAATCTTACGGCAGGGAGCTATACTGTAACCATAACCGATGCCAACGGTTGCACCGCCACTGTCACATCCATTATCAGCCAGCCGGCAGGCTTAACTGCAACTACTACAAGTGTTCCTGCAGAATGTAACGGAAGCAGCACAGGCAGCGCTATGGTAACGGCCGGTGGCGGTACATCTGCCTATAGCTATTCATGGACACCCGGCGGAGGCACCAATGCTTCAATAAGCAATCTTACCGCTGGAACCTATACTGCGACCGTAACCGATGCTAATGGATGCACGGCTAAAGCTACGGTGGCCGTTACGCAACCACCGGCAATAACAGCCAGTGTAAGCGTAACAACTACCGCATGCGGTCTGAATAACGGGAGCGGGAGTGTAACTGCATCGGGCGGAACCGGAGCGTTCACTTATAGCTGGGCTCCTTCAGGCTACACGGGCGGAAATACGGCAACATACTCCAATCTTGCTGCCGGTATATATACCTGTACCATAACTGATGCGAACGGATGTACTAAACAGGTAGTAATCCTGACCAACAACAGCGCAGGAGTTACAGCAACAACAACTACTGTTCCGGTAAAATGTAATGGTGGTAATACAGGTAGCGCTACAATAACTGTAACGGGTAGTACAGGGCCGTTTTTTTACGACTGGTCACCTTCCGGGGGAACCAATGCAACAATCAGTAATGTTCCTGCGGGCCTTTATTCCTGTGAGGTAACCAATGCAGAGGGTTGCGTAATTATTGATACAGTAACTATTTCTCAGCCTGCTGTCCTAGCGGCTACCATTATAACTACTCCTGTTAAATGCAATGGGGGTAATACGGGCAGCGCCACAGTAACCGCCAATGGCGGTACTCCTGCTTATAAATATTCATGGTCTCCGGCCGGTGGAACCAATGCAACGGCAAGTAATTTAACAGCCGGGACATATACAGTAACCATAACCGATGCCAATAACTGTTCCACTACTGCTACAGCTATTGTCGCCCAGTCATCCGGCTTAACTGCTTCTACCACCACTACCCCTGCAAGGTGCAATGGAAGTAATACGGGTAGCGTTACGGTAACAGCCGCCGGCGGTACGCCAAACTATACTTATTTATGGAGTAACGGGCAAACCACAAGCACTGCTACCGGTTTTCCAGCCGGAAATTATACGGTAACGGTAACTATTACCGATGCCAATAACTGCTCCATTACCGATATTCCTAATGTTACCATAACTCAGCCTCCCGCACTGACAACTGCTACTTCTTCTATTCCGGTTAAATGTAACGGTGGTGCAACTGGCAGCGCCACCATAACAGCCGGAGGCGGTACTCCAGGCTATACTTATTCATGGAGCAATGGTGAAACCACAACCAGCGCCACAGGATTATCAGCAGGCACTTACGCTGTAACAGTAACTGATGCCAACGGATGTACTGCCACTGTCAATATAACTATTACGCAACCTACGGCTTTAACAGCCGCAACTACCAATACCCCTGTAAAATGTAACGGAGGTAATAACGGAAGCACCACTGTTACGGCAGGAGGTGGAACGCCGGCTTATACTTATTCCTGGAGCAATGGCCAAACTACAACTACTGTTACAGGATTACCGGCAGGAAATTCGCTGACTGTTACCGTTACCGATGCTAATGGGTGTAGCATTACTGCTAACGCTGCCATCATCACACAGCCTGTAGAGTTGACCGCTGCTGCCTCTGCTATTCCCGTAAAATGCAATGGGGGTAATACAGGAAGCGCTTTGGTAACGGCCGGGGGTGGTACACCTGCCTATACGTATTCATGGAGCAATGGCCAGACAGGCAGTAATAATGCAGGATTAAGTATTGGTAACTATACTGTAACGGTAACGGATGCTAACGGATGCACTTCAACAGCTACGGCAACAGTATCACAGCCGGCTGTTTTAGCAGCAACGGCAACGGCAATTCCTGTAAAGTGTAACGGAGGAACAGGCAGTGTTACAGTAACAGCAGGCGGCGGTACTCCCGGCTATACATATTCATGGACTCCTGGCGGCGGAACCAATGCCACTGCAAAAAACCTTGTTGCAGGCACTTACACAGCAACCGTTACCGATGCCAACGGATGCAGTGTAACTACTACTGCTAATATTACCCAACCGGCAACCTTAACTGCAAGTACAACCTCTTCTCCTGTTAAATGTAACGGAGAAGCAACAGGTAGCGCAACAGTAACAGCAAATGGCGGTACACCTGCCTATACTTATTCATGGGCACCAGGCGGAGGTACCAATGCTACTGCGGATAACCTGGCAAAAGGAACTTATACGGTTACAGTAAGCGATGCTAACGGATGTACTGCAACAGCTACGAACAATATAACCCAGCCGGCAGCTTTAACTGCAAATGCAACCACAACTTCCGTAAAATGTAATGGAGAAGCAAATGGAAGTGCTGCTATTACTGCCGGCGGAGGAACAACTCCTTATACTTATTTATGGACGCCGGCAGGAGGCACCAATGCCACAGCCGATAGCCTTGCCGCAGGAACATATACAGTTTCCGTTACTGATGCAAACGGATGCAATACGACTGCTGCTGCGAACATCACACAGCCCTCTGTTATAACTGCCACCATAATAAATACCCCTGTTAAATGCAACGGAGGCAATACCGGAAGCGTTAAAGTAACAGCCGCCGGCGGCATTCCTGCTTACACCTATTCATGGGCGCCGGCAGGAGGTACAAATGCCATAGCAACTAATTTAAGCGCTGGAACATATACAGTTACTATAACGGATAATAACGGATGTTCTGCAACTGCTACTACCTTACTCACTCAACCTGCAAATGCATTAAGCGCTACTATAACAACCAATCCAATAAAATGTAACGGAAGCAACACCGGCAGCGCAATTGTAAATGCGACAGGCGGTACAAGCCCATATGCTTACAGTTGGGCTCCATCAGGTGGAACCGGTGCAACAGGCGTTAACCTTACTACCGGTACCTATACTTGTACCATAACTGACATAAACGGTTGTACAACAACTGATACCGGTACCATTACCCAGCCGCCGGCTATAGCTGATTATATAGTAAGCTTAACAAATGCTACATGCGGAAGCAATAATGGAAATGTTACTGTAACAGCATCAGGTGGAACAGGCGCATTAACTTATAGCTGGGCTCCTGCAGGTTACACCGGTGGAAATACTGCGACATACTCGAACCTTCCGGCAAACACATATACCTGTACCATAACTGATGCCAACGGATGTACCAAACAAATAACAGTTTTAATCAATAATATTGCCGGTCCCACGGCTACCTTATCTGAAATTGGTGAACTTTGTTACGGTGGCAATAATGGCAGCGCCATAGTACATATAACAAGCGGCACAGGACCATTTACATATAACTGGGCTCCTTCGGGCGGGACTGGTTCAACAGCCAATACTATTACTACAGGGATATATTCTGTAACAATAACCGATAAAAACGGCTGCATTACTATTGATACAATAACAGTAACACAACCCACTGTTATAAAGACTATTGTCACAACTACACCCGTTAAATGCAACGGAGGCAATACAGGCAGCGCTATGGTAACCATAAGCGGAGGTACCCCGGGTTATACGTATTTATGGGCACCGGCCGGAGGTAATGCGGCAACAGCGGGCAATCTCCAGGCAGGAACTTATACAGTAACAATTACTGATTCCAACCAATGTACCGCTTCCACGTTGGTTTCGGTTTCGCAACCTGCTGCATTGGCATCAATTCCTTCATCCACTGAAGTAAGCTGTAATGGCGGAAACAATGGTTCCGTTGTTGATGCAGTATCGGGCGGAACACCTCCTTATACCTATTCATGGACACCAGGCGGAGGTAAGGGCTCATCAGAAGATAATCTTACTGCAGGAACATATACGGTAACTTCAACTGATGCAAACGGATGTACAATTACATCTGCCATAAATGTCACTCAACCAAAAGCTATTGCTACTTCAGCATCCTCATCGGGTACAAGCTGCAATGGCGGAAATAATGGCAGCGCCACAATAGTTGCCGGCGGAGGAACACCTCCTTATCAGTATTCCTGGGCTCCTTATGGAGGAAGCAATTCAGTTGCAAACAACCTGGCTGCAGGAACATATACAGTTACAGTTACCGACTCCAATAACTGCAAGTATGTATCTACCATAATTGTAGCGCAACCCGCTGCATTATCGGAGCTAAACTCCACAACAGATGTTGGCTGCTACGGAGGCAGCAACGGCACAGCTAAAATAACCGTCAAAGGCGGCTTTTCACCCTATTCCTATTCATGGATTCCAAAAGTCAGCACAAGCGACAGTGCAACGAAACTGGCAACAGGCACATACATTGTAACTGTAACTGATGCACATAACTGCATAACTGAAGATACTATAAATATTTCCCAGCCTAAGATAATTACAGCAACAACAACAGTACAACCTCCTTCATGTTACGGCCTGCAAAACGGGTCGGCTACCATCTTGGTTTCCGGCGGTGTGCCATCTTACACATATATATGGAGTACTTCTCCTGCTCAACATAGAGATACGGCTGATAATTTAGGCATAGGTACTTATACTGTTCTTGTGACCGACGCAAACGGATGTACCAAAAAAGACACAGTTATTGTAACGCAACCGGCAAAACTTACTTCAAGCATAATAAATACCACAAACCTTATTTGCTATGGAGACAGCAATGGTTCAGCAACAGTTGCTGTAAGCGGCGGCACTCTTCCTTATCAATATTTATGGAGCACGGTTCCTCCGCAGACAAGCAATCAAGGTTCAAAATTGAGCGCCGGCACATACACTATAAATATTGCTGACGCACATAACTGCCCGGTGAGCGATACAGTTACAATTACACAACCCCCACCCGTTACAACAACCGCCACTGCACCTGACTCTATTTGCAGTGGCACAACAGTTACTATTGTAGCCGCGGGACATGGAGGCAATGGAACATATACATACCAATGGAGCACTGGCGTTGGTTCAATTGCTACACAGAATGTAACCCCGGTTAATTCGACCACATATACCATTACGGCTACTGATGGCAAAGGATGTATCGGTACACCCGCTACAGTAACCATAAACACCTGGAACCTTGGCCCTGCGGACGTATCCGTTACACCGCATCAATTCATTTGCTACGGAGATACCGTTACCCTGTTTGCCAATGTTACCAACGCCAATTCGGGTAGCGTAAATATTCACTGGAGCAATGGTTACAGCGGCAGCGGCCCATTTCATTTGATTATTACCAATGATTCAACATTTACTGTTACTGTAATGAATCAATGCGGAAGCGAGGTAACCAAAACTATTCCTGTAACAATAAACCCCCTTCCCCATATTGAAATACCGGCTAAAACATCCGCTTCATGCAAAGGAGCAGTATTTACTTATGATGATACTACTGCCGCAAATAAAACGGACAGTTACGCATGGAATTTTGGAGACGGAACAACTGGTAATACAAACCCTATTTCACACTCTTATTCGCAGTCAGGTTTATATCTTGTAACTGTAATTGTTACCACACCTGCAGGATGCAGCAATAAAGCCTCTGCCCCTGCCAACATTACCATATACCCGACAGCGAAGGCAAACTTTACGGCCAATCCCGATGCAGCGCCTATTACAAACCCGGTAATTGATTTCATTGATGGTTCAATTAACACCAATAAGTGGAAATGGGATTTTGGAGATAACTCTGCATTCTCGATTGAAGAAAGCCCCTCTCACCGATATGCCGATACCGGAACATTCACTGTACATTTATATACCAATAATTCATTCGGTTGCCCGGATACAACGAAACATGAAGTGCATATTTCACCTGAATTTACCTTCTATGTGCCCGACGCATTTACCCCTAACGGAGATGGGTTAAACGATTATTTCACCGGTAAAGGGGTTGGAGTTGTAGATTTCGATATGGTGATATATGACCGCTGGGGCATGAAAATATTTGAAACACAGAATATGGAAAAAGGATGGGATGGAAGAGCAAATGGAGGACAGGATATTGCCCAGGAAGATACTTACGTATATATAATTAAACTTACTGACATCTTTAAAAATCCTCATTCATATATAGGAAGGGTAACTCTTATAAAATAAATTGCTTCCCCCCTGCCACACCAGCCTCTCTGTAAAATTTACAGGGAGGTTTTTTTTATGCTGTTTATAGCCAGGTTATTTTAATTTTCCTTTTTTGCCTGTTCATTATTCACTTCTCTGCTATATTTGCTCACACTATCAAATATTACTATTCATGGAACTATCAGAACAGGAAATAATCAGGCGGCACAAATTAGATGAGATTAGAAAACTCGGTGTAGAGCCTTACCCCGCGGAACTTTATGAGGTAAATGCAAATTCTGCCGATATCCTTGAAAATTACGAGCGCGACAAGCTGAATTATAAAAACATTAGCATAGCAGGGCGCATTATGAGCCTGCGCCCTATGGGCAATGCATCTTTTGCCGAAATACAGGACACCCACGGCCGGATACAGATTTATGTAAAACGTGATGAAATTTGCCCCGGGGAAGATAAAACCCTTTACAATTCTATCTTTAAAAAACTTATTGATATTGGCGATATTATTGGCGTTAAAGGATTCGTATTTACTACCAATACCGGTACAATTTCAATTCATGTGACATCTTTTACTCTGCTGGCAAAAGCTGTCAGGCCTTTGCCTGTTGTAAAAATTGACAGCGAAGGCAAAGCGCACGATGAGGTTACTGACCCTGAATTACGTTACCGCCAGCGCTATGTTGACCTGATTATAAACCCTGAAGTACGGAATGTATTTGTTCAGCGCACCCTGATTATTAATTCCATGCGCAATTTTTTAAATGAAAGAGGCTACCTCGAAGTGGAAACACCTATCCTTCAGTCCATACCCGGCGGTGCTGCGGCAAAGCCGTTCGTTACTCATCATAATGCCCTCGATATACCTTTATACCTCCGCATTGCCGATGAACTTTACCTGAAACGCCTTATTGTGGGAGGCTTTGACGCAGTATATGAATTTGCTAAAGATTTCCGCAACGAAGGCATGGACAGGACGCACAATCCTGAATTTACCATGATGGAACTTTATGTAGCCTATAAGGATTATGAATGGATGATGTCGTTAGTCGAGGAGATGCTGGAAAAAATAGCCATGGATTTATACAATACAACAAAAGTGCAAAGCGGAGGAAATATGCTTGATTTCCGCAGGCCATTCAAAAGGATACGCCTGTTCGATGCCATCAAAGAACATACAGGCCTTGATGTGTCGGCAATGAATGAAGAAGAATTAAGAAAGGTATGCAATGATTTGAAAATAGATGTTGCACCATCTATGGGAAAAGGAAAGCTGATAGATGAAATATTTTCAGCCAGGTGCCAGCATTATTATATACAGCCCACATTTATAACAGATTACCCGGTTGAGATGTCTCCTTTATGCAAAAAGCATCGTTCCACGCCGGGCCTGGTTGAACGCTTTGAAATGTTTATTAATGGGAAAGAATTGTGCAACGCATATAGTGAATTGAATGACCCCATTGACCAGCGCGCCCGTTTTGAGGACCAGATGAGATTAGCCGAAAAGGGCGATGAAGAGGCCATGACCATAGACAATGATTTTTTACGGGCCATTGAATATGGTATGCCTCCAACATCTGGCGTAGGTATAGGTATTGACAGGCTCGTCATGCTAATGACCAATTCACCTTCTATTCAGGATGTGATTTTCTTCCCGCAGATGAGGCCGGAGAGATTTTAAATACCCCTTAGACATAGAAACATTATAGTCTTAGATTTAGCAATTCTTCATTTTATAAACTTGATTCCAAGTTTACTTATAACTGTTATTCTTTTGTTGACAAAATTTTTACACCCATTAGGAAGTGTTTGTATAATTTTACAAAAACCTAAATTTTCCTATATATTCATACAATGAAAACAGCAAATTACATTCTTAAACTTGAAGAAGTCGGCCATTCCGATATTCAGATTGTAGGCGGAAAAAACGCGTCTCTCGGAGAAATGCTTCAGCACCTTACCCAGCTTGGCATAAATATTCCTGCCGGTTTTGTGGTTACTGTGGCTGCTTATAAAAAATTTATAGAGCATAATAACCTTGATGCGATAATAAAAGAGATTATCAATAAAATTGATTTGAATAATATCGAATCGCTTCGCAGGGGCGGGTTACAGGTGCGCCAACTGATAAAAAACGGGAAATTCCCCGATGAAATAGAAACACAGATAATAGAAGCTTATTCGCAATTATCGGCTAAATACAAACAAGATATAACCGATGTTGCCGTACGTTCATCAGCTACCGCAGAGGATTTACCCGACGCTTCTTTTGCAGGGCAGCAGGAGACTTACCTGAATGTCCGCGGAGCTGAATCATTGATAAATTCAGTCCGCAACTGCTTTGCATCGCTTTTTACCGACAGGGCTATTAGTTACAGGCAGAATTTCGGCTACGACCATTTCCAGGTGGGCTTATCAGTTTGTGTTCAGAAAATGGTGCGTTCCGATTTGGCAGCTTCTGGAGTAGCGTTCTCGCTGGATACAGAAAGCGGGTTTAAAGATGTAGTGGTTATAAATGGTTCTTACGGATTGGGTGAAATGATTGTGCAGGGCTCTGTTTCGCCCGACGAATATATAATATTCAAGCCTACGCTTAACGGCGCCTATTCGCCAATTATAGAAAAGAAAATGGGTGTAAAGGATAAGAAAATGGTATATGGCGATGACCCGGATGAGCGCGTAAGGATAATACCTATTGAAAAACATGCCCAGCAAAGTTTTTGCATTTCTGATGAACGTGCCTTGCAATTGGCACAATGGGTAACTACTATTGAAGAATATTATTCAAAATTGAAAAATAAATGGTGCCCGATGGATGTAGAATGGGCGGTTGACGGATTATCGAATGAACTGTTTATTGTCCAGGCAAGGCCGGAGACGATTCATTCGCAGAAGGATAATGGCAAGATTACAGAATATAAAATTGATGATGAAAGCCGTAATGAAAAGGTATTATTGAAAGGTATAGCGGTAGGCGATAAAATAGCGGTCGGGAAGGTAAAAATAATGTATTCGCTTGACGGCCGTACCGGCAACCTTGACGGAGACGATTTCCAGGCAGGAGATATTTTGGTAACTGACATGACCGACCCGGACTGGGAACCGATAATGAAAAAAGCCGCAGCTATTATTACCAATAAAGGAGGAAGAACATGCCATGCAGCCATTGTAGCAAGAGAAATGGGCGTGCCTGCCATTGTGGGCTGCCGCAATGCTACCGAAATACTGGCCGATGACCAGTACGTGACAGTTTCGTGCGGTGAGGGAGATACGGGAATAATTTATGGAGGGAATATTGAATACAGGAAAATTGAATTGAATGTAAATGATTTTCCCAAGACAAAAACGCCAATTATGCTCAATGTCGCTTCACCTGATATGGCTTTTCACTTTTCGCATATACCAAACGCGGGTGTAGGGCTGGCAAGGGAGGAATTTATCATCAATAACTATATACAGGCTCACCCTATGGCCTTATTAAGGCACCATAAATTGGGAGACAAGGAATTGTCTGATAAAATACATAAGATTATAGCAGGTTACGAGAATGAAGAAACATTCTTTGTAAAAAAATTGTCGTATGGAATTGCTAAAATAGCCAGCGCTTTTTACCCGAATAAAGTCATTGTCCGCTTCTCCGATTTCAAGAGCAATGAGTATAAAAACCTGCTGGGCGGAAAATATTTTGAGCCCGATGAAGAAAACCCTATGATAGGATGGAGAGGGGCTTCACGTTATTATTCGAAAGATTATAAAGAAGCATTTGGCCTGGAGTGCAAGGCTATACGCAGGGTGCGCGAAAAAATGGGATTAAAGAACGTAGTGGTAATGATTCCCTTCTGCCGCACTGTGGAAGAGCTTTTGAAAGTGCAGGAGGTGATGTCGGAATATGGGCTGACAAGGGGCGAGAACGGCCTCGAAGTTTACCTGATGGCTGAAATTCCCTCGAATATTATTCTGGCAAAAGATTTCGCGAAACATATTGACGGGTTCTCTATAGGTTCCAATGACCTTACGCAATTAACCCTCGGACTCGACAGGGATTCATCATTGGTGGCACATTTATACGATGAACGCAACCCGGCAGTGAAAGCTATGCTGAGTCTACTTATTAAAACTGCCAAAAAAGCAAAAGTAAAAGTGGGCATCTGCGGACAAGGGCCATCTGATTTTCCTGACTTTGCAAAATTCCTGGTCGAGGAAGGCATTGACAGTATTTCAGTTACGCCTGATTCTGTTTTCAAAACTATAAATGCTATTAACAGCGTGGAGAAAAAGGTTAAAGGCTTGGCGCCTGCAACCAGTTGATGTTATTTTATTGCATTGCGTTTTATCAGGGGTTGAATAACCATGATATTATAATTTATGTATCTTCGCCAGTCACTTTACACAGGCTATTGCCCTGGTAAGGTGATTATATTGAATAATAATTAAAACAAATTAAACAAACATGGCAGTACAAAAGGATTTAGATGCGCATTACACTATAATGGATAAAATTTTCCGCTATAGCGTAGGCGAAAAAGGCGCATATAGTGGCGCAAGATTTGATGGTGATTTTTCAATGACCATTGAACAGGCGCAGGAAAAAAAACACAAGTTTATTGTTGATAACTGTAATATTAAAAAGGGCTCAAAAGTTCTTGATATCGGTTGCGGATGGGGCGCTTTTATAGATTATATGAATAAGATGGGCGTAAACACCTATGGTGTTGTATTAGCCAAGGGACAAGCTGATGCCTGTATTAAAAACGGCCTGAATGTAAAACACATGGACGCTAAGGCTATTACACCGGAAACATTCGGAAAGTTTGATGCGGTAACTGCTATGGGAAGCCCAGAGCACTTGTGTTCAGTGGAAGAATATAAGGAAGGAAAGCAGAAACAGGTGTATGAAACCTATGCGAAGCAAATAGCTGATTTGTTGCCGGTTGGCGGACGCTTTTATTGCCAGACAATGGTATTTGGACCAAATATGGTTAAATTTGAGGATATTCCTTTTGGTAAAACCAATATCTGGAAAAAGGAATTTACCAATGAAGAGTTAATGGATATTATCTGCGATGTATTTCCGGGCTCTTGGCTCCCTTACGGTAAAGAAGGAATTATTGAACCTTTATCGAAATACTTTAAGCTGATTTCTATTGACAGCGGCAGGTTAGATTATATGGAAACCATTGACAGGTGGTCGGAGAAATTCGTGCAGTTTAGTTTTAAAAAATATTTGTATTTCTTATCGCTGCTGCCAAGATATGCCAGGAGCAAGGAATTCCGCGATTTTATACAAAGATGGAATACCGATGCTAACCTCATGATTTTCGAGAGAGAAATATTCGAGCATTACAGGATGGTATTTGAAAAGGTAAGAGATTAGTATTTACCAGGCAGCAAATTAAATCACCAGGGCGGACCATATTTGTCCGCCCTTTATTATATTAGGTATATTAAAAACAGTAAAATAGCATGGTTTTTAGGTAAAAACATGCTACATTTGCCATCATGTAAGGAATCTGATGTTTCTGTATAACCGTGTAAATAAAAAAGAATTACGCAAGAAAGTGGAAGCGGAACCATTCGAACGGGTTACCCTTTCATTTTACCGCTATGTAAATATTGCCGACCCGCAGCGGCTCAGGGATGAGCTATATGCATACTGGCAGAGCATTAAGGTATTGGGCCGTATCTATGTTGCGCACGAAGGCATCAACGCCCAGCTCAGCGTACCCGAACATTATTTCCGCGATTTTAAGGAAAATCTTTACCATAACCCGCTTTTTGCCAATGTTCCTTTTAAGTATGCCATTATAAATGATGATAAATCCTTCTTTGCTCTGATAATAAAAGTACGTAAAAAGATAGTGGCCGACGGACTGGAAGATAATGCATTCGATACTGAAAATACAGGGCAGAGGCTCGATGCTCTCACCTTTCATAAAATGGTAGATGAGCCCGGTACCGTGGTAGTTGACATGCGCAACAATTACGAGAGCGAAGTGGGACGCTTTTATAACGCTATATGTCCTGATGTAAAGACCTTCCGCGAGGAACTGCCAATGGTGCTGGAATTACTGGAAGACAAAAAAGATAAAAACATATTGCTCTATTGTACCGGCGGGGTGCGTTGCGAAAAAGCCAGTGCATGGCTGAAGCATAGCGGGTACCAAAAAGTTTACCAGCTCGACGGAGGCATCATACAATATGTGCACGAAATAAAGAAGCATGGATTGCAGTCGAAGTTTATCGGTAAAAATTTTGTGTTTGACGAAAGGCTGGGAGAGCGTGTTACTGAAGATATTTTAAGCAGTTGCCATGTTTGCGGAACGGTTACCGACAGGCAGATTAACTGCGGCAACCCACCCTGCCATACCCTGCATATACAATGCGAAAAGTGTTCGGAAGAAAGAAAAGAATGCTGCAGCGATAAATGTTTGGATGAATATAAGCAAAGAGAAACAGAGCCAATAGCTATTAGCCATCAGCTATAAGCCATTTGATAATTTTATATGGAAAAACGCTGGAATGTAAAGGAACAGGCTCCCGCCAACAAGGTGAGCAAGCTGGGAGAAGTTTTAGGTGTAAATGCCGTTATTGCCAACCTGCTGGTGCAACGCGGGGTAGAAACATATGACCAGGCGAAAGAATTTTTCAGGCCCGATCTTAAATCGCTGCATGACCCATTTAAGATGAAGGATATGGATAAAGCGGTAAAGCGTATTGCCGACGCTGCGCTGAACCGTGAAAAAATATTGATTTACGGAGACTATGATGTGGACGGAACTTCATCGGTGGCATTGGTTTATACTTTTTTAAAGTGGCTTGGCCTGAATTGCGGTTATTATATACCTGACCGCTATGCCGAGGGATATGGCATTTCATTTAAAGGAATTGATTATGCGGCCGAAAACGGGTATAAACTTATTATTGCCCTCGATTGCGGTATTAAATCGCATGATAAGGTAAGTTACGCTAAGGAAAAAGGAATAGAATTTATTATATGCGACCATCACAAGCCCGATAAAACATTACCTGAAGCTGTGGCTGTGCTCAACCCTAAAAGGAGTGATTGCGAATATCCCTACAAAGAATTACCCGGTTGCGGCATAGGTTTTAAGCTGGTGCAGGCGCTGGCCATTAATTACGATATGCCTTTCGATATGCTGGAGCAATACTTAGACCTTGTAGGCCTTAGCATAGCATCTGATATAGTTCCTATTACAGGCGAAAACCGCACCCTCACCTATCACGGGTTAAAAAGAATAAACAGCGCACCGAGGGCAGGGTTTAAGGCCATTATGGACATGGTGCAGCTAAAAAAACAGATTACCGTTAACGACCTTGTGTTTGTATTTGGCCCACGCATAAATTCTGCAGGAAGAATTGAAACAGGTAAAAGCGCGGTAGAGTTGCTGATAGCCGATGACCCTGAAAAGGCAAAGCTTTCGGGGGAATCTATCAACAAGACCAATTTTGAGAGAAGAGATGTGGATGCCATGATTACCCAGGAAGCCATTGGGATGATTGAGGCCGACAGCGCCCTGAAACATAAAAAAACTACCGTGCTTTATAACCCCAACTGGCACAAAGGTGTTATTGGCATTGTGGCATCGCGGCTTATTGAAAAACATTATTACCGCCCTACCATAATACTTACCCGCTCCAACGGAAAAATTACAGGTTCTGCCCGTTCGGTAAGAGATTTTGATTTATACGACGCCATAGATTCCTGCTCGGCGCTATTGGAACAGTTCGGAGGTCATAAATATGCTGCAGGCCTTACTATGAAGGAAGAAAACCTGCAGGCTTTTTCGGAGATGTTTGAAGAAACAGTTGCTGCAAGCATAAGTGAAGAATTGCTCCGCCCTATGATAGAGATTGACGCTCCCCTTGCATTCTCTGCCATTAACCCAGCCCTTTACCGCATCATACGGCAACTGGCGCCCTTTGGGCCGGGAAATATGACGCCTGTTTTTTACACCGACAATGTTATTGCAACCCGTGAACCCCAGGTAGTGGGCGGCAACCACCTTCGCCTCTCTGTTGCACAGGCCGATAACCCGAATATTACCTTTAACGCTATAGGCTTCGATATGGGTGAGCATCATAAAATTGCCGCTTCCGGCAAGCCATTCAGGCTCAGTTACAGTTTGAGGGAAAACGAATGGAACGGCGTTACCAGCCTTGAACTGAATTTGAAAGACGTGAAAGCATAAATATAGTTATGAATTATGAGTTATAAGTTATGAGTTAGTGTACTCGAGAACTCCATAACATAACAACATGGTTTGTGAACTAACCTGGCTTATTAATGCCCACAAGTCTCGTTGCGCAAAGAATGCTGGAAAGGGGTGCATTATAGTAAGATTAAGAAAATACAACTATATTGAACCATTAACCACGCTGAATAATAGTACTAAGGCACAAATTGCACAAATTACCAATGCTGCAATTGTTAGCCCCCGATGCGGCTCTTTTATTATTAATGCTTTTATTGCAAAAATCACACTACAAATTGCTAGAATTATTGCAGCATATGAGCATATAACAACTAAAAATAAAAAAAGATACCCATTGACAATTAAAGATATATCAATCAGATAAAATATAAAGGTTAATAAGATAAGCGATATAATAGCTACAGTGCATTTGAATGCATGACTACCCCATTTATATTCAGGTGCTGAGTCATTTGGTTTAACAGAAGGATTCTTTTCATAAATGCCTTTTTGTCTAAATATATAACCGAAGATTAAGAAAACTATTCCGAGTAATATAAATATCCATAATGGAAATCCAGCACCAGCAAGTAATGTAAATGTAATACCAAGAAGCAGAACCACACCAGCAGTAATAAATAACTGCGTGCCTAATTTAATATCTTTTTCTCCTTTATCCTCTGCACTATCGGATGGAGTTACAGAAGTATGTGTTGAAACAATTTCATCAACAATATATATTGGTTTTCTTGATTTTAATTCCTTTTTACTTGTTGCAAATTCCCCTAAATGAAAAACTGGTGCTAAAGTTTTTTTTTCAATGCTACTTTTGATTTTATCAAAATTGACAACCTCGTTCTGCTTTGTCCATATTTTTTTATCTATGCCAAAATGTTCTTTTTTACTAGCTACGCTTGGCCTTTCAGCAGGAATATTCCAAAAATATCCTTTAGTATATTTTCTTTGGCTAAAAGAAGATGCAACTTTGTTTGACGAACTGCAACCATACAATAATGTAAAGCACGCTATTACTGAAAAAAGTTTTACAATATTTAATTTCACTATGGGCATATAGTGGCTAGTTTTGAAGCAATAAAGGTAAGAAATCAGAGGGAATTGTCTAAAAACACAAAAAACACAAAACATACTCATAATCAATAACTTAGTCATGTGTTACTCTTTTTGATAGGTGTAACATATTAACGTATTGATTATCAATTATTTGCGCTTAAAAATGTCTTAAAAAGTGTAACATTGTGTAACCCGTAAACATTAATTAATTACGAATTACAAATAAAAAACTCTGTGGTTCTCTGTGTGTTTTTATTCTCTGTGCTCTCTGTGTTAAAAATGCATATACTGAGCCCCGCCTTAGTGGGCGGGATTACCCCGCATTATTACGGGATTGCATATTTGTTTGGTGAAGCAACTCAAATTATTTTGGGAAGCAACCCCGATAGAAGAGGTCGGGATTGCTCTAATTTTAGGGGAAGCAAACTGCCACATCCGCCTCATTATTTAAGGGATTGCGGATCGCTGACGATGAATGTCAGGCGAGGCATCGCAGTGATGGTTAACGACCAAAAATTCCTAATTATTAATTACTAATTCCTAATTAATAACAGATTTCTAACTTTGCACCCTTATATCTCTTATATCTTTCCTTATGGCAATGATGAATGATTTAATAAATGGGTTCCCGAAACAATTAGAGGAAGCGGTAAGCATTGCACAAAATGCTAAACTTTCCAAACCAAAAACGAGTATTAACAAGGTAGTAATCTGCGGCCTTGGCGGTTCAGGTATTGGAGGCACCATTGTAAAGGAAACCATACAGCATGAAGCAACAGTGCCTATCGAGGTGATGAAGAGCTATACGCTTCCGGCTTATGTTGATGCCGGTACACTGGTTATTTGTTCCTCCTATTCAGGCAATACTGAAGAGACATTGGAATCGTTCAATGCGGCGGTAAAATGCAAGGCTCATATAGTATGTATTACATCGGGCGGTAAATTACTGGAACTGGCAAAAGCCAATGGTTACGATGCCATAGTTATTCCCGCAGGTATGCCGCCAAGGTCATGTTTGGGCTATTCGCTCACCCAGCTTTTCCGTATTATAGAATTTCATGGTATTGCTCCGGCATATTCCGGCCAGATTCTTTCTGCCTCGAAATTGCTTGTTGAAAACCAACCCTCGCTTATGAAAGCGGCCCAGCGCATGGCAGAAATACTGGTGAATAAATTCCCCGTTATTTACAGCACTTCTCTGCACGAAGGAGTGGCCATCCGTTTCAGGCAGCAACTGAACGAGAATGCCAAAATACTATGCTGGCACCATGTAATACCCGAAATGAACCACAATGAACTGGTAGGCTGGAGCCATGAATACCCGCAGGTGGCAGTGCTTATTTTCAGGGATACCGAAGAACACCCCCGCAATGAGTTGCGCATAGAGCTATGCAAAAAGATATTTGAGAAATATGCCCATGTAGTAATTGAAATACCTTCAAAAGGCAAGACTGTCATAGAGAAGAAACTCTACTGGATATATTTTGGCGATTGGGTATCATGGTATTTATCGGAGATGAGGCATGTTGACGCTACAGAGGTTAAGGTTATTGAACAATTAAAAAAAGATTTGGCCGGTAAATGAACCGTAGGGTAATCTTCAGGGACATTGGCCATATTGACTACAAAGAAGCCTGGGATTACCAGGAATCATTATTCAAAGAAGTGGTAAGCAAGAAGCTTGCAAACCGCGAATTACCTGAAGAAACAAAGCA
This sequence comes from Bacteroidia bacterium, assembly GCA_052325425.1. Taxonomy (GTDB): domain Bacteria; phylum Bacteroidota; class Bacteroidia; order JABEUT01; family JABEUT01; genus JABEUT01. The sequence goes on along the minus strand of JBKQUY010000034.1, from coordinate 34,448 downwards.
GTACACAGGCAATTACCTTATTTTTTGCGAACACCCTCATGTATTTACCATTGGTAAAAGCGGCCACGAGGAAAACCTTTTGATAAAGCAGGAACAACTTCAGCAAAGAAATATTGCCTATTACAAAATAAACAGGGGTGGAGATATTACCTATCACGGCCCCGGCCAGGTTGTAGCCTATCCTATTTTCAACCTCGATTATTTTTTTACCGATATACACCGTTATATGCGCTTTTTGGAAGAGGCAGTAATACAGATGCTGGCGGAATACGGCCTTAAAGGCGAAAGGGTAAAAGGAATGACCGGTGTATGGCTCGATGCGGAACACCCCGGGAAAGCCCGTAAAATATGTGCTATGGGAGTACGCACAAGCCATTGGGTTACCATGCATGGCATAGCGCTTAATGTGCAGCCCGATTTAAACTATTTTTCACTTATTATCCCCTGCGGAATAAGCGGCAGGGCAGTTACATCTATGGCGCAGGAACTGAAATATATACCCAACCAGGAAGAGGTGAAAACGTGCTTAAAAAAGCATATTGCTGAAGTATTTGAACTTGAATTTATTAATAGCTGATAGTAATTGGCTGAAGAAAAAGATAAACGTTCCTCTAATATTAATTTAATGTTAAATTGCACCCTTTAATTATCGGTTTCATTATGAAAAAAACGCTTTTTTATGTTCCTGCCATTTGTTTTTCAATGGGTGCATTATTGTTTGGCACTTCGTGCAAACATGAGACCGATGCTGAAAAATATAAAGGAGAAGTTGGCCTTGCTAACTTTGATACTACCGTTAAACCCCAACAGGATTTTTATCATTATGTGAATGGCAATTGGCTGAAGAATAACCCTATACCTGCCAGCGAAGCGGCATGGGGAAGTTTCAGCGTGCTTGATGACAGCATTACCAAGCGGCTCAGGAAATTGCTTGAAATTGCCGCCGCCGATAAGCAGGCTCAACCCGGCTCAACCGAACAGAAAGTGGGGGATTTGTTTACCTGCATGATGGATTCAGTAAACCTGAACAAAAACGGAATTACTCCGCTAAATGATGAATTTGGAAAGATAAATGCCATATCCGATAATAAATCGCTTTGGGCAGAAGCCGCGCACCTTATGAAAATAGGCCCCGATGTGATGTTTGGGTTTGGGGTGGGACAGGACGCCAAAATAAGCACCAAGGAGGCATGCACCATTGGCCAGGGCGGAATGACATTGCCGGCCAAAGACTATTATGTAGAAGATATACCCATGTTCAAAATGATACGGGGCAAGTTCCTGGAATATGCAACACAAATATTCCAGCAAATGGGTGAACCTGCCGATAAAGCTTCCGCAGATGCTCAAAAAATACTTGACATTGAAACACAATTGGCAACGGCTTCTATGTCAACAACCGAGGAAAGGAACATCAGCGCCCAATACAATAAAATGCCGATGACTGAACTGGAAAAAATGACCCCTAATCTTGACTGGGCTACCATTCTGCAGACATTCGGAATAAAATCAATTGATACTATAATTGTAGCCCAGCCTTTATTTATGAAACAGCTTAACGATATGACAAAATCTGTTTCCATAGATGACTGGAAAACATACCTACGTTTTCACCTTCTTTCAACCGAAGCAGCCAAGCTGACCGATACCCTATCTAAAATCAGTTTCAACTTCTGGGGCAGAACTTTCGAGGGCGCGGAAGAAATGCAGCCCCGCTGGAAACGTTCGGTTGAAGCTACCAGCGCTTCACTGGGACAGGTACTGGGACAGCTTTATGTAGCCCAATATTTCAGCCCCGAAGCGAAAGCCAAGGTGAACGATATGGTTACCAATATTATTGCTGCTTATAAGCAACGCATCAACCAGGTAAGCTGGATGAGCCCGGAAACCAAAAAATATGCCCTGGCAAAACTGGATAAAATAATGCTGAAACTCTGTTATCCCGACAAATGGAAAGATTACTCGGCGCTCGAAATCAAGCGCGATTCATGGGTGCAGAACTCATTCAGGATAAATGAATTTGAATTTAATTATGACATGAACAAGCTGGGCAAGCCGGTTGACCGCACCGAATGGGGTATGTCGCCGCAGACTGTGAACGCCTATTACAATCCTTCCATGAATGAGATTGTCTTTCCGGCTGCCATTATGCAACCTCCTTTCTTCGACCCTAACCGTGACGATGCTATGAACTACGGAGCTATGGGAGCAGTTATCGGCCACGAACTTACCCATGGTTTCGACGACCAGGGCTCACAGTTCGATGCTGAAGGCAATATGCACAAATGGTGGACCAATGAGGATTCCACCCGTTTCCACAATAAATTGCAGGTGCTCATCAACCAGTTTAATAACTACGTAATTGATTCCATGCATGTAAAAGGAGAGCTTACCATAGGTGAGAATACGGCAGACTTCGGCGGAATAACCATAGCTTATACAGCATTGGAAAATGACCTGAAAGAGCACCCGGAAGGCATTGTTGATGGCTTTACTCCCGAGCAAAGATTCTTTATTGCATGGGCACAGGCATGGAGGCAAAACATCCGCCCTGAATATGAAAAGCAGATGATTACTACTAATCCGCACTCACCGGATAATTTCAGGGCCAACGGGCCGCTTTCCAATATGGCTGAGTTTTATAAAGCATTCAGCGTATCAAGTAATGAGCACAACCCGGAGTTTAAAGGGTTTGACATAAAGCCAGGGGATGGCATGTACAGGGCTGACAGCGTTAGGGCTTCTATATGGTAATTATATATTTATAAAAATAAAATATAACTATAATATAAATTATTAAATTGCGCCCTTTAAATTTATCTGTTTCCTATGAAAAATGTAAACATTTATGGCACTGCCATCTGTCTTTCACTGTCTGTGTTGCTGTTCAACACTTCCTGTAAGCATGAATCTGATGCTGACAAGTATAAAGGAGAAGTTGGCCTCGCTAACTTTGATACTACCGCAAGGCCTCAGCAGAATTTTTACCAATATGTGAATGGCAATTGGCTGAAAAATAATCCAATTCCTGCCAGCGAAGCGGCATGGGGAAGCTTTAACGTACTGAATGACAGTATTACAAGCCGCCTGAGGAAATTGCTGGAAGCAGCCGCTTCCAATAAGCAGGTACAGCATGGTTCTATCGAGCAAAAAGTAGGCGACTTATTTGCCTGCATGATGGATTCGGTAAGCCTTAACAAAAATGGAATTACTCCTTTAAAAGATGAGTTTGGAAAAATAGATGCCATATCCGATAACAAATCCCTTTGGGCGGAAGTCGCACATCTTAATATTATAGGGCCCGATGTAATGTTTGGTTTTGACATTGAACAGGATGCCAAAATCAGCGCTAAGGAAATAATCACCATTGGCCAGGGCGGAATGACATTACCTGCAAAAGATTACTATATACTCGATAACCCCGGTATGAAAATGATACGGGAAAAATTCCTCGAGTATGCAACGCAGATATTCCAGCAAATGGGTGAACCTGCCGATAAAGCTTCCGCAGATGCTCAAAAAATACTTGACCTGGAAACTCAATTGGCAAATTCATCTATGTCGCGTACTGAAATGAGGGATATTTCAGCACAGTACAACAAAATGCCCATGACAGAATTGGAGAAAACAACCCCTAATATTGATTGGGCAACCATTCAGCAAATATTCGGGTTAAAATCAGTTGATACAGTGATTGTGTCACAGCCTCTGTTCATTAAACAGCTTAACGATATGACAAAATCTGTTTCCATGGATGACTGGAAAACCTACCTGCGTTTCCACCTTCTTTCCGATGAGGCGCCTAAGCTGACCGACACACTGGCCAAAATCAGCTTCAATTTCTGGGGCAGGACTTTCCAGGGTGCAAGGGAAATGAAACCCCGCTGGAAACGCTCGGTTGAAGGTACAAGCCGCGCTCTCGGCAAATTGCTGGGTCAGCTTTATGTAGCCAAATATTTCAGCCCCGAAGCGAAAGCTAAAGTGAATGATATGGTTACCAATATTATTGCTGCTTATAAGCAACGCATTAACCAGGTAAGCTGGATGAGCCCCGAAACCAAGAAATATGCCCTGGCAAAACTGGATAAAATTACACTTAAGCTCTGCTATCCTGACAAGTGGAAAGATTATTCAGCGCTTGATATTAAACGCGATACATGGGTACAGAATGCATTCAGGATAAATGAATTTGAATTTAACTACGAGCTGAACAAATTAGGCAAGCCGGTTGACCGCACCGAATGGGGTATGTCGCCGCAGACTGTAAATGCCTATTACAATCCTTCCATGAATGAGATTGTGTTCCCGGCTGCCATTATGCAACCTCCTTTCTTCGACCCTAACCGTGATGATGCTATGAACTATGGAGCTATGGGAGCAGTTATCGGCCACGAACTTACCCATGGTTTCGATGACCAGGGTTCACAGTTCGATGCCGAAGGCAATATGCACAAATGGTGGACCAATGAGGATTCCACCCGTTTCCACAATAAATTGCAGGTGCTCATCAACCAGTTTAATAACTACGTAATTGACTCGATGAATGTAAAAGGCGAGCTTACTATTGGTGAAAACACAGCAGACTTTGGCGGGATAACCATAGCTTATACAGCATTGGAAAATGACCTGAAAGAGCACCCGGAAGGCATTGTTGATGGTTTTACTCCGGAACAAAGGTTCTTTATTGCATGGGCACAGGCTTGGAGGCAAAACATCCGCCCTGCCATGCAGAAACAATTGATTACTACCAACCCGCACTCCCCCAATATACTAAGAGCCAACGGGCCATTATCCAATATGCCTGAGTTTTATAAAGCTTTCAGCGTATCGGCCAATGAGCACAACCCCGAGTTCAAAGGGTTTGATATCAAACCGGGCGATGGTATGTACAGGGCGGACAGCGTTAGAGCATCTATTTGGTAGACAATCGGTAATAATGTAATATCGGAACATTGAATGCTGAAGTAAACATTCCATAGATTCGATATTTTGTTCCGAAAGAGTAATTATCTTTGTGCCCTTAATTTCCAGGAGAGATGGCAGAGCGGTCTAATGCGGCGGTCTTGAAAACCGTTGAACTCTCACGGGTTCCGGGGGTTCGAATCCCTCTCTCTCCGCAAAACATGACAGCCCTTTTATAAAGACCCTCAACAAATAATGGAGAATATTATTAAAAAATTTAAGTTTAAGGACAAGGGAATTGTTCTTAATGCGCCTGCATCAATTGAGAAAGAGTTTGTAAAACTGGGCTTTAAAACAAACTTTGATAAAAAAGCGAAAAACGCAAACACATTGGTTTTTATAAATAACAACAAAGAGTACCTTGATTTCCTTAATAACAAATTGGAAAACATTGAACCGGATAGCGGTTTTATGGTTTGCTTATCCGAAAGGAACTTCAAAAATTAAAACGGATATTAACAGGGATACACTTCGCGTAACAGGTGAAAAATATGGCATTACTACTGTAACCGCCATTTCCATTGACGACACATGGAGCGCTTTACGTTTCAGGCCTATTGACAAAGCCGGAAAATAAAGACCAAAGTCATCTGTAACAATAATTTTACTTACCCTGCGGTGAAGGCGGCCATGTTTTCATTGCCTGGTTGAAAAAGGGGTGTTTTGGCATTGCAATGGTGGTTATTACAGAATCATACACAGCGGTATTATTAATTACTTCTATACTCTTCTTTACCTCATCATCATATTTTAAACTTGATAATATCCTGCCTTCCTGGTAATAATATCTTGAAGCAATTTCCTCTTCCAGAAGCCGTTTTATTTCAGGCTTGTACCTCATTAAATCGTTCTTTTTCTCCTCGGCAATATCTTTCTCAATTTTAGCATAAGAATTTTTAAGGTCTCCGTCATACTTCTCACTCTCCGTAGTTTCCTTAAGTTCCTTCAATAATTTGTCACTTTTGCCTGTATATGTAAAATTGTGGCTTTTAACATATTCAACAAACCTGCTATATTCTTCATCGCTGAGGGAAAAACTATCAGCGCGTTCAATGGAACTATGATTTTCCCTGAATAAAGTCGCATAATTGAATATGAAAAACTGCGCTCCCAGGTTATTGGTTGCTTCGCTCGTCTTTTTAGGCTCTATGGTTATGTCGGGCGCAATGCCGCCGCCATCATATACAATGCGGCCATGTTTGGTTCTGAATGCCGATTTAAGCGAATCGGGTACTTTATTTACCGTGCCATCGGCACCGCGATGGCTGTAATCAAGCGCCTGTATACACCTTCCGCTGGGAGTATAGTACTTGGCAATGGTAAATTTAAGTTCTGAATTATAAGTCAGAGGATGTGTTTGCTGTACCAATCCTTTACCATAGGTGCGCGTTCCGATTACCACTCCTCTGTCCAGGTCCTGTATAGTCCCTGTAACAATTTCTGAGGCCGAAGCTGAGCCATTGTTAACTACCACTGCAATACGTATTGCAGTGTCAACCGGATCGCTGTTAGTAAGGTCGGGGTGATTCAGCTCTTTGCTGCGTCCACGCGTATTTACCACCAATTGCCCTTTAGGCTCAAAAATATTCACCACCTTAACTGCCTCATTCAGCAGTCCGCCGGGATTGTTCCTCAGATCAAGTATTATACCTTTTAGGTTGTGATTCTTTTTTAATTCAACCAACGCATTTCTAACATTAATGCCTGCATTTTCGGTAAATTCGGTAAGCTTTATATAGCCAATATTATCGGTTACCATGCCATAATAAGGCACATTGCTGACTTTAATAACTTCACGTATTATAGTTTTTTCAACCGGTACGCTTTTATCCGGTTGCAGCACCATAAGTTTAACACTTGTACCTGCCTGACCCTTTAAAAGTTTTCCCACATCATCAGTATTTTTCCCGGTGGTAGAAATACCGTCAATGGATACAATTTTATCGCCCGCGTTAAGGCCGGCTTTAAAAGCAGGTGAGCCCATATAAGGCTCGGCAATTTCAATACCATTGCTGTCTTTTTGTACAATTGCTCCAATGCCCCCGTATTCCCCTGTTGTCATAAACCTGAAATCTTCTATTTCCGATTCGGGTATATAATCCGTATAAGGGTCGAGCGACGCGAGCATGGCATCAATACTTGTCTTTACAAGTTCACCGGGATTTATGCTATCCACATAATAGAGGTCAAGTTCTTTTAAAGTAGTGGAATAAATATCGAGGTTTTTCGAAATTTCAAAATAATTATCGGTAAAGCTGTAGGAAAGAAAAGCATAAGCTCCTATTGCAAGTATTGCCAACAGAAGACGGTATTTTTTTATCTTATTCAGAAATCGGGAAATCATATTCATTGTAAATTATTAAGGTACTGGGTCGTAACCATGTTTATGGCTAAAGGGATGGCAGGAAAGAAATCGCTTAAGGGTTAAATAGCCGCCTTTCCGGAAACCATATTTTTTTAAAGCTTCAATACCATACTGGGAACAGGTGGGTGTAAAACGACATGCAGGCATGAGCCAGGGCGAAATGAGGCCCTGGTATAACTTTACCAAAAAGATTAAAAACTTACTTGCCATTGATTTTATCTGCTACGCGTTGTAAAGTTAACACAATTTTAGTTTCTATTTCGCGATAAGACTGCTTATTTTTACTTATGTAAACGAACATCAGATGGTAATATATTATTCCCATTTCTGCCGGTTCATAGATAATATATTTATTTTTCCGGTACGCTTCGCGCATTCTTCTTTTAAGCAGGTTGCGGTCAACAGCCCGTTTAAAATTTCTTTTTGGAACAGCAAATGCCACTTTTACGGGTATCTCAGGCTTTCCTTCAAAAACACTCCATATTAAGCGGACAGGAACATTGGTTATTGTTTTCCCTTTTTCGAAAAGTGTTTCAATAGCTTTCTTCTCATAAAGGCGCTGAGTTTTTGGCAGGGTTTGCCTGCGCGAATTGCTTACCATAAAAAGGGGGACTATCTTTTACGTTTTGCCTGTTTAGCCTTTTTTCCTGAGTTCCGGTTTTTTGCCCTGACTGAAACAGGTTTTGGCTTATTCGCTTTTGCAGGTCTCTTCTTTTCTTTCGTTTTAGGCTTTACCGCTTTTTTTGCTATCGGCTTTGCTACCTTTTTTGGGCGGGGATCAGCCTTCTGGGTAGGTTTCTGCTTAGGGGCTATATATCCATTTCCCTTGGATGACAAGGGGTGTGATGGTTTCGCGGCAATAATTTTCTTTTCGGCAACTGAAACAGCAGTTTCTTTAGGCTTAGGGGCCCTGGCATTTCTTTTGGGAGGAAGCTTCTTTTCAGGGGCCATTTCTTCAATATTCTTAAGGGAAAGGCTGACGGGCTGCCATTGCTTTTCATTCTTTTCTCCCTTTAAAAACTGTTCCAAAGCCATTGCCATTGAAGGCGCCTGGGGCTGAGGGGCATGAATATGAAGTTTAAGGCCTGCCTGTATAACCGCTTTAGCTGTTTGTTCTCCGAATGCGGCTATCAGCGTATTATTCTGTTTAAAATCGGGGAAATTATTCAGTAATGAGGTAATGCCTGCCGAACTGAAAAGCACCAGTAAATCATATTCTGAGAAATTTATATCGGTCAGGTTACTGTAAATTGCCCTGTATAACGGAGCTTTCACATAACGAATACCTTCCTTATCAAGTAAATCAGTATATTCATCATTGGGCATATCTGTACAAGGCAATAAAAATTTTTCCTCCTTATGCTTCTTCTTGATTATCTCAACCAAATCGGCGAACGAAAAATTACTGAAGAATATTTTCCTTTTCCTGAACTGGATATACTTTTGCAGGTAATAGGCAGTTGCCTCTGAAATACAGAAATATTTCATTGTTTCAGGGACGATAACGCGCATTTCATTACAAATTCTGAAGTAATTGTCAACTGCGTTTTTACTGGTCATTATTACAGCCGTATAGGAAAGGACATCAATACGGTTTTTACGAAATTCCTTGGCCGGAATGCCTTCTATCTGTATAAATGGCCTGAAATCAACCTCGACATTAAAGTTCCTCGCTATTTCAAAATAGGGGGAACGTTCAATTTCGGGCCGGGGCTGCGATATGAGTATTCTTTTTATTTTCATTCCATACGGGTTCTACTTACCTTATATACCAAGACTCATTTTCGCATATTTAACCAACAGGGCAAAAGGTAAAATTTCAAGGCTGCAAATATACAAAAATAAGTATATCATGTTTAAACCTTTGTTAGTCATAAGGATGAACATTTTTATCGTGCGGTAAACAAACAGCAGTCCAATGCCTATAAAAACAGCCTCTAAAACCCTCCGGCTGTCAATTGCAGGAGTATATGTAACCAATAGCGCCACAGGCAACATTATTATACCCAGAAAATGCGCGAAAATATATATTTCCGACAGGTATTCCCAGGCGCTCTCTTCCTGCTCAAAAACAAAGCCCGAAAAAAAAATTACCAGCGTTTTTGCAAGGTAAATAATAAACAGTGCAACAGCCAGCACGGTAAATTCCTTTTCAGAGTTAGTGTTCAGGCGTATGCCGTAAAGTTGCATTAAATGCGTAGCCAGTACTGCCGAAGTACAGATAAAAATAATGAACAGTCCGATAGATGCCGGGTTTATGCCTCCATCGTCTTCGGGCAAAGTCGCTGTAAAAACATCGCGGAACAGCAATGATACCTTTTTGGGATAGGCAACTTTAACCCATGTAAATAGTAATATACATAAAAAAAGAAGTATCGTTATCCAATGTTCAGTTGATGGAAAACGAAAATAAGGGCTTATCTGCTTAATATATTCCATGAATTGGGAGCAAAGTTAATCCTTAAGCAACTATTGTAATATAATTTAGGCAAACAACCTTGAGAAAAATTCTTCCATTTTACCGACCGTCTGGATTTTTATCCGGGTATTTTTAGGTATTTCTTTTTTATTGTATCGTGAAATAAATATCTGCTCAAATCCCATTTTTTCAGCTTCCGATATACGCTGGTCAATACGGTTTACCGGGCGTATTTCGCCCGAAAGGCCAATTTCACCGGCAAAACAATAACGGGGAGAAACAGGCACCTCTTCACCCGATGATAGTATAGCTGTAACAATAGCCAGGTCAGTTGCAGGGTCTTCTACTTTAATGCCCCCGGCAATATTTAAAAACACATCTTTTGATGCCAGCCGGAAGCCGCATCGTTTTTCCAATACGGCGAGCAACATAGAGAGGCGGCGCAAATCATAACCTGTAGATGAACGCTGCGGTGTGCCGTAAGCGGCAGTGCTCACCAATGCCTGCGTTTCAATCATCAGTGGCCTTACGCCTTCTGTTATAGCGGCAATTGCGACCCCGCTTACCGGCTCTTCCCTTGCCGTAATAAGCACCTCGGAAGGGTTACTTACTTCCCGAAGACCGCTGCCTGTCATTTCGTAAATACCTAATTCATTGGTTGAACCGAAACGGTTTTTTGTGGTGCGCAATAACCTGTAAATGTGATGCGTATCTCCTTCAAACTGCAATACGGTATCAACCATGTGCTCCAGAACCTTTGGCCCGGCTATGGAACCATCCTTGGTAATATGGCCTATAATAAAGACCGGTACCTGGCTTGTTTTGGCATACCGCAAAAGATCAGCCGTGCATTGCCGTATTTGAGATATGCTGCCCGGTGCCGAATCAATTAAACTTGTATAGAGCGTTTGTATGGAATCAATTACCAGCAATTGTGGTTTCAATTGTTCAACATGCTGGAAAATATTTTGAATGGTGGTTTCGGTAAGTATATAGCAATTCTTGTTATGGATGCCTATCCGTTCGGCGCGCATGCGCAATTGTTCCTGGCTCTCTTCACCCGATACATAAAGTACTTTTAAATTGCCTGCTGAAAGCGCCACCTGCAATAGCAATGTAGATTTACCGATACCCGGCTCTCCTCCGAATAATACAAGTGAACCCTGAACCAATCCTCCGCCCAATACCCTGTTCAATTCAACATCAGGTAAAGGGAAACGCAGCGTGTTACCCGGTACAATATCAGAAATAAGATGAGGCCTGTCCGAAGTAACGGTATAGGCTTGCTTGCTTTGGGCGGTTTCTTTCTGAATTACTTCTTCCACGTAAGTGTTCCACTCCCCGCAATTGGGGCATTTGCCGATCCATTTTGCCGATTGCGCGCCGCAATTTTGACAGAAGAATGATGTTCTGGTTTTAGCCATGTTACTATATGAACTTTATCTTACGGGCAGCAAAAGCGCACATACGCAATAATAAAAATCCGTGTTTAAACCGCGATATATTAGTGGTGCCATAAGTCCTTTCTTTGTAACGAATAGGCACTTCAACCATTTTAAGGTTCAGTTTATGGGCTCCAAAAAGCAGGTCGTAATCGCCGAAAGGGTCAAACTCGCCAAAAAATGCCCTGTTGCGTTTCAGGCGGTTATAATCGTCACGGAAAATAACTTTAGTGCCGCATAATGTATCTTTAAAAGGCCTGTCAAGAAGCCAGGTAAAAGCAAGGCTGAAAAATTTATTGCCCAGCAAATTCAGAAAACGCATGGCCTGTTTATCCATAGGATAGACCAGGCGCGACCCATTAATAAAATCGCCCTTTCCCGATGCTATCGCGTTATAAAATTTAACCAGGTCTTCAGGAGGAACGGTAAGGTCGGCATCCAATATCATCAATATGTCGCAGGTAGCCATATCAAACCCAACCCGCACCGCGTCGCCTTTTCCTTTGCCCTTTTGCCTGCCTGTTTTAATATCATGTTCGCCTGAATATTTTTGCTGAACTTTTTGAATAACATCCCAGGTATCATCAGTCGAGTTTCCTTCAATAAAAATAATTTCGGTATGGCTACCTAATTTGGGTAGGCGCTTAATCGCGTTTTCAATATTTCCGCTTTCATTCCGGGCAGGTATAACAACCGAAACCGATGGTAAGAGCGATTCATGAATCGCCCCTATATTATTATCTGGCAAAATTTTTGCAAATGCAAACTGGTTTATGCAAAAGTGCCTGAAAAACGGCAACTTGGCAATATACCTGTTGAAAAGCGGGGCTATAAGCGGAATATTAAATGGCATGAGCATCCTCCGGGTGCTTCTGTAAACATCAAAGCCTGAAATATAAAGAAGGTTGTTCAAATCATTCATACTCAACCAATTAAGGTTATGCGTGGGGGTTTTAAGCCTCAGTGCTTCAGCCAGTTTTAATAAAGGTTCCCATAAGTAATTATGGTAAGTAACAATCACTTTTGTACGTTCATGGCAAAGTTTATGTAATAACTCCAGAACTTTTTGCACATCTTCAAGGTGGCCTATAAGATTAGAAAGGATTATGAGGTCGAATTTCTCTGAAAGAGTAATATTTTCCGCAGCCATGCAGTGAAATTCAACCCCTGCAGGAAATTGTTTTTTTGCAATCTCAATCATGGCCGGGCTGAAATCAATGCCGACTTTGCGCCTGCCTTTTATTTTATTTAACAGTTCCCCCGTCCCGCAACCAATTTCAAGCACTGAGAGTTCTTCATGGGCAAAGTAATTGCAGAAATAAGTAATGTCATTCCAGTAATAGGAATGCCTTTTCCTGCTTCTTACCCGTGTTTGGGCCTGTTTTTCAAAATAATCCAGCCTGTTTTTATCAGTTGTTTCCACTCTTTTAGGTAAAATTGCCCGTAAAAATAGTGATATTCCTTAATGATTTGGTGATTTGATAATTTGGTGATTTGATGATGGTGGAAAGCAATTTGATAATTTATTCGTGAATTGTGTATTATTTTTGGAGGTCATGAAGGCTAAGCCGTTGGTGATTTGATAATTTGATGATGAAATAAATCCCCTATTCGTATTTCACTCATAACTCATAATTTATAACTCATAACTATATTCTAACGGCAGTTTCGTTGAAATTGATTATCTTTGGGGTAATTTTAAATTAATATATCATGCTACTTTTTTTAGATGCAGTAAAGCCGGGTGAAATTATTTTGATACTTGCAATAGTATTGGTGTTTTTCGGCGGTAAAAAAATACCTGAACTTATGCGCGGGCTTGGCCAGGGAATAAAAGAGTTTAAAGACGCCTCCAAAGGCAATTCCGAGACTGATACTTCGAATAAAAAAGAGGATACCACCCAGGGGCAGATAAAATAGCCGGTTAATTGTTGACTTAATCCGCCTCCCTGAAAAATCTTAAAACAATTTTTAACTTTTTCTTGTTGGCATAGTCTAAGTAACAATATATGGCATATAGTGTATTGCTGTGAGAAAATTATTCAGGATATTTCTTTTATTAATTATACCACTGCTTGCTGATGCATCTCACCAGGTTTCAGGGTATATTATGTTTAAGTACAATCCGTCACAAGGGCCCAGAAACTATATTATTACCCTCGTAAATTATACCAATGGAGACATAGATGTAACTGATTACTGTGCCCAGGCTGACAGGGACACCATGCGTATTCATTTTGGCGACGGAGATTCCATCATGCTTTTGCGTTCCAATGGAAATGTTACCGACCAGTATGGATTCCCTACCGGCGATTCAATATGTTCATGCCGTAAAGTTAATATTTATACCACCGGGCCGGCAGGATATAATTTCCCCGGGGCAAGCGCCACATACCATATCTGGATTGACGACGCTGACCGCATGGCCAATATTAATAATATTGCTACTGGTGGTACTAATTCATCAACTGTTGATTTTTATATCTTTACCGCGCTTAATATTGACCCTTTCGTGGGGGCAGATGTATCCTCTCCTGTAATAACCAATCCTTTAGCATGCGAATACGCCTGTACAGGCCAATGCTATTATTATAACCTGGGTGCCTATTCTCCCACAGGGGATAGTATATCATATTCTCTTGGTAATTGCCTCGTTTTGGGTGGTCTTGAGGCCCCGCAATATTACATTCCCGCCGGTGCTGCTATTGACCCGGTAACAGGTACGCTGAGCTGGTGTAATCCTACTACAGATGGTATATATAATTTCTCTATACTGCTTACTTCGTATAAGCATGTAACCTGGAATGGAACAACATTTGCAAGATGTGTAGATACTATGGAGGTTGAATTGTCGGTTGTGGTTAATTCAAATTGTACAACCCATGACCCCAAAATTACCGGTGTTAATGACACCTGTGTTGTTGCCGGTGATTTACTGAAACTTTATTACACAGCTACTGACACTGATAATTATGTATTGACTATGACAGCCGAGGGTGAGCCTGATTCGCTTAGCCCTCCCGCTACTTTTGTAAGTACTCCTGCTGAGCACACTGTAAAGGGAACTTATTCCTGGCAAACCAATTGCTCTGATGTAAGGAGCGCTCCATATTATGTTACCGTAAAGGTATATGACCCAGGTGATTGCCCTTCTTGCCTGATAGTTCCCCCAAATAACTATTCAAACTACCCGCCTTTGAGCTCCTATACAACTACCACGATTCACGTGATTGCACCTGCACCGACTAATCTTAAAGCCAATGTTCTTGGGAGTACTGTTCAATTGACATGGGACCCCAGTATTTGTCCGCTAGATAACATTTATTATATATACAGGGCAACAGGCTGTGTTAAATTTGTTCCCGGCCCTTGTGAAACAGGTGTGCCTGCATCTTCGGGATATGTTAAAATTGGAACCAATATAGGTTTAAATAATACATCATTTGGTGATAATACTGTTGTTCCGGGTGTCAGCTACAGTTACCTTGTAGTTGCAGCTTCATCTGTTTCCGGCAATACCGCATATAGTATTGCATCGAATGATACCTGCGTATTGGCAAAGCGGAATGTTCCGTTGATAACCAATGTAAGTGTTGACAATACCGACGCAAGTAATGGAAAGATTTTTGTACGCTGGATGAAACCCAATGCCAATAGTGGTTATCTTGATACTAATGCATATCCCGGCCCATATACTTACACCTTATGGAGGGATACCGGGATTAATAACACAAATTTCTCCACACAGGTTTTTTCAATTACAACCCCTTACTTTAAACCTGCAATTGATACCACAATTATGGATGCGGGGTTAAATACCCAATCTGACATTTATAAGTACAGGCTTAATTTCTTTTGCGATACGGTATCGTTTGGAGCAGCGCCTCCCTCATCCTCTATTTTTCTCTCAGCCAAACCCGGTGACCAGGTAATAAAATTATCATGGGTTTATAACGTACCCTGGGCCGATTCGGCTTTTATGATATACCGCAGGGGACCGCATGCACCTGCTTTCAGTTATTTGGCAACAGTACCTGGTTCTATACAGAACTATACCGATAGCAACCTTACCAATGATACTACCATTTGTTATTATGTAAAATCGGTAAGTCATTATGCCGATACTACTGTTTTGCGTCCGCTTTATGATTCTTCTGAAATAATATGTATGGCGCCAAAAGATACTGTACCTCCCTGCCCGCCGCATCTTGCTGTTTCACCCAAGTGTAATACTTTCGAGGATTCCCTGGTTTGGAATAACCCCGACCATTTCTGCAATGGTATTTATAACGATATTCTTCAGTATAATATCTACTATTCACCTACACAGGGAGGTGATATGCAGCTTATTAAGACCATTTATAATGTTAACGATACAATATTCGTGAACGACAGCTTAACTTCCATCGCAGGCTGCTATGCGGTTACAGCAGTTGATTCTTTTGGTAACCAAAGCGCTATAGTTCCTGTTTGCGTGGATAACTGCCCGCAGTACCAGTTACCCAACGTATTTACCCCTATTGGCGGCAATGGAGTTAATAATATTTTTACTCCCATATTGCCATACAGGTATATTCAAAGCATTGATATAAATATTTTCAACCGGTGGGGGCAGCTAATGTTCCATACCAATAACCCCATGATTAACTGGGATGGCACCGACCAAACCACCCACGGGCAATGCCCTGACGGTGTTTATTACTATGTCTGTGTGGTGAACGAAATACATGTTGATGGTATAAAGCCTGTTGTATTAAAAGGGTTTGTTCAGATACTCAGATAGTATTATAATTCCACTATTTGCCTGTCGTATGCAAGGTGCATGCCTTCCGGCAATTCTTTTTCTACATCGGCATGTTTGCCCAACTGGTGGCTGACATGGGTAAAATAAACTTTTTTGACATCCAGTTCAGCGGCAACATTAATGGCTTCCTCTAACGTAAAGTGCGAAATGTGCTTTTCCCTTCTCAACGCGTTAAGCACCAATATTTCCGAACCTTTTATTTTTTCCTTTTCCTCAACCGGAATAAAATTGGCATCGGTTATATAAGTAAAGCCTCCAATACGGTAGCCCCAGATAGGCAACCTGTAATGCATAACCCTTACAGGCAAAAATTTAGTTCTGCCGATAGAGAATGGCTCGCCGTTTACCTCATGAATTTTAATTTCAGGAATGCCCGGGTACTTTACATCTGAAAATATATAAGGATACATTTTCCTGATGGCATTCTCCACATTTGTGTCGGCATAAACATCTATTGCCTGCCCCATCACATAGTTGAAACCGCGGATATCATCGAGGCCACCTATATGGTCCCTGTGTTCGTGTGTATATAAAACGGCATCAATGCGTTTTACATTCTCCCTGAGCATTTGTTCCCTGAAATCAGGACCGGTATCAATAACAAAAGTCTGCCCATTGTTTTCAATCATAACGGAAGAACGAAGCCTTTTATCCTTTAAATCATTGGACAAACAGACTTCACACCGGCAACCTATTACAGGTACCCCTTGCGATGTGCCGGTGCCCAGGAAAGTAATCTTCATATTGTCAGGCAGGACGAAAAAATCATTGCTCTAAATTATTTCAAAAATAAGTTCCCCTATATTGTTAGTCAAATGTAAATAAATAAGTTCCCGCCCCGCAACCTTTCGAATGAAAAAGAAATACTTTTGCATCATTCAGAAAAATTCATGGAACAGGACAAGTTGATACAAAGCGCACTCATATCTGTCTTCAATAAGGATGGCCTTGAGCCTATTATTCAAATGCTTGATAAGTTGGGAATTGTAATTTACAGTACCGGCGGAACACAGAAATATATTGAATCACTCGGTGTAAAAGTTATTCCCGTTGAGGATCTCACCTCCTATCCTTCCATACTTGGAGGCAGGGTTAAAACATTACACCCCCGTGTATTTGGCGGCATACTCGGAAGGCGCGATGTGGCAACCGACATTGCAGAATTTGAAAAACATGAGATACCTCCTATTGATTTGGTGATAGTAGATTTATATCCTTTTGAAGATACCGTTACAAAGGGAGCATCTGAGGAAGATATTATTGAAAAAATTGACATTGGGGGCATTTCACTGATCCGGGCCGCGGCAAAAAATTTTAAGCATGTTACGGTGATTCCATCTAAACAGGAATACCCCATATTACTCGATATCCTTGGCAAGCAAAAAGGCAAAACAACTTTAGGCCAACGCAAGGAACTGGCAAATAAAGCATTTGGAGTAAGTTCGCATTACGATTCACAGATTCATGCTTATTTTTCAGGAAATATTCTATCCGCCAATAGCTATCGGCTAATGGCTGATAGCAAACCTTTGCGCTATGGTGAGAACCCTCACCAGAAGGCTTCTTTTTTTGGAGACCTTGAAAAGGTATTTACCCAGTTGCATGGCAAAGAGTTATCCTATAACAACCTGCTCGATATTGATTCGGCAATTAATCTTATCAGTGAGTTCTCAGAAACCACTTATGCCGTTATCAAGCATACCAACTCATGTGGAATAGCCTCGCGACCTGATGCTTTGCAGGCATGGAAGGATGCCTTGGCAGGAGACCCACTCTCTGCTTTTGGGGGAATTATCATAACCAACGTTTCTATTGATGCCAAAACGGCTAAGGAAATTGACAAGCTATTTTTCGAAGTATTAATAGCCCCGGCCTTTGAAAATGCTGCTTTGGAGATACTGGAACAGAAAAAAAATCGTATATTGTTGAAATTACATCCGTTTACATTCCCTGAAAAGAATTTCCGTTCATTATTGAACGGTGTGGTGGAGCAAGAAAGGGATTGGAAAACCGATACGATTGCAGATATGAAACAGGTAACAAAAACCGGGCCCACAGAGCAGGAAAAGACAGATATGGAATTTGCAAATAAAATTGTAAAACATATCAAATCGAATACTATTGTATTGGCTAAAAACAAGCAATTGCTGGCTGCCGGTACCGGCCAGACATCAAGGGTTGATGCATTGAAACAAGCCATTGAAAAAGCGAAGAATTTCGGTTTCGATTTAAAGGGCGGGGTAATGGCTTCCGATGCTTTTTTCCCATTCCCCGATTGTGTTGAAATAGCTCACAAAGCTGGCATACACGCTGTAATACAACCCGGGGGGTCAATAAAAGATGCTGATTCAATTGCGTATTGCGATAATAATAATATGGCTATGGTATTTACCGGAACCAGGCATTTTAAACACTGATGGAATAATGAATACTGAACAAGGAATATTGAATGACGAAGTGAACAGCCAAGAAAGAGCCATTAGTCACCGGCTATTTGCTGATAGTTTTATTTCGATATTCAATATTCTTTTGACTTTGTAACTTTAAGAACTTTATAAACTTTTAACTAACCTATGGCCTCTTTATTCAGTTTTCTGCAACAAGACATAGCGATTGACCTTGGAACCGCCAACACAATCATTATCCATAACGACAAGGTCGTTGTAGATGAGCCCTCTATTGTGGCAATGGACAGGATGTCGGGTAAAGTTATTGCGGTGGGAAGGATTGCACAGCAAATGCATGGCAAGACACATGAAAATATTAAAACCATCCGCCCTTTAAAAGATGGGGTTATAGCCGACTTTAACGCTGCGGAATCTATGATACGGGAAATGGTAAGGATGCTTTATTCAGGGAAAAAATGGTTTACACCGGCCCTTCGCATGGTTATTTGTATTCCTTCCGGTATTACACCTGTTGAACAGCGTGCGGTAAGGGATTCGGCAGAGCATGCGGGAGGAAAAGAAGTTTACCTGCTGCATGAACCCATGGCGGCAGCTATAGGTATAGGTATTGACGTGGAAGAACCTATGGGAAACCTGATTGTGGATATTGGCGGCGGAACTACGGATATTGCGGTAATAGCGCTTGGCGGCATTGTTTGCGATAATTCAATACGTGTGGCAGGCGATGAGTTTACCGGTGATATTGAAGAATATATGCGCCGCCAGCATAATATGCTTATTGGAGAACGTACCGCAGAGCGCGTGAAAATAGAGGTAGGCGCCGCTATGACAGAAATAGATAATCCCCCGCCCGATTATGCCGTTCATGGCAGGGACCTTATGACAGGTATCCCCAAAGAGATACAGGTTTCATACTCAGAAATTGCCCATGCGGTTGATAAATCAATCTCAAAAATTGAAGAGGCAATATTACAGGCATTGGAAAAAACTCCGCCCGAACTTTCTGCCGATATATACAGGACAGGTATTTACCTGGCAGGCGGGGGCTCTATGCTGCGCGGGTTAGATAAGCGTATTTCGATGAGGACAAAACTGCCTGTGCACATTGCTGAAGACCCGCTCAGGGCTGTGGCAAGGGGAGCCGGAATCGCATTAAAGAATATTCACCGTTTCCCGTTCCTCATAAAATCATAACTGATATATTGAATATCGAACAATGAATAATGCATTTCAAAGCAGATTGACACAATGTTTTGTGTTCTTACATTGTTATTCTGAATTTGGCTGTTCACTTCAATACCCGAAATTCCATGTTCAATATCCGATATTATAAACGTGTTTGCCGATGTATGGCATAATTGCATTTTTCAGAAAACATTATTTTGCAGTTCTTTTCGCGGTGTTGGAATTTTTATCTCTTTACTTTGTTTTTAAAGATAATTACTACCACCAGGCGGGCTTTTTTAATTCAGCCAACATTGTTTCGGGTTCGATTTACAAAACCACCAATAATATTAAATCTTACTTTAATTTAAAAAGCGAGAACGAGCAATTGGCTAATGAGAATATGAGGCTGCATAATAGCCTCTCTGCCGTTTCCGATACAGCAAAGCGTTCGAAAGTACCGCATACAAACCCTTACGGCCAGCAATTTAATTTCATTACAGCCGAAGTCATAGACAATTCTACCAGCCAGATAAATAACTATCTCACCCTTAATATTGGTAAAGCGCAGGGTGTATCGGAAGGTATGGGAGTAGTATCGCCTTCAGGTATAGTGGGAGTGATTGTAAATGCGTCGGAACATTACTCAGTAGTTATGTCATTACTGCATAAAAATTACCAGTTGAGCGCCATGTTAAAAAAAGGCGGGGCTTTTGGCACTATAACATGGAGAGGCGGTGACTACCGGTATGCCCTGTTATCGCAAATACCCATGAGCGAACAGGTTAATGTGGGCGATACAATTATTTCGAGCGGGTATTCTACTATTTACCCCAAGGGAATTACAATCGGGGTAGTGGAAAAAGTGGAGCCTATTCCGACCCAATATTTTTATACCATAAAAGTGCGGTTGTCAGCGAACTTTAAAAAACTTGGATACGTATATGTAGTAAGCGATATATTAAAAAAGGAAAGAACAGAACTGGAAGAGAATACTTATAAAGCCAATAGTGAGCAATGATAAACGAAGTGGCAAGAAATACGGCGCGCTTTTTTGTGTTCATGCTTATACAGGTGTTGATTTTAAAGCATATTGATTTAAGCAGGTTTATTAATCCTTTTTTGTATGTAATATTTATACTTATGCTTCCTATCCGCACCGATAAGGCCCTGGTAATGATGTTGGCTTTTATAGCAGGATTAACCATAGATATGTTTTATAATACTATGGGATACAACGCCGCAGCCTGTGTGTTTATGGCATATTGCAGGCCCTGGGTGCTGGGAATGTATGCCCCCAAAGGCGAATACGACGCTTCTGCGAAACCCACCATGCAATCGCTGGGCCTCCCCTGGATGCTCAGTTATGCGGGAACCCTCGTTTTCATTCATCATTTTACTTTATTTTTTCTTGAGGCGCTTTCCTTTTCTGCTTTCTTCAGCACTCTGGGTATTGTTATAATAAGTGGTATCACTACGGTTGGCCTGGTTATTCTCAGCCAGCTTATCATGCAAAGGAGGAGAACATGAATAACGCATTCGCCCTCCGGAAATATATTATAATGGGCATTTTCTCTGTTGCCTGTGTCGCCTATATTTTCAGGCTTTTTTACATGCAGGTCATTGATGACCAGTATAAGCTTGACGCCAGTAATGAAACATTCAGGCACGTAACCCAATACCCGCCAAGAGGTTGCATAAAAGACAGGAACGGAAAACTATTGGTAACCAATGAGGCCGCTTACGACCTTATGGTAATACCAAACCAGGTAAAAAATTTTGATACTAATTCCTTCTGTAATGATCTGGGAATTACCAAAGCCGATTTTATAACCGGGATAAAAAAGGCCATTGCACTGAATACTGCCACCCATGCCTCTGTATTCATGAAAGAGGTTACACCTGAAATTTATGCCGCCTTCGAGGAAAAAATGTATAAATACCGTGGCTTTTATTCTGAAGTGCGGACGGTGAGAAAATATCCCATGAAAATTGCGCCCCATTTATTAGGGTATATTGGTGAGGTAAGCAAAGAACTGTGCGAGCGTGACCCAAGATATAAGGAGGGCGATTATGTAGGTATAAGCGGAATTGAAGAATCGTATGAAGATGCTTTGAGCGGAAAGAAGGGAGTAAAAATAACTGTGGTTGATGCGATGAACAGGGAGGTAGGCGATTATAAAAATGGCAAATATGATACTCTGCCTGTTCCCGGCGAAAATCTTACCTGCACCATAGATGCGGTATTACAGGCTTACGGCGAGCAACTGATGCAGAATAAAGCAGGCAGTATTGTAGCTATTGACCCGTCAACAGGCGAGGTGCTTGCACTGGTCTCAAATCCTGAATATGATCCCAACCTGCTGGTAGGTAATATCAGGGCGCATAACTATGGGAAACTTGTGTTGGACAGCATAGATATTCCTTTATTTAACCGGGCGCTTATGGCTGCATATCCTCCGGGCTCAACCTTTAAACCTATAGAAGCCCTTATTGGCCAGCAGGAAGG
The DNA here is from genome assembly GCA_052325425.1 of Bacteroidia bacterium. Lineage (GTDB taxonomy): Bacteria > Bacteroidota > Bacteroidia > JABEUT01 > JABEUT01 > JABEUT01. The sequence goes on along the minus strand of JBKQUY010000034.1, from coordinate 12,375 downwards.
AGTTTTAAACACAAACACAGCTTATACCTGCCCTGGCGCTTTCCGCCTCGGAAATATTTCCATTGGTTGCGATGCAGTGCATGGCACACTGCAACTGGAACCTGCCATAGCCAAATCATGCAACACGTATTTCTGCAATGTGTTCATGAGCATTATGAATAACCGCCAATACAACAGCACTGAAGAAGCTTTTGAAACATGGAGGAAATATGTAATGAGTTTTGGATTAGGTACCCGCCTTGATATTGACCTGCCCAGCGCGCTGAGAGGAAATGTTCCTTCGGTTGATTATTACGACCGTTATTTTGGCAAAGGTCACTGGAAGCCTCTCACTATTATTTCTCTCGGTATAGGCCAGGGAGAAATGCTGCTTACCCCCTTGCAACTTGCCAATGAAGCTGCCATTATTGCCAACAGGGGATATTATTATATACCGCATGTTATAAAATCCATAGGTGACAAAAACACAACATTGAAAAAATATACCACACGGCACTATATACCCATTGACTCAAAATATTTTGATGTAGTGGTCGAAGGCATGTCAGAGGTAGTTGCAGAAGGTACTGCAGCGGCAAGTAAAATACCCGGCGTGATAATGTGCGGAAAAACCGGAACGGCGCAAAACCCAAATGGCCGCGATAATTCATTGTTTATAGCCTTTGCTCCAATGGACCATCCTAAAATAGCTATATGCGTTGTAATAGAACGGGGTGGCTGGGGCGCTGAATGGGCTGCCCCGCTTGCGAGTTTAATGGTTGAAAAATATTTAACCGATACCATTAAAAGGCCGGATGTAGAGAAAAGAATAATGGAAGGAGATTTATTGCATTATCTTGTAGAGGAAAAAACGGCTCCAAAAAACAAGCATAAAAAATGACCGACCGCCGTAGTAATATTGTTCCTTATATAGATTGGTTCACCATAGCCATATACGCTATCCTTGTCCTGGTGGGCTGGATGAATATATATTCAGCAGTTTATAATGCAACGCATCCCAACCTGTTCGATTTTTCACAGCGTTACGGTAAACAGTTTATCTGGCTTGCAACAGCTTTTGCCCTGGCTTTTCTTGTCATGCTGACCGAGGCAAGCTTCTTTTCCGTATTCTCCTATTTTCTTTATGGCATAGTTGTATTTTTAATGTTAGCTGTTAGGTTTGTGGGAAGGGATATTGCTGGCAGCCATTCATGGTTCCGCATAGGGTCGGTAGGAATACAACCGGCAGAATTGGGCTCGTTTGCCGTAAATCTTGGATTGGCAAAATACCTGAGCAACGAAAATATCAAGATGAGCAAGGTTACCGTACGCCTCAGGGCAGCAGCTATGATAATTGTCCCTATTTTATTTATTGTTTTGGAAAATGAAACGGGTGTTGCTATTACATATTTTTCGTTTATTTTCGTAATGTACCGTGAAGGCCTTTCGGGCAATATTTTATTAGTCGGAGTCCTTGTGGTTGTGTTGTTTATTCTTGCATTGGTTGGCAGCAAATTTGTGCTTAGTGGCATACTTATTGGCATAGCCCTGCTTGCATATCTTTTATTCACGCGGAGAAAAAGAAAGGACCTTACACGCGTAGGCGGGGCGCTGGTTTTCGGATTGCTTATTGTGTGGGGAACTGATTTTGCATATAAACATTTAGAACCTCACCAGCGTAAAAGAATTGACGTATTCCTGGGCAATAATGTAAATAAAAACAAAGAGGGGTATAATCTTAACCAGGCTGAGATAGCAATCGGTTCAGGCGGATTTTTTGGCAAAGGTTATTTGCAGGGCACGCAAACCAAACTGAATTATGTGCCGGCCCATGCCACCGATTTTATTTTTTGCACCTTATGCGAAGAATGGGGATTTGTCGGTGCGTCCTTTATTGTAATTCTTTTTGTGGTATTAGTGGTACGCATAGTTATTTTGGCTGAACGACAGCGGTCATCATTCAGCCGGATATATGGCTACGGAGTGGCATCCATTTTCTTTATACATATTGCCATAAATGTGGGTATGACGCTGGGACTAATTCCTGTAATAGGTATTCCATTGCCTTTTATGAGCTACGGCGGTTCATCGCTGTGGTCGTTTACTTTGCTGCTGTTTATCTTTTTGCGCTTAGATGCCAACAGGATGCAGATACTGAAGTAAAAGCCCATCCTACCCTCCCAAAGGGAGGGTTGAAAATACCTGCACCAAAAGTTATTCTTTGACAATAGAAAAGGCCGGAAATTTCTCCAGCCTTTTCTCATAGTTTTTAAATCCCTCCCTTTGGGAGGGTTTGGGTGGGCTATGCGGTTACCCTTGTAGCAACTTTAGGAGCCGCAGTGAGTATCTCTTTACTTGCACGGTTAGCGTATTGCTCAAAGTTTTTTACAAATGATTTAGCCAAATCATTTGCCTTTGTATCGTAAGCTTCCTTGTCTTTCCATGTGTTCCTCGGGTTCAGTATTTCAGCAGGAACATCGGGGCAGGTTGCAGGTATATGCAAATCGAATACAGGCAACACTTCATATTTCACTTTTTCCAGTGAGCCGTTAAGAGCGGCCGTTATCATGGCGCGGGTATAGGAGAGTTTCATCCTGCTGCCAACACCATAAGGGCCACCTGACCAGCCTGTGTTTACCAGCCATACGTTTACCTTATGCTGTTGCAATTTTTTGCCAAGCAAGTCTGCGTATTGTATAGGGTGCAATGGCAGGAAGGCCTTGCCGAAACATGCCGAGAAGGTCAGCTGTGGTTCGGTAACGCCTACTTCGGTACCGGCAACCTTAGCTGTGTAACCTGATATAAAGTGATACATAGCCTGGTTAACCGTAAGCTTGGATATAGGAGGAAGCACTCCGTAAGCATCGCAGGTAAGGAAAAATATATTTTGCGGTATTCCGGCTACAGAAGGCTCAACAGCATTTTCTATATAATGTATAGGATATGCGGCACGGGTATTCTCGGTAACTGAAATATTATCGTAGTCAACACATGAAGTGTTTTCATGGCAGCGGGTGTTTTCTAAAAGTGAGCCAAAACGGATGGCATCATAAATCTGCGGTTCTTTTTCTTTGGAAAGGTTTACGCATTTTGCATAGCATCCGCCTTCAAAGTTGAAAACAGATTTATCTGACCAGCCATGTTCATCATCGCCAATCAGGCCGCGTGCAGGGTCAGCGGAAAGGGTTGTTTTACCTGTGCCTGACAGACCGAAGAAAATAGCGGTGTCGCCATTCTTGCCAATGTTAGCCGAACAGTGCATGGATAACACACCTTTCATGGGCAGGGTATAGTTAAGCATGGTGAACATAGATTTTTTTATTTCGCCTGTATATGCCGAACCGCCTATGATTACCTGCTTATCGGTAAAGTTGAGCATGGTAAAGTTATGCTGCCTTGTTCCGTCAGCTTTAGGGTCAGCCTTGAAACCCGGCAGGCAGATTATATGCCATTCCGGTTTAAAAGTTTTTAGTTCTTCAGTTGTCGGGCGGAGAAAAAGATTGGTTGCAAACAAACTTGCCCAAGGGGTTTCGGTAATAACACGAACGCTGACCCTGTAAGCTTTGTCGGCGCATACATAAGCATCGTGCACATATATGGTTTTGCCCTTGGCAGAGGCAATCATCTTTTTACGCAGAGCGGCAAATTTTTCAGGTTCGAAAGGAAAGTTCACATCGCCCCACCAAACGGTATCTTTTGTAACAGCGTCTTTTACGGTAAACTTATCTTTCGGGGAACGTCCTGTAAACTCACCGGTATCAACCATCAAGGCGCCTGTATCATTAAATGTTCCTTGTCCAAGCTGAATAGTTTTTTCAACAAGCTTGGCAGGATTCAAATTCCAGTAAACAGTTTCAACGCCATCAAACCCAAGGTCAGATAAATTGGCCGATTCCGCTTTTAATCCAATGTTCTTCATATTAATTTAATTTAGAAACGTTATTATTTGAGTTGTTATTTTTTAAGGTTATATATAGCCGAATACTTTTCCGTAGCGTAATTCATAAAGTATTTGAAATTGAGTTTCTCACCTGTTACATGTTTACATAGCTCCTCTGCCGAATAAAACTTACCATGTTTGTGAATTTTTTCACGCAGCCAGTTTAATAAAGGAAGCATGTTACCTTTTTCGATGTGTTGCTGCAGGCCCTTAATATCTTTATTAGCCTGGTGATAAAATTGCGCGGCGTAAAAACTTCCCAGCGAGTAAGTCGGGAAATAGCCTATGCTGCCATGCGACCAGTGAATATCCTGCAACACGCCTTCAGCATCTGAATTGATTTTTATACCGAGGTATTTTTTATATTGTTCATTCCAGTACTCAGGCAGTTCCGCAACTTTAATCTTTCCTTCCATCAGCGCCTTTTCTATTTCATAACGGACAAGAATATGGAAATGGTATGTAACCTCATCAGCCTCTATACGCACCGGTGAAGGCTTAACTAAATTTATTCCTTTGTAAAATTGTTCGAGCGATACATTATTAAGGTTTTCAGGGAAATATTTTTGCAGTTTAGGGTAGTTGGCTTTCCAATAAGACAAGCTCCTGCCCATATTGTTCTCCCACATCCTCGATTGCGATTCATGAATACCAAGTGATATGGCTTCACCACAAGGAAGTCCATATTGCGAGGCGGGTAATCCTTGTTCATATAAGCCATGGCCGCCTTCATGAATGCACGACCATATCATTGATTTCAGGTTATTCTCAATTATTTTGGTGGTAACGCGGACATCATAAGGGCTGAAACTTGTGGTGAAAGGATGTATAGAGATGTCCTGCCTGCCGGCTTCAAAATCGAAGTGCATTTGTTTTAGCAAGTCCATGCCGAAATCCCATTGCTTATCTTTCGGATAATGCTTGCGGGCAAATGAATCGTCGTTTTGTTTTGCGGCGGCAATTTTCTTTACAAAACCCACCAATTGTTCACGCACATCTTTAAACAGCACGTCAAGAAAAGCCACTGTCGCGCCGGGTTCATGCTGGTCGAGCAGGGCGTTGTACGGATGCTTCTTATACCCCAGCATATCGGCTTCCCTGCGTTTAAGGTCAACCATTTTAGTAAGATGCGGGGCGAATATTTTAAAATCGTTTGCTTTCTTGGCCTTTTGCCATGCCTGGAAACATTCTGAAGTGGTTTTGCTAAGCAGTTCTACAAAGGCTGTTGTATATTTTTTGCTTTGCTTATAATCTTTAAGGCTTTCTTCTATGTTGCGCTTTTGCTTTTTATCGAGTCCTTTTTTCTTGTGCAGTTTTTTAAGCAGGTCACCCAATTCCTTATCTATGGACATGCCATGCGCTATACCTGATAAGGTAGATGTCTGCTGCGCCCGGAACCCCGCTCCTTTTTCGGGCATATAGGTTTCCTGGTCCCAGCCCATCACTGCAAGTGAATATTCTAAATCCGCAATCCGTGCCAGCTTCGAGCTATATTCTTTGTACTTTTTCATCCTTATTGTTTAGCAACTTCACTTTGTTTAATGGCCGAAAGCAACAGGCAGGCCCATCCTGCAATAAAACACAAACCGCCCAAAGGAGTTATTGGCCCGAGCCATTTAAAATTGATGCCTGTAATACCCGAAGTTGAAAGAAGGTATATGGAACCCGAAAAAAGTAAAATGCCCAGCATAAATAATATTCCTATTGTCCTGTTATATAAAGGATACTTATCTTTTACCGCGAAAGTTCCTAATATGGCAAGGGTATGAAAAAACTGGTAGTGTACCGCTGTTTCGTACGCGTGCATATCTTTAGCGCTCAGTATTCCACTATCTACTTTGCTGCTTAAAAAATGGGCGCCAAATGCCCCAAAAACAACTGCGAGGCTGCCAGAAATGCCCGCAAATACCATTGCTCCTTTCCGCATGGTTTTTTTGGTTAAGGGCGCAAATGTATAACAAAATATTATTCGGCGGTAGAATAGTGAATGCAGGTTTTCAACAGGTTAAATTATTGTGATTTTTCTTGTTTTTTATCAACTTTTTTCGTAAACAACCCAATCCCGCCTCTTTCAACGGATAGAGAGCGATAGAGGCTGATTAATAAGCTTTTTCTACCTTTGTTACGCATAATAAATGTGAATTTATCATTGATGTGAAACTTTTCAAATTCTTTTCCCGGCAAATAGTTCTATTATGTATTAATACTAAATCATTTTGCAAAAAAATACCTGGATTTATTGAGATTGCTTCGTACCTCGCAATAACAGAGGGGCATAGCGTCACTGTGAGTCCTTCATCCCATAAAAAAATTGAAGGACGCGGCAGTCTCAATAATTTTATCTTAACCACTATACTTTTGATGTTTGTTTCTGTTACCACATTATCTGCCCAAAAAAATATCTGCATTGACAGTACCAGTTCCCCGGAAGAAGTATCGCTTGCTTTATGTCCCTCTTCGCTTAATAAAATTGCCGCCGGAGCCAACATTATTAACTTTTATAACTCGGCAGATACAGGAAGGACATGGCATCACGGCTTTATGAAATCTCCTTATGGAGTTTATGGCGACCCTACCTTAATATGCGATACGGCAGGTGATTTTTATTTCATCCACCTTTCAAGCCCCAGGGATGGTTCATGGTTAGACAGGATGGTTTGCCAGAAATCAACCGATGGGGGAATTACCTGGAACGGTGGAGGTTTTGCAGGATTAAACCCGAAAAAAAACCAGGACAAGCCGGGTGCTGTGGTTGACTTTACCCATAGCCCTTACCGCAACCATATTTATTTATCGTGGACGCAATTTGATAAATATGCTTCGCGCCGCCCTACCGACAGCAGCCACATTTTCTTTGCACAATCGGTTGATACAGGGCACTCCTGGACAGAGCCCATACGGCTTGACAATAAAGGCGGCGATTGCCTTGACGGGGATAATACCGATGAAGGCGCAGTGCCCTGCGTGGGGATAAACGGCGAAGTATACGTTGCCTGGGCAGGCCCCAATGGTATTGTATTTAAAAAGAGCCTCGATGGAGGTAAAACATGGACAGCGCAGGAAAAGAAAATAGCGCCGGTAATAGGCGGGTGGGATTATGATATAAGCGGCATAGACCGCTGCAACGGCCTGCCCATGATAGTCTGCGATATCAGCAATAGTCCATACAGGGGCACGTTATACCTAAGCTGGAGCGACCAGCGCAACGGAAGCGATAATACCAATATTTGGTTTGTAAAATCGTCTGACGGAGGAGATACATGGAGCAAACCTATGAGGATAAATAATGATGACAGCCACCGGCAGCACTTCATGACATGGCTTACCATTGACCCGGTTACCGGGTACCTTTACAGCCTGTTTTACGACAGGCGCGAACATGGGGGAGATACTACCGATGTCTGTCTTGCTGTTTCAAAAGACGGGGGTAAGAATTTTTGCAATTTCAACATAAACGATAACTGGTTTGTACCTACAGCATCTGAATTTTTTGGGGATTACGTGGATGTTGCCGCCTATAATAATATTATACGCCCCATGTGGATGCAGCTCAATAAACACAGGCTGAGAATATACACAGCCATTATTAACCCCGGCGATTTGGATTGGGCTTTGTATTCTCCACCCGGCCCAGCGGTTGACAATAACAATTGCGAAATAGCAGGAAACAATGAAAGCGTCTGGTTTACATTTAAGCTTGAGAATATTGAAAAAATAAACCTCTCGGTAATTGACTGGCAAGGCAATAAGGTCTATGATATATATAAAGATTACATGCTCAAAGATGGTGAACATGAATATTTGTTAGACTTGGATAAAGCCAGAATCAAGCCTGGCGTTTATGCCTATAAATTAGAGACTACAGAGGGGAATTTTTATAAAGAAATTCTTATTTACTGATTGAAATCTGCGAATAGTAATATTCTTTATTTTTTTGAGGATTTGAAATCTTGACAAATAAACGGAAAATGAATCATTTTTTGGTAGTGTCTCAGTTTGAATTTTCTTTATCAGCAAGTTTCACTATATCTGAAATTTCCATAAACCAATCTGTTAAACCTGCTGCCATTGCAGGGGTAGCCTTATTTAAGGACTTGTGTGCCTTACAAAAGTTGTAATAAACAAAATGCAATGCAATAGCATAGCAATGATTTTCCACTTTTTTAGAAAAAGCATTAGTAAGCCTTGTAAACCGCCTCATGTGCATCCTCATAGTTAAATTTTGCCTTTCAATATGGCTTGTACTAATATGGTCGGGGTCTGGTGCGCCCATTATAGGTGTTTTAGTTGCACCGATACATTCAGCAGGGCTATATTTTCTTGCTTCTTCCCTTGTTGTATTACCATATAGTTTAACTAATTGAGCAAAGTCAATGCCTGATGGGAAAGCATCTTCAACAGCATCTAAATAGGCTTTTAGCCCATCTGTGGTTAATTGTACCCTTTTGGTTAACCTTGTAGCTAAATCCTCCATTAATTCATGTGCTGATTCAGCATCCCTATTACCAATGAACCATGAAATAACAAGTTTGCTATCTGAATCCATGCCAACCCATGTCCATACGTCCCCTGCTTCGCCTTGTTTTTCTTCGGGTACATTTTTTGCTTTGGCATATACAAAACTCCAAATTTCATCACATTGAACCCTCTTAGAAGCAATATTTTTTACTGTTTCATTATGAAATTTTTGACAGGCTTTGCCAACATCAACAAGTAATTTAGTTACTGTATTTATTGAGCAACCTGAAAGCCTTGATGTAGCTCGTAAACTCATGCCTTCAACAAGGCAGTTTATTATTTGTGTCCTTTTTTCTATCGGTAATTTGTTCATGTTGCATCATTTTTACGATACAAATATAATGCAAAATACTTAGCGATAAGCATAAAATGTCAATTTAAATGTTAAAAAATGTTAAAATGAAGAAAAAACATTGCTTTTTCAAGTATAAAACATTGCCATTTCGTTATCACTTAGATTATTTTGTGTCATTCAGTTTGTATATGTAATTATTAGCATAAAAACAAAATATTTAATGAAAAGATACAAACAAGTTAACAATAATACAAACATTATAGTTAACTTTGCAGTAAAATCAATCAATTCCGAACATTGAATAAGAGAATAGAAGCCATAGAAAAGCTTGAAAAAGCAAGAAAATCATCAGTAATTTGTTATGTGATGGGTGACCGTCCACAATTTCAAACACAAGTTAATGAAGAAGTTATTCCAATTTTATTAAGACATCTTGAATCAATTGGTGAACAAAATAATATTGATTTATTTTTATATACAAGAGGCGGAGATATGGTTGTACCTATTAGGATTGTACAATTAATTAGAACTTATTGCAAGGAAAAATTTTCGGTATTAGTCCCTTATAGATGTCTTAGTGCAGGTACTTTAATATGTTTAGGAGCAGATGAAATTGTAATGACAAAAATTGCTGAATTAACTCCAGTAGACCCTACTGCTTCAATTCATCCATTTAATCCACGAGTTAATGCAATGCCTGGTCAAAATCCTTATTTGCCAATAAGTGTTGAAGATGTGCGTTCATATTTAAAATTTGCTGAGGATGAATTAGATGCAAGTGTAGACCAAGTTGTAGATTTATATGCAAAAATGACTGAGCCATCTCCTAATAATCTTCATTTGCATCCGTTATCGTTAGGGAATGTATATAGGGTACAAAGAATGATAAAGATTATTACTCAAAGGTTACTTGAAACACATATAAAACCTATAAATAAGACTAATGAAGTAAGAATCTCTAAAATTATTGATGCCATCACAGAGGATATTTGCATTCATAATTATCCTATTTATAGAGATGAAGCAAGAGAAATTGGATTAGATATTAAGACTGATAAAAAAGAAGAAAAACTAATACTTGATTTATTTGAACTATACTCTACTGAAATGAAGCTTGAAAGTCATTTTAATCCTTTAGAAGAACTTGGTGCTAATGATATTCATTCAGGTAATTATTATGGGTCATATATTGAAAGTATGAAATCACTTAATGTTTTTAATTTCACTTATGAGATTAAAAAATTAACGCAACCAGTTACACCTGGAAGCCCGTTAGTACCACAAGTTTCTATCAATCTAAATTTTTTAAAAAACCAGTGGGAAAAAATCAGATAACACAACCTTTTAAACTATAAAAAAAATGGAAACACAAACAATCATAATAGAGGGCGACGTAAAAGACGTAAGCTTTATTCAAAGCGGTACAGCGGCTGGATTAGAATATCAAAAATTCTACCCATTCCCTTTTGACGTAAGATTTTTAGAAGATAAGACTTCTTTTAATCCTGATGCCAATATTTATAAAAATAAACCTTTGAGCGAAGAAGAAATTCTTAATCTTGAAAAGAGAATCTTTGAAAGTAAAAAAAGTGAATTATTAAAAAGATTCAAAGGAAAATATATTGCTATGCTAAACGGGGAGGTATTAGATAACGATACTGATATTTCAGAATTAGCATCCCGTATTTATGAAAAATACGGCTATAGAACTATTTTTATGCCTCTTGTGACAGCAAAAAAAGAAAAAGTTCATCGAATGTCGCCCAAATTCAGAGCTGTTAAAATTGCTTAAATGGCAATTGGAGGAAAGGAATTTGTAATTGATTATGATGCGTATCGCCGACCATCACTCCTAATAGATATTACCGTTTCTTCTCCAGATAAATCAACAATAGAAAAAAACATCAAGAGGGCATTAATAGACACAGGGAGTGATTTTACTCTTTTACCCAAAGATATTATCAATAGCCTTAATTTAAAGCCAACTGGCAATGAATATAAAATTATTGGCTTCGATGATGATAAAAAGAAAAAGAAGAAAAAAGTCAAGTTTTATATGGGGAAAGTAAAAATTGATGGTGTTATTGAAACATTATTAGAGGTCGGCGCGATAGATTCAGAGCCATTAATAGGAATGAATTTACTTAGTAAATTGCATATTTTAATAAACAGCCCTAAAGGAACTTTTGAAATGGCAAATAAAAGCGATTATATACATCCTACTTCTTCTTAGCCCTACTCCACCTCTTTTTAGCTGCTTTCTTTGCTATTCCCTTTCTTCTATTTACAGAAAGTCGGGCAGCCCTTGCTTTCCCACCCAATCTACCTAATGCCACCGCAGCAGGGTTTTTCCCTTCATCGGGATTCTTTTCGGTTGTTTCCCCTGTAAGTAGTTCTACTAAAAGTTTTGCCCTTTGATTAGTGTCCTTTGGGCGTTTATATTTTACCATGCCGCAAAGATAAACACTATATTTGTATTTCTACCAAATGTTAAAATTCAAACTGAGACACTACCCATTTTTTACTTATTTTGTCAGAGAAGCCAATTTTATTATATTTGCCTTTTCTCTTTAGCCTAAAACTTGAAATGAAATATTCATTGTCAATTGTGTCAGACGTTATTATAGAGAGCGCTATGTCGTTAATTTTGTCGTGTAAAAAAGCGGCCCAGGGTTCCATTGCATGGGCTTTAGCAGGTAATTCAGCGCACAGAGGAGAATACAGGCTTCAGCTCATTTTCAGTAACGTTTTGATATGTACCGTACAACATAAACTTAAACCGCAAGAAACCCTGAAATAGACATGGATATTCACGATTTCTACGACAAAATGGACCGAAATAACATCCTCTTATCATTCAAGGGTGATATTACGGCTGAATTGCTTACTTCCATCCTGCAGATTATTGAATCGAAGATGGATAACATGCAGGAAGAGCCTAAGCTGAGGAAGAAGGTGTATATAGTGCTGGTAGAACTGTTGCAAAACCTTTACCACCACATGGATGACCCTTCACTGGAATCGAATTCGGAAATGGCACGCACCGCTATTTTTATGATAGGTAAAGAAAACAGCCACTATAACGTTATTACCGGCAATTATATTAAAAACGACCGCGTTTCGGGCCTCAAAAAGAAACTGGATGAAATCAATTCATTATCTCCGGAAGAAGTAAAAGAATATTATAAAAGAACACTTAATAACGGCCAGATGTCTGACAAAGGCGGAGGAGGACTTGGAATGATAGATATAGCCCGCCGTACCGGCAAGCCTCTTTTTTATGATTTTGTACCTATTAATGACAACTTTTCATTTTTTACCCTCAACGTAGTGATTGAGCAATAACAAATCTATAATTAAAAACAAGCTATGGAAGTAATAACCATCGAAAGCACGCCTAAAACCCCTTCAATCAAATTCGATTCAAAACAAGGGAAACTTGAAATTAAAGGAAGGTCAATACCTGAAAACTCGGTTGAGTTTTATAAACCATTGGTAGAAAGCCTTGAAAGATATGCAAGCACCCCTACAACCCCTACGCAGGTAGATATTCAGCTTGAGTATTTCAATACTGCATCGTCAAAGTGCATCCTCGATGTGCTTAAAAGGCTCGAAACTATCCATCGCCAGGGTAACCAGGTTA
>JBKQUY010000033.1:0-7831 GCA_052325425.1 Bacteroidia bacterium | reverse complement strand
ATGGAAAGCAGGGAAAATTTCTTTGGCTCAACTTTTTTCGCTGGCAATACAACAATTATTTCAACCATTGAGATTAAGAAATCAAATGGAAGAACTAAAATTGACTTTTTGAGGGACGACTAATTATTTAAGGTAAGTATTATCAACCCGCATCCCCAACTGTTGTGCTTTAAGGGCATCGGCTTCAGCTTCTGCTTTTTTACCAAGAACATTTTCCAGCTTTGAGCGGTTGAGCCAATAAATAGGCAGGGATGGGTTTAACTCAATAGCTTTTGAAAAATCAGCCATAGTCAAATCATATTGTTTTAGCTTATAATGTAACATTCCCCGGTTGGTATAAGCTCCGGCGTACCCGGAATCCAATGCCAATGCCTTATTATAATCTTTCATAGCCGAATCAAATTGTCCCCGGAAGAAATATAATCGCCCCCGGTCGTTATAAGCATGGGCATAATTGGGGCTAAGTTCCAATGCCTTATTAAAATCAGGTAATGCCAAATCAAGTTTTCTCTGCTTACAATATAGAAGCCCACGGTTGTTATAAACAAGCGCGAGTATGGAATCTGTTTCGGATGCCTTGTGTTCCAATACCTTATTATAATCAGCCATAGCTAAATCATATTGCCCGCGGCTGTAATATATCACCGCCCGGTTATTATACACTCCTGTATTTCCTGAATCCAGTTCTATTGCCCTATTATAATCTGCCAATGCCAAATCTATTTGTCCCTGTTGATAATATAACCGTCCTTGGTTGTTATATGCCATTGCATTCCGGGAATCCAATTCTAATGCCTTGTTATAGTCAGCCATAGCCAAATCATATTGTCCCCTGTCGTAATATATTAGCCCCCGATTGTTATAGGCATGGGCATAAGCAGGATCCAATTCCAATAATTTATTGTAATCCGACAAAGCCTTATTATCGTCTTTCTTTAAATTCATATAATAAGTGCCTCTGTTATAATATCCATCAAAACATCTTTCCGGGTATTTACTGATTGCATCCGTCCAAAGGGTTTCATCGTTCTTCCATACTTTTATTCTTCCGGATGTCTGATAGCCGAATGCAACAGCGCTAATAAGAATAAGGCCTGTCAGCGGATAACGGAATAAAGTGAGCTTACTCAGTTTCTGTCGCCATGAAATATTTACCAGGTGGGCAACAATGAAGAACAAACCTATACTGGAAAGATAACTATAACGGTCAGGTGTAATTGAGCTGCCTACTGAAACAAATTGCAACACAAGGACTATGGATATAAAATAGAAGAGAAAACCGAAAACTACTGACTTATCTTTCCTCAAAAAACGATAAATCAATGTTATAAGACTTAAAAGGATAAAAGGCGACAAATAGAAAATAATGGGAATTGCATCAGCTTTCGGATAGGGATATAATGCTGACAGCCGGAAAGGATAAATCAGCCTGGCTAAATACATGATAGAATTATAAGAGGCGAATCCGATTCGCTGAAAAGCATTGAACACTTGCAAGTTCTCCATTGCTTTTGTGCTATGCTGAATCTTGAATGCTGCAATACCGAAACCAAGAGACAGTAAAAAGAATGGGATTTTTTCCAGCACAATTTTATTTTTCCGGACGGGTGTTTGTTTAATGAGTAAAGGTTGGACATTTAAGAAATAATCTATCAGCAACAGGATAAGCGGGAAGACTACTGCCATTGCTTTTGATAAACAGGATAATACAAATAAAAGAAAAGTGACGAAGTACCATACTTTATTTTTCGATTTATGGTAGAACAAATAAGCAATAAGCCCTGCAAAAAAGAAGAATACATATAGCAGGTCTTTCCGTTCGCTTATCCATGTTACCGATTCCACATGCATAGGATGAATGCCAAAGAACAGTGATACAATAGACGCCATAAGGATGTTGCGTTTCGTAAGAAGAAAAATGAAGATGAATACAAGAATAGTATTCAGAACATGCAGGCATATATTCCATAAGTGGTAACCTTCCGGATTAAGCTGGCCAAGGTGATAGTTCCAGGCTAATGTAAGAATAGTCAGCGGGTGGTAATTTGCACAAACAGGCGTTTGAAATATTTTTTTTACCTGCACCTGGTTGCTTACTACCAATGGATTGTCGGTTACATAATTAGCGTCATCCCAGGCAAAGCCATTGTGTAATGACGGTGAGAATACAAAATATGTAATTATGGCAATGGCAAGAGCTGCGAATACAGCAAGTGAAATATTCTTATTTGCATTTGATTCTTCCTCTTTCACTTTTTTGCGTTTTTGCAGGCATAATCTCAAATCAGTTATTATAACTGGCCACCGACTACTCTTTCACAAGTTTCAGCATAAGCTGTTCCACTTCCGGCGAGTTCCATTTTTCATTAATTCCGGGTATTGCTAAAACTTTTTTCATGATGGCATCCTGTTTTATTCCTTGCTTTAAGGCATGGCTGTATGGCAGGTCAGTAAATGTTACCATAGAATATAGAGGCATCCAAAGTTCAGGGTGTAATTGGCTGAAATGAGCCTCAATCTTCTTTTGCAGAATAAATTCGGGCTGAGTTACCAAGTCGCGCATTTCGATAAAATTTGCCACAGCAAGGTCTGCAATGGCGTCTGAATTGGGCTTGCGCGATTTTTGTGTTTCATCAAAAATTTTAGCCCAGGCTTCTTCTTCACTTCCTTTGCCCAGGTATTTATCTGTTAATTGGTCGAATACGGTGCAATCTTCAAAGCCGCAATTCATACCTTGCCCGAAGAAAGGCACAATGGCATGTGCCGCGTCTCCCAGCAATAATAACTTATCGGAATAACTCCAGGGATAGCATTTAACTGTAACAAGTGACGAAGTAGGATTAGTGAAAAAGTCGTCTAACAATGTTGGCATCAGAGGAACAGCATCAGGAAAAACAGAATTGAAAAATTTACTCACTGCGTCGCGGTCCTTAAGCGCGGCAAACGATTCCTTGCCTTCGAAAGGGAAGAACAGTGTGCATGTATAACTACCATCAATATTGGGCAAGGCAATCATCATATAGGTACCGCGCGCCCAAATATGGAGGCAATTTTTTTCCATGGCAAAACCGCCATTTTGGGTAGGAGGAATAAGAAGTTCTTTATAACCATAATTAAGATAGTGCTGAGAATATTCAAAGCGGTCGGTAGAAAGTTGCAGTTGCAACCTGCCGGCAGAGAATGCCCCATCGGTACCGAATATTCTTTTAGCAGAAACTTTGGTTTCCTTTTGCGAGGCATCTTCCAAAACAGCAGTAATGTCTTTTAACGAAATGCTTTTGCAGCGTTGGTTAAAATGAATTTTGCTTCCATATTTTTCAGCAAGGTCCATCAGCATACAATTAAGCCCCCCGCGCGATACAGAGTAAATCGCCTGCCCTTCTTTTCCGTAAGGCATAAATGTAGTTTTCCCCTCAATATCGTGTACCATGCGCCCTTTCATAGGTATGGCAATCTTTTTTATTTCATCGGCTATGCCAACACCCTCTAATCCTTTCCAGCCCCTGTCAGATAAAGCGAGGTTAATAGATTTACCGGCCGAAATTTTAGCTTTGCGCATATCCTCGCGGCGTTCATATATTTCGACTTTATAGCCTCGCTTGGCAAGGTAAATGGAAAGCAGAGAGCCTACAAGCCCTGCTCCTATTACTATATAAGGTTTTTCTGTCATTGCTGAAAAATATTATTTCGTTTTCTTATCGCCTTTTTCTCTTGCCTTTTTATATATGGTAATTGCTCCCCACAAGGTAAAACCGAAGAGCAAAATGCCGATTACCCCCCATAAAAAGCTTACAGTATCTTTAAGGGTCACAATAAACACAATAGCTACCAGGAAAATAGTTGCCAATTCATTCCACATGCGCAGTTGAATAGATGACCAGGTGATTTTATTTTTTTGCAGCCTGCTGAACAGCACATGGTTTTGTATATGGTAAAGGGTAAGGCCGAATACAAAGCACAGTTTAACAAGCAGCCAGGCCGGTACACTAAAACCATACCTGAAATATATAAGCGAGAACCCGAAAATATATGTCAATATTGCCGATGGCCATGTAATACCGTACCATAAGCGGCTTTCCATAATTTTATATTGAGCCTGCAGAATATTTTTTTCTGTTTCCGGTTTTTTATCGGCTTCGGTATGGTAAATAAATAAGCGCACTATATAAAACAGCCCTGCAAACCAGGTAACTACAAATATTATGTGCAAGGGTAAAATATACTGTGCCATTTGGTTTTATTTAATTATGGGATAAAAGGCATTTTCAATTACATGAACTTTATAGGTATCTCCGCTTTTAAGAACAGACACAATATCAAACCTGACTTCCAAATCGAGGTTATTTTTTTCAATATAGGCCCCTGCGGCTTTAATTAAATGGCGCTGTTTTTGCTTGTTTACAAATGTTTCAGGTTCCCCAAAATAGTTCGTTGAGCGTGTTTTTACTTCGGCAATCACTAAAAAATCTTTATCACGGGCAATAATATCTATCTCTTCCTGGCCGAATCTCCAGTTGGTCTCAAGTATTTCGAACCCCTTTGCCCGCAAGTGTTCCACTGCTTTTGACTCCCCCTGCGAACCGGTTATTTGTTTCTCATTCATTGCTGCGAATATATGTAATGGTTTTGCCTGATTGTATGTATATTGTAAAAAAAACTAATTTAGTGCACCAAAACCGGTAAAAAATTAAACATATCATGAAAAAACTCTTCTCTCTTTCCGCTGTAGCCCTGCTTTTCGCTAATGTAGCATTTAGCCAGGGCGCAAGTAAGTCTGGTACCTTCGAAGGCCAGATTGATTTTTACGATTATAATGGTATAGATTCTACTTTCTATACTTATTATGTAAAGGGCAATCACGTAAAGATTGTGAATACAGATATCAAGACCAATAACGATGAAGGTATTTACCTGATTGACCTTAATGCCAAAACAACATGGGCTTTGAGTCCGGTGCGTAAAATTTACAAGGATCAGCCGTCTCCGTCTCCTGTTAAGCCATCGGGTAATCCTAAATGCACCAAGACTACCAACACAAAAACTATAAACGGCTACAAATGCACCGAGTATATTGTTGAGGACGCCGAAGAAGGAATCAAGATTTCCTACTGGCTTGCAAGCGGTAACTTCGATTTTTTCCTGCCTATGCTGAATGTGCTTAACCGCAAGGATAAAGTTTCCCAGTACTTCCTTTATATTCCCAATGCTAAGGGAATGTTCCCCATGGAATCGGAAGAAACCGACCTGTCGGGCGCTGCAAAGGATTACAAAAAATCTACCAAGGTTACATCCGGTAAAGTTGTTGACGGAACATTTGAAATTCCCGCTGGCTATAATAAGTTCGAAAAGTAACATTTTCATTAATCATTATATGGCCTCTCTCAGAGAAATCTGAGGGAGGTTTTTTCTTTTACTGAAAGCGCTGCTTCTCTTCCCAAATAAAGGGGATAGTTCTTATCTCCATGGCCGGCAGGAAAGCCAAAGCAAACAGGATATTTATATTCTTTTACGGCATCCATAATAATTTCTTCGGCTGTTTTTCCGAAAGGTATGGTATTATCTTTCATTTCAGATAATCCACCAATAACAAGTCCTTTGAGCAGTGATAATTTTCCAGAACGCTTCAACTGCATCATCATGCGGTCAACATGGTAAAGGTATTCATCCAAATCTTCAAGGAAAAGTATTTTGCCATCAGTATCAATGTCTGATGGGGTAGAGGCAAGGGCATATAAAAGTGAAAGGTTTCCGCCAATAATCATTCCTTTGCCTTCACCGCTTCTGTTTAATGGATGCCTTTCAACTGAATATGATATTTCTTCACCAAACAGGGCTTTTTTAAGCAGAGTGGTTGATTCGGCATTCTTTTTAAAGCTAAAGGCCATCGTGGCATGCAGAGTTTCAATACCGAAATGAGTATGAATATGATTATGGAATACTGTTATGTCGCTATACCCTATTATCCATTTAGGATGTTTTTTAAAGGCTTTAAAATTCAGGCTATCAATTATGTGCACTGCTCCGTAACCTCCGCGCGCCGAAATAATGGCTTTCACTTCCGAATCGTCGAGCATATCCTGGAAGTCAGACAACCTTTGTGCATCAGTTCCTGAATATTGGTTATCGCTTTTATAAATATTCTTTCCCAATTTCACTTTTAGCCCCCAACTTTCTAATGTAGTTATTGCAGGAGCAAGTTCTTCGGCTGATATTTTGCGTGCCGGCGCTACTATTCCAATATAGTCTCCGGGTTTTAAATAGGGTGGGTGTATAGATTTTTTTGAGCTCATATTGAAATGTTATTCAAACATAGTTAAAATTGTCCGTTTCCAAAACTTCCAAAAACTTCCGCCATTTGCCAATTTAAAAATTCTGAAATGGTTAAATAGTTGATTTCCATTATCTTACAATTTCCAATGAAATTTCCATTTTGGAAGTCACTTTTCTTATTTTTGGCTACGAATGACACGAATTGGTTTTCATTTTTGCCACAGATTTTCATTTTCATCCTCAAATTAAAAAACTGCGGAAAACTGCGGATTTCTGCGGAAAATGAGGGGGGATATAAATTTCGTGTCATTGATTATCAGTGGGTTAAATATTTTTACCGCAGAGACACAGAGGCGCAAATTTTTTTCATTTTCAACACGAAGATTAGTAATGTCGTAATATGTGTATTTGGTGTCATAATAAACCCTTTTTTCTCTTCTTTTTCATATTTTATTGGTTATTCAGCGGTTTTTATTGCTCTTTCAAATTCTGTCTCGGTGTCGTACGTATAAAAATCTTGTCCAGCAAAAGTAGTAGTTGCCCATAAACCTTGGACACTAATTTGACTCATCACTACCACAAAGTTATTTTCATTGCTAATTATTCATTGCTAATTACTAATTGTGCGCAATCGCGCACCCAAAGGTAAACATTTTATTTAATTTAAATAAACAATAAGTTAAATTATTTTCAACAACCCATTTTCGATTTGAAAATTCAGACAATTATCAAATTGCCTTTCCACATGAAATGTTTGTGCCTGTACTTCAATTTATTAATGATATTCAATAAAATACTTTCACCTGATTCTCAAGGTTAGATAAAAAATTATATTTTTGCGCATGATACAAATCATTATTTCGATTTGATACTCATCAATAAAGTAATCTTTTAAATATTCCCCTCATGCAAACATTTACAAAGAAAGTACTGCTTGCTTTCTCACTTTTAGTTTTTCACTTTATGCTTATCAAAGGGCAGGCACCTTATACAGCGCAATTTACAACTGTAAATGGTACGCAATTTTCTCCTACCGATGCTCATATTTGCCCTTCCAATGGCGGTTATGCTACCTTGAAAGCTTATGCCGAATGGCCATTTGGAGTGGGATATCAGAGCGTGAAGTATTTATATATTTCTGAGGGCAGCACTTATCATATACCTTGCGGAGCTGTCGTAGATTATGACAGCATACGGATAGATTCTGGTGGAACCTTGATTATTGACGATTACAATGGAACGGGGATTGGAACTACAACCGGAACTCCATGGACTATTATAGGTTGTAAGGGCTCTTTTGTATTAAATGGAATGATACAGTGTACTAATGGGGCTCATCATGGTGGAACTTTTCAGTTAACTGAGCCTGATAGTACAGGTATTCTTAATATTCCATCATTATCTATTACAATCACGCAACAAAGTGGTGGTAACGGCGGATATGGTCAGGTTAGTGGTGAGCAGAATGGCTCAACAGGAGGTAATTTTGTAGTAGTAAATCCAGGTGGAAACGGAGGTACACAATTTAATGGCAACGGTGGCGGTGGCGGTGGCGGCGGCG
>JBKQUY010000032.1:0-90600 GCA_052325425.1 Bacteroidia bacterium | reverse complement strand
GGAATGAGGAATCCAACAAACAAGGCCGCAACTTAAATTAATTAATAATCCGGATTCGAGATAATAGTATAATTGCAGATACATTAAGTAAACTCGTCACTGCGAGCCCTGACGCTTTGGTCAGGCGTGGCAGTCTCAGTTTTGAAACTTAATTTACCAATCAGTATAAAAAAATACTGAGACTGCCGCGTCCGTATGTCTTTTTATTGGATTACGGAATCGCAGTGACGGTATTTCTCAAAGTTAAAGAAAGTATCAGGTTTATCTTATTCCAAACAGGAACTGTTACCCTTTATTAAATGCTTTCAGGCGAAGCATGGTAATAACCCTTTTGGTTGACAGAGGGAAATCGCCCTCCATCATCCAGTTATAATATGACGGTTCGCTTTTAAATATCTCCATTACAGGTTTCCCTTTATGTTTCCCGAAGTTAAATACCTCCACTCCTTTTTTATCGCGTACAATTCGCCCTGCAAGGTCAACATTATCGTTAACGGCTGAAAAGTTATGCAGGTATGTTACATTGGGTTGCAGGCTGTCATACTTCTGTAATTGTGCCATTAATATTTCAAATGTGGCTTTTACGTCAGCTTCGGCGCTATGGGCATTTACCAAATCCTTGTCGCAGTAAAAACGGTAAGCCGCCGATAGGGTGCGTTGTTCCATTTTATGAAAAATATTTTGAACATCTATGCATTTGCGGTTCTGCATATCAAAATCTACTCCTGCCCTCAAAAACTCTTCGACCAATAAGGGGATGTCAAATTTGTTCGAGTTGTATCCCGCCAAATCGCATGGGTCAATAATCTGGAAAAGCTTAGGCGCAAGTTCTTTAAAGGTGGGAGAATCTTTAATATCTTTATCGGATATGCCATGTATGGCCGAAACTTCGGCAGGTATGGGTATGGTAGGGTTTACGCGGAATGTAAATACCTCCTGGTTGCCATCAGGCAATAATTTTAATATAGATATTTCCACAATCCTGTCCGAACCAATGCTGGTACCGGTAGTCTCAAGGTCAATAAAGGCTATTGGGCTATTTAGGCTTAGGTTTGTTTTTGTCATCGGTAGGTGGTTCCTGCGCTGGTTGCGGAACAAGGTTATAATCTTTTATTGTTTCAGGTTTAAAAGAGCTAAGGTCGAGTATTATCAATTTATCTTTGAAAGCAGGCAGGTTCCCGCAATCAATGGTAACATCATAAATACCGGGTATTAAGGCCATAACGTAATGGCCATTTTTAGCAGGTTTAAAAATAAGAGGCTCGGCATCTTTATTCTTGGTGTCTGTTACGGCGATAGTGGCATCAACAGGTTTTGTTGAATCGTCTGTAATTACCCTGCCTCTTACAATGGCATAACGCTGGTTGTCGTGGAAGACAATCCGGTATATGTCAAAATCACCAAATCCATCGGGATGCACCCTCGAAATATAGGCGACGTGATGGTTCGAGGTAAATGAAATGCACCTGTCATCGCCTGAAGTATTAACGGGAAATCCCAGGTTTTGCGGAGCAGTCCAGCTATTGCTGTCAGTATTAATCCATTGCGATTTAAAAAGGTCGAAATCTCCCATAGTGCTATGGCCTTGCGAAGAAAAATAGAGCGTGGTTCCATCTACGTCAAGCCACGGAAAATCTTCTTTATAAGGGGAATTAACCTTGTCGCCCAGGTTTTGAGGCGTGGCCCATTCGCCATTGGGAAGCTTTTTAGCCATATAAATATCTGTCTCACCAAATCCCCCCGGCCTCATGCTTGCAAAAAATAATTCATTGCCATCGGGCGATACGCTTCCGGAGGTTTCAAACCCCCCGTTAATTGCGTCATTATACCTGACAGGCCTTGAAAATGTATTGCCTTTGCGTTCGCTGTAATAAATGTCTCCCAACTCATCTATATGGTCAAGGTATATTACCAGTTCGTTTGCTGAAGGATTAAGTCCCACTGCCTCTTCATCATCGGGAGTATTAATTTGTGTTCCTATAGATTTTGCCTTTTGCCAAACCCCGTTTACCGAATGCGCTATATATATGTCGGAAGAATAATACCCGTCAATCTCCGGTTCCTGTGAGGGGCCGCCGGGCCTGCGCGAAGTAAAAATAAGTATTGATTCGTCAGAACTTACAAACGGGTAATAATCGGGATAGGGAGTATTAATATTTTTTCCCAGATTCTCAAACGATACGTTCAGGGGATACTTGATAAGCTCAATACCATTATTACATTCTTCAATTTCCTTATCAGCTTTAATTTTATCAACAGCGCTTGCGTGTTCTTTAAATTTATTAAAAGCTTTAATAGCATCTAAAAATTTATTGGCATAATGATAGGCCTTGCCAAGCTCATACCATACCTCATTATCGCATTTCGGCTGCCTGGTTAACCATGCAAAATATTGTATGGCATCTCCTTTATTTACATTGCTGTTCAGGTAACACATGCCAAGTTTATAATGATATTCCACATTGTTCGGGTCCTGCTTCAGAAGTTCTTTAAAACCTTTCATGGCAGCCAGATAGTTACCGTCTTTGTAATATGAGCCTGCTTCGCGCGGGTCAATAAATTTTTGCGCAAGGCTATAGACAGGTAAAGCAAAAAAAATCCCAATCAGGATAATGAATCCCCTTTTATACAAGAAAAAAACACCTTTCTGCCTCCTCATTGACTATTGTTAACTGACCAGATACAATTATTTTTATTTATAACGATGAGGTTTCTATATAATTAATGGTTGCTAATATAGCAGGTTTTATCATTAACTGTATTTGATAATAGCCCACCAACTCAATAATATTGGTGATAATTATAAAATACGAATTTACTAAATTAATAAATACTCCGCCTGCTCTTATTTTTGTTCTTCCTGAGAACCATTGCTTAAGGTGTCTATAGCGGTTACTTTCCAGGTAAAAGGCGATAACGTCAGGGCCTTACGTATTTCCTTGTACCCGGCATCAGCAGGGACTTCAATTATTTCGTTATAAAATTCTTTGCTGCCATTCTCGTATGATAAGGTATAGCTTTTACCCGGGGGAACAATTATAGTAAAAGCCCCGGTACTTTTTACAGGCTTAAAATCTCCGACTATTTCCCCCGTTACATTATCAGTAACAAGTATATGCACATCGTCAGGCAATGGCTTACCCCCATCTAAAAGTATTGCGCCCTTTATCACCGTTAATGGTTTCTCAGAAGAACCCGGCATAATTACCAGGTAAATATCCTGCGCTCCTTTACCGCCGGGCCTGTCAGAAGTAAGGTACGCATGTTTGCCATCGGCGCTTAGTGAAAAATGGGTTTCATTATGAGGGGTATTAATCGGGTACCCTAAATTAAAAGGTTCAACCCAATTGCCATTATCTAAAAGCTGCGTAAAAAATATATCATATCCACCTATCCCTGTATGCCCTTCTGAACTGAAAAAGAAGGTTTTCCCGTCAATGTGCATAAATGGTGTTTCTTCATTATAACGTGTATTTATGGTACCCCCAAGATTGACTGCAAGGCTCCATTTGCCATTGGGTAGTTTTACACAGCGCCATATATCCTTTCCTCCAAATCCTCCGGGCCTTTCACTTACAAAATACAATGTAGTACCATCGGGAGAAAGGCAAACATTTGTCGCCGTGGGAGGATTATTTATGTCTCCCCCGGGATCTTCGGGAGCGCTCCAGTGCGTATCCTCGGGGAAACTGGTTAAAACAGAACTGGTTTTTCCGTTATTACCGTCAATGAATAATTGCTGCCCATCGGCAGAAATAAATGAGCTTACATTATCAACCATGCCATTAAGCGTTTTATCGAACATCTGCGGCATAGACCATGAAGAATCATTCTTACGGATACTTGTATAGATGTATGAATGCACCTCGCCTTCTTTGCCCGTTGGCCTGTCTGAAGTAAAAATTATTGATGCTTCGTCAGCCGGAACAAGAGCATTATAAGCAGAATATGGGCTGTTAATGCTATCGCCCATATTAATGACCTTTGCCTTACCCGGAGCCATCAGAAACATCCTCGCATTTGAGCCTTGCTCTATCCTATGGTCTATTTCGGCCAATGAGTCTTTATCCAGAACATATTTCCTGAATGCTTTAAAACTGTTTATAGCTTCGCCAAACTTACCTGCGTAATGGTAAGCCATTCCAAGATAAAAATATGCGTTTTGCGGGGCTGATGTCTGTTGGGGGTTTGCAGCGTCATATTGCGCTGTTATATCTTTCGCCGCTTTTTCAAGGTATTTCACTGCCATGTCTTTTTTGCCCGGAATACCCAAATAACAGCGCCCTATTTTGTAATTAATATTTGCGCTGGATGAATCTACATTATAAGCGCGCATAAAGCAAGCAAGTGCCGAAGCAAATTTATTTTCCTGCAATAGCTTGTTCCCAAGTGAAAAATCGTTACCGTAAGACCCCTTGTTTTGGGCACAAACGGCGGCACATAACAACACACAGAAAAGCAGTAAATATTTATGCCGCATACTGCGGCAAATGTACATTTTTGAAATCAAACTACCCAATATTGGCCGAAAAACTTTCGCTTTGTCCTATGTTGCCGTAATTTCCAATAAATCGTCTGCACATCCAAGACACTATTCATAGACTGTTTAAATTTTATTCAACGATGTTTTTTTCATGGCTAAAGCCCCATTAAAATATACATACTAACAATTTCGGCTTTAGCCATGACCACTGACCAGAATCGGAAATAAAAATAAAAAGATAGTGCCCCTGTTAAAATGCTTAATTTCGTGATGCAATAATTCAACATCATCCGATAAATGGCTGAGGAGGAAGGCTACCTGGTATATAGAAAATTTTTTTCAATTGTGGAAGCGGAGCCTTTGCTGGAGTTTTTGAAAGAAAAGGGCATTGATTACAGGGTGAATAATTATAACAGCAATATAGGTTCAACATTTGCCTCAACCAATAACCCTAACCAGGTAGAAGTAAAGCTTTTGCCCGCACAATTTGAGGTAGCCGACAATTTATTGGAACAAGATGTTGAAGATACCATTAACAGCCTTCCGGCAGATTATTACTTATTCTCTTTTTCGGAGAATGAGTTGATGGAAATTCTTAGAAAACCCGATGAATGGACTCCTGAGGATTATATATTGGCGCAACAATTGCTGAAAAAACGCGGGAAAATCATTCACCAGGAATCGCTGCACGCTATGAAAATGGAGAGGCTTGAAGAATTGCGCCAGCCGGAAAAAGGCAATAAAGCATGGAATATGGCGGGTTATGCAGCATCAATTTTAGGCGGCTTTTTTGGCATATTAATGGGTTGGTATATGATGTCGTCAAGAAAGATACTGCCGAACGGTGAAAGTGTTTATGCTTATGATACTGACACCAGGCTCTCAGGAAAGAGAATGGCGTTAATAGGCGCAGTATTTATGGTAGTATGGTTCATATTAATAGCTACTCATTATGCCCGGTAAACATATATCTCAGAAATTCTTTTTTTTACTTGCATTTACTGTAAATATCGCCTTACATGCTCAAATAGTTTTTGGGTTTGGACCTTCACCATCTGCGGGGGCAGCGGAAAACGATAAGCAAATGAAAAAAATAATTCAAAAAAGCTATGTGCTTACTTTTTCTTACACCGGCGATTCTATTGCCGATACTATTTTAATACACGATGTTATTTTAATAAATGCTGACAGTTATAACTATTGCATACTTTATAAAGACGATAGTTCAAAAATTGCAATTTCCATAACAAAATTTAAAGGGCAAAAGGGATTTAAAATAACAAGATATTGGAAAAACGGAAACGTAAAACGTATTTCGGAATATGATAAAAATATTTTGCCATCCGGTAAGTGGAAAGAATATTATAACAATATGTGGATAAAGGAAACCGGGAAATATAAAAATGGCAAAAAAACAGGGACATGGAAGTATTATGATGTACGCGATAATGGATATAAAATCAGGAAAGTGAAGTATGGAAAAAATGGCGCGATAACCAGCCCTCAAAAATTGGATTGACAAATATCATTTTCACGTCTGATATCCCTCATACATAAATAGCTTACTAAGGACAATATTTGCATTATAAATATTGAATTATGATAACATTAAACTCAGCATCGTCAAAGTACCTCCTCGATTTGGGACTGGAGACGCTTCATGAACAAAGCATGGAATGGGTCAGCGATATTGCCTTCTGGCGCGATGAAGTAGCTTTTCTATACGCGCTTGAAGTAAAAAAAACAATGAGAGCAGTGCCGGTACACGCAAAAGATAAACTGGAACATATTGAAAATGAATTGATTAAATTGGCAGGCGGCGACCTCGATAGTTTATATGACGAGGTAAAAGCGCACGAACAATTCCTCAACAACCTTCTTGAAAGCAAGCGCGAAGATGAAGAAAGTTACAGGGAAAAACATGTAGAAATAGTCCAAAAAGTAGAAGCCTTTAATAAGCGCTTTAAAGCATTGAAGAGGGAAATCTTTGATATTGTAAAGCTAAATAAAGGCGTTACAGAAAAAACAACAGCAAGGGTTTAACTTGCTATTTACTACTGCTTTCAATCTTTTTAATATAACTGTCAAGGCGGGCTAACTGGTTATTAACCCTGTCAATGTTAAAATATTCCGGGTTAAATGCCCTGTTTCCCATAAGCCGTTTGTATTCCTTATGGTTTTTGTCAATTATGGTTTCCATAATTGAATAATAACCTTTTACACCGCCACAGTCTTCAGGAGGAGCAGCCCTTTTGCCCGCCATGCAGGATGGAGAACAAATGCCCGGTTCAACATTCAGAAATTTCTCGACAATTATTGTATGCTTCCAGTTGTTGCCAAAATCATATTCGTATGT
Source organism: Bacteroidia bacterium (assembly GCA_052325425.1). Classification (GTDB taxonomy): domain Bacteria; phylum Bacteroidota; class Bacteroidia; order JABEUT01; family JABEUT01; genus JABEUT01. The sequence goes on along the minus strand of JBKQUY010000032.1, from coordinate 83,761 downwards.
TATTTCATATCCTTTTTCGGTTAATATTTTATCCATTACCACATCCTTGGCATCTATCATTTTAATGACACCGCCAATATCATAATCAGGGTCAGGAATACCAATATAATAATCTTCAATTTTAAATTGAAACAGATGGTGATTTTTCCATCCGAAAGCTATTTGCAATATATGATGCAACTCGTAAAAAGTTGTGCAGGAACTAATCAGAAGCCTTCTCCAAATCAATGGTTTAATATTCTCAAGGGTAATTTTAACCTGGATGATTGAATTCATGCTTTATGGCTGATAAACCAGACTACGCAAAAATAGGAAAGTATGGTTTGGTAATACTCATTGCACCGGTTTATAAATCCCGCCCCCTTTCCCCTCTTCCTTTTTGGAGAGGGGAAAGCGATATATGAGCAGGGGAGAGAATTGAATGGTGGAGGTCTCAGCTAATCTCTGAACTAAATAATTTTATTTTCCTGTGATGAAAATAATGGCACAAAAGTAAACCTTCTGAATCAAAAAAAAATCAGTATATATACGTAAAAAACATGTGAAAAAAATCTACGTATATATACGTAGTTCCGTGATAGATTTTCAGTTGTTTATCAGGACACTTACATAGCCCGCCATTTGTACCAAAGCCAATACAATTGGGGTAGAAAGCAGCACACTATCAAACCGGTCTAATATTCCTCCGTGGCCAGGTAACAACCCTCCCGATTCTTTTACATCAATGCTTCTCTTGAACAATGACTCTACCAAATCGCCAAGTGTGCCGGATATTGAAATTATTACACCTAATATCATCCATAACAAAGCGCTGAAATCAGTATAAAAGTGAGATATCAGGTATGCAACTGCAACACTTAACACTATTCCGCCAATAAAACCTTCCCATGTTTTATGAGGGGATATACGCTCCCAAAATTTATGTTTGCCCATTGTCCTGCCAACAATATATGCCCCGGTATCGTTTGTCCACATAATAAAAAAATATCCTGACAGAAGGTGGGGATTATATACAGCCGGAATAAATGTATTGGCAAGCTGGTTGATAAAAGTATTATGGAAACTTGTATAAGGGCACAGATAACTTACCCAAAGCGCAAAAGGCAATACCACGTAAAAAATGCCTGTAATAGTTACTGCAATATTCACAAACGGATTTTCCTTATTGCGCAATAGTTCAATAAAAAATATGGCAACAATAAATGGAACTATCATGATAAAAATACTTTCGCCAAAAAGTTCATACCTAAAAGCAAATAATAAAAATACAAGCGCTCCAACTATCATTCCTACCCAACGTTGTGGGTGAATATTGGAGTGTTTAAGAAGATTGTTATAAAATTCATTGAGCCCAAGCATTGCAATTAGGAAGAACAAGGCGCATAGCGACCAATAGTTCCACATAATACCGGAAAGCATTACTATTACAAATACCGCGCCTGTAAGGGTTCTTTTCCAGAAATTACTCACGCCGTTAAACAAATAAAATTGAATTGCGAATAACGATTAACGAATAGTGATTTAGGAAGTATTTCAACCAATTTTGAAATCGAAAATTTGTTCTCATGTATTAAAACTTCGCTATTCTGAAATCGTAATTCGTTACTCGAAAATCTGTTTTCGTTTTTTTATCCTGTATGGGTATCGTCAATAAGAAAAAGGAAAACCTCTTTGGGGCCATGCGCGCCGCGCACCAGGGTTTTTTCTATATCTGCGGTCTGGCTGGGACCGGTAATGGCAGTTACCTGTGACGGGAAATTAGCTTCATACTTTTTTTTCAGCAGCTTAAACGCATCCTTCAGATTATATACCAGTTGCGAAGTATAGGCAACGGTAACATGTATATTGGAATATACCGGCAGCCGTCTGCCCGATTTTTGCCTTGAGCTGACCATTATGGTACCGGTACGTGCCACCAGGCATTCGCAAAAAGTAATACCAACATTGCAATTTAAAAAGTCTTTCTCATCCGACATAAATGGAATACCTGCCACTTTAAGCATTTCCTGAATCTTCAAATCGCTGCAAAAAAAATTATCCCAGTTACGTTCAGCCCTTAAAGCAGCGAGTTGCAGGCCAAAATCGGCAGGTTTTTCGCAAAAAACAAAATCTCCTTTCAGCGCGCTGAAATTTTTGGCAAATAAAAACTCCAATGATTCCTCTTCAGGAGAAGTATATATCTCCGACTCGTTGTCAGCCGCGCTGAAATCGGCTTCCGATTTATGTATTAACGCTTTGCGAACGGCCTTTAAAACCTTTTCCCTTGCTGTACTCTCTTTCATTTATCAAAATAAAGTAGGATGGGAATCTTTAGCCGGTGTTTCTTCTTCTTTCTTTTTCTCCACTTCCATTTCAGCCGGTTTGCCGTTACCGTTAGCACTTGCTTCAGGTTTTACCTGTTGTTCTTCTTTTACTTCAGTTCGGGTTGAAGAGCCATTTCCGGTAACTTGAGGAGCAGCTTGCTGGGTTGGTGTCCGTGGGCTTCCATTAGGGTTTTTGGTTGACCTTTTTGAAACCGGTTGAGCCTCTTCTTTTTCAAATAACCTCTTTCCAAAAATATTTTCAAGGTCTTCTTTAAACATCACTTCTTTTTCAAGCAGCAACTCGGCAAGCAAGGTCAGTTGCTCTTTGTGTTCGGTGAGCAGTTTTTTAGCTTTAATATAAGATACCTCAATCAGGCTATTCACTTCCTGGTCAATCAACTCGGCTGTTTTTTCGCTATACGGTTTGGTAAACGAATACTCTGTGTTACCGCTGGAATCATAAAAACTTCTGTTACCCACTGCTTTGCTCAGGCCATAATAAGTAACCATAGCATAAGCCTGTTTGGTGACTTTTTCCAGGTCGCTTAATGCCCCGGTAGATATTTTACCGAAAATAATTTCTTCAGCCGCCCTTCCGCCCAATGCGGCGCACATTTCATCCATCATCTGTTCGGTGGTGGTTATCTGCCTTTCCTCCGGCAGGTACCATGCGGCGCCCAATGATTTGCCGCGGGGAATAATAGTCACTTTCACCAGGGGATGGGCATATTCAAGAAGCCAGCTTGCCACAGCATGGCCCGCTTCGTGGTATGCAATTACTTTCTTTTCCGTAGGCGAAATAAGCCTGTTTTTCTTTTCCAGTCCGCCTACAACCCTGTCCACCGCATCGAGAAAATCTTGTTTGCCGATTATCTTTTTATCATAGCGGGCGGCAATCAAAGCAGCTTCGTTACAAACATTGGCAATATCCGCTCCCGAAAATCCGGGGGTTTGTTTAGCCAGGAAATCAACATCTACAGAAGTATCAATTTTTAACGGTTTCAAATGCACCATAAAAATTTCCTTTCTCTCAATCAGGTCGGGCATATCAACATATATCTGCCTGTCGAAACGGCCCGGGCGGAGCAAAGCCCTGTCTAATACATCGGCGCGGTTGGTGGCGGCAAGTATAATAATACCGGCAGTATTGGTAAAGCCGTCCATTTCGGTGAGCAACTGGTTCAGGGTATTTTCCCTTTCGTCATTGGCTCCCTGGGCAATATTTCTTCCTCTTGCACGGCCTATGGCGTCAACTTCGTCAATGAATATAATGCAGGGGGCTTTTTCCTTTGCCTGGCGGAAGAGGTCACGTACGCGTGAAGCGCCCACCCCTACAAACATTTCCACAAAATCGGACCCGGAAAGCGAGAAGAAAGGAACTTTTGCTTCACCTGCCACCGCTTTTGCCAGCAAGGTTTTACCGGTTCCCGGAGGACCTACAAGCAATGCGCCTTTGGGTATTTTTGCCCCCAAAGCCACATATTTTTGCGGGTTTTTAAGAAAATCAACAATTTCTTTTATTTCAACTTTAGCTTCTTCCAGCCCGGCTACATCGTTGAAAGTAATATTAACATTGGTGTCCTTATCGAATAAGGTAGCTTTCGATTTACCGATGCTGAATATCTGGTTGCCACCGCCACCGCCCATGCGGCGCATAAAGAGGAACCACAATAATACCATTATCGCTATGGGTATGGCATAACCGAGTATGCCTGTCCAGTCAGCGCGGGTAGATGGTTCCGCGTCTATTTTGTCTGAATCGGCAAAATTTTTCTCCGCGTTAACAAGGTCGGTATGGAAAGTCTGGCGGTCAAGAATATTTATTTTGAACTGCGGTGGGGTATGGGGAAGGTTTTTAAACTGGGGCAGTTTAAGCGCTTCGGGTTTGAGGCTTATCTCCGCCACGTCATTATTCACAACCGCAATTTTTTCAACATAATGATAGTTTAACAGGCTATCCTGGAAATATTGAAAGTTTATTTCCTGCACCGAAAAATTCATGGTGCTGGTTACTTCAATAATAATTAATGCTACCACTATAAAGCCCCATACCCAATATATAGAATACCTTGGTTTAAAAGGTTTTTTAGGTAAAGGCAACTTAGGCTTACCCGGTCCTTGTTGCTGGCCGGGGTTTGAATTACTATTATCGGGTACCTGGTTAGGTTTTTGTTCGTTATCGCTCATGTCTTACACATGTTTAAATTCACGCTCTGTTACAATTTCTTCAGTTTCAGCATCGGCCCACAGCGATTCAAGATTGTAAAAACTCCTTACATGCGGCTGGAAAACATGAACTACTATATCCACATAGTCCAGTAAAATCCATTCAGCGTTCGCAAATCCCTCTCTGTGATAAGCATGCTCACCTGTAGCTTCCCATATTCCTCTTTCTACAGCTTTTGCTATTGTTTCAACCTGAACTGATGAATCTCCCTCGCAAATGATAAAATAATCACATATACTACTGGATATTCCGGTCATGTTCAGGCAGATAACGTTCTTTCCTTTTTTATCTGCAATGTTGCGCAAAGCAACATCTTTTAACTGAGCGGGATTCTGAGTCTTCCCTGTTTTTTGCATTCTCTTATCTATGGCGTCCTTTGTGATGTTATTTTTGTCCTTGTATTTAAAGCGTTATAATTAGTTACAAAGATAGTAATTTTATCCTTCAAATGAATATACCGGGGACACTTTTTACAGGGCACATTGTTGACAAACTTGATAAAGTAGATTCTACCAACACCTATGCCCTGAGTTTACTTAAGCAGCGCCCACCCGCTGAAGGATATGCCGTTTGGGCGCTTGAGCAGTTTGCCGGCCGCGGGCAGCGCGGTAATTCATGGCTTTCCGAACCTCGCGCCAACCTTACTTTCAGCATTATACTGCATCCCCGTTTCCTGCCCGTTAAAGAGCAGTTCTGGCTTACAAAAGCTATGGCCCTGGCAGTTGCTGAGTTTGTTTCTTCATATTGTACTTCCGGTTTATTGAATGTTGCAATTAAATGGCCTAACGATATATATGTAAATAATCAGAAAATTGCCGGAATACTTATTGAAAATGTCCTGGAACAAGCTTCCATAAAGTATTCTGTGGTTGGCATAGGCATCAATCTTAACCAATTGGTTTTCAATACCTCCTTACCCAATGCCACTTCATTAAAACTGCTTACCGGAGCTGATTTTGAACTGGAAGATTGCTTAAACCATATTTTCATACCCATCGAGAAATTTTACCTGGAACTTCGTGCAGGCAATTACAGGAAGATAGACGAGGCCTATCATAAATTACTTTACCGCCGCAATGTAATCTGCGACCTTTCTATAAACGGCCAGCATTGCAAAGGGGCAATAAAAGGAGTATCGGCAACGGGCCAGTTGCTGGTAGATACCGATAATGGCCGGTTAAACAGCCACGAGCATTTCGAGTTAAATGATGTAAAAAGTTTGGTGTTTTTGTAAATACAGATTGCCACAGATTGTCATAAAAATTATTTGAAAAAGTGATATTCGTTTTTAATCTTAGCATCTGTGGCAGTTTATTTTTATGGCAATTTCTTAGTGTTTTTGTGCTTTGGTGGCATATTTTATCCATTTGAGCGCTTTATATACTGCATCCCGAAAAAATTTACCATTTTTGCAGCGGTAAATGAGTAAAACGACTCATACAATAATTTTTTTTATATTGCAGCCTAATTATTGAATTTTATGGCATTTAGTTATACTTCATCACAGCAACAAGGAATTACAATATTCAACCTGAGCGGGGAAATAATTGATAAAGTAGAAGCTGTCGGGTTTGTTGAAGAAATCAATAAACTTGCTTCAGCGGGCAAATGTTCTTTTATACTTGAGCTATCAGGGTTGCGCTATATGAACAGCAGCGGGTTAAATGTTTTGGTGAATATACTTACCAAAGCGCGCAATACAGGCGGCGAAGTTGTTGTATGTAATTTGTCAAAAAAGGTGAAAGACCTGCTTGTCATTACCAAACTCGATACCATATTTCATATTTTACCTACAGTCGAAGACGCTATTAAGAAGCTGAAAAGCAAATAAGCTTCCTTTAAACTTATATTTTCCTTAAAACATATTTTCAAAACATAATGAAAACCGACATTTTATTGGGCTTGCAATGGGGCGATGAAGGCAAGGGCAAGGTAGTTGATGTGCTGGCTCCGCAGTACGAAATAGTAGCCCGTTTCCAGGGTGGCCCAAATGCAGGGCATACATTGGAGATAAAAGGTAAAAAGCATGTGCTGCATACTATTCCTTCCGGTATTTTTCATGATAAGGTGATGAATGTTATAGGCAACGGCGTGGTAATAGACCCCATAAATTTTATTGACGAGGTAAAAGAAATTGAAGCGCTGGGAATTGATATTTGCAAAAACCTGATTATTTCGAAACGGGCCCACCTTATATTGCCTACCCACCGCTTGCTGGATGCTTCTTCGGAAGCGCAAAAGGGGAAAGAAAAAATCGGCTCTACCTTAAAAGGCATTGGCCCGGCTTATATGGATAAGACAGGGCGCAATGGCCTGCGCGTAGGCGACATACTGGAAAAAGATTTCAAAGCCAAATATGATACGTTGACAGGCAAGCATTTGCAAATGCTTGCTTTGGCCGGTTATGAATATGATAAAAATACATTTGCCGAAAATGAAAAGAAATGGATGGATTGCATTGCTTCTATCCGCACCATGCAGTGCATGGATACTGAATATTACCTGAATGACGCCATAAAAAGCGGCAAACACATTTTAGCGGAGGGCGCCCAGGGCTCATTGCTCGATATTGATTTCGGCTCTTATCCTTTTGTTACTTCATCATCAACCACCTGTGCCGGGGCATGTATTGGCTTAGGCATAGCGCCATCGAATATCGGCGAAGTGGAAGGCGTTTTTAAAGCCTATTGCACCCGTGTGGGTTCAGGGCCATTCCCTACCGAATTGTCAGATGAAACAGGGGAGAAAATAAGGGAAATAGGCCGTGAATATGGAGCCACTACCGGCAGAAAAAGAAGGTGCGGATGGCTCGACTTGCCTGCGCTGAAACGCGCCATTATGCTCAACGGGGTTACCAAGCTCGACATGATGAAAATTGATGTATTGAATGATTTTCCCGAAGTGAAAGTATGCACCCACTATTTGATAAATGGCAAACAAACCGACCAACAGCCCTATAACTTAAAGACTGAAATAACCCCGGTATATAAATCATTTAAAGGCTGGGGAAAACTTCCTGAAACGACATCTTATGATAAGATGCCTGCAGAACTGAAAGCCTATATAAAATTTGTGGAGGATTCCGTTGGTGTGCCGGTAAAGCTTTTATCGGTTGGCCCTGAGCGCAGCCAGACACTGGTGAGGTAAAAGATTTGCGAATAACGAGTAACGATTTTAGATTTAAGAAGTAATGCAGATGCAAAATTTTGCATACATATTTTGCTTATATTTGTTATACAATATTTACAGAGTATGAGTACGGCTGAATTAAAAACTGACCTTTACCAATTAATAGAAGAAATTAATGATACCAAAGTATTAAAGGCTATTCAGGCTATACTGAAAAAGAGTATTGAAGATGCTATTGGTGGCAATATGGCAAATAAAAAAAACATCACAAAAAAGGCTTCTATAAAACTTATTGAAAAGAAAAATCCTATAGATGAGGTTTTTGGTATATGGAAAAATGAAGATATTTCCCTTGAAAAGATACGTGAAAAAGCATGGCGGCACAACAAGTAGTTTTGTGTGATAGTAATATCATTATTAAACTTTTTCAGGGAGACCTAAACATTAAGAGAATTTTTGACAAAATTGGCGAAAACCATATTGCTTGCAGTGTTATTACATATTCCGAAATTATTTACGGCACTAAAAAAGCCAACTTACCGGCTGTTAAAAAGTATTTCGGGTCTATCTTGGTTCTGCCCCTTACAGAAACAATATCTAATGCATTTATAGGCCTTTCACTAAACTATTCATATAGCCATCATATTAAAATACCCGATGCCCTGATTGCAGCTACCGCAATAGTTTATGGCATTCCATTGTTTACCGAAAACAAAAAAGATTTTGATTTTATACGCGAGCTTAAATTCTATAAGCCGTAAAGTTGGCCCTAGGCGCAGCCAGACACTGGTGAGGTAAAAGATTTGCGAATAACGAGTAATAATTGTATTTACATTATCCTCATTTCTGCAAAAACTTTCAGGGCATTTTTCACACTCAAAACCGGTGAAATAATCAATGAGAGTTTCTCAGTGCCGTGTTTCATCTGGCAGGTAGAAGGATGCTTTTTAATGTACTCGACTATGTGGGCAAAAGTGTCGGTGCTATAAAATGGCGAATCGGGTTGCGATACAAAGAAACAGGTAAATGTTTTGTTTTTAAACACAATACGCTCAATACCCAAATCAACCGCCAGCAATCGCAGGCGAACTATATCAGCAAGCGCCTGCACCATAACGGGCAACTTGCCAAACCTGTCGGTAAGCTCCCGTTCAAAGCGTCCCATTTCAGCCTCATCCCGGGCATTGTTAAGCTCGCGGTAAAGCCTCAATCGTTCCTCAGCGCTGGGTACATAATCATCTGGAATGAGCGCCTCGGCATCGGTTTCCACCTGGCAATCACGCACATATTTCTTTGGCCCTGCAATTTTCTGCCCGCTTACCAAACCCAGTTCATTCGATTTTTGCTCGCCTAATTCTTCTTTCAGCTCTTCAATAGCTTCATTCAGTATTTTATGGTACATCTCAAGCCCCATGTCGTTAATGAATCCGCTCTGTTCGGCTCCCAGCAAATCGCCTGCACCGCGAATGTCAAGGTCGCGCATAGAAATACTGAACCCGCTGCCCAGGTCTGAGAATTTTTCTATAACCTCCAACCGTTGCTGGGCTTCTTTGGTAAGCAGTTCAAAAGGAGGGGTAACCAGGTAGCAAAAGGCTTTTTTATCGGACCTGCCCACCCTCCCCCGTAACTGGTGCAGGTCGCTCAACCCGAACAATTGCGCGTCGTTTATAATGATGGTATTCAGGTTAGGTATATCCAGACCCGATTCTACAATGGCGGTAGATACAAGCACATCTACCTGCCCTTCTATAAACTGCATCATCACTTGTTCCAACTGGTGGCCTTTCAGTTGTCCGTGAGCTACCGCAATTCTCGCTTTAGGGCAAATGTTCCTTACCATGCCGGCAACTTCCTCGATATTATGTATGCGGTTATGTATAACAAATATCTGCCCTCCCCTTGCCATTTCATAATTAATGGCATGTTCAAAAATATCCTCACTGAACACTGATACTTCAGTCTGCACAGGGTAACGGTTTGGCGGAGGAGTATTGATAACAGAAAGGTCGCGCACACCGATGAGGGAAAATTGCAGGGTACGGGGAATAGGCGTAGCGGTAAGAGTTAAAATATCAACGGTAGCGCGCAGGGTTTTAAGTTTGTCTTTCACGCCCACGCCAAATTTCTGCTCCTCATCCACAATTAACAGGCCAAGGTCTTTAAATATTACTTCTTTATTTACTACCTGGTGCGTGCCGATTAAGATATCTAACTTCCCTTCAGCAAGTTTATGCAAAATCTCTTTTCTTTCTTTAGCAGAACGGAAGCGGTTGAGATAGTCAATGTTACAGGGAAATTCCTTTAAGCGCGCGCTGAAAGTCTTAAAGTGCTGCAATGCCAGAATTGTTGTAGGGACCAATACAGCAACCTGTTTGCCATCGGTAACTGCTTTAAATGCCGCACGGATGGCTATTTCTGTTTTGCCGAACCCAACATCACCGCAAACAAGCCTGTCCATGGGATGCGGAGTTTCCATATCTTTTTTTACATCGGCGGTGGCTTTTACCTGGTCGGGTGTGTCTTCGTATATGAATGAGGCTTCCAGCTCATTTTGCAGATAGGTATCGGGCGAAAAAGCAAAGCCTTCGCGGGCTTTACGTTCTGCGTAAAGTTTTACCAGGTCAAACGCTATTTGTTTTAGCTTGCGCTTTGTCTTTTGTTTCAGCGCCTTCCACGATGCTGACCCAAGTTTGTCGAGCGCCGGCTGAAAACCTTCTTTACCTGTAAAGCGGCTTATGCGGTGCAGTGAATGAATGCTGACATAAAGCAGGTCGTTATCCTTGTACATGATGCGCACCGCTTCCTGCATGTTGCCATTTACTTCTATTTTCTCCAGTCCTGCAAAACGCCCTACACCATGGTCTATATGGGTAACATAGTCACCCGGTTTCAGGTCCTGCAATTCTTTAAGAGTAAGGGCTTCTTTCGACTTATAAAAAGTATCCTGCAACCTGAAGCGGTGGTAGCGCCCGAATATTTCATGGTCGGTATAGCAGGCGAGTTTCATGTCGTGGCTTATGAAACCCTCATATATAGGCAGGAAGACGGGTATCAGCGCCTCATCGAGGTTGAATTCAATACCCGTTTTTTCATGCACCTCTGCGAAAATATCATGAAGGCGCTGCATCTGCTCCACCGTATCGGTAAAGATATAGTTGCGGTAACCGTTGTCAATATTCTGTTTTATTTCATCAAAAAAAAGCTTGAAATTTTTACCGAATGATTTTTGCGGGGAGCACTGAAAAGTAAGGTGATGTAAATCCTCTGCGGGTTTCTGCCCCCAGGCTATCCGTTGCATTTTTTTACACTGGGCTTCAAACTCAGCCGATGAAAACAAAATATCCCTGGGGTAGTTTCTTTCTTCCGCAATCCTTTCAAAGGCCTCATCAATTTTGTGCAATGCAGCGGGGTAATCCTTTATCCAGACTGTTGTTTTCCTGCTCTTTTCCAGGTATTCCAAAAAACTTTGATGCGATTTCTGAAGCAGCTCTTCCTGCAGGTTTGGAGTAATGGAAATAGTTTCGAGGTCGTTGATGGAGAGCTGAGTTGCCGCATCAAATAATCTTATAGATTCAATAACATCGCCTGAAAACTCAACCCGGTAAGGGTTCTCATTGGAAAAAGAAAATATATCGAGTATACCTCCCCTGCGTGAATATTGCCCGGGGTCAGTAACAAAATCGTTCCTGTTAAAGTTATACTGCCCCAGCAATTCTACTACAAAATCCATAGAAAGCTTGTCGCCTGTTTTTATTTCAAGGGTATTTTCGGCTATGGCTTCGCGGCTCACTACCTTTTCACAAAGCGCTTCGGCTGGAGCCACAATTATTTGCCCCTTACCTGTTCTTATGGCATTGAGAACTTCCGTTCTGCGCAGCAGGTTAGAGCTTTCGGTATCTTTTCGCTGGACACCTTTGGCCGTGGCGGGATAGTATAATATTGAACGACCCGGCATCAGGTCTTCAAGGTCATTGAAAAAGTATATGGCTTCTTCGGTCTCCCTTACTATAAAAAGGTGGTTGTCATCATTGCCCTGCAGGGCCGAAGCGGCAATAAATGCGGGTGCCGACCCGGAAAGATTATCCAGGCAGAAACCGGAACCGCGGCTTTGTCCGAGCGCGTCTTTTAATGTTTTTACATTATCATTGCGCCCGAAGTAAAGCAATATGCCTGGAGGCTTCTCCACTTTATTGCTATTGGCCAACAGCTAATAGCTGCCGGCTTTTAATATTCGTCCTCGTTAAACAGAAAGTCTTCCTTGGTGGGGTAATCGGGCCAGATTTCCTCAATGTTCTCAAATACTTCTTCTTCGTCTTCTATCTCCTGGAGATTTTCAACAACTTCTATGGGAGCGCCGGAGCGTATTGCATAGTCAATGAGTTCACTTTTGGTAGCAGGCCAAGGTGCGTCTTCTAAATATGATGCGAGTTCTAATGTCCAATACATTCGTTACGGGGGTGTTAATTTTGCGCAAAAGTAAAATTTTCATGGAATAAACAAATTATTTTAGCGTTATTCTTAATAAAAGATTATTAACAAATTGTAAATAGCTTATTTACAGGCGGTTTAATATAGCCTGTTTATTACATATAAGCCTTGAAAATAATAGAAAAAGCTATGGGTATCAGTTTTTTCACGGCAGCAAAATATTATCTATCAGCCTTATTTTGCCATCAAAAACTGCAATACATGCAACAGCCTGATGGTCATGTACATGGTCAGTTAATGGTTGTAAAGTAGCTGCATCGGCTATTTCAAAGTAATCGAGTTTCAAAAATCCTTCTTTCACAAATTCATCTTCTACAAACTTTTTAATAGATGATACAGGAGCTTTACCCCACATTCCCTTTACCCCTAGCAAGGTTTGCGGAATCAGCACTGCTCTTTTGCGCTCATCTGCGGTAAGCAGGCGGTTACGCGAGCTCATAGCTAAGCCATCGGCCTCGCGTATTATAGGGCAGGAAATAATATTTATTGGGATATGGTGATTTTCAATAAAGCGTTTTACTATGGCAAGTTGTTGAAAATCCTTTTGGCCGAAATAAGCACTATGCGGCCTAACTGCCAGAAGCAGCTTATTCACAATGGTAATCATACCTGCGAAATGGCCCGGCCTTGATTTACCTTCCATAACCTTATCTAACATTCCAAAGTCTTCTGTCAAAGTTGAGTAATCGTTACCGGGATACATCTCCTGTGCTGATGGTATAAATAATATATCGCATCCTGCTTCTTCAAGCATACGCTTATCTTCATCTACCGGGCGGGGATAACGTGCTAAATCCTTCGGGTCGTTAAATTGGGTAGGGTTGACAAATATGCTGCAAACCACAATTTCATTTTCCGATTTGGCTTTGGTAATAAGCGAAATATGCCCCCGGTGCAAGGCGCCCATTGTAGGTACAAAACCTACAGGAATATTTTTCACCCTATAAGGTTCGAGTGTTGAATTGAGCTCTTTAACTGAAGAAATTACCTGCACTTAGCTGAAAATAAGCCGCAAATGTATTTATTTTATGATTGGAACAAGTTTTTAACCACGAAGACACGAAGTGCATAGAGCAACACAGGGATTAATTATCTTGTGATTTCATGCTCTCATTGTAAATAAAAATGATTACTATTATATGGAATTTAAAATAAGCTGTTCAATCTGTTCGCATTCTTTTATGTGAGAAAACTTATCTATTGCCACTGTTTTTGCTTTTTCAGCCCTTTGCCCTGCCTCGTACTGATTCTCAATAAGCTTCATGATTTTGCTGCAGAAATCAGTTTCGTTGCCAGGTTCATACAACAGCCCCAATTCACCATAGTTAAGTATTTCAGGTGTTCCTGAAGAATTGGTTGCGAGTATTGGAACCCCGGCTAACATTGCTTCAATAGTAACCATACCGTATGTTTCTCCCTGCGAGGCAAGAACAAAATAATCAATTGCATTATAAAAGAGAGTTACGTCTTTATTATACTTTCTAATATGTACCTTATCGGCAAGATTATGGGTTTCTATATATTTTTTGATTTCCGCAAAATAGCTTTTAGAGTTTTCGTCATTTATGGTAGGCTCTCCCATAATAAGCAGTTCAATTGCCATATTTGACTCGTGTATTTTTTCAAGAGCTTTAATTACAAACAACTGCCCTTTCTTGGGGTCTATCCTGCCCAGAATGCCCATTAACGGCGCTGATGGATTTATGTTGAGTATTTTACGGCATTCTTCTCTGGTATGAGTTTTATTAACCAGTTTTTCAACCTCAAGTCCTAATGGAATCACTTTTATTTTATTGGGGTTAATTCTTGTTTTCTCTATAACCTCTTTTTTAAGCCATTCCAAAGGGCTAATCCAATAATTAATGCAGGAAAAGCGTAAAGTATGTATTAAATCGCGTTTAGCCACACCTATTTGCATGTGCTGCTGGTATATGACCTTTAATTTATGATACCAAAATGATTTCACTAAAAAAATAAATGGCAGATCTTTGTTGTCAAAAACAAATATTTTCTTAATGCCATGTTGCTTTAATAATTGTGCGATTTGGAAAGAATTTATGAAATCGAAATGCTTTTTGAAGCTGTTAACCGGTTTGATAGAAATGGAAGAATCTATTGCCTCTTTATATAATTTTGAATCTGCAGGAGTAAACAGGATTATGTTCCAACCCCTTTCTGTCAGCCATTTTGCAAGTTTAAGGGTGTTCATCTCTAACCCACCCCAGCCCATTGAGTTAATAATAAATCCTATTTTTTCTTTCTCAGGGGACATCCGTGGTAATTATTGCCAACCACTTGCAAGCACATCAGCAATATGAAGAGTTTTAATATCCAGTTTCTCTTTATTGATATATCCGTCGAGATGCAGCAGACAAGAGACATCGGTTGAAATAAGATATTGAGCCCCGGTATCCAGAGCATTTTTCACTTTATCGGAACCCATACCAACCGCGATAGGTTCAAATTTAGCGGAGAAAGTCCCTCCAAAGCCGCAACATGTTTCAGTGTCTTTCATCTCAACAATTTCAAGTCCCTGCACATTTTTCAGTAATATACGCGGCTCCTGCTTCATCTGGAGTTCTCTTAAAGCAGCGCAGGAATCATGGTAGGTTCCAATACCTTCAAGCTTAGCGCCTACATTGGTCACCTTTAATATATTTACCAGGAAACTGCTGAACTCATGTATGTTTTTAGCAAGCTCTTTATACTCATTATGCAAAACTGAATTATGAAACATTTCGGGGTAGTAATTCTTAATCATCCCAACACATGATGCCGATGGGCATACAATATACCTGTCGTGATTAAATTCCTTTATGAATTTTTCTCCCACCAATTTGGCATCATGCCAATACCCGGCATTGAAAGCAGGCTGGCCACAGCAGGTCTGTTCCGGGTTATAGTTCACATCGCAACCGACTTTCTCCAGTACTTTAACCATATTCAGGCCGGTTTGAGGATATACCTGGTCAATAAAACAGGGTATGAAAATATCAACAATCATCGCTTTCTAATTGGATTGCAAAAGTATAATATTAAGTGAAGAATGAAGAGCCAGGAGGGAAGAATTTGCACTCACTTTTTTTCAGGATTTATTTCATCAGATAGTAAAAACTCAGCCACGGCTTTAAAAAACTCCTGCGGCCTGTCCGCATGTACCCAATGCCCTGCACCGGGTATGGTAATCAGCCTTGCTTCGGGGAACATAGAGGTGATAAGCTTTATATCAGAAGGGAAAATGTAATCGGACTTTTCACCCTTTACAAATAGAACCGGTATCTTAACAGGAGTAACGGGCACAGGTGTTATTTCACTAATAATTTTCAGGTTTTGCTTTATAACCTCGTAATTAAATTTCCAGGACAGTTGCTGGTTTTCGTCCCAATACAAATTCTTAAGCAAGAACTGCCTGACTCCCGCGTCTGTAATATAAGGAGCCATAATTTCATCAGCCTCTTTACGCGACTTTACTTTTTTAGGGTCAAACTGCTCTATGGCTTCAATTACAAACTGATTGGTAACAGGGTACTTTTTAGGGCCAATATCCACCACTGCTAACTTTTCAACTTTTTCAGGGTAACGAACGGTGAAGTGCATGGCAGTTTTTCCGCCCATAGAATGTCCCAGCAACATAACCTTATCAAGATTCTCATCCTGCATCAGTTCAACAATATCCTCGCTCATTACTTCGTAGTTCCATTCATTGCTATGGGGTGATTGCCCGTGATTACGCTGGTCAATAAAATAAACGGTAAAGTATTGGGCAAAATGCTTGCCCAAGGTCTGCCAATTATCAGAGGAGCCAAAAAGCCCGTGGAGAATAAATAAAGGCTTGCCTGAACCCAGTTTACGATACCAAAGTTTCATGAATTACTTTAAGCTGCCTCAGGTAAAGCTGTATTACATTTTCAAGGCCAAGGTAAAGCGCATCAGCAATAAGCGCATGGCCAATGGATACTTCCTCTAAGTGAGGAATGTTTTTATAGAAATAGGCAAGATTATTAAGGTTTAAATCGTGCCCGGCATTAATGCCAAGGCCATATTTATAAGCCCTGTGAGCAGCTTTCTGGTATGGAGCTATTGCCATTTCAGGGCTTTTGCCATAATTCTTCGCGTATGCTTCGGTATATAATTCAATTCTGTCGGTTCCCACTGCTGCTGCGCCTTCAATCATATCAAGGTCGGTATCAACAAAAATAGATGAGCGGATACCATGTTTTTTCAAATGGTCTATCGCCTCTTTCAGGAACGCTTTGTTATGTAAGGTATCCCATCCGGCATTTGATGTTAAGGCATCGGGTGCATCTGGAACGAGTGTTACCTGGTCGGGTTTTACATCCTCTACAAGGCTTAAAAACTCATGGGACGGATATCCTTCAATATTAAACTCAACCGTCAGTATAGGTATCAGGTCTTTCACATCCTGGTAGCGGATATGGCGCTCATCGGGGCGGGGGTGAACAGTTATACCCTGTGCTCCAAAACGAATGCAATCCTGTGCTGCCTTAAGCAAATCGGGCAGGTTGCCACCGCGCGAATTGCGCAACAAGGCTATTTTATTGATGTTTACGCTTAGTTTTGTCATAGTTACCTAATTACCGGATGAGACATAAGTTTCTGTATAAATTAAACTGCCCTGCTGCAATTCACCTTTTTGCGCCAAATATATAAAGTCTGATGTTATATATAAGGAATCCTGGCCTGTAATTGGATCTGGAAGAGAAAGGTTGGGGTCAAAAAGATTAATAATTCCCTTATAGATGCGGCCAATATTGGTTGCATATTCTTCAATGTAAAACTGATGCCATTCAAAATTAGAGTTGATAGGTGTAGTATCCTGTATAACAATAAGTGTAGAATCAAAATATTGATTGTTCAATGTCATGGGAGTATTTACTGACAGGTAATAGAACGAACTCTGATTCCAGTCGGGGAAGACAGCATTAGCGCCGGCATTGCTGCTAAATGCTCCCCCATTCCACGCTGTATTGGCAGTTACGGGGAATAAAAGTTTCACATATTTTATTCCGTCTTCTGTTCTCAATGCCTCGGTAGATGTAAGATTGCCTGTCCACGATTTTTGATAAACCCAGGCTGAATCAAGATTGGTTGCTTTGTACCTTTCAATAACCTGGGTTCTTTGTCCCAGGTTATTCGTGTAAAATGAATCAATTACTTCTTTTATATAGTAATGAAATGTATCTATTGTATTGGAGCTGAATGGAACAATCATCGAATCAACTCTATAAATAATCCAGTGCCCGGCGTTATTCGGGAAATAATCGTATCCTATATATACCGGTGGCGCTGGCTTTTCCTTTTTGCACGATAAAAAAGCAAGTGCCATAAATAAACCTAACACAAAATATGTTATGTTTCTTTTTTTCATTTTGCCTGCAATTCAATAAAGCCGCCTCCCAACAGGTCCTCCCCTTCATAAAATACAGCCGACTGCCCGGGAGTAATAGCTTTTACTTTCCGGTGAAACAATACCCTTATTTTCCCGTCTTGTTCATTAATGGTAGCCGGGGCGCCAATATCTTTATAACGTATTTTGGTATGAGTGACCATATCCGGGCTTAGCTTATCATACTTCACTAAGTTATAACGCACAACGGTCATGCTTTGTTTCTGTAATTCTTCTTCGGTGCCCAATACAACAGTATTGGTTTCGGGTATCACTTCGGTAACAAACATGGGGTGCCCCAACGCTATTTCCAGTCCTTTGCGCTGGCCAATAGTATAGAAGGGATAGCCCTTGTGTTTTCCTATAACAGTGCCATCGGCAAGTACAAAATCACCTTCGTTCACCTTATCTTCCCCCACTCTACGTTTAATAAACGATCGGTAATCATTATCAGGGATAAAGCAAATTTCGTAGCTCTCGCTTTTATTGGCTAATTCTTTATAACCACGCTCTTCGGCCAATGCCCGTATTTCGGTTTTACGAAAATTCCCCAAAGGGAATATGGTTCTTTTCAGGCTTTCCTGTGTAAGCCCCCAAAGCACGTATGATTGGTCCTTGGTCGTATCTATTCCTCTCGATACCACATATCTTCCGTTTTCATGCCTGACGCTTGCATAGTGGCCGGTCGCGATAAATTCACATTCCAGCATATCGGCGCGCTTCAGCAAGGCCTCCCATTTAATATGTGTATTGCAAAGCACGCAGGGGTTGGGTGTGCGTCCCGCCATGTACTCGCCCACAAAATTGTTGATAATGCTTTCGCCAAATTCTTCTCTCAGGTCAAGGATATAGTGCGGGAATCCGCATTTTACGGCCAGGTTGCGGGCATCGTTTATAGAATCGAGGCTACAGCAGCCGGTCTCCTTTTTATTGCCGCCCGAAGAAGCATAATCCCATGTTTTCATGGTAATGCCAATAACCTCATACCCTTGTTCATGCAACAACAAAGCCGCCACAGAGCTATCCACTCCGCCGCTCATAGCTACCAGAACTCTTCCTTTCTTACTCATTTATTGTTATTCAAGTGTAAAGATAAGTCATTTTGTTTTCAGTGGTCAGTAATAAGGGGTAAGTAATAAGGGGTAAGGAGTAAGGAATAAGTTGTAAGGAATATGTTTTTCATTCGTAATTCTTAATTTTTAATTTCCCGCATTTCTGCGGGATTCCGAAGAATTGCGGAACGTAATTGAAATTGATGCTTGGGGTTACACAAGGTTACACTTTTTTGAGTCTTTTTTGGATTAAGTTGTTGGTTTTCAATATATAACATGTTTACAGGGGCTAAAAAGTGTAACCCCAAGTTGCTCTCTGGTAAACAAGGTAAAAAACTGCGGATTTCTGCGGAAAACTGCGGAAAATGAGGGGTATATAAAAATTTCTGAGTACTGATTATCAGTGGGTTACTTTCATTTTTCACGCAGAGTGTGCTAAGATTTACGCAAAGTATGCAAAGGTGTTTCATTCTTAATTCGTACTTATATTAGGTGGCGCAATGTGTGTATTGGGTGTCTATAAAAACAGCTTTTATTATCATTTCTCATTGATTTTCAATTTATTTCGATGAATTTCTGCTTGTTGGCTTCCTGTGGTCAGTGTCGCATCTACTCATAATTGATTGATTTCCAGGCAATAATTTGAGACAGTGATTTTTTATTGTATAAACTAAAACAAGCCAGATTTTTGGGGTTCTCTGAGGTAGTTTTGTTATCCCGACTAATTAATTTTATTGAATCCACTATACCCACATCTAACCATTACTTTGATTATCACAAAGTTAAAGACAGGGCAAACAGCCAGAGAGCTAACAAACCGGCTTTTGTGGCATAAAGTGCAAAAAAATTATCTGTAATTTAATACCTAACCTTCAACTTTTATTAGAACGAGACACACTACTCACATGAAGGCGCCGAAAGAGAATCTTTGATTAAGATAAACTTTGTATCGGTTTTAAGAAATTCAGGTACCGTATCATTGGCGGTTTTAAATAAAGCCACCTCGCAATTAGCCTTTTTTACATCTAAATACTGCTGATAGGTAGGTATAAAATTATAGGCAATAGAATTGGTATAAAACATAGCTTCAATATAATGACGCTGGGGGACATTAAATATTACATAAGTAGAGGGCAGGCTCAAATGCCGGAATACTTCCTTATTATGTTCAAGCGCGGCATAGCAGGCTTTATAATCATCGCCGGGCAAATACCCTTTCTCCGTTAATTTAAAATCCATTCTTGCAATTAATAAAACAAGTAAGAATGTAATGGTAACAACCTTTTGTATATGAACATTTACAAATTTGAATCTTTGCAATCGGGTAATTACAAAATCTGCAAAAAAGGCAATAAAAATATACATAGGCAATATGGCGACCAATGTAAATGATGACATTTTTGTTTGCGCAAGCGAGAAAAATAAAAATACCGATATGGCAGCAATAATAAATGCTAAGCTCATAAGCTTATTCTTATTTTTTAAATAAAAAATTACCATAGCAGGAATGATAAGGTATGTAACCCAAGAGCCGAATAACTGGCCAATTAAATTTATATGGAATGTATATGGCCCGTAATGGCCATCTAAGGGAATCAGGAAGTGCGCTATATTATATTGGTATGCGGCTTTTGCTTCAGTTGGGTAACGTAAAAAAGTATATATCTGCCAGGGCAAAGCAATAACTATTGTAATTGCCAGTGAAATAAGAATATCGCGGTATTTTTTTAGCTTGAATTTATATTGTGGCACAACATATACTCCCCAACACAGATAAACCAACAGCCCTACAAGCCATTTGCACAATATGGCAAATCCTGAAAAAAGCCCTGTCAGAACAAGCCACCATTTGTTATCAGAATAAATATATTCAACCCATGTCCAAATACTTAACGAAATGTAGGCTGTAAACGATGAATCATTCTGGTCAAGCCCAAGCCATCCGCCAACTAATCCCATCAAATAGGATGATGTAGCCATAAGAAATCCTGCCAGGTATCCTGTTCTTTCATTTACCAATAGCTTTCCGGTGCGGTAAGCCGCATATACCATTGCCGTATTTAAAATAACATTGGGAAAGCGTGCTGCAAATTCATTTATGCCCAATAGTTTGTAACTCAGCGCCATTTGCCATAAAAAAAGCGGTTGTTTATGCAGCCATATATGGTACTTTTCCCACGAATTATATTGCATTGCCACAATACATTTATCATATAGTGTTGGGGTAAAAATATGATGCATAAGATTTTTTGCTACCAAGGCATGAAACCGTTCATCCCATACATTTAAAAAGGGTACAACCAGCGAACTGAATATGAATAAAGCAAATGCACCGGGTATTAGAAATATCAACGCTTTCCTGTCTTTAGCAAATACATGAAAGAAAACAGACAGGACTAAAAGAAACAGTCCGGAATAGAATACTAAGGATTTAACTATGTATAGATTGGACATGATTAAAAACCTGTTGAAGATAATTTCCCAAATATACTTAATAGATATTTGAAGCTTCCTTCAGATGAATTATCCTGCCAGGCGGCAGTTTTACTTTACACTTACTTATTTTAATCTTTGACGGAAGCCATGAATACACTGCTGCCAATACGAACCATATTGCTCCCTTCTTCAATGGCTATTTTATAATCTCCGCTCATTCCCATACTCAAGTTTGTAAAGTTGTAAAGTTTATAAAGCTTAAAGTAAAAGGCATACAAGCTTCTAAACTCTGCGCGAACCTGTTCTTTATTACCGGTATTGCTTGCCATGCCCATCAAGCCGGTAATATTAATGTTTTTCAATGCATCTTTTTGTGCAAG
The DNA here is from genome assembly GCA_052325425.1 of Bacteroidia bacterium. Lineage (GTDB taxonomy): Bacteria > Bacteroidota > Bacteroidia > JABEUT01 > JABEUT01 > JABEUT01. The sequence goes on along the minus strand of JBKQUY010000032.1, from coordinate 62,339 downwards.
TATTTCCTCAGCTTCAGTAAACGAAAGTCCATGTTTGCTCTGCTCCTGCGCAATGTGAATCTCAAGCAGGCAATCAATTACTCTGTTGTTCTTTTTTGCCTGTTTATCTATTTCAGCAAGTAATTTATAACTCTCAACAGAATGAATGAGCGATATAAAAGGAGCAATGTATTTTACCTTATTGGTTTGCAATGTGCCTATGCAATGCCATTGAATATCGGCAGGAAGCAGAGGTTTCTTATCCATCAATTCCTGCACACGGTTTTCGCCAAATATGCGTTGGCCGGCATTATAAATTTCCCGTATAGCTTCAATAGGTTGAAACTTGGATACGACAACAAGTGTTACATTCGAGGGTATGCTGTCGCAAATGGATTTATATCTATTTAATAAATCAGGAGAATTCATATCTTAGCCTTAATCTAAGTCTCAATCTTAGGCTTAACCTCAACCTTTATAACTTGGCTTTTACCTCTACCTGTTCGTAGCCTTCAATGATATCTCCGACTTTAATATCGTCGAACTTGGAAATATTAAGTCCGCATTCATAACCCGAAACGACTTCTTTCGCATCTTCTTTAAAGCGTTTTAGCGAACCCAGTTCACCGGTATGCACTACAATGCCGTCGCGTATAACGCGCACTTTGGTATTGCGGGTAACTTTTCCGTTCAGCACCATGCAACCTGCAACGGTTCCTACTTTCGATACATTGAATACTTCGCGCACTTCAATATTGCATGTGACTTTTTCCACTACTTCAGGACTTAACATACCTTCCATAGCCGCCCTTACTTCTTCAATAGCGTTATATATGATGGAATACAGGCGTATATCAATCTGTTCCACTTCAGCTAATTTGCGGGCGCTTACCGATGGCCTTACCTGGAAACCCAATATAATTGCATTCGATGCCGAAGCAAGCAATACATCCGATTCGGTAATGGCGCCAACGCCTTTGTGTACAATATTAACCTGTATTTTGGTGCTGGAAAGTTTCAGCAGTGAATCGCACAGCGCTTCTATGGAGCCGTCAAAATCACCTTTCACAATTACATTAAGTTCTTTAAAGTCGCCTATCGCCAACCGCCTTCCTATTTCATCAAGGGTAATGTGTTTCCTTGTCTTCAGGCCTTGTTCACGCTGCAATTGCAAGCGCTTGTTGGCTATTTCACGGGCTTCCGCCTCCGATTCCACTATATGGAACTGGTCGCCCGCTTGCGGAGCGCCATCCAAACCAAGAATAAGCGCCGGCATGGCTGGCGTAGCATTTTCAATGGGCTGGCTGCGTTCATTATGCATTGCTTTCACTTTGCCGCTGTAACAACCTGCTACCATCACATCTCCCACTTTCAGGGTTCCTCCTTCCACTAATATGGTGGTTACATAACCTTTACCTTTATCCAAAGCCGATTCAATAACAATTCCGTTTGCCCTTTTGTTAGGATTGGCCTTCAGGTCAAGTATTTCCGCCTCAAGCAATACCTTTTCGAGCAATTCGTTTATTCCCGTTCCCTTCTTGGCCGATATCTCCTGGCACTGGAATTTTCCACCCCAGTCTTCCACTAAAATATTCATTGCCGCAAGTCCCTCTTTCACTTTATTCGGGTTGGCGCCGGGTTTATCAATTTTATTAATGGCGAAAACCATGGGTACACCTGCCGCCTGAGCGTGGTTTATAGCTTCCGTTGTTTGCGGCATCACGCCATCATCGGCAGCAACTACTATTATTGCCACATCGGTAGCCTGTGCTCCGCGCGCGCGCATAGCCGTAAACGCTTCGTGGCCGGGCGTATCGAGGAAAGTTATTTTTTTACCGTTTTCCAGCGTAACGTTATATGCCCCGATATGCTGGGTAATTCCACCGGCTTCACCCGCAATAACGTTTGTTTTACGGATATAGTCGAGCAAAGATGTTTTACCGTGGTCAACGTGCCCCATTACGGTTACAATCGGGGAACGGGGAAGCAAATCTTCCTCTTTATCTTCTTCCACTTTAATGGCTTCCTGCACGTCAACGCTTACAAAAGACACCTCGAAGCCAAACTCCTGGGCCACAATGGTAATAGTTTCGGCATCGAGGCGCTGGTTGATGGAAACAAATAAACCCAGGCTCATGCAGGTTGAAATAATATCCTGTATAGGTATGTTCATCATCTTGGCCAGCTCGTTTGCCGAAACAAACTCGGTAACCTTGATTGTTTTCTTTTCCTGTTCAATCTTTTCCGCCTCCTGAATCATCTTTTCATTTATCATCTCCCGTTTCTGGCGGCGATATTTGGCGGCTTTCGACTTACCCTGCCCGCTCAGGCGCGCAAGGGTCTCTTTTATTTGTGCCTGTATTTCTTCATCTGTAAGCGCGGCGCGGGGGGCGCTTTGCCTTTGTCCGCCGGTTTTTTTAGGAGTTGTTTGGGTCGGCTGCTGCGTTCCTACATCTTCACGGCTGTATTCCTTCTTAAATATTCTTTTCCTCTTTTTTGAGGCATTCTGGTCTTTAGCGGCCGCGCCTGTATTAGAGGATGCAATGGGTTTCTGTGGAAGTTCTATTTTCCCAATAATAGTAGGGCCTTCGAGCTTACTGAACTTGGTCGGAACAAAATCCTCTTTTGGCCTTTCCGGAGCCACCGGCGCTACAGGAGGAGCTTCTTTTTCAGCAACCGGCGAAGCAGGCTCTTCCTTTTTTCCTTTAGATGATTCGGGAACTTCAGCAACTTTTGCAGTTTCAATACCTGCCGCTTCAGATGGCGTAACCTCTTTTGATTTTTCTTTCCCGGTTTTTTTCTTGCCACGCTCTTTCTTAGGAGGGTTAATGGCGTCAATGTCTATCTTGCTGATTATTTTGGGCTCTTCGATTTTTATTTTTTCCCTTGGCTCAACAGCATGAATGTCCTTAACCAGAACTTCTTCCTGGGCTTTTTTCTTAGCAGGTTTAGCCTCTTCTTCCACCAAAACAGGGCTCGGAGGGGCAGCGGCAATCTTATCGCTTTGCATCTGCCTTGCCTCTTCCTTCACCTTTCTGTCACCGGCAAATTCCTTAAGAACCGCGTCGTACTGCTCATCGGTAATTTTAGCGTTGGGGTTTGTTTCCACACTGTATCCCTGGGTTTTCAGGAAATCAGTTATAGTACCGATGCCTACACCGAGATCTTTTCCTACTTTACTTAATCTATGTTTGCCTTCTGCCATATTCAATTTATGTGGTTTTTACCTTTTAGCTTTCAAATTCTTTCTGCAATATACTGCGCACTTCTTTAATGGTTTCCTCTTCCAGGTCAGTTCTTTTCACGAGTTCTTCAGCACTCAGTTCCAGCACGCTCTTGGCAGTGTCGCACCCGATTGATTTAAGCTCGTCAAGTATCCATCCTTCAATTTCATCTCCAAATTCTTCCAGCGGCACGTCCTCGGTATAATTTTCCGCATCCCTGTACACATCAATTTCGTAACCGGTAAGCCTTGCCGCAAGACGTATATTATGCCCGCCTTTTCCTATTGCCAGCGACACCTGGTCGGGTTTCAGGAATACATCCGCATGCTTTTTCTCTTCATCAATTTTTATAGATGTGATTTTAGCGGGGTTAAGCGACCTGGTAATAAGCAGCGTTGAATTGCTTGTATAATTGATAACATCAATATTTTCGTTTTTCAATTCACGGACAATGCCATGTATGCGCGAGCCTTTCACTCCCACACATGCTCCAACCGGGTCAATCCTGTCATCATAAGATTCAACTGCCACTTTAGCCCTTTCACCGGGTTCGCGTACAATTTTCTTAATGGTTATAAGGCCGTCAAATATTTCAGGCACTTCTGTTTCGAACAGGCGTTCAAGGAACAGGGGCGAGGTGCGCGAAAGGATAATTACCGGCGTAGTTCCGTTCATTTCCACTTTTAATACTACGGCACGTATGGTATCTCCTTTTTTAAAGAAATCGGAAGGGATTTGCTCCGTCCTTGGCATAATAAGTTCATTGCCTTCATCATCCATAATAAGGATTTCCTTTTTCCATATCTGGTAAACTTCGCCGCTTACAATATCGCCCTCTTTATCTTTATATTTCTTGTATAATGATTCTTTTTCAAGCTGGGAGATGCGTGAACTGAGATTTTGCCTTACCGCTAAAATAGCCCTGCGGCTAAAGTCATGGAATGTAACGGGCTGCGATACATCTTCACCCACTTCAAAATCAGGCTCTATTTTAATGGCATCGCTGTAAGCTATTTGCGTATTCGGGTTCTCAACCTGGCCGTCTTCCACAATGGTACGGTTGCGGTATATTTCCACATCGCCTTTATCGGGGTTAACAATTATATCGAAATTCTCATCTGTTTCGTATCGCTTACGCAGCATGGCTTTAAATACGTCTTCTATCACATTCATAAGGGTTGCCTTATCAATGTTTTTCATTTCCTTAAACTCGGAGAATGACTCGATAATGTTAAGGTGCGTTGCTTCTTTTTGCTTTGCTTCGCTTTGGGTCTTTGTCATTGTGTTATGATTTTATTAAAAGATATTGATAGTTGCGTCGATTTTATATTGTGCAAATTTAATGTATGCGTTACTATTCCTGATTTTTTTTGTTCTTCAACAGTAATATTTCCATCGGTGAAAGAAGTAAGCCTGCCATTGTATTTTTTCCCGTCAGTAGTTAATACAGTTACGTTTTTACCCATGTTCTTATTATATTGTTCAGCTACCTTAAATGGCTGGTCGAGGCCGGGCGAAGAAACTGTTATCTCATACTCGCCCGCAGAAGTAATTTTCTCAATTAACCGGCGGTGCAATGCGCTGCATTCATCAATGGTAATGCCCTTATGGTTGTCGGCATAAATCATAATACGCTCAGCGGGTAAAGCCTTAATATCTACTAAAAAGTAGCCGGGGCTGTCCAACTCTTTAAAAAAAGCGCTTATGTCATCAATAATATCCATTTCTCTTCCTATAAATAAAAAAGGAGGTCATTTTCTCCTCCTCCACTTAGCTTCACTCTTACAAATCGGGTGCAAAGATATAAAAAAAATCAATGTTAATAAGTTTTTATTCAAATTTTACAATGATTTAATTGTAAATACCAGATAATATTTCTATATTTGTTGAGTTAAAACATTATTTAATCTTTCATTTATAGCATAATTGCGTATGAAGAAGGTTTTTGCGTTATTTTTAGGGGTAGTATTATATGCCACTACGGCGTTTGGTCAGCGCTCACTGGAAGTGGGTGGTTTCCTGGGGTGTTCATTTTACCTGGGTTCATTGAATCCAACCGGTTTTTTTAATGAATTTACAAGGGTTGCGGGCGGTGCAATAGTGCGCTATAACCTTAATAACCGCCTGGCAGTCAGAGGCAACCTGTTTTTCGGACAGGTTACTGCCGATGACTCTCAATCGCCATCAGCAGCGCAAAGAGAAAGAAATCTTGATTTTAAATCACCTATAGATGAGTTATCTGCCCAGGTCGAATTTAATTTCCTTGAGTACGAGTTAGGCAATTCTAAACATCCTTTCAGCCCCTATGTTTTTGCAGGTTTTGGTGTATTTGAAATGAACCCGCAGGGTATGACGAATAGCGGAGCATGGGTTGCTTTGCAGCCATTAGGCACTGAAGGGCAGGGCACTTCGGCCAACCCCAATAAACCTTATAGCCTTACACAACCTGCAATTCCTTTCGGATTTGGCCTTAAAGCTAATTTTTCAAGAACGGTTTGCATCAGTATTGAATGGGGCATGCGAAAAACATTTACCGGCTATATTGATGATTGTGACGGAAAATATGTCAGCCCTGCCATATTATTGGCTTCCCGTGGAGCCAATGGGGCCCTAGCTGTAGAAATGGCCGACAAAAGCCTTTCAACCGACAAAGCCGCGGATGTGGGCGAAGAGCGTGGTGATGGCAAAGACGATTGGTATTCGTTCGCAGGTATTATTCTTTCTATCAAACTTAATACACGCAGTAAGCCTTGCGCCAGTTATTTTTAACAGCCGCATTACTGCTTTGCTGTCTTTAAGAAAGTTTGCTTAATAAACTATCGGTTTTTCTGAAAATCAAAAAAAACTGTAAATCAGTTACTTTGTTATAGTTATATTAATTTATCTGCTATTTTTTTATGGTATTCAGGTGGTGGTGGTGAAAAGTTCCTCTTTTTTTATTAAATTGCAGCCAAATATTATATCGTTTAGGGAGAATGAAGAAAAATATTCGCCTTGCTTTTTCATTTTTTATTTTTATACTTTTCTCCGGAGAAGTATCTGCCCAAACCTATGTTGACGCGGTTAATTCCAAAAAAGAAAAAAAATATTATGTCGCTTTCAGCTACGGTGTAGGTTCAGCACACTGGTATTCGCATTTTTACAATGCTCCGCTTTATAACCTTGACGGAAGTGTGTTGGAATATGGCAACCTGAAGTTTCAGGCAACCAACCCCGTATATAACTACGATTTCTCGGTATGCGCACCTATCGGAAAAATAAGGTTTGGGGCAGGAGTCAGGTTTGAAAAATTTTCTATGGATAAACTTTCCGTTATCTCCTCCGACAGTTCCGGAAAAAATATACCGAACAGCTATGTTCTTTTTACCGAAAATTTCTGGTTCAATGAAATTTATGCATTGATGGATGCGCCTTTTAGCTTTTGTAATGGAAAACCATATTCACTCGACTTTACTTCAAATATTGGTTTTTACGGGTATAACGGGATAAAGCATCTTAACTTCTTCGGCAATGACCAGTTAGCCCGGACTTACCTTGCCAGTGTGGGATTTTTGTTCGATTACGAAGTAATAGATAATGTCCGCGTATTCATTCATCCGGAAATGGAGTATAAATATTTTCACAATAATCAAAATGAGAGCCCGAGTGTAATCATACACAACATATTTACAGGGATGATTTCCTTTGGAATCAGGGCCGATGTATCGAAATTTTAATGAAACTGCCTGCCCATTATGTTTCCCGCTGAAAAATCTATTGCTGAAATATTATCCGGTAGAGAAAAACAAGGCGCTTTGCGAAAATTATCTGTCAGCGATAAAGGCATAGATTTTTCTTCGAACGATTACCTTGGTTTTGCCCGTTCGTCCTTACTTTATTCCAGGATTGAAGAAAACATGAACGGGCTAAAAATAAATAACGGTTCAGGCGGTTCGCGCCTGCTTACGGGTAATTCTGCTTATGCCGAAGAGCTTGAGGCTTTTCTTGCAAAAGTACATGAGGCGCCTGCGGCCTTATTGTTTAATTCGGGGTACGATGCCAACCTGGGGCTCTTTTCTTCTGTACCTGCGCGCGGCGATACCATTCTTTACGACAAGCTGGTTCACGCCTCAATACATGATGGCATAAGGCTTTCAAAAGCAGATAGTTTCTTCTTCCGGCACAACGACGCCACGCACCTTGAGGAGAGATTACAAAAAGCAAAGGGTAATGTTTTCGTCGCAGTAGAATCTGTTTATTCCATGGATGGCGATTGCGCGCCTTTGGATAGAATTATTGCGCTTTGCGAAAAATATCACGCCCATTGCATAGTTGATGAAGCTCATGCTACAGGGGTTTTTGGATTAGGCAAAATACAGGAATCGGGCTTGCAGGATAGGATTTACGCGCGCATTCACACATTTGGAAAAGCTTTGGGCTGTCATGGAGCTGTAGTACTGGGAAGTAAAGTGCTGAAACAATATCTGATTAATTACGCCCGTTCGCTTATTTATACCACCTCCCTCCCATTACATAGTTTGGTAAGTATTAAAAGTGCCTATAAATTATTGGAGAAAAGCGGTGAAGAAACTAAAAAGCTTGGAGAAAATATTAAGCATTTCAGAAAAAAAACAGCCAATGCTGATGGCTGGACAGATAGCACAAGCGCCATACAGAGTCTTATAGTCCCGGGTAATGAAAATGTGAAAAGATTAGCTATGGCAATACAATTAAATGATATGGATGTGCGGCCTATCCTGAGCCCTACAGTTCCCAAAGGCAAGGAACGAATCAGGATTTGCCTGCATGCCTATAATACTGCAAGCGAGATTGATGAATTGCTGAATGTGATAGAACAGGAACGCGGAAAATGAAAAATATATTCATTACGGGAATAGGTACAGGTGTGGGTAAAACCATAGTATCGGCAGTTGTTACCGAAGCCCTGCAGGCGGATTACTGGAAACCTATTCAGGCAGGAATGGTTGATGGCACCGATACCGAAACGGTTAAGAAACTGGTATCAAATACTAAAAGTGTTATTCATCCTGAGGCATACAGGCTGCAATTGCCCGCTTCTCCCCATGCGGCTGCCGATGCCGAAGGAATTTCAATCAGTATAAAAGATATTAAACTGCCTCACACTTCAAATACGCTTGTCATAGAAGGCGCCGGTGGACTTATGGTTCCACTGAATGAAAAGGAACTCGTTATTGACCTTATTCAGTCGCTGAACACCTCAGTTGTTGTGGTTATACGTCATTACTTAGGAAGCATTAATCATTCGCTTTTATCCTTACAGGCGTTGCAGCAAAGGAATATTCCGGTAGTGGGAATTGTGTTTAACGGCAGACCAAATGAGCAATCGGAAAGAGCTATTTTATCTTTCTTTGATTACCCGGTAATTGGACGTATTGAAGAAGAACAAATATTTACACCTTCTGTAATTTCTGATTACGCTAAAAAATTTCAGTCTTCATTGACGTTTAATAGTTTTCCGACAAATAAATAATAATACATTTGCGGCGGGTAAGCCTTATACGGCCAGCTCCTGCTTAACTCCCCCAGGTTCGGAAGGAAGCAAGGGCATTGCGGTTGAGCGGCGCGATGTAAGTAGCTTACCCTTTTTTATTTCTGAAAACAGATTTTAGATTAACGAGTAGCGAACAACGAATTACGAAGTTGTTGCATCTTACCCATAATTTAAGTTAGAGACTCGCTTCAGACAGATAATATTTTCCATACATCATATCCCAAAATATTTTACAATTGTGTGATGACATTCATGAAAAAACTTGTCTAATACAAATAATGATTTACGAAGTAAATCAAATACTTCTGAAATCGAAAATCATTACTCGTTATTTGCAAATCAGATTTTCCGGTATTACTACCCTACCTTCACCACTTCAATATCGAACAGTAATGGAGTATTGCCCGGAATTAATCCTCCTGCACCACGCTGGCCATAAGCAAGCCATGAGGGTATCAGAACGGTAAGTTTTTCACCTTCGCACATATTGCCTATCACTTTTATCCATCCTTGTATAAGCGGCACATCAGCGCTATAGACAAAGCTAAATGTTCCTTTGCCCCCATGGTTGGCAGATTGGTCAAATACCCTGCCGTCAAGGAACATACCCTTATATTTTACTTCAACATTATCTCCGCTGGCAACTGCCTTTCCCTTACCGGGAGTATTGCTAAGCATATAAAGGCTGTTCTCAATATGTTTCGCTCCTGTGCCTTTTTCAGCAATATATTTTGAAATTGCTGCCTGTTCAGGTGTTTCAGATGGTGTCATTATTATATATTGTTTTTAATCAGTCAATAGATAAATTTACCTTTTGCCGGCCGCAGGTACCACTTTCAAAACCTCCATATCAAATATTAAAGGAGAATATGGAGCAATTATAGGCCCCATCTGGCGCGGACCGTATGCAATGCTCGATGGTACAAGTATGGTAATTTTATCTCCGTTATGCATCATTCCTAATGCCTCTACCCAACCGTGTATCAGCGGCATGGTTTGGTTGTAAACCATGGCCAGTGTTGGTTTGCCCGATACCATTACAAATGGAGCGCCGGGGTGGTCAGCCGATTGGTCGAATACTTTGCCGTTCAATAATTTACCTACATAGGTTACAAATACTGAATCGCCGGGTTTAATTAAGGGATTCGATGTTGAAATCTGTTTAATTACAAAAAGGCTGTCAGCCGTAGGGGTAACATGAATATTACTGTCGGCCAGGTATTTTGCAATGGATGTTCTTTCTTTTATTTTATTAACATCAATAGCTTTTTGTTGTTCAGCTTTTAACTCATCTTTAGTCTGGAATTTTACCAGTTTAATATCAAAAGTTATAAAACTTCCCGCAGGCAAAAATGGGGGCATTTTAGCGCTAGGGTTGCGGGTCATCATTTTATAAAACATGGAATCAGCGCTTATTTTAAATTCAGCGCTATCGCCCACTGCCATCAAAGCAATTCCCTGTTCAAGGCAGCCATTAAATAATTTCGTTAATTGCATTTTGAAAGTACCCAATGAATCTCCTTTTTTAAGAGAACTGAATAAAACAGAGTCTTTTTCATTTCTTCCAACCAGTTTCACATTTACAAAATCTCCCATTGCAGGCATTTTACCTTTTTTATCATGCTTGAAAAAATGATATTCAACTCCTGTTGCAGGGTCTTTGGTATATACTGTCTTGCTATGCGATGTTTTGGTTGTTTTAGATGCAGAGGTTTGAGCAGAAGACAGACTGGCTATTGCAATACACCCAAACAGTAAGGCAACAGAATAGAGATTTTTAACCATGATGAAAAGTATATAAAAAGGGGGGGAAAAACCCTGACGTTTACGCCAGGGTTTTAGATTAATAAATTATTTTTTAGGAGACACTACCCTAACAACTTCGATATCGAAAATAAGAGGAGTATATGGTAATATCATTTGTGAATGAGGGGCTCCCTGCGGGCCATAAGCTATAGCCGAAGGCAATAATATAGTTACTTTTTCACCTTCATGCATAGTTTCAAGAGCTTCAACCCATCCGTGTATCAGTCCCATGTTCTTGGTGAAAACCATAGGGAATGTATTACGTCCAGGACCATGGTCAGATGTTTCAAATACTGTGCCATCGAGCAGCATGCCTTTATATGTAACATATACAGAATCGCCGTCTTTTATTGCTTTGCCGCCTTTGCCCTCGCGTTTTAAAAAGAACAGGCTGTCATCGGTAGGCTTGGCTTTAACATTATTATCCGCAATATATTTGGCTATGGCAACAGGCTCTTGTGCTTTGCGCTGCTGCATAAGCTGCATTTGCTTCATCATCATTTGCTGGCGCTCGTCATTCACTTCCTTGGCAGTCTGAATTTTTACCAGTTTTATGTCAAAGGTCAGATAACTGCCTGCATGCAAGAATGGGGGCATTTTAGCATGTGGATTATGGCTGTAAACCATCGAATCGGTGCTAACTTTAAACTCGGCGCTGTCACCAACCGACATCAGGGTAAGGCCTTGTTCAAGGCAACCGTCAAATCTTTTGGTAACCTGCAATTTGAATGTTCCCAATGAATCGCCGCCTCTTTTGGATGAGTTGTTTAATTCAGAATCCTTGTCTGTTTTAACAACCATTTTTACATTTACAAAATCACTCATTGCAGGTTTTGTGCCGCTTTCATTATGGTTAAAAAAACGGTACTGAACGCCTGTAGCCTTGTCAGTTTCAAAGCCGCCGTTCGATGAACCTTTACAACCTGCCAGCAGCGCTGCAACTGCTAAAGCATAGATGCCTGATTTGAACATGTTATATTTCATAAGAGTATTATGTTATTTTCCCGGGTCATTTACTTTCAACATTGTCACCTCATAAATTACTGAAGTATAAGGCGGAACAATTCCCATGGAGGACCCGTTCTCCCCAAAGGCAAGTTGCGAAGGTATAATAATTTTCGCTTTCTCGCCTTCCCTCATCTTTTTTATACCTATTTCAAGCCCTGCTATAACCTGGGCGGTATCTCCCAACCTGAATTGCAGGGGCGCATTGGGGGAAATTGAATCAAATACGTGGCCGTTGAGAAAATATCCTTTGTAGGCTATGCTTACCGTGCTCCTGTCTTTTACCTGCGGCCCGCTTCCGTCGGTTAAGGGTAAAAAGTAAACATTATCCTGTTTTGAGGAGGCAGGTATATTGTTTACCGTAACATATTGAAGGAGGTTCAATTGTTCCTGCATATCCATGTCTTTCCTGAACTCCCTTATTTTTTTCTGTTTTTCAGCGAATTGTTCTTCATTCATAATACTGACAACCCGGGTTTTCACCTTCATCAAATCATTATTATGAAGAAAGTAGGGTAACGATAAATGAAGGACATTCCTGAAAACATCGGTTGCCGGAACAATAAAATTGATGCTGTCGCCTTCGTTACCACCCAGCAGTATTTTTTCATAGCTGCCTCCCGCAGCCAGCGTGTCATAGGGCAGGTAAATGGCAAATGGGAAGCCATTATCGCGCGAATCCCAGAATAATGAGTCATTCATTTTGGAATAGCTTATTATTACTTCCATCATATCTCCTTTAACCGGCTGCTTATGGTTACTGCCCATGTCGGCATATTTATAATAATCTTTGCCATTTTGGGTTATATAGCCCGGATATTTTGATTCGGTATGGTGTTTACATGCCAGCACAAAAATTAAAGGAAGTAATAAAAAATACCGTCTCATTAACAGGTTGCATTAATTACAATACAAAACTATTTATAGCAACCGAATAATTGTTGAAGATTTATTAACATCTTATTATTGTTGCGTCTTTAGTGCTAACTTTGAATGTTTAAAAAAATGAGATTATTCTGACTGATGGAAAACGATATCCTGGCACATTTGAATAGTGAACAACGCGCCGCGGTTGAGGCTACCGAAGGCCCGGTAATGATTATTGCAGGCGCGGGTTCGGGTAAAACAAGAGTTCTGACCTATCGCATAGCCCACCTGTTAAATAAGGGTGTTGACCCTTTAAGCATATTGGCTCTTACCTTTACCAACAAGGCAGCCCGCGAAATGAAAGAGCGTATTACGCATTTAATAGGCCATAATGCACGCGACCTGTGGATGGGCACTTTTCACTCAACTTTTGCCCGCTTGCTCAGGCGCGAGGCTCATAAAATAGGTTACCCTGCCAACTTTACCATTTACGATACCGACGATTCAAAAACATTGCTCAAGAGCATTGTAAAAGAAATGGACCTGAATGATACTGCATATAAAGCCTCTGCTTTGCTTGGCCGTATTTCTATGCTCAAAACCATGCTCATTTCACCCGAAGGCTACCTGAACGACATTCAGTATATAAACGAGGATAAGGCGTCGAGGCGTGAGCACTTTGCGACGATTTATGAAAAATATAATAAGCGCCTTTACAAATCGGGCGCCATGGATTTTGATGACCTGCTTTATCATACCAATATCTTGCTGCGCGACCACCCAGAGGCGCTGCTGAAGTACCAGGATGTGTTCCGCTATATCTTAGTGGATGAGTACCAGGATACAAATTTTTCACAATACATGATTTTGCGCCAGCTTGCGGCAAGGCACCTGAATATTTGCGTAGTAGGCGATGACGCGCAAAGCATTTACGCTTTCAGGGGAGCCAATATTCAAAACATACTTAACTTTCAAAAACATTATGCCGATACCCAGGTTTTTAAACTGGAACAAAACTACCGTTCCACTAAAACCATTGTAAGCGCGGCTAACCAGGTTATAGCTAAAAACCGCGACCAGTTGCAAAAAACAGTCTGGACCTCGAATGAAGAAGGAGAAAAAATACGAGTGACCCGCGCTTTCAGCGATTCGGAAGAAGGCAGGCAGATAGCACAATCAATTTTTGATACCCGCATTTCAAAACAGGCTGCCAATAAAGATTTTGCCATTTTATACCGCACCAACGCGCAAAGCCGGCCTATTGAAGAAGCATTGCGCAAGCTTAATATACCTTATCGTATTTATGGGGGTATTTCTTTTTACCAGCGCAAGGAGATTAAGGACCTCATGGCATATTTCCGCCTTGCCATTAACCAGCACGATGAAGAAGCATTGCGCAGGGTAATTAATTATCCTGTTCGCGGTATAGGCGATACTTCTTTTGATAAAATGATTGTCGCTGCATCCGATAACGATGTAAGTATATGGACCGTGATGGATAATATAGGCGATTTTAACCTGCCCATACAAACCCGCGCCATAGAAAAAATAAAGGAATTTGTTACCCTTATAAAAAGTTTCGCTGCTCTTTTACCTACCTATACAGCCTTTCAGTTGGGCGATTATATAGCATCCACTACAGGTATAATGAAAGAACTTTACCAGGACCGCACACCGGAGGGAATAAACCGTATGGAAAACATACAGGAATTATTAAACGGATTGAAAGATTTTACTGAGAAAGCCGACCCTGAAGGCCCTGTCCCTGCTCTTAATTTATTTATGGAAGATATTGCTTTGCTTACCAGCGAAGATATTAATGAAGATGAAGAACAAGATTCTGATAAAGTGCTTTTAATGACCATTCATGCCGCCAAAGGCCTTGAATTCAGTTATGTGTATATAGGGGGTTTGGAAGAGAATTTATTCCCTTCGCAAATGGCAATTATGTCGCGTGAAGAGCTGGAGGAAGAAAGAAGGTTGTTCTATGTGGCGCTTACCCGCGCTAAAAAACAAGCCAATTTATCTTACTCCATAAGCCGTTACCGTTATGGCACCTCCTTGAGTTGTGAGCCAAGCCGCTTTTTGGAAGAAGTACCGGCGGAATGTATTGAGAATATTATTTCATATTCTTCGCACGATTCTTACACTTCATCATTCCCTAAGACTCCAAAAGTGTTTAATGTAACTCCCCCGGTAATGAAATCGCCATTGACAAACAAGAAATTGGTGAGCATTAAAAAAGCCCAATCGGTAAGCACACCGGTTGATAACAGTTTTCTTTCAGGCCTGAAGGCTGGCATGAAGGTTGAACACGACAGGTTTGGCTTGGGCGATGTGGTTACAGTTGAAGGCCATTATCCCAACAGCAAGGCAGTTGTTATTTTCGACAACGGGGAAAAGAAACAATTGCTTTTACGTTTTGCCAAACTTAAAATTATAAGCTGATTTTTATTCTACTAGTCAATACGTATTAATCCAAAACATAACAGGATTTGATATTATGTTGTGTTTTCATGGCTAAAGCCATGTACTCAACCGATTCCATAACCCCGCCTTTAAAGACGGGGTTAAAATAGCAACAAGGGATTTGGGCTTTAGCCATAATTTAAATAATCAGACTAAAATATGACATGAATTAGTATTAGTTCAATTCCAATTTATTAAAATAAAAAATCCCGGCTTTTCTATGGCCGGGATTTCTTAATAATAAAATGCTTTTACCTGTTCAGCATAATCTTTTTGGTAATGGTCGATTTGTCAGAGATAATCTTAACAAAATACATTCCGTTTGATTGTCCTGAGAGGTCAAGGGAATAGGTCGAGTTCAACACATTATCCCAATGCGCCTGCTGCACCAATTGTCCAAGCACATTATATACTTCTACATTTACATTCGTTGCCTGTTCAAGAGAAATATCAGCGTTCACAATTCCGCTTGTTGGGTTAGGATAAAGCTTTATGCCTTCTTCAAGGTCAGCAGTATATACATCGGTTGGTTGGCAGACATTTACATATATGGCATGAGATATATAAAAATCTGTCCACACCTGGTCGTCAGGATACCATCCGTTTAAACCATAATTTGTAGCAACATCATATTGCCATGCTGTAGCCAAACCCTGATTTGTGGTATCTGTAACCACAGCAAGGGTATCCAATTTATAGTCTGCTGCCAATGTTGTATAGTCAACCCCAACATAATAAGGAGTAGTTACTGTAGCTGGTGTACTGAATGTAACCAATGTAGGCTGTGAGTTAGAAATATCGGTTGCAATAGAGCTTACTGTAACTGTTTGGGTAGCTATCACTTTTCCAGGAGAACCGACTGATGGTGTAGTACCGGTATTATCCCAGATATTTACCGTAACTGTCATTGCTGTTGTGGACGAAGCCTTTGCAAAGTCAATATAAACAGAACCAATTTCATAACCTTTGCAGGGAGGGCTTGCAAAATAGTCCGCAATTTTCTGAATAGTATCGCCATACGTACCTGTTATGAAAGTGTTATTGGTAACTTCATAATAAGTAAGTTGGGCGTCTCCCGGAAGGTTCGTTATGGTATCACAAAGACCGGAACCAACGCACGAAGGAGGAGCAGTCGGAGGTAAAATACCAACTAAAGCTTCTAGGTCTGAGTTAAAAGTACCTTGTCCTGCAGGGTCAAGGTTACTGAGGGCAAAAAAGCCATCGTCAACACCATTCCATCCCCAGTTCATGTGGAAATCATTGTTAGATTCATACCCGTCGCATACCCATGTATGCCCGCCGGCCGTTTCCTGTCCCGCATATTCTATAGGCCTGTTATGGTTAAGTTCTGCTTCGAGGGTATCTTGCCATGATGTGGCTGTCCAGGTGCGGGTGGTACTTGAATACTGCAAACCATCAAGAATATCGGTGGTATAGCCAAAATAGGAAGCATATGAATATTGTGCACATGGGCCTCCGCCTGCGTCAGCGGCAAGAACTTCCGCTCCGCTTCCGGTAGTATTATAATCCATATCAACACTTACGCCTGCATCGAACATTAGTGTATCAATATCACTTGCCTTAGTAGGGTTGGCAACCATATTGCTCCAATGATATGTCATTGCGCCATAATCTGCGCTTAATGTGCCATTTTGTTTGGAAAAGTTATCGGCAGTGCAGTCACAATAAGAAGAAGCACCTATACCTTTAGTCGGGAATGCCCAGAACTTCATAATTTGAGCCATAGTTGTTGCAACACAACCGGTATAACAGCCGGCAGGGCACAGAGCATTGTAAATATATGGTTTTGTTGCGGCAGTACCGCTGGGGTTATTTTGGTCCCACAAAGTTTGTACCAACCATGTAGTGCTCGAAGGGAATGTAGTGAAAACATGATGAGAGGTCACATCATTTTTTGCAGATACTTTAAAAGGAACTGACAATAATGATGTATGCGAAGTTTTATACCAGGGAAATGAATTAACAGATTTATGCAGTGCATGAAATTTATTATTTATTATACTCTGAGGGATTTTATTATTCATATAGGAATTCCATTCATCCGCTACTTCAGCAGTAGCTGTATGTTTATTTGCTGCTGCATTGATAATTTCATTTTTGCGTTTTTGCATCCAGTAATCCACGTTGGTTCCCTTTTCAGGAGCAACGAAAGGTTTTCCTTCATTAGAATAACCAATAATCGGATGAAGCGCGTCATCGGCGGAAACAATTACAAAACCGGCATTGCCATTAACATTGAATGCGTAATAAACGGCATTGCCTGAATTATCTTTTTCGGTATATGCCAGGGTAATACTTGAAACAGCCATGTGTGAATTTTGGCTGTAAAAATTAGCCGCAACCTGTTGGGCAGAATTTACAGGTACCGGAGACGCAATAATTGTCCCGGTAAACGCGGTAAGTGCAATTAAGAAACTTGTAACTTTTTTCATAAATAAGGAATTTGATTATTACTGTATTTAATTATGCTTTCTGAAATCGAAGGTCAAATGTCTGAAATATTTTTTACAATACCAAAAACCATAAAAAACATGATAAATATCATGTTTTGCCATTTATCACAGATACATTAAAATAAAAAAATCCCGGCTTTTTGAAAGCCGGGATTTCTTCATCATAAAAATGCTTTTACCTGTTCAGCATAATCTTTTTGGTAATGGTTGACTTGTCAGAGATAATCTTAACAAAATACATTCCATTTGATTGTCCTGAGAGGTCGAGAGTATATGTGGAATTCAACACATTATCCCAATGTGCCTGCTGCACCAATTGTCCAAGCATATTATAAACTTCAACATGAATATCAGATGCCTGCTCGAGTGAAACTTCAGCGTTAACAATTCCATTTGTAGGGTTAGGATATAGTTTAATACCTTCTTCAAGGTCATAGTCATACGCATCCAATGGTGCGCATATATCTACCCAAATAGCATGAGAAATATTAAGACCCCAGACACTATTGACAGGATTCCAGCCATTCAAACTATATGGAGCGGCAACATCATATTGCCATGCGCTTGCTAAAGCCTGGTTATTGGTATCAGTTACAATACAAATGGTATCTGTTTTATATGCTGCGGCAAGTGTAGTAAAATCAACGCCAACATAATATGCTGTAGTTACAGTTGCAGGAGAACTAAATGTAACCAATGTTGGAGCAGTTGTAGAAATAGTGCTGACGGTAACAGCCTTTGTAGCAAGTATTTTCCCCGGAGCGCCACCAACGCCGGTATTATCCCAGATATTTACATTAACTGTTGTGGCAGTTTTTGATGATGCTTTCGCAAAATAAATATACACTGAACCGATAGAATATCCTTTACAGGGAGGGCTTGTAAAATAGTCGGCAATTTGCTGAATAGTATCTCCATAAGTGCCTGTAACATATTCATTAGTTCCGGCAGTATAATATGTAAGATATGCGTTTTTAGGCAGGTTAGTTGATGTATCGCAGGTGCCCGAACCTATACATGCCGGTGCGGTAGCTGGAGGTAATATTCCAATTAATGCCTGGAAACCCGATGTAAAGGCATCCTGCCCGGCAGGGTCGAGGTTATTTAGGGCAAACCAGCCATCATCATAAGCATTCCATCCCCAATTCATGTGGAACTGCGGAGTTGAATTATACCCGTCGCATACCCATGTATGTCCGCCGTCTGATGCCTGTCCGGCATATTGCACTGGTCTGCCTTTGTTGAGGTCTTTTTCTATGGTATCTGTCCATGCGGTTGTAATAGAAGTTGGCCCATTCATCCCATGCAGTATATTGCTGGTATAGCCGAAATAAGTAGGATAAGAATATTGTGCAGATGGCGCTGAGCCTATTACCTGCGCCCCGCTGCCGCTTGTAGAGTAATCCATATCAACACTTACACCACACTGATACATCAGGGTATCAATATCTGTTGCCGAAGATGGATTATATGGCATTTCAGCCCAATGGTATGTGGTTGTGCCATAATCTGCTGTTAAAGTACCAAATTGACTGGTATAACCATCGGTAGTGCAATCGCAATATGAACTGGAACCGGTGCCTTTTGCCGGGAATTGCCAATACCTCATTATCTGGGCCATTGTTGTTGCAACACACCCTGTATAGCAGTTTGTAGGGCATAAGCTATTATAAATATATGGGGTTGTTGCAGCACTGCCGCTTGGGTTGTTCTGGTCCCAATCTGTTTGCACTAAAAAAACAGTGCTTGAAGGAAATGGATTAGTGAACATTGGATGTCGGGCGATTAAGTCGCTTTTCGGAGATTCTTTAAAAGGAACAGGAGTTACCGGATTACGGGATAATTTATATGCCGGGAAAATACTCCTTGGGTTGTGCTGACTATAAATTTTATTATTCAATACGCTTTGAGGTATTTTATTATTCATATATGAAGTCCACTCGTCAGTTACTTCTGACGTGGCAGTATGTTTACTTGCCACCGCATTGATAATTTCTGCTTTGCGCTTTTGCATCCAGAAATCTACATTGGTTCCCTTTGCGGGAATTTTATATGCTTTGCCTTCGTTGGAATATCCAATAATCGGATGAAGCGCGTCATCGGCTGAAACGATAACAAAACCGTCGCTTCCATTAATGTTGAATACAAAGTAAACAGCATTGCCGGAATTATCTTTCTCAGTATATGCAAGCGAAATAGTTGAAACCGGCACGGGTGAATTCTGGTTGTAGAAATTAGCCGCAACCTGCTGGGCAGAATTAACCGGCACGGGAGAAGCAATAACAACCCCTGTAAATGTGGTAATTGCGATTAAAAAACTAGTAACTTTTTTCATAGGAAAGAATTTATTTATTATTGTATTTGGTTATGTTTGTATAAAATTTAAACATCAAATTTGGGAAATATTATTCAAATATCCAAATTTTGATGAAAAATTGTAAATAAATGCCTGATTCAATACTTTTAGTAGAGGACGAAAAGAATCTTTTATCGGTCATCAGGCTTAACCTTGAAATGGATGGATATATTGTCACGGCATTTGATAACGGAGAAGCGGCATGGCAAAAGTTCAGGGGTTCACAATACTCACTTATTATTTTAGATGTAATGTTGCCGGGTATGGATGGTTTTGAACTGTGCGGCAATATCCGTAAAGTAGATAAACGCACCCCCATATTATTTCTTACCGCACGTGGCGATGCTGAAGACAGGATAATGGGATTAAAGCTTGGGGCAGATGATTACCTGGTAAAGCCATTCCATCTTGAGGAATTGCTTTTAAGGGTAAAGGCCTTGCTTAAGCGCAGCACACCTCTGGCTCATGTTCATGGAAGTGACGTTTTCTCTTTTGGGCGCAATACAATCAATTTCCTAAGCTATGAAATAGTTGATTCCAACGGAGTAAACCACAAAATATCTAAAAGAGAAATAGAATTGCTCAGGCTATTAATAGAGCATAAAAATGAAGTTGTGCCGCGAGACACGATACTTGAAAAGGTCTGGGGATATGAAACCGCTCCTTCTACCAGGAGTATTGATAATTATATAGTAAATTTCAGGAAGTATTTTGAAGATGACCCCAAAAACCCTGAATATTTTCATTCCATAAGAGGTGTGGGGTACAAATTCACCGGATAAGTCA
This sequence comes from Bacteroidia bacterium, assembly GCA_052325425.1. Lineage (GTDB taxonomy): Bacteria > Bacteroidota > Bacteroidia > JABEUT01 > JABEUT01 > JABEUT01. Next base: position 41,861 of record JBKQUY010000032.1, on the reverse strand, counting down.
AACCAACTTACGCGCAATCATAAGCCCATCGCGAATGGGTACTAATATATTTTCAACGCGGGGGTCATTTGTTACTTTATCGTTATAAGCCATTATGCCTTTTGTGTCTTTATCTGGTTTCGGATTATTCTCAATTACTTTTCCGCTCCATAATACATTATCGGCAATTATATAGCCTCCTTTTCTTACTTTATCAAAAATAAGGTCATAATAGCGTGAATAATTTTCTTTATCCGCATCTATAAAAACCATATCAAAAATATAATTCATTTCGGGAATAATCTCAAGGGCGTTCCCGGTATATGTTTTTATTTTTTTTTCATTGCCCGATTCTTTAATGTATTTCTGAACCGTATTGGCAAGTTCCTCATTTATGTCAATGGTATGAATGATACCCCCATCCCGCAATCCTTCGGCGATACATATTGCTGAATACCCTGTAAATGTACCTATCTCAAGCACTTGTCCGGGTTTTATCATTACCGAGAGCATTTTTAAAAACCGTCCCTGCAAATGCCCTGACAGCATTTGCGGCATAAGCACATTTGCATGTGTTTCCCGGTTAAGCTTCTTTAGTATTCCGGGTTCCGGCTTGGTATGATTTTCAACATAATCTTCGAGCGCTTCAGGCAAAAAATTCATAGGTGTTTTTTGAGGCATAAATATAGAGTTCTTAACGATACCTTGTTGAAAATGTGCCAATGGTGCAAGATTAGTGTAGTTAATATTTTGTGAATTTAGCATACTAAGTATGCGGAAACTTATTCTTGTATGTTTACTGATTTATGCCGGATGCAGCCTGACAGCAGCCCAGGCTGGGCGATTCACGAATAATCCGAAATTTATAATTGATACATATACTACCGACGCCGACTATCTTTTCGCCGAAGGAAATTATTACGCGGCTCTTTCGCTGTACCTTAAACTTATTAAGCTCGATTCGACCATTGACTACTACTGGTTCCAGGCAGGGATATGTTACATATATACCGATGAGACTGAAAAATCAATTGATTTCCTTGAAAAAGTATATGATGAGAATCCCGACTTAAAGGATATTTCGTACTACCTGGGAAGAGCATACCATATCAATTATCGTTTTGATACAGCCATTGTTTTATTTAATAACTACCTGGCGACAAACCCACCGGAAGATAAAAAACAACTGGCCCGTAATTACATTGGATATTGTGAGAATGCCAAGCAATTGGTTGCGCATCCTGTGAAGGTTGATATTACAAATCTTGGGCCCGTGGTTAATACTTCTGCTTCAGAATACGCTCCCGTAGTTTCAGCCGATGAATCGGAAATTATTTTTACCTATCGTGGCCCCAGAAGCATAGGTGGTTTGATGAACGCCAAATTAAAACCGGATACCAACGGAGAATATTATGAAGATATTTTTATTACCCACAGACTCAGTGACGGATGGTCAGTACCTGAAGGGATAAGTGAACTCAATACTAAGGGCAATGATGCAGGCATAGCCCTGTCTGTTGATGAACAAACTCTATATACATTCAAAAGCACTTATAAGAATGGAGGAGATATATATGAAAGCCATCTTAAAGGGAAGAAATGGAGCAAACCCTTACCCCTTGGGCCGACAATAAATACTCCTTACTGGGAAGGTAGCTGTTCTGTTTCGGCTGATGGAAAAACACTCTTCTTTGCCAGCGAACGGCCCGGTGGTTATGGCGGCAGGGATATTTATGTGTCGAAACTCCAGCCCAACGGAGAATGGGGGCAGGCCAAAAACCTGGGAAGCAATATAAACACCAAACTTAATGAAGATGCGCCATTTATCCACCCTGACGGGGTATCATTGTTTTTTAGTTCGGAAGGCTGGAATAGCATGGGAGGATATGATATTTTTTATTCTAAGCTTAACCTTAAAGACAGCACCTGGAGCAAACCTATAAACTTAGGCTACCCCATTAACTCGCCCGGTGATGACAGGTATTATACTCTTAATTCAGAAGGCACAATGGGATACTTTTCATCGAACCGAAAAGGGGGTTACGGGCAACAGGACATATATAGTGTAACACCGGGAGCCCATGGCGCTAAACCCGTATTAGCACTTACCATTGGTACAGTAAGCGCCGATAATAAGCCCGCAGACGCTGACATAACAGTTACTGAACAGCCATCGGAAAAATTGGCGGGCGAGTACCACTCCAATTCGGAATCAGGTAAATATGTTTTGGCCTTAACCCCGGGTACAAAGTATAAAATTGCTGTACAGGTTGAAGGAGCAACTCCGCACATAGAATATCTTAATGTTGATTCATTGTCCACATTTGTACAGATGACTGATGATATCAATGTGTACAGTCCTGAATACCGCAAGACCAACAACATAACTGTTTCTGATACATCAAATGAATTGCAGCAAAACCTCAACCAGCAGATTGAGGATTATAAAAACAACCAGAAAGCCGATCTATACGAATCGGAAGTTTACCAGCATATATTGAATGATTTCGGGAATAAAGATTCCGCAGGTATTATTTATAATGTCGAACTTGGCACATATCAAAACCCAGCCGACTTTGATTCTGCCAAATACAAGGGCATTGGTAAAATTGAAAGCAGGCTTGATAAATATGGATATACAGTATATTATATTGATTCATTACATACTATGGTTGATGCGCAAAAAGCCAGTGATGCAGTTATAGCAAAGGATAGTTCGGCTAAAAAAAATCTGAAGGTTACAGTGGAAAATAATGGCAGACTTGAACAGATTAGCCAGTTTTATGCCGGTGAATATAGTAAAGAACAGGAAAATTTTGTTCTGGATACGTCAAAAAAAGCAGTTGTATCAAACGCAATTGTAAACCTGAGTATGGAAGATACAACCCAGAAAAATGGCAGTGTGGTAATTGATTCCACTAAAATTGTACATGATTTTGGCGATGTAAAAGTTGATGGGCTATCCTACAAGCTTGAATTGGGAAGCTTCACCGATACATCGCAATTTAAAATGGGTTATCTTGACAAGTATGGTCAAATTACTAAAGAAATACTACCCGATGGAACCACCCATTATTATTTAGGAAAATTCAACAGCCTTGCAGAAGCACAAAAATTCAGAACAGATATTGTTGCCAAGGAGCCTGAAACTGCAAATACCATGGTAATGGTATTCTACCTGGAAGAGAAACCGAAAACTATTCAGCAGTTTTTCAGCCCTGCCTGCGACCCCGGGCCTCCGCAAGATTTCTCGGCCCTTGCCGATAAAGACCTGAACGACCCCGCTATTTATGCCAAATTAATTGAAATGGCAGGCAATATTTGCATCGATAGTCTTGCGTTCAGGGTGCAGATTGGCGCATACCGCCACCCTGAAAACTATAAGTATAGAAACCTGATGAGTTTTGTCCCTCCCCTGCCATTAATCAGGCACTTTGCAGACGGAATCACACGCTTTACCATGGGTGAGTTCAAGAGCCTTAAACTGGCTGAAATATTCAGGCAGAGAATTATTGGCAAAGGAACAAAGGACGCATGGATAACAGCCGAGTATAAAGGACAAAGGATTTTTTTACAGGACTTGATCAAAGCTAATTTTTACACGCAACGTGTAAATTAGTTCGCTTTATTTAGTGGGTTTATAACCTGATTTCTGAAGAATTTTATCGGCATTTCTCTCTTCCATCAGTTGCGCTATGCTTACTTTGCGGTTATTTTTCATATAGCTTCGGACAATCTGCCAGCCAAACCAGTATCCCACCCTCGCAGGGCAATAGTCGTGGTTGAAAGCGGATGTAAATGGGCCATCGTCAGTAAATTTTGTAATATCGGTTTGGTCGGTAGAATAAATTAATCTTTTTTCAATAAGATATGCCCACATGTTAAATTCGTTCTCTTTGCACCATTCCCATTGTTTTCCGGTGTACCACATTTTCATGGTATCAGCAACATCGGGTAATAATGCATCTTCAAGGTAGCGTATTTTCCCCTCATGCACAATGGCGGCAAGCATGTCGTTTTTATCTTCATTGGGCTTAAAAGCGCTTTCAAGCCAGCCATATACCGCATCGCAAAGCATATAATCTTTGCCCAAATGCTGTATTTTGTACCCGGGAAACCGCAGCATCATATAATAGGGCGATTTTGCCCCCAAATACATATCCAGCGATATGGCAAGTGTGCTGTCCTTATAGGCAAGCGCATAATTAAAGCCACTCATCGCAGTAACAATCCTTGGCAGTGGCATACCAGGGAAATAGTAGCGAAAATGCCTGAACGCATCGGTAAGCCCGTTTTCAAGAAATGCCATGTCGGGATAAAGTTTTTCGCAGGTATCATAAACATGCCGCATATCTTTATCGGTAATAAAACGCCTTAGTTCTGCATTATATGTAGAGTCCCGGACTCCTCCGTCATTAATAACATCAACCACAAACTGGTCATAAAATTTCCCATATTTCTTTTCGAGAATAGGCGTATATTGATTAATGCTGTCAACGGGCATTGCGAACATATCTTTCTCCAACCTGTCAATTTTTACAGGCGGTATTTTAATGCCCGAAACATCTATTTTAAGCGGGTTATTATTGCAGGAAGCAAATAATGTTGCCGCCATGCCATAAAAGGCAAACTTAATAATGAAATCAAAAGATAATTTTGGCATAAAGTGCAAAGGTAGATATATTAAAAATCTGGTTTCTTGTTTTTTCCGATATAACATATTTTAACAATGGATTCTGAATCAGAATGCCTAACTTTGCATAAATAGTAAAAAATGAATTACAGATTTATTGCGGCCGCGTTAATTGCAGTTTCAATGCAGGCATGTTCGCAACAACAACCCAAAACCGATAAACAGGTAAATAATATGGATACTGCTAAACATGCCGGTGCAGGCAAAGAGAGCCAATACAGGAAATTGACTCCTGAAGAAGAGCGTGTAATTGTTGATAAAGGAACAGAAGCTCCTTTCAGCGGTAAATATGAAAATAATACTGCCAAAGGCACTTATGTATGCAAGCGCTGCGGCGCTCCGTTATACCGTTCGAGCGATAAATTTGACGCGCATTGCGGATGGCCCGCATTTGACGATGAAATTCCAGGTGCCGTGAAACGAGTACCCGACGCTGACGGTATGCGTACTGAAATTGAATGCGCGAATTGCGGAGCCCACCTGGGGCATGTATTTACCGGTGAAGGATTTACTCCGAAAAATACACGGCATTGCGTTAATTCAATATCATTGATATTTATACCTGCAGATAGTACAGGTGCTGCAAAAAAATAAGAGCAATATTATTCCTCCAGCGTACTTAACTCGGCAGAAATACCTTCCCACAACTTGAATTTTTCTTCAAGCTTTGATTTTAATGATTCATACTCGCCAAAGAAGGCGGTTGAATCGGGTTTATTATAAAAATCAGGGCTGTTGATGGTTTTATCGGCCTCGGTAATTTTTTTCTCAAGCTCTGAAATATCGTCCTCAATCTTATTTATTTTCGACTGAAGCTGCTTTATTTTCTTGCTGTTGTCTTCCTGTTCGGTAGGGGTTAAAGGAACTTTTTTGGCTTTCTCATCTTTCTTTGTTCTAAGCGTACTCTTCAACTCGTTCAACCTTTCCAGCTTGCGTTTGCGCATAAACTCATTTATGTCGCACAAATGTTCTTTCACATGCCCTTCCCTGAATTCATATAATTTATGCACCAACCCATCCAAAAAATCACGGTCGTGCGATACAATAATAATAGTGCCGGTATAATCGAGCAGGGCACGTTTCAAAATATCTTTCGAGCGTATGTCAAGGTGGTTGGTAGGCTCATCGAGCATGAGCAGGTTATAGGGTTGCAGCAAAAGTTTGCATAATGCCAGCCTTCCCCTTTCACCCCCGCTTAATACTTTTACTTTTTTATCTATATCGTCACCACCGAATAAAAACGCCCCAAGCAGGTTTCTTATCCTGCTGCGGACCTCGCCTACGGCTAATTCATCAATAGTATCGAATACCGTTTTGTTGGTGTCGAGTTTTTCCGCCTGGTCCTGTTCAAAATAACCCATCAGCACACTATGCCCTAACTGAATTTTGCCTGTGTGCCCGGTTTGCCCTGCAATCATTTTCATCATGGTGGTTTTCCCCTCGCCGTTACGTCCTACAAAAGCGATACGGTCGCCTTTTTCAATAATAAAATTAGCTTCCGAAAATATGTGCTTGTTCTCGTAATCTTTACCGGCATGTTCCACCGTAAGCACAATTTTACCGCTATGGGCAGGCGGAGGAAACTTAAAATAAATGGAAGAAGTATCGGCTTCATCCACTTCGACCAATTCCATTTTATCTAATTTTTTTATGAGAGACTGCGCAAAGGCTGCTTTACTTGCCTTAGCCCGGTTCTTATCAATAAGTATCTGTGTTTTATTGATTATTTTTTGCTGGTTCTTGGCTGCGGCCTCCTGCTGTTCACGCCTTTCCTGGCGCAGTTCCAGGTAATGGCTGTAATTGGTTTTGTAATCGTATATCTTTTTATTCGATATTTCTATGGTGCGTGTGGTTACATTATCGAGAAATTTTTTGTCGTGGGAAATAAGCACCAGCGCTCCTTCAAATGTTTCCATAAACTCCTCCAGCCACTGCATGGATTCTATATCGAGGTGGTTGGTTGGCTCATCGAGCAAAAGAACATCGGGTTTCTGCAAAAGCAGTTTTGCCAGTTCAATGCGCATCCTCCAGCCGCCGCTTAGTTCTGATGTCTGGCGGTTAAAATCGCTGCGCTCGAAGCCAAGCCCTTTCAATTTTTTTTCAATTTCTTCATCCCTATTACCTGAACCGAGTACCTCCAGGCGATGCGAAATATCAGTTATTTCTGTAATCAGGTTTGAGTATGAATCCGATTCATAATCGGTGCGGGTTTCCAATTCATGGTTAATTTCATCGAGACGTTTTTCAAGTTGTTGTATCTCGCTGAAAGCTGTCGCTGTTTCTTCAAATACGGTTTTGCCATGCTGGTGTACCATATCCTGCGGAAGGTATGCAATTTTAATGCCTTTGGGTTTACCTATTCCGCCCGAGCTGGGAGTTTGCAAGCCAGCCAACAGTTTCAGCATGGTGCTCTTGCCAGAGCCATTCTTTCCGGCAAGGCCTATCCTGTCCCTGGGGTTTATCAGGAAGCTTACATTTTCGAAGAGGGTAAACCCTCCGAAACTGACAGTTATGCCGTTTAATGATATCATTGCTCCAAAAAAAGATTTGCAAAATTAGCCCTTTTCACTGGATTTTAAGCTGATTCATATTAATAAATAGTAAATTTATTTTCGTCATTCTTCCTGACCCATTATTCAGCATCAGGCCAGGCGCATTATTTAAAGCTTTTTCGGAAAGTATAATTAAAACCATTTTATTAAAAATCCACTTGAAAAAATTACCTGGTACATGCCTTTTCATTTTATAAAAAGGAGAGTGTTACTATAACGTGAGATATTCTGAAAATGAGTGACATATATGCTTATTTTACATTTAATAATCAAATTTTACTCTTTCATATTAGTTTTTTCCATTGGTTTTTTTATTTTTGTTGAGTTAAAGTACTATGTTTTGATTATATTTATTGATTATTTAATGAAATTAACCCTGGTTTTCTGATAAATAGTTTACAAAACAGTATGTTATCAAATAAGGCAAAATCAGCTATAGGGATTTTTGCTCTTTCGCTTGTTTTTATAACTTTTCCAAAATTTATAAATGCGCAAAAAGGTTGGTCGGTACACAAACCTTTTGAACATGATGTATTTATTGAAAATAAAGGACAGTTTATTGATCAGGTACAAAAAGGCGTCGGCCAGAACATTCTTTATTATAGCCATAAGGGACGCCTTCATTTATATTTCTCAGCTACCGCATTGACATTTGAATACGACAGTGCTTATATGGCTGACAAAGATGCTGCGCCCAAAGCAGGCGATGATGCCGAAGCCAATATAAAAATACTCCCTGTTTTTATGCAGGTAAACTGGGATGGTGCTAATACCAATGCCCAGGTGGAAGTCCAAAAACCTGTTACAGATTATTTTACATACCGTGACCCTAATGATAAAACAGGCCATAGCAGCGTATTGGCTCATGCCTGGGAAAAAATTATTTATCATAACCTTTATAACAATATTGATGTCGCATTCTATTATACTGCCGATAAAACAGGATTGGAATATGATGTAATTGTTCACCCGGGCGGTGATATTTCACAAGTAAAAATGCATTATTCAGCCAATGCAAATCTTAATTTAATTAACAGGGAAATACATATAATTTCATCCTGCGCTGTTTTAACTGACAAGGAACCAAATGCAAAAGATGAAGATGGCAATGCAGTACAAGCTTCATTTTCACTTAATAAGAATGTAGTGTCATTTTCAACTGGAAATTATGATAGAAATAAAACCCTGACCATTGACCCTACTTATACAGGCGGAACGAGTTTTACCGGTACCAATAAAGCCTACGATCTTCAGTACGATTTGGCAGGTAATGTATATGTTATGGGAGGCGGAGATGCAACTGAATACCAGCTACAGAAGTATAATGCTGCGGGAACATTGCAATGGACATATACATCTACATTTACATACCAATTCCATAACTATTATTATTATGGTGGATTTACAACAGACAACAGGAGCGGCAGTTCTTATCTTGCTGAAGGGCTTGATTATGGCGGTACGGGATGTTTAGTGGTGAAAGTGAATAATGCAGGTGCAGTTGTTACAACTTTCCCGGGTAGCACAAACGTTGATGAAATCTGGCGCCTTGCTTTCGACTATTGCGATAACCAGCTTATTATTGGCGCAGGAGAGGGTTCAGGAGCAGTATTCCAGGGAGCCACATTGGATACTAACTGTACCACTATCAATGCTGTAAATGTGCTTGGAGCCGGAGGCGGAAGTACTCACCACGATATTGCCATGATAACATTTGACGGTGTCGGTAAATGCTATTTTGCAACAACAAAACCCGCATCTGCTTCTTATACGGGGTTTGCTAACGTATTGCTGCAAATGCCTTCAGCAACTTTGGCACCAACGGCTTACCAGGTGGTTGACAGGTCTTTATTTATTGAAACTGCATCAGTGCCGTACTATCCTGCTCTTCCTTCTAATCCATATTTATATTGCGGCAACGGGTTTAACGGGTTAATTGCAGATTTGAACTTTGTAGCAACCTATGACGGTAATAAATTAAGGACATGGACACCTGCAACCGGCGCAATAATTGATAGTGTTACTGTAACTCCCAATACTCAATTATGGGGCGGTATTGCATTGGACTGCCAGGATAATATTTACGTTGGAAACTTAAATAAGGTAAGTGTTTATAGTTCTGCATTAGCTTCAGTAGGTACTTTAGGATTGACTTCATCTGCAGCTACAGATACAATATATGACCTGCATATTGCGCCTGGCAACACTATATTTGCCTGCGGCAATGACTTTGTTTCCGCTACACCGGTTGCGATACCCAAAATGGTTACCACTACTTCCACAAACCCAACCGGTTGCGGATGTACAGGAACAGCATCCGCTACTGTTTGCGATAATTACACTTATACTTATAGCTGGAGCAACGGAGCGACTACTTCATCACTTTCAGGATTGTGTCCCGGTAAATATCTTTTAACTGTAAAAGATGCCTCATGTACTCCCCGTCAGGATACAGCTTCTGTAACTATTACCGGTAATGCAAGCATTACTACAAGCATTACAGCCACTGCCGTTAAGTGTGCCGGACAAACTAACGGAACAGCCACTGCTTCAATATCAGGTGGCACTGCTCCATATACTTATACCTGGAATACCGGTGCTACAACTTCATCCATTACAGGCCTTGCGGCAGGTAACTACACTTGCGTAGTAAAAGATGCAGGCGGATGTATTGACACCTTAAAAGATAGCGTAATACAACCAAAACCTCTTACCTTAACAACGACCAAATTTGCCGCCACATGCAGCTATCTTTGCAACGGGCAGGCTATTGCAGTGCCAACCGGTGGAACCAATCCATATTCGTATTCCTGGAGCAATGGCGGAACAGGAGCAAGTGTAGATAGCCTGTGTGAGGGTACAACATATTCTGTAACAGTTACAGATGGGCATGGATGTATTGATTCAACAACTGTAACAATTACGAATCCGCCACCTATTGTGGCAACTATGGATTCTACTGCCGCCTTATGCGGGCAAACAACCGGCAGCGCAGCCATTGCTACTGTAAGCGGCGGAACTCCCGGATATACATATTTGTGGAATACTGGCGCTACAACTTCTACACTTCCTGGTGTAAATGCTGATGTTTATTGTGTTGTTATTACAGATGCCAATAAATGTCATGACACCGTATGCGTTACTGTTCCCACTATTCCGGGTGATTCCGCAAAAATTGTTGCAACCACCAATGAGAAGTGTTTTGGCGGAAATACAGGCTCAGCCACAGCAACAGTGTGGGGTGGTACTCCACCTTACACCTATACATGGGATATTACTAACCCTACTCAAACCACAATTACGGCTACAGGTCTGACAGCAGGCACTTACACTTTCTCGGTTACCGATAGCAACGGCTGTATATTTAAAACGTATGCAACCATTACCCAGCCAACGCCGGTTGTTGTTACTGTTCCGCCGGATACTGTATGTATAGGTACAGCAGCTATTCTTACTTCCACCGCAAGTGGGGGCACTCCGCCCTACAAGTATAACTGGAACACCGGTGGAACAAATGATACAATTTCAGTTAGCCCGACATCAACAACCAGCTACAATGTTGTTGTAACCGATAGTAATGGTTGTACCGGTACAGGTAAAGCTACTGTATCTGTGTGGCCCAAACTTATATCAGTTGCAGGGCCAAGTGCAAGTATCTGTCCGGGAAGCTCTGTTAATCTTATTGCAACAGCAACCGGTGGCGATGGAAAATATATTTATGCCTGGACCCCTGCTACAGGATTAAACACTACCACCGGGCCTGATGTAGCAGCATCTCCGACAGTTACTACAGTTTATACAGTTGTGGTAAAAGATGATTGCGGAACCCCTCCCGACACCACCACTCTTACTGTAACTGTTTACCCGCCACCGGTAGTTAATTTTGTTGCCGATACATTGCAAGGCTGTTATCCATTATGCGTGAATTTTACTGATTCAACAACTATAGGCGGCGGCAGCGATGCGGGAAGCACCTGGAGTTGGACCTTTGGTGACGATAGCAGCAGCATACTGCAAAACCCAACGCATTGCTACACAAAACCCGGAGTATATACGGTAAAACTTACCGTTACTTCAAGCAATGGCTGTAAGGCTTCCAAAACCATCAATAATTATATTACAGTTTGGGGCTATCCTGTAGCTAAATTCTCATACTCACCCGAACAGACAACTATTTTAAACCCTACAATAAATTTCATTGATGAATCAACTGATTCATATGGTGGAATAATTAACTGGGATTGGATGTTTGGCGATGGCAGCGATACAAGCGGAGTTGTAAAAGACCCTCCGCATACTTATGCCGATACCGGAAAATATTGCATAACTTTAATTGTAACAGACGTCCATGAGTGCAGGGATACAACCATGCAGTGCCTTGAAATTGAGCCTTACTTCGTAATATATGTGCCCAACGCGTTTACTCCCAATAATACCAGCGGATTGAATAATTTGTTCACCGCTAAAGGAGTTGGCATTCTCACTTATCAAATGTGGATTTTCGACCGTTGGGGGCAGCAGCTTTACTATACCACCGATATTTACGGCGGATGGAATGGCGTAGTACAAAATGGTTCATCAGGCAAGCAGGCACAGGAAGACACCTATGTTTGGCTGATAGAAGTAACCGATGTCTTTCACGAACAACACCGCTATATTGGCAGGGTAACGCTGATAAAATAATTTGGTGATATGATGATATGATAGTTTGATAATTACATTATCACGCCTCAGGCTTACATCTATATCTCTTAGTTCCAATTGCAAATTGGTACCTGCACAATATCATTTCCCCGATAGCTAAAAACCAATACTTTTGTCGTAAATACAGGTTTATATAAAATTAAAATATGATAAAGAACAATATCAGAACGTTATTGAGTTCTACCGAATATGACGGCCGTGTAGAAGTTAAAGGCTGGGTGCGCAGCAAACGTGAAAGCAAAGAAGTGGTCTTCATTGCCATTAATGACGGCTCTATTATACATAATATGCAGGCAGTGGTTACCATATCCGCTTTCTCTGAAGATTTACTGAAAAATATTAATACCGGGGCATGTATATGCGTTAAAGGAAAACTTGTTCAGTCGCAGGGCAAAGGACAAACAGTGGAAATTGCAGCCGAAGAGATAGAAATATATGGAGCTTTTGATGAAAACTATCCTTTGCAGAAAAAAGGACATACGCTTGAATTTCTAAGGGAAATAGCCCATCTCAGGCCGCGTACCAATACTTTCGGGGCAGTGTTCCGGGTGCGCCACGCCATGACTTATGCCATACATAAGTATTTCAATGACCATGGTTTTTATAATATACATACGCCCATTATAACAGGCTCAGATGCTGAAGGGGCTGGTCAAATGTTCAGGGTAACAACATTGGATATGAAGAACCCGCCTAAAAACCCTGACGGCTCTGTTGATTACAAAGAAGATTTTTTTGGCAAAGAGGCTAACCTTACCGTATCGGGCCAATTGGAAGCTGAACTGTTTGCTCTTGCATTATCAAAGGTATATACGTTTGGCCCGACCTTCCGGGCAGAAAATTCAAACACACCACGCCATGCGGCGGAATTCTGGATGATAGAGCCCGAGGTTGCATTTGCCGATATTAACGATAATATGGACCTGGCGGAAGATATGCTGAAATACTTAGTAAGGTATGCCCTGGAAAATTGCAAGGATGATATAGAATTCCTGAACAATATGTATGACAAGGAATTGCTGAAGAAACTCAATATGGTGGTTAATAATACCTTTAAACGCATGTCCTATACCGAGGCCATTGAAGTGCTCAAAGCTTCGGGCAAAAAGTTTGAATTTTTACCTGAATGGGGAGTTGATTTACAAAAGGAACATGAAAACTTTTTAGTTGAACATTTCAGCAAGCCGGTTATCCTTACCGGCTACCCCAAGGAAATAAAAGCTTTTTATATGAAGCTGAACGATGATGGTAAAACTGTAAGGGCAATGGATGTTTTGTTTCCTTATGTAGGAGAAATAATAGGTGGGTCGCAGCGTGAAGAAGACCACGACAAATTGCTTAAACGCATGAGAGAGATGCACATACCTGAAAAAGAAATGTGGTGGTATCTCGAAACAAGGAAATTCGGAACCGCCCTGCACTCCGGCTTCGGGCTTGGCTTGGAGCGGCTTATACTGTTTGTTACGGGCATGAGTAATATACGCGATGTTATTGCTTTTCCGCGTACTCCAAAGAATGCCGAGTTTTGAGTAAATTTGGCCTTGGAAAATATGTTTCCAAAAACAATTTACTATGCTAAAACAGGCGCTTCAACAAAAACAACAGTTAAAACTTACTCCCCAGCAAATGCTGGTGCAAAAGCTTGTGCTGTTGCCTGTGGCATCAATGGAGCAACGTATTAAAGAAGAAATTGAGAATAACCCTGCACTGGAAGAAGCTTCTGAAACGGAATGGGAAACCAAGGATGAACAAGAACCTGTTATTGGTGAAGATGGAGAAGCAACAGATAACGATGGTGAAGATTATGACGCTTCTGAATTTATGGAAGAAAGCGATGAATATGTACCTGCTTACAAGCTGTCGGTAAATAACAGTTCGCCCGATGAAGAAAACAGGGAAATGCCTGTCGCTGCATCTGCTTCATTCCAGGATTCCCTCTTGTCTCAATTAGGATTGCGAAATTTAAATGAAAGGCAAATGATGCTGGCCGATTACATAATTGGCAATATTGATGAAGACGGCTACTTGCGCCGCGACCTCTATTCCATTGCCAATGACATTACATTTCTGCAAAACATACTTACCGACGAGAATGAGTTAAAACCTATCCTGGAAGCCATACAGCAACTGGACCCTGCGGGAGTAGGAGCAAGAAATATACAGGAATGCCTGCTATTGCAGCTAAAAAGAAAACTTCATAAAAATTCAGCGGTGGATATTGCCATAGAAATTTTAGAAAAAGCTTTTGACGAATTTTCAAAAAAGAATTACGAAAAACTTAAAGAAATAATTCATTTGAATGACAGTGAATTGAAAAGCGCAATAGCGGAAATAGTAAAATTAAACCCCAAACCTGGGCTGACTTACTCAGACGGGAATGACAATACCGACCAGGTAATACCTGATTTTATTATTAATAACTGGAACGGGCGGCTGGAAATGATATTAAACAGCAAAAATTCTTCGAAGCTGCGGCTGAGCCCTGTTTATGAAGAAATGGTAAGCAATAAAGCCGGCAAAGATAAATTACAGCGCGAAGCTGTATCTTTTGCGCGCCAGCGTATTGAAGCCGCGCGCGATTTTATAGGAGCGCTTAAACAGAGGGATGATACATTGTTCAGGGTAATGAACGCCATTTTAGATTACCAGAAAGAATACTTTCAGGATGGAGATGAAAGCAAGTTAAAGCCCATGTTATTAAAGGATATTGCCAAAGTTTCGGGGCTCGACATTTCAACTATATCGAGGGTGGTAAGCAGTAAATATGCCCAAACAGCTTTCGGAACAATTTTATTGAAAACCCTTTTCTCAGAGGCTTTTCAGAAAGAGAGCGGGGAAGCAGTTTCGGTAAAAGAGGTAAAAAATATCCTGAAAGAAATGATAGAAAACGAAGATAAAAAAAACCCTCTGAATGACGAAGCTATTGTGGAACTGCTTGAGAAAAGAGGATACAAGCTGGCCAGAAGGACTGTCGCAAAATACCGTGAGCAGCTTGAATTACCGGTTGCAAGAATGAGGAAACAAATATAACATGGAGAATTCGTCCAGGTCACAAACCATAATAATAAGCACTATTATTTTTTACCTGGTGGTAATATTAATGCCAATGGATAAGTTATTTCTGCCTATGGTTGTAAATGTAATTTCAGTATTAACCGAAATAGTATTGAACAAAGCATTATTTACCGTCCCGGTAATTTTATATGGCCTTCTTCCGCTTGCGGCCATAATGATTCTGATGATTACAACTTCCGACCGCATCTGGAGGAAAGATTGGTTATATGGTATATCGGTTTTGATGTTATATCCAAGCGCCTGGTTTGCATTAAAAGAAAACTTAAGGGTTTACAAATGGAGTATTATAACTTTTTCTGTACTCCCATTTTTTATTATCTCAGCGGTCGGGGCTGTCTATTTTATTTGGAAATGGATAAAATACCACAGGCATGAATAACAGAGCCTGGAAAATAATTTCATACGCCTTCCATCCGGTACTTATGCCTACACTTGGCATTTTTATTGTTATGGTAAGCGACCCATATATTTATCTTTCGTTAGATATCTCTCAATTACTGCCAAGCTTTTTAGCAATAGTTTTCTGCACTGGTTTATGTCCCGTTATTATGAGCTGGATATTGCTAAAGTTAGGTAGAATTACAAGTATTACTAACCCTACCGATAATGACAGGAAGCAACTTATTTCATTCACAGAATTGTTCTTTATTCTTTCTTATTATGTAATACATAATATTATTCCCTTAGGAAAATCACCTGAGTGTTTTCTAATAGGGATTAATCTTACAATGATAACAACTCTTATTGCAAGTTTGGTAACAAGAGTAAGCTTTCATGCAGTGGGTGTTGGCGGAATATTAGGTACAGTCATAGGTTTAATGTATTACACCCGCATACAAATGCTGCCTTTATTAGGTGCAGCCATGGTAATAGTTTTTTTGGTAGGATATGCCCGTTATAAGCTCAAAGCCCATGCCGCAGCCGATATTTACATTGGTAATATTATTGGTATTGCCTGCCAGGCTTTTGTTTTTTTTATAGCCGCAAGGTGAAAGATTTAGTTCTCTTTTTTAAGATAAACTGTATTTACAGGCGGATAGGGTATAACTATGCCTTCTTCCTTATAGCGCTTATATATGCGCTTTATAAGTGTATGGCGTATAATGTATTGCTGGGTTAATTGTTTTACCGTAAATGAAATATTGCAATTAATGGCTGCATTCCCGAATTCTTTATACCGGAAAATGGTATCTCCGGTATTCACGCCAAACTCCTGCAACACAGCGTTTGTTACTTCCAATGTTACTCTTTCCACTTTTTCAAGGTCGCTGTAGTAGCTTACTCCAATGTTAAGTGAGACCGACAAACTTTCTTCCGGAAGAGAATAATTGGTTACAATAGTTGATGCAAGTTTGGCATTGGGTATAACAACCACATTGTTCGATTGGGTAAGCAGCATCGTATTCCTCCAGGTAATATCACGCACATTACCTTCCTCCCCTGTGCTGAGAACAATATAGTCCCGGGGTTTAATGTTACGCGTCAGGGTTATTTGTATGCCGGCAAAAAGATTGGATAGTGTATCCTGCAATGCCAATGCCACGGCCAAACCTCCTATTCCCAATGCCGTAATAACCGGGGTGATGGATATGCCTAATGCCTGCAATATTACCAGGCCGCCAAGGCAATAAACAATAATATTGATTATGGTATTGAATAGAGATATGGAGCTTCGCGTCTCTTCTCCCCTGTGCATATACGCCCTGAGCAACCCGGTAAGCAACCTTGCCAATACAAAAGTTATAATAAATAGCACAAGAACCTTGTGCAGCTTTTGCACTACCAGGAATGTACTGGCAGGTAAAGGAGAATCGCTCAGGCCAAAATAAGTACCGGCTAATATCGAAAGCAGAACTATCATTCCGCGAATGGAACGCACTATAGCCCCGCCTGCTTTCCAGCCTTTTTTAGCAGATATACTCTTAACATAAACAATAATGAGCCGCTGTATAACGATGCCCGCAACTATTATGCTTGCAAATATTAACAGTGGCGGCAACCAGTCTTTTACAAAGTTAATATCAGAGTTCATCTTCCGGAATAATCTTGGGGGTTTTTATAAGCATGAATAATGGCAAGGATAATGATTTGCTGTTTAGCATCGTCAATAAGATAATGAATGTGGTAAGGAAATTGTTTCAGTAAGAGAGTTCTTACATCTTTATATTTCACCTGGAAGCCAAGCGGCGTTAAGGCAATATAAGATTTAGCTTCACGGATGCGAAATAAAAATTGCCTGGCCAATTCAGGGTTAATGTTTTTGTAATAATCAACGGCATTTGTAATGTCCGCCTTAACAGCATGACTATTGACAAAGGAATAACTCATAGGTTTTTTTCAATGGCATCAATGGTTTTATCAAAGTCTGCAACATCAGAAGGGTTTTTATAATAATCGCTCAGCCTTTCATCAATAACTTTTTTTTGCCAGGAGGCCAGCTCAGCCAGATTTTTTGCTTCTTCTTTTTGAAGTTCAGAATACTTTGTTTTCAACGCCTGCCATTCTTCAATAGGGAGGAATACTCCTGTAGTATTACCTTTGTTATCATGAATAAATTGAAGTGTCATGGTATAAAATTTTAATTTATAATTCTTATAAGAATGACAAATTTAGCTAAATTATATCAAAACTCATCAGATTTTAGTCTGCAAGTGAGTGTGTGAGTTGTATTGCATTATGAATCCCTTTAATCACTTTGAAGAACCAGTAATCTCAAAATATGTTTAGTGTTCAATTACAATTTTAGTAATAGCACTTTGTGCTGTATCACTGACTTTTATAAAATAAACTCCCGGTGAAATATTACCTGTTGTAAGAGTATATGGCGCTTTAAAATGCTCATCGGACCAAACAACTCTTCCTGTAAGGTCAAGCAATTGGGCTGTTCCGGAAGGTGAATTGGCTATAATTAATTTGTCATTGCATGGAACAGGATAAACCTGCATGCTTACTTTCCCGGGTATAACAGGCTCAATGCCGGCATTAGGTGTTTGCGAAATTTCGCGAATAACATTATTACCATTATCCGATACATAAAAATTTCCATATTTATCAAGTGCAATGCCAATGGGATTATAAAATTCTGAACTATCTGATATGCCGTTCACATATCCTGCTATGGACAATGTATCGCTGCTTCCGGCAAAAGTATATACACGTCCCTTGTGCACTTCGCGTATTACATAATTGTATTCATCGCAAACAAAAACATTTCCTGAATCATCCACAACAAGACCCGTAGGATTATTAAAAAGCGAACTGTCGGCCGCTCTGCCTCCAATTGTATCATTGTATCCCGGCGCAGTGGTAAATACTGTTGTATCTATCCCATTAGTATCATATCCCGCAAACTTGGTAACATATCCGTTCTTTATCTTTCGTATCGCGTTATTACCATATTCCGATACATAAACGGCGCCTGAATCATCCACTGCTATACCGCCCAAACCATTAAATTCGGCAGAAGTGTCTAAGCCATTAAAATAACCCGGGTTACCATCGCCGGCCAATGTGCTTACAACTCCAAAAGTATTTATTACGCGAACCCGGTTGTTCCCATTATCTGCCACATAAATATTCCCGGAACGGTCAACCGCAACACCTACGGGAAAACTAAAGAGCGCATTGGCAGCCGGCCCATTCCTGTATCCTGAAGAATCAATACCCTTACCTCCTATTGTTGTTACTATTCCGGCAGGTGAAATTTTCCGGATAGCGTTATTATAAGTGTCGGCAACATATACATTGCCTGAATCATCGGTACATATTCCAATGGGATAGTTAAATAAGGCCAGCGTACCTCCGGTGCTGTCCCTGAAGCCGGCAGTATCACCTGCAAAAGTGCTGACCACGCCTCCCGAAATTTTACGTATCCGGTTGTTATAGTAATCTGCTACATATACATTGCCTAAGGTATCAACTGCAATACCGGCAGGGCCATTAAACAGAGCCGAATCATTAGCTCCATTTCTATATCCTGCAGTGTCGCCTGCAAAAGTGCTTACCCAATACTTTTGGGCAAAACTTACTGTAAAACAGAAAAGAAAAGAAAAGAGAAATAATAATTTACGCATATTGCTTTTTCAGGGATTCAGTAATCAAACTCCGAATTGTTTTAAATGATGGTCAATGTGTTTATAGTTAAGCCTTCCCCATTCTTTAGGCGTTATTTTACCAAAAAAAGGATGGTGCGTGGCCTTAACTCCATTTTCACCGCCCTCTGTAAGTTTTTTAAACGCCGCAATAAAATTTGCCTTCTCTTTTTGAAAATCGCGCTCGTCGGTAACTTTAATTTCGGTTGCTGTAGGCGAATTTTTAGGCAAGGCGCCTTCACCCAACATTTTCGATTTCAGCAAACCTCCGATAAAGCTTAAAGGAAAACCAACCCGTTTAGTCGGAACTTCTCCTGTTGGCATTTGCACTGCATACGCGCAATGAGCCAGCATTTGGGCTACATTCATGGTTCCCCAAACAGCCTTGGTTTCAGGCGTTAACTTCTCAGTACGCTGGAGGATTTCATTTTTGTCAGCCTCGTTAAAGACATTCTTCATTGAAACGGGTTTTTAAAAAGACTGCCAAAGGTAAGATTTTTTGGGTATTGTTTAATTTATTGTTAATAGCTATTGGCTAACAGCCATTGGCTCTATTTAATGTTATTATCTATATCTTCGCACCTTGTGAACAGAATAACGCAGCTTTTTAAAATAAAGTATCCCATAGTCCAGGCCGGCATGTTATGGACCAGCGGATGGAGGCTCGCCTCGGCGGCATCAAATAATGGCTGCCTGGGGCTTATCGGTGCAGGCTCTATGTATCCCGATATATTGCGTGAACATATTCAAAAATGTAAAAAAGCTACCGATAAGCCTTTCGGAGTAAATATCCCCTTGCTCTATCCCGATTTGGAAGAGGTGATGAAAATAATTGTGGAAGAAGGGGTGAAAATTGTTTTCGTTTCTGCGGGTAATCCCAAAACATGGACTCCTTTTTTTAAAGAACATGGCATTACTGTAGCGCATGTGGTAGGCAGTGTAAAATTTGCCCAAAAGGCGCAGGATGCCGGTGTTGACGCCATAGTGGCTGAAGGTTTTGAAGCAGGCGGGCATAATGCGCGTGAAGAAACAACAACTATGTGCCTTATTCCTATGGTTAAGAATGTAGTCCGGATTCCGCTTATTGCCGCAGGCGGCATTGGCAGCGGACGTTCCATGCTTGCCGCCATGGCTTTGGGCGCGGACGGAGTGCAGATTGGCACCCGTTTTGTGGCCTCGGATGAGGCTTCGGTTCATCCCGATTTTAAAAAGAAGGTTATTGAATTACAGGAAGGGGATACCATGCTGACGCTTAAAAAGCTTACCCCGGTGAGGATAATCAGGAATGGGTTTTATAAAAAAGTGCAGGAGGCAGAAGATCGTGGCGCCTCAACGGAAGAGTTGAAAGAAATACTTGGAAGAGCAAGAGCAAAACTGGGAATGTTTGAAGGCAATATGGAGGAAGGCGAACTTGAAATTGGCCAGGTAGCCTCAACCATAAGGGAAATAAAACCCGTAAAAGATATAGTGAACGAAATAATTGCGGAATTTCATACCGCAAAAAAAGAAGTTGGCAGCCTGGATATACCTGTATAAAAATAATTGCGGATTATTGATTATCTTTACAGCCAAATAGTATTCCAATGAAAAGATTAGAATTCAATACAACTATACATAACGGAATAATAGAGGTTCTAAAGAATAATCCTGAAATAAAAGATAAAGAAGTTAAAGTAATTATTATGTGGGAAGAGAAACCTGCAGCGAAAACAAAAAAAATCAACGCCAGACTTTCTGACTGGAAGGAAAAAATTTATAAAATTATTGATGCGGGCGCAGATATTTCATCTTTTGGCGATATCAACGAATGGCAAAGAATAACCCGTGCTGACAGAAACATAAACCTTAAGGGAATTTGATTTTATTAGACAGCAATATTCTTATCTATTCGGCTTCGGAAGAATATAAATACTTGCGAAAATTAATCAAGAAAGAGGATGCCGCCTGTTCCATAATTTCCAAACTTGAAATATTAGGGTATCGCAAAATTACAGAAAAGCAAATTGTCTATTTTGAGGCGATATTTGAAATCATTACTGTTTTACCCATATCGGAAACTGTAATAAATCAAGCTATTATATACAGGCAAAAGAAATCTATGTCTGTCGGAGATGCAATTATTGCTTCTTCTGCAAAAATATTTAACGGAAACTTGTATACAAATAACGCAGAAGATTTCCGGCATATAAAGGATTTCAAAATTACTAACCCTGTTAAAAAGAAATAAAGCAACTAATTGTCCCAAAAATTCACTTATGATAAATTTTGAAAGATTTGTTTTATCCAACGGATTAAAAGTAATAGTACACAGGGATACATCTACCCCAATGGCGTGTGTAAATGTGCTGTACAATGTCGGCGCGCGCGATGAAGACCCGGAAAGAACGGGCTTTGCCCACCTCTTCGAACATCTTATGTTCGGAGGCTCCATCAATATAGCCGATTTTGATAATGCCCTGCAGCAAGCCGGTGGCGAGAATAACGCTTTCACCAATAACGATATTACCAATTATTATATGTCATTGCCTGCTTCCAATATTGAAGTGGCATTCTGGCTTGAATCGGACCGCATGCTCAGCCTCGCTTTTTCCGATAAAAGCCTTGAAGTGCAGCGCAGCGTGGTAATTGAAGAATATAAGCAAAGCTATCTCAACCAGCCTTATGGCGATGTGTGGATTGAATTGCCCAAGCTTGCATATAAGGTTCACCCTTACCAATGGCCTACCATAGGCAAGGAGATTGACCATATCAAACATGCTGTAATGGCCGATGTAAAAGCATTCTTCCAGAAATTTTATTGTCCCAACAACGCCATACTTTCGGTAAGCGGTAACGTTACCGTGGAACAGGTTAAAGCCTTATGCGAAAAATGGTTTGCCCCCATTCCTCCGGGAAATCCGCCCTTGCGGAAATTACCCGTTGAGCCTAAACAAACACTGGCACGCAAACTCGAACTGGAAAGAGATGTGCCTGTTGACGCCATTTATAAAGCATACCACATGGGCGCGAGAATGGACCAGAGCTTTTATGCCATGGAACTACTGGCAGATATTTTAACCGATGGCAACGCATCGCGCATGTATGTTGAACTTGTAAAAACAAAAAAACTCTTCAGCGAGATAAATGCTTTCACCCTGGAATCATTTGACCCAGGCTTATTTATTATTACCGGTAAGCTGTCGGAAGGAGTATCATTGCAGGCAGCCGATGAGGCTATACAAGAGGAATTGAAGAAAGTTTCTCTTGCCCAGGTTAAAAAAGAGGAAATGGAAAAGGCAAAAAACAAAACAGAATCATCACTTATATTCTCTGAAATAAGCATAATGAACAAAGCCATGAACCTCGCCATATTTGAGGTATTAGGCGGAGCCGAAGAAGTAAATAAGGAGACAGAGAGGTTTTCCAAAGTAAGTGAAGTTGACCTGCTGGTGGAAGCATCGAGGGTAATTAACGAAAACAACTGCTCTACATTATATTATCGTTCTAAATCAAAAGCCAATGGAAACTGAAATAAAGCTCGACAGAATGACGATGCCCGCCCTGGGCAAACCAAGTAAAATTGATATTATTCATGCGCTTGAAAGCAAACTGCCCAACGGAATTCCGGTATATTCAGTTAACGGGGGCACGCAGGATGTGGTAAAGATTGAACTGATATTCCCTGCCGGCAGCCGCCAGCAAAATATTCCGCTGGTAGCCGATACAACCAATGCCATGCTGGAAGAAGGAACGCAGAAACATAACGCGGAGGAAATAGCTTCTTTGCTCGATTATTACGGTTCGTTTCTGGAGACGTCTGTTCATCACGATTACGCGTCAGTGGCTCTGTATTCATTGGGTAAACATTTTGGCAAAGTTTTACCTGTATTGGAAGAATTAGTTAAACAACCTTCATTTCCCCAACAGGAGCTTGATGTGTTCCTGACCAATAAAAAACAGCGTTTTTTAGTAGAAGATAAGAAAGTACGTGCCGTTGCAGCGCGCAATTTCCCTGCACTGTTATTTGGAGATACCCACCCTTACGGCCATGTTACAAAAATTGAGGAATATGATGGGGTCAAAAAAGAGAACCTTGCTGATTTTCACAAAGGGCATTATTCATCGGAGAACTGTACCATTATTGCAGCCGGTAAAATTAAGGAGCAGGTGTTGAATACCATAAGCGACAATTTCGGCGGCAACGACTGGAAAACGGGCAATATAATATCTAATGGCAAACAATTGGAAATTAAACCAAGCGCCGATAAGAAACATTATATGCCAAGGGAAAAAGCATTGCAATCTGCCATACGCATGGGAAGGATGTTATTCCTGAAAAGCCATGCCGACGCTATTCCGTTCCAGATTCTTAATGTGATATTGGGCGGGTATTTCGGCTCACGGTTAATGAGCAACATAAGGGAAGACAAGGGATATACGTATGGAATTTCATCGGGCGTGGTGTTTTTAAAAGAAGCGGGATATTTCCAGTTAGCCAGCGAGGTTGGCAGCGATGTATGCGATAAGGCATTGGTTGAGATATACAAAGAAATGGACAGGCTATGCACTGAGCCTGTGCCTCCTGCTGAACTGCAACTGGTTAAAAATTATTTAAGGGGAAATGTGCTTCGCAGCATGGATGGGCCTTTTGCCCTTGCCGAGCGCTTTAAGCAAGTATGGCTGCATGGACTCGACTATTCTTATTACGAAAAGTATATTTCTACCCTTGCTGAAATTACATCTGCGCAATTAAAAGATGTAGCCGGAAAATATTTGCAGAAGGATACCATTTACGAATTGGTGGTGGGGTCGAAAAAATCAAGCTAAAACAATGAAAGTTGACTATCAGCATCATTCTGAGGTTCAGCTTTCGGGCCAGAGTCTATTACGGAATGGATAGATACATTTAATATTTCTTTCTGTTCTTCTGTTTTGTCACCCTGTGCCTGCCTGGCCTGAACCTGCTTCATGGGTCTAAGGGTCTCATTTCTTTCTCCCTCTTTTTCCAACATCATTTCGCTTTCTGCTAGAGCAAGCTCTATTTCGCTGGGGGTATCAGGTATGTTATTTTCATCTTTATAAATACGGGCTTCAATTATAATTCGCTCCATAATGTTTAACAACTCCCCCGTTCTTTCATCATTGTCTTTTTCGGCTATGGCATATTGCAAACGGTTAATTCGGAGCCGCTTTATCAGCTTCTTCTCCGATTCAGTGGCATAGAACTTTATCCATTCCTCCGAATTTTCGAGCGCTTGCTTTATTTGTATTTCTATTGGGTGCATTTTTAACTCTTAGTATATTAGTATAGTGTTTTACTGATTTTTGCAACTCCACTTATTAATTCATCAATGTTTTCTTTTGTTGGTTCTTTGTCTTTTTTATGGTCACACAGGTTTCTTAAATCTCCTAAGTGTTGTATAAAACGCCAATCCTGAATCTCAATCAAATTGTTATCTTTAAGTAATAGATTAAGTTCACTAATGGTTGGATGGTTCTTTCTAATTGATATTTTATGATTCTTGCATACTTGGGATAAATGACCTTCTAAAACAACACCTACCATTGCGCCTGCTCCTCTGACAAAACCGTTTTTGTTTAATTCCCTTGCCGCATCAAGTTCAGAATCAAAAATGTCTGCCTGCAATAATTGTTTCATATCAAATAATGAACTTTCAAATCTTTTCTGGCAAGATTTAAGGATTCCAATCTGGCTATCAAAAACAGATTTAGTTACATCAATAATTTCAGGAGGGGAATACCCACCAAGATTCTCCCAGAAACCATCATTTTTAGGCGGTGTGTATTGAAAGTTTATTTTAAGGCCACTTTTTGTTTTATCATCATAATACATTTTAGAGAAATCGGAAATTCTATCTGGTAAAATAATTTTTATTACGGCATATGATTCAGAATACCAAATTTCATAATCTCGTCTTAATTGAGTAAGGTCTTTATTGTCCTTCATTCTTTTTAATATAGCATCACCAGCCTTAATAAGTTCGCCAATATCCTCTTTATATTTTTCAATATTAGATAACATAACTACGATTTTTCTATAATCTCTATCTCTTCAGGAGTTAACTCATATAATTCATAAACCAATTGATTTATCTTATCTTCACTATATGCAATGTGGCTCTTTATTTGCTCTATTTTTTCAGGTAATTTGGCTTCTTGTAATTCTATATTTAGTTTTAATAGTATATCAACCTGCTTGACGATTTCATCGTGAGATTTAACTTCGGATTTATTTTTAAAATCAATTTTCTTAATCTGTAGTTTTCTTAATTCTGATAATGTAGTTTGACGAAAATCATCTTTAGTAGCAATAGAAGATGAATTAATGTAAAGCCAAGAAAACAATTTACTATTAAGCAACCCTAAAATGTATTTTGTAGCATACTTTTTATCGGTAATTATAAAAGGGTTCAAGTCCTTTTTAAATACTCCCTTTTGATTAAAGAGTGTTGCATCAATTCGATTTTGCCGATTGATTATTCTTCTAATTAAAATCTTTTCTTCTTCAAGATAAAACCTATATAAGGATTGCATTCCTTCTAAATCCACCCAATGTTGGTTTTCTTGAATAAAACTATATCTTTTAACTATAGCATTAATAAAAGGTAAAACCCATTTTCCGTTAATTGTTTTTGAATCTGGAAATCTGCTAGCTGATAATCCTTGAGAAGAAATACTAATTTCTCCTAATGGTTCAAATTGCATTGAATTGAGTTTAGACAGAATTTGTGTACTTGCATTACTTAAAATAAGTTTGTAGTCAGGTTCTTTAATATCAGAGATTTTGATTTTTTCAAAAATAATTTTGCTTATTTCATCTATCACTATCTTCTTGTCGTATGAATAGAAGGAATATAATGGCTGATTTTTTTTAGAAAATATAAAAATACCTGTATCAACATATGCATCTTTGAAAACATTGAATGGTAAATTAATTATTTTAAGAACTCCATGATTTTGTATTATCTTCTTTCTGAACTCGTTATAATTTTCACCGGTTTGCCATGTTTGAGTTGAAATATAACCCATACAACCTTCATCATTTAGTAGATGAAATCCCCTGAGTATAAACAAAACAGAGGAGTCATATTTTCTATTTAAAACGGAAAATCTTTCTTTATAATATTTTTTCTCCTCATCCTTAAATATTTCTATTGGAATATATGGCGGATTGCCTATTACAACATCAAATCCCCCTTGTTTAAATACTGCAGGAAATCCTTTCTGCCAATTAAAAGGTTTTATCTTTTTTTCAAATCCAAGTTCAAATTCACTGTCGTAAAAATCAGTATCAATAAGGCTGTTACCGCTTTTAATATTGCTATCAAGGTCGGGCAATACCCGCTCATGAAATACGCTTAATTGTTGCTTAATGCTTGCTTCGGTTTCGCCCTCCATGCACTTTAGCAGCAAACTCAACTTAGTAACCTCCACTGCATTGGTATCAATATCAACCCCGTAAATATTATTGAGCAATATTTTTTTCTTTTCAGCGCTGGTAAGTTTTCCATCAGGGGTAAGCGGGTTATCTTTCGTTTTCTTTCCCACATAACCTTTATCGGTGTACCACTTAGTATGATAATCGAGCAAGTACTGAAAAGCGCCCAGCAAAAATGAGCCGCTGCCGCAGGCAGGGTCAACAATTTTAATCTTTTCTATTTCTTTCGGCGTTTTGCCTTCCACTAATTTGCCTACTGTATTCGCAACTATATAGCTCACAATGTATTGAGGAGTATAAAATACGCCTCCGGCTTTGCGCACCTCCGGTTTATCATCTATTACGGCATGATGGGCCTTTGTTATGCGTATAACCTTGCCGAGAAACTGTTCATACGCATTGCCCAATATTTCCACCGGCATTTTATGAAACACATAACTCGATTTGGGGTAATAAAGGTCATTTACAATATTCTTCAGAACCTTATTATCAACTTTCAGATTTGCCGAAAGGGTATCTTTCTCAAAATCAAATAATCCCGAATTATATTTGTCGTCAGCCTGTTTGAAGAGGTCGAACAGGTGTTTGTATGTATCACCGGTAGAAACAGCCTGCTGCAATTGCCCGTAATGTTCCACGCCCATGTCTTCGCAAAAACGAAGAAATATAATCCTGTCAATGGTTTGCTGCACCACAAAATTTATATCGTCCTCGTTCAGTTCAAGATTATTACGCGCTATGCTCGTGGCAATATATTTCCTCCATTCATTAAGGCTCTCTACAAAGTATTTATCCAATGCCTGTGAGCCTTTTTTATAAGTATCGCTCTTTACAAACTTGTCAAACCGCCCTTTAATAACCGCATCGCGGGAAAAAGTATCATAAATGAAATCGAACTCGTCCAGGTATTGCTCAAAGTTTATGTATTTAAGCCGTGCAACTGTTGCGCTATCGTTAAAATCGGGTTTACGGGAGCAATCATATACCACAAACTCCTCAAAATTGGTAAGAATGGATATAGGAGTTTGAGCGCTCAAGCCATAACTCCGTAGCTGGAATGAAGCTTCCTTATTTACTTTAAGCAGAACTGAGGGCTTTTTTGCTTCCACATAAAACAACCTCTTATCGCCACTTCCTTGTAATCGAAATCCATAATCGGGTGCTTTCATCCTTCCGTGGACTTTTACCTTGTCCTCTATAATAACCTCCCTGTAGGCTTCAGCAGCTTCTCCCTTGTTATCGAGGTCCCATCCGAGAGCTTTGAAAAACGGGTCAACAAAGCTATGTCTTGTCTTAGCTTCATTATAATCCGGCAAATGGTACTCCTCCCGGTGTTCCCTGAAAAGCGTTACCAGTCTTTCTATCTCTTTTTTAGCTTCTTCTTTGATCATATTTTATAAAGGCAACCAAATATAATAGTTAAGTACCCACCGGTTTTTAATAGTTTTTAACAATGTAATTATGGGTAGTTGAAAAATAATGCATTAATTGTTTATTCATTTTAAATAAAATGTTTATTTTTGCATTGCGAATGGAACGCAGATGACGCTGGTTGTTTATGATAAAATATGATTTGTATGAAAACACAATGGAACCCTGCTTATCGGCAGACAGGGCAGATGACGCTGGTTATTCAGGATAAAAAAGATTCTATAATCAGAGTTCATCATAATTATCTGCGTCATCAGCGTTCTATAATTTTGAATGAAAAACCATGCCTTTTGCAATTTCACACTCCACTCTCACCCTCACTCTGTTTTGCATGGGGGGGAGGGGTAAAAAATAATGGCATTGCATAAATTATTGATAATCAGATATATAAAAAAATGCCTTATGCCAAAGAGTGCCAAAAGATGCCAAATCATGCCAAAAAGCGCCAAATGTTAAAATAAAGATGCCAAATCATGCCAAACTAAAATGAAAAGTGAAAAACTAAAAGTGAAAAATGAAAAATAAAACCGCTAACCCGAAGGGTAAAAATGCTAAAGAACTTAGCAATACGAATAGAAAATGGCACACTTTTTCTGGGAACCGCGTGCCAAAGTGTGCCATTTTTTAGTTTTTACAACGGGTTTACACGGGTTTACACTTTTGGGGGTATGAAAACATAATTGTTTTGATAATCAATTAGTTAAGCTAAAAAATACCTCAAAAAGTGTAAACCCGTGTAACCCCATGTAACTTTCCGGCAACCTCATACGTCTTACGTAAAAATGATTAGCTTTATACAGAATAATTAAACGGTAATAATGACTGCTGAAGAGTTTAACAGTTGCGTTGATTTATATGCCGATAATCTTTACCGTTTTATTTTAAAAAACGTGAAAGATGTCCATAAAGCTAAGGACATTGTACAGGATACGTATGAAAAGCTCTGGGTAAAAGTAAATGATGTTGGCAGTTCAAATGCCAAAAGTTATATGTTCACTACGGCTTACCGGACAATGATAGACCAGATGAGAAGGGATAAAAAACAGGACAGGCTTGAAGAATCGCACTTATTTGCCGTAAGCCATACCAAATCATACAGCGATGCCAGGGAAGTGTTGAACGAAGCGGTAAACAAATTGCCGGAGATACAGCGCTCGGTAATAATGCTGAGAGATTATGAAGGCTACAATTATGATGAAATTGGTGAAATTACCGGTTTGAATGAGTCGCAGGTTAAAGTATATATTTTCAGGGCGAGAAAATTTTTGAAGAATTATATAGGTTCAGTTGAAGTTGTAATATAATGAACATAAGTCAATATAACTACGAAGCATATTTCCTCGATTACCACGAGGGAAGATTAGACGCGCAGGCCACAAAGGAACTGATGGATTTCCTGGCATTGCATCCTGAACTGATGCATGAGTTTGAAAGCTTCGAGCCCGTTTCGCTGAATGACATAGATGAAGGAATAAAGTTTGAGAATAAAGCATCGCTCAAAAAATCAGTTACACCGGTAAATGCTTCAAACTTCGATGAAATAGCTGTACAATATATTGATGGTACTCTCAACCCTACCCTGACTGCCGAACTGTTGGCATTCGTAAAAGACAACTCGAAATATGAAAAAGAATTAGCCGCATACCGCCTGACAAAGCTCGCTCCCGATACTGCAATTGTTTTTGAAAACAAAGAATTATTAAAGAGAAGAACGCGCAGGCCTGCGGCTTATTACTATTGGTCAGCAGCAGCATCAATAGCATTGCTCGTTGCAGCTTATTTTATTATAAATCCCGGCAAAGAACATAATCAACATACACTTGCTTCTTCTAATACTAAAGTGGATACAAGCCTTGTTAACATTAAAAATACGCAGCCTGTCAATAATGTTATTAATCCTCCAGCTATTGCCAGGGAGTCTCAAAATATTACTGCAACAGCTAAGGAAAAGGTTGGACATATTTCGCGCCGCCATGCACATTCTTCAATAACAGAAACACCTGTTGCCAATATTACCAAACATGACAGCGCCAATGTTGCAATACAGCAAAAGCCTTTTATTCCTAAGCGTGATACTGCCGCTTCTCCTGCTTCCAATAACTTTGTTTCCGTTCACCCTGCCGACACCGGCAAACAAAACACTATAGCTCAGCAACAGTCGCCTGTACAAAATATTACTGCAAATCCTACCCCGGCAAAGAAGGAAAATAAATCTGTCTTCGCTTTTGCATCTGGTGCTTTTAAAAGCATTGGCAGGCTATTCAGGCATGGCGGTTTTGAATTCAATAAATATTACAGCAAAGATTCTGACAAAGTTATTGCCTACCAGATTACCCTTGGCGATAACCGATATACCATTCCTTTACGGAATAGTTCGTACTAATATAATTGTCAACCCCAAACCCCTGAGGGGTTGGTCACACTGAGTTTGCCTGCCCTGAACTCTTTGCTTCATGGGCCTGCCCTGAACTTTTTGCTTCATGGGTCGAAGTGTTAAATGAATAGGTTTCTACAGGCTCAACACGACTCCATTTTATTCCAAATCCTGTAGTACTGCAGGATTTGGGGCTGACTGAAGAAATTTTACAATTAAGCATATTTTACTTGTAACTATTTGCCCGGGCTAAGCGTCATACGTCAAAACAGACCAATTAAAAACATTATGAATATGAAAACACTAATTTCCATAACAGCCGCGCTAACCTTATCCATTATGCTCCATGCGCAGAGCACCGGAACAAAAATTTCGGGAGATTTTAATACCATTGATGTGAATTCTGTATCAACTGTGAATATAATTCAATCAGATAGCGATATTGTTTCAGTTGAGTCGGGCGATAACTCCGGAATCAGGATAGAAGATGGTGTATTGCGCATACGTCCTTCTGTTCATGTAACATGCAATGTTAGGATTAAAGACCTGAAAAGTTTAAAAGTCAGGGATGCTGCAACCGTTAAATCGGAAAACACATTGAATGTAGATGATTTGAAAATTTCGCAGGCTGATGCAAGCACTGTAACCCTGAGCCTGAATGCCAAATCGGTTGAAGCAGTTACCAAAGATGCAAGTACATTGAAACTTTCCGGAACAACCGATAACCTTGACATTTCAGCCAATGACGCCTCTACTGTAAAAACCTCTGAACTGAAAGCATCTAGCGTAATTGCTTCGGCAAACGATGCCGCAAGAATAAAGACCGATGCGGAGAATAAAATCACGGCAAGGGCAACTGGTTCGGGTGTAATTAAATATAGTGGAAACCCCACCGAAAAAAATGTGACAGCCGCTGACGCAGGCTCTGTAAAAACAGATGATGGAACAACCGTAATTACCGGAAGCGCTGAAACAGGCAATGATAATGACACGGAAGAAAACGATGATTCAACCTATTCCTCGGGTTTCGACCATTCATTTCAAGACGCGTTTATTGGTGGTGGCTTTGTCCTTGGCCCTGACCAGAAAGGCGCTTTTGTGAAGTACGGTAATTCGAGAGAATTTAATTTTGGATTTGGAGGCGGATACAAATTTTGCAGGTGGAATGGTATCGGCGCCGACATATACTATAAATCAACCGATTTTTTCCTGGTGCAGGATTCAACCAAAAAATCACCTAATACTACATTACATAATTCAGAAAAAGTTTCCTTCAATAACCTTGGCGGATTAGTGTTCGACAGGTTTTTTATCGGTAAAATGTTTTTTGACGGCGGCATATATTACGATTGGATATTCCATACCCGCCACGTGGCATGGGACGATTATACAACCCCCAACATTGCAGGGGCTTCATCTACCAAAATTACCGACAGAGATTTGGCCTTCGCGAACCCTTCTGATTATGGCTTACGGTTCAGGATTGGAACAAAGGAAGGGTTCTGCATTTACTTCAACTACCGCATGTCGAACCTGATTAAAGATGAAAGCGGTGCAACTTATGGCCCTACCGAGTTACCTCCTTACGTGTTAGGGATTAACATAGGAGGATTTTAGGCAGGTAATAAAGTAGGGTCAGCCAAAAAGTCCCTGACAGAAACGTCAGGGGCTTTTTTATGTTTACTGACAACTGATTACTGGCTACTTCTTTCAGCCAGTTCCCCCACAAAAGGGTTGAACTTTTTTTCATGGCCGATAGTAGTTGCAATACCATGGCCTGAAAATACTTTAACATCATCGGGAAGAGTGAATAGCTTAGTGCGGATATTGTGCGCCAATGTATCAAAATTACCGCCGGGTAAATCAGTTCTGCCAATGCTTTCCCTGAAAAGCACATCGCCGCACCATAATATTTTATGTTTTTCTGAATAAAAACAAATGCTTCCCGGCGAATGCCCGGGAACAAAAATTACCCGGAATTCCTCGTGGCCCAACTTTACTATATCGCCTTCCTTCAGAAAGACCTCCGGTTTGGGCGAAGCAACGGCATTAAGGCCATAAAAACCGGATGAATAAACAAGTGCATCAAGTATCTGAAGGTCATCGTGATGCAAGCGGGGAGCAAGGCCATATTGACGGTAAACAAAATCGTTGCCCAATACATGGTCAATGTGCGCATGGGTATTGAGCAATAAAACGGGCTTGAGGCCGTTAGAGGAGATAAAATCGGCAAGTTTGCGGGTTTCGGCGCTGTCGCTGCAACCAGGGTCAATTATGGCAGCTTCGCCTGTTTCAATGAAAAGTATATAGGTATTCTCATTAAAAATGTTAAATACAAAATTTTTCTGTCTGAGCATATAATATGTGTGTACTTACCGCAAAAATAGTAAATTAGCATTCTAATATAGGTTGTCAGTGTTACTCATAAGAAGGATTTGTTTTACCGCAATATTGTTTTTTTCTCTCCACTTTTCCGCATACTCGCAATTTTATACGGGTTCGCAAATGCAGTTTGGAAAGAACAGGGTGCAATACCAGCCATTTATATGGAACTATTTTGACTTTACCTCTTATAAAGTTTATTTCTACATGGGCGGAGATAAAACCGCACGCTATGTCGGTGACAAAGCCAAAGAATTTATCGGCCAGCTTTTCGGTTTTATGGACTACCAGTTGCAGGGCACTATTGATTTTATTCTTTTCAATAAAGAATCTGAATACGCGCAAAGCAATATCGGGCTTTCTACGGATGAACAGTATAACACCGGCGGGGTAAACAAGATTGTGGGCCATAAGGTAATACTGTATTTTGACGGTAACCACGAAAAACTAAACGAACAGATGCGCCTTGGCATTACACAGGTAATGTTTAATGAAATGATGTATGGGGGCAGCCTTACCAATGTTGTGAGGAGTTCAGCATTGTTAAATATACCTCCCTGGTTTGAGCAGGGTTTTGAATATTATGCAGCCAATGGCTGGACGCCTGAAATTGA
The DNA here is from genome assembly GCA_052325425.1 of Bacteroidia bacterium. Taxonomy (GTDB): domain Bacteria; phylum Bacteroidota; class Bacteroidia; order JABEUT01; family JABEUT01; genus JABEUT01. The sequence goes on along the minus strand of JBKQUY010000032.1, from coordinate 8,528 downwards.
TAACCATGTCCGTGATGGCATTGAATCGGGGCGTTATAAAAAATTCAACCATCTTACCGGTATGGATGCCACTTATGCCGGAATTTCAATCTGGAACTACATAGCACAGACTTACGGTGAAACTGTTATTCCTAATGTCTTATACCTTGCGCGTACTACCCGCAGTATTGAAAGTGCATTTTTATTTGTGCTGGGCACAAATCTCAAAGGGCTTACCACTGACTGGCTCAATTATTATGAAGCCCAGTTTAAAAAGGATAATACGGATATGATAATTCCTAAAACTGCCCCTCTTGTCAAAAAACCAAAAAACAGCCGCGTATATTACCAGTTGCATGCCAGCCCCGATGGAAGATATATTGTCTATTCGACCAACGAACTTGGCAAAATGAAAGTGTGGCTGTATGATTTGCAGACGCATAAGCGCAAAAAAATCTTAAAGCAGGGAGCGAAAATCAACCGGATACTTGATTACTCATATCCCCTTATGGCATGGCATCCCACCAGCCAGTTATTCTCTGTTATACTTGAAGAAAAAGGTAAACTTATGTTATATACCTATACCCTGTCTGACCACAAATTAGAAGGGCGAAGGATTGTAAATTTCCAGAAAATATTGGACTTCTCCTATGCGGATGACGGCACAAAATTTGTCATGTCGGCAGTTCAGGACGGGCAAACAGATATTTTTGTCTTTACCGCCGCGTCAAACGGTTTTGAGCAAATTACAAAGGACGTTTATGATGACCTTACCCCCCGTTTCATTGACCATTCCAACAAAATAATATTCAGTTCAAACCGCCCCGATGATACCTTAAGGCTTGACGGGGATTATCATAAAATGCAAAACCATTTCGATATTTTTGAGTACGATTACGCCGCACATTCCCTGGTTTTACGCAGGATAACCAATACACCGGGAGCCGATGAAACCAACCCGATGGGTTTTGGCGGCAAATATGTTTCTTACCTGAGTAATGCTTCGGGTATTGTGAACCGTTACATAGCCTCGGTGGACAGTACCATAAGCTTTGTTGATACAGCAGCGCATTACCGTTATGTAGTACATTCATTCCCTGTTACCGATTTTGCCCGGAATATTATTGAACAGGATATAACCAATAACAATACAAATTACACCCAGATTTTTTATTACAAAGGAAAATACTGGATGTATGACGATACTTTATCAGCCGAACCGGGCGCATTTGAACCTGCATCGCCCGCCAATACCTCTTATATTGCAGGCATTATTGCGGCTCAAAAGAAAAAAATGCGCAACGATTCCATTGCAGCCAATGCGAAAAAAGACACATCTGCAGCCTTGGTTATAAAGCTGCCTCCTGTTACATTTACAAAAAACCCTGTTTTAAGCGTATCTGCTGATACCACTCAAAAAAAACAAGCTGACACAGCAAAAATTAACCCCGCCCATATTCCTGTTAATATTAATGACTATTCTTTTGACAATACACCTCCTCCCATTTTAAAGATTCCGGTGTCAATTACTCCGCCAGCCACTATTACCAGCCAACCACAGGTAGTACAAAAATTACAGGCATTAAAAGATACCGCAAGGCACGATACCAGCCATGGGCGAAAACATGTTCTCGAAAGGCAGGATTACCACATCAGCTTCTCCCCTGATTTTGTTACGCTTCAGCTTAACAACAGTTACCTGAATGCCATGTACCAGCCTTATATCCCTGTTGGCCCTCCTTCTTACCAGCAACCTGAAATAAGCGGGCTTCTGCAGGCCAGGCTCTCTGATTTATTTGAAGACTACCATATTGAGGGAGACGCCCGTATTTCCCTCGACCTGAGTACCAATGAATATATGTTTACATATTCCGACCTTTCCAAACGCTTAGATAAAGAGATTATACTTTACAGGGGGGCAATTCTCGATGAAGCTCCTACCGGGTATTATCCTATTGATATTTACACACATGAGGCCACATACCTTTTAAAATGGCCATTCAGTGAGGTAGCGCGGGTTGAAGGCAGCGCTTCGGTAATACAATCAAAGGCGGTAACCTTAGCCAGCGATGTTCCCAGCGCCGAGTATCCCAATCAATATGATTATATGCCTAAAGGTGAATTCGCTTATGTATATGACGCCACCATACCGGTTGAGCTAAATATTAATTACGGATTGCGCGCGAAAATATTCGCGCAGTATTTCCGCGATATGGGCGGGCCCAATAACCCTGTGCCCAATTATAATATGTATATACTTGGCTTCGATGCCCGTTATTATATGAAATTAAGCCGCGACCTTATCTGGGCAAACAGAATTTCGGGCGGAACTTCCTTCGGGCAGGAAAAACTGCTTTACTATATGGGGGGAGAAGACGGCTGGATTAGCCCCCAATTTGACCAGAATACCAATGTTTCGCAGACAGAAAACTACGGTTACCAGACCCTTGCTCTGCCATTAAGAGGTTTCGATGAAAACATACGCAACGGCAATAATTTTGTTTTATACAACAGCGAAGTAAGGTGGCCCATATTCCATTACCTTATAAACAGGCCCATTAAATCAGATTTCTTTAACAACTTCCAGGTAATAGGCTTCTTTGATGTCGGCACTGCCTGGACAGGCCTCACCCCATATTCGAGCGAGAACAACCTTAACCAGACTGTATATAGCAAATACCCGGTTACCGTTATACTTTCAACCTTGCAGGACCCCTTTGTTGAGGGCTTTGGCTATGGCCTGCGTACCCGCATTTTTGGGTATTTTGTAAGGTTCGACGAAGCCTGGGGCATCAACAATGGAGTCATTTCCAAAACCCCCATTTTATACTTCTCTCTTAGCCTGGATTTTTAAGAATACACAAGTTACATTTTATTTATGGTGCTAATTGCAATTTTGCGCCTATGCAGAGGAACACTATTTGTTTACTTCTTCGTTAAATTGAATCAAAGCTTGTAAAAGTTGTGCGCTTTTCTGTTTATTTATATACTCTACTATACTATCTTTTTTCAGTGACCTCATTAGATAATTAGAGTTTATTTCGCATTGTACACATGGAAAGCCTTTATTATGTAAGAATTTTGTATCAGTTTGATGTTCTTCGGCTGAAAAATAATCTTGTGAGCCGACAACAAGACCATTACTTACAAAATCTTCAATAAGTGATTTAAATAAGTCTGCTTTATCAAAATACGATTTATTATTTAAAGTACCGAAATCAACATCATATGGCCTCGACCAAACTGAGCCATGTAAATCAATGATAAATTTAGGTTTATATTTCTCGACAATTTTTCCTAATGTGTCCTTGAAAGCATTATCATCATAATAATTAGGATCCGAAGGACTTTTGTATGTAGTAAATAAAATGGGTATTGAATAATTTTTATTTAAAAATACAGCTAATGAACCTGTACCACCATCTATTTTGATTCGCTTACCTTCTCTCATGTGAGAAGTGGCATGAGGTGCAACAATTAGTAAAGGAGAGTTGCCTGATAAATATTTAAACCATGATTTACCATTTGGAGCATTCAAAGTATCATTTTTCTCGAAGAAAAGTTCATATTTATCCAATGAATCAAGCATTGCGGGAGTTACTATTGCTTTATTTAATGGCAGTTTCATTTGTTTCTTCAAATCACAGCAATCTTCTTTTGGCTCTATTTTTGGATAAATCAAAAGTAAAATACCCCAAAATGCAGCACAGGTAACTGTCATTGCACCAATTACTATTTGATTTTTCTTTATAATTCTAAAATTTCTACTTATCATCAATATCAACATAACAAAAATACCAAGAGATGAAGCAAGTGCAAGCATGAATGCAAGTGCTTGCTTACCATTTTCTATAAACCGAATTGATGAAACAGAAGTAGCTATAAAAGTAACAATAGCTGCAAAAACTCCCAAAGATTCCATCATTCTGGTTTCACGTAACTTTACCTGATCAGATACGTTCATTAACTCTTTCATATTTCCTTCAATTCTCTCTAATACTCTTAATGATGCCTCCAGGCTATTCATTTCTGCTAGATCAGCAGAAAATTTTTCAATATAATGGTCCTTTGGTAATGGCATTAAAAACGAAGAGAAAACAAATATTTTATCTAAAATCTCGGGTGATTTAGTTTCAACGAAACAATCATTGTATGGAAGTTGGTAGACATAATTAAAATGCCCTTTTGACCACTCAAGATTAGTCTTGAATTTTTCTGCGATTTCTTTACCTAAATCAATAAGTTCTCTCGCTTTTGCTAAATCTTTATTATTTTCTGCGAGTATATCTTTACTATCATATGTTTGTTTTAATAACTTTAATTGTAAAATTCAACAAAATTTTTTGCACTTTCTTTCTTTCTTTAAAAAAGAGGATAGTAAGATAGGGGATTATAAGGGGGAAGATGAAAGGAGAAAAAGCTTTCTTTCTTTCTTTAAAAATTTGGTGCAAAAAACTGCTTGAATCTACCAACAAAATATTTTTTGCTGTTAATAAAAAATAAACATTTTGTGCTTTTATTTTAAATAAAATGTTTATCTTTGCATTGTCAAATATATTCACGAGTACAAAATTTAAAAAATAATACCACGAGTAATTTGAACTGACCACTAATCACTAAATTTAAAAACATGGAAGACTTAGAAACACGGGTAAACTTAATTACCGAAAGCCTTGAAAAAGGCCAGGATGGCCCTGCCATTGCAAAAGAATACAGCAAAAAATGGGGTCTGTCGGAAAGGACAATCAGGGGGTACATTACCACTGCAAAAGAAGCTTTGAGTGAACGCAACAGGGCAAAACAGGCCATAATTGAAGAAGTGCGGAAAGAAGCTATTGCTAAAGCAGCAAAGGAGCAGGTAATAAGCGATTTGGAAATAGAGGCCATTCTCTGCTCGATTATTAAAGGCGAATATGAATTGGAAAAGGAAAAGCTTGTTGAGGGCAAAATGCAAACCGTAAAATGCAAGCCTAACCACTACGATGTAATACTTGCCGCCGACAAACTCTGGAAAAAACGCGGCAGCTACCCCGGCGACAAAACCCATGCCGAAAACCAAACCCTTGTGCTGCAATACAACCTGCAAAGGCCGGAAGACATAAAATACATTGAGGCGATAGGAGAATAATTGAAAATTGTGAATTGTAAATGGTGAATTGTGAACGGCGTAATTTACAATCACGAGTTCAACTAAAAATAATTGTGACACGAGTAATTATGAGTTATGAATTATCAGCTTTCGCCACTTAACCTAAATCTCAACCTTAACCTTTCTTTCCATGCTTTTCAACGACAAAATTTTCACAGCAAATACATCCGGCAGGCGGTATATAATACACCAGGGCGGAACAGGTTCGGGCAAGACTTATGCTATTTTGCAATACCTGTTATCGTATGCTGCCAAGCACCAGGGTAAAGTAATATCGGTGGTAGCCGAAACCATGCCGCACCTGAAGCGCGGCGCATTGCGCGATATGCGCAATATAATTGCAACCGAGGGATGGGATGATACCATAAAAGAAAACAAAAGTGGCTATTATTTCAATATCAATAAAAGCACTATCGAATTTTTTTCCGCCGACAGCGATTCAAAGATGAGGGGCGCAAAACGAGATTTGCTTTTTATAAACGAGTGCAACAACATAGATTATGAATCTTTTGAGCAGCTTGATGTCCGCACCCGCAAACGCACCATTTTGGATTTTAACCCTGTCCGTCGTTTTTGGGTACATGATAAGCTGATACCATCCTTGCAGGAAAAAGATTACCTCTTCGTTAAAAGCACCTACCTCGATAATCCGACGCTGACTCCAGAAGAAATAGAAAACATTGAGCGCAGGCGCGGCAACACTAATTGGTGGAAAGTATATGGAGAAGGTGAAATAGGAACCACGGATGGATTAATATTTTCGAATTGGGAAATCATAATAGATGATGCAACCGAGATGCCGGGCAAACTATTGGGTTATGGAATTGATTTTGGGTTTACCCATTCGCCAACGGCTATTGTTCAGGTTAATGAATGTGAGGGTGAATTATTGGTAAGGGAACTTTTGTATAAAAAAGGCTTGCATAATGATGCTTTATTTGATTTTGCAAAAAAGAATCTTGATTTAAGGGCTCTAACCGTTGCCGACTGTAACGAACCCAAAACAATAGATTACTTATACCAAAAAGGCTGGTTTGGTTTAAAACCCGCCATTAAAGGCCCCGACAGTGTAGAGCATGGAATTAACTTATTGCAGCAAAAGAAAATTCATGTTACCGACAAAAGCCTCAACCTGATAAAAGAATTGCGAGAGTACATGTGGGATACCGACCTTGAAGGAAAATTTACCAATAAGCCGGTAAAAGAGTATGACCATGCTATAGATGCATTGAGATATGTCTATAGCTATCCTCAATTCAAAAAAACAATTCCGTTTGCCTGTGCCGATATTTCAGGCGGGGGTGGATGGTCGTATAGTTTGCCGGGAATGAGTTGGAGAAGCTTGGGGTAATTAGCAATTAGGAATGAAAAAAACTTTGCGGACTCCCGATAAAAGAGGTCGGGATTGCTCTGATGCTAATGGAAGCAATTTGCGTAAATCTTTGCACTCTTTGCGGTAAAATGAAATTAGAAATGAAAAATAATTCGTGGCTAAAAAAACAAGAAAAGCGGCTTCCAAAATGGAAATTTCCTGGAAAAATGCAATGATATGAAAACCAATGATTTAACCCTTTTAGAATTTTTAAAATGGCAAATGGCGGCAGTTTTTGGCAGAATTGGCAAGAAAAAAGACACATTAATACTGAGGTTAAGAGAAATGAAAATTGAAGAACAAAGAAGTCAATTGGGGTGGTTAACCGCCATCACTTGCATAAACAAACATCTTTGTTATATTTGTTACTCATTACAAACGATAAAAGAAGTTTATGGCAACTATTAATGAAGACTCGCTTGAGTACCACTCGCAGGGAAGGCCGGGCAAAATTGAAGTAATACCCACCAAACCCCACAGTTCGCAAAGGGATTTATCATTGGCATACTCGCCGGGAGTAGCTGAACCCTGCCTGAGGATAGCGGCAAATAAAGATGATGTTTACAAATACACCATAAAAGGAAACTTAGTTGCCGTAATAAGCAACGGAACTGCCGTGCTGGGCCTCGGAAATATTGGCCCTGAAGCTTCGAAACCGGTTATGGAAGGAAAAGGCATATTGTTTAAAATATTCGCCGATATTGATGTTTTTGACATAGAGATTGACGCTACTGACCCCGAAAAATTTATTGAGACCGTTAAGGCTATTGCCCCCACTTTTGGGGGAATTAACCTGGAGGATATTAAATCGCCTGAATGCTTTGAAATAGAAAAAAGGCTGAAGGAAGAGCTCGATATTCCGCTGATGCACGACGACCAGCATGGCACTGCCATTATTTCTTCGGCAGCGCTTATCAATGCCCTTGAAATTGCCGGGAAGAAAATTGACGAAGCAAAAATTGTAATCAATGGGGCCGGGGCTTCGGCCATATCATGCGCACGCCTTTACCTTGCCGTTGGAGCAAAAAAAGAAAATATCCTGATGTTCGACAGCAAGGGGCTTATAGATAAAGACAGGAAAGACCTTACGGAGGATAAACTCTTTTTTGTTACCAATAAAAAAGCTAAAGACCTTGCCGATGGCATGAAAGGCGCCGATGTATTTATAGGGCTGTCGAAAGGAAATGTGGTTACACCTGCCATGCTGATGGGCATGAATGAAAACCCTGTTGTGTTCGCGTTGGCCAACCCTACACCTGAAATATCTTACCCTGAGGCTATGGCAGCACGCAAGGATATAATAATGGCAACAGGCCGTTCCGATTACCCAAACCAAGTAAACAATGTGCTTGGCTTTCCTTTTATATTCCGCGGCGCTCTCGACGTAAGGGCAAAATGTATTAACGAAGCTATGAAAATGGCAGCCGTTTATGCCATTGCCGGATTAACCAAAGAACCGGTTCCCGAATCGGTAAACCTTGCATACGGCTCGCGCAACCTTACCTTCGGGCCTGATTATATAATTCCCAAACCCATTGACCCTCGCTTAATATCTACCGTACCTCCCGCGGTTGCCAAAGCAGCTATAGAATCGGGAGTGGCGCAGCGCAATATTGAAGATTGGGAAGCCTATAAGCAGGAATTGATAAAACGGATGGGACTCGACAATGACTTGTTGAAGAGCATTACATCGAAAGCAAAACGGAACCCGAAACGAATTGTGTTTGCCGAGGCTGACCATTATAAAATATTAAAGGCCGCCCAGCAGGTAAAAGATGAAGGAATTGCCAAACCCATATTGCTGGGTGATTTGAAAAATATAAATAACCTTATTGCGGAATACAACCTTAACCTTGATGATGTAATTATGATTGACCCCCGTTCGGATGCCGAAGAAGCAAGGCGGAATTCATTCGGGGCATTATTGTATGAAAAAAGAAAGAGGAAAGGGTACACTCTTTTTGAATCGAACAAGCTGATGCGGGAGCGTAATTATTTCGGAGCCATGATGGTGGAAACCGGTATGGC
>JBKQUY010000031.1:0-28223 GCA_052325425.1 Bacteroidia bacterium | reverse complement strand
GATTATTCGTTTCAATATTATCGGTATAATAATATCTTGCCCTGATGCTGTGCTCAAACCCTTCATTTGTAACATAAGTAATAAATGGGTCGAGGTAGAATATTTTCTGGTCCTGTAATATTACACTGGTTGGATATGCCCTGTATAAGCCCGAACTGTCATTCGACCAGATTAATGAAATTACATTGGACGATTGGGCAAAGTTTCCATTGAGCCCGAAATTCAGATGGGGAATGCTTTTAGGGCGGTAACGCAACCCAAAATTAAATCGTCCCGTTTTTTCACCCATAGAGCTGTTGCTTATGGGAGTACCATTAAGATTTCCCAGCGAAGGCAGGTATTCCGGGGGGCCAATATATCCGTGGTCATACAGAACCATGCCGCCTAAAACCAAATCAAGCTGTCCCATTTTTTGAGTGTGCAAAAAACTCATGCCTGAAAAATTAGCCGGCCCTGACCACCACTTTGCACCTGCAACAGGCGGTGAATCATACAAACCGGAATACATGGATACCGAAGTAGAAGGTATATCGGTAGGGTATGCCGTGCGGATATTAATACTGCCGCACAGTGCCGATGAGCCATTGGTTACTGAAGACGCCCCTTTGATAATTTCAATCTGTTCCACGTTTTCCAGCGGAAACAGGCTCCAGTCAATGCGGCCTCCGTCACCTGGCAGGGCGGGCAAGCCATCAATAAAAACGGCTACCCTGCTTCCTACGCCAAAGTCGAAGCCGCTTCCCCCGCGGATTTGCGGCTCCCCATCCAGAATATTCAGGCCGGGAGCCTGGTCTAAGACCTGCGTTAAATTGGTGGAGTTTTTATTCTCGATGATATCGGGCTTTAACACATCCATAGACACCGTAATATCCTCAAGCTTTTGCTCATATCTTCCGGCAGATACAACAAGGGTTTGCATTTGTGTGCTTTGAGAGTATAAAATAAAATTATGAGTGATAACTGCTGATAATTCAATTTGCACCTCAGTAGTATCGGGGTTCATGCCGAGAATGGAGCAGATAATTTTATGAGCGCCGGGGCTTAAATGCAATTCGTAATTGCCACGCATATCGCTCGAAGTGCCATTGGAAATATCATTGGCATCGTAAATAGTTGCGCCTATTACTCTTTCCTTATTGGCAGAATCGCTTACATAGCCTTTAAGCGTCCCGGTTGACTGGGCAAAAAGCAAAGCTGGAAATAGTATAAATAAAAGTAAATAGTATTTTTTATTCATCCCAAACTCTTTAAGTTACATTCCTTTTAAGTTCGGCTAACAGCCATTAGCTAACAGCTATCAGCTGATTTTTTCGCTACTTCTGAAAAACAATTTTACCTGTTTTAATTACCTTGTTTTGTTCGCTCCTGTCTCCTGTATTGGGGTCAGGGGTTATAGAATAAATATATACGCTTTCCGGTACTCCCGTTAACTCCAGATAATTCTGGCCTTGGATTATTTTTTCTTCATCTATCTTGCGGCCGGTAACATCAAATAATATAAATATAAGTGATTTTGCAGTTGAATTATTATTGATTGAAACAATCCCTCTTGAGGGGTTAGGGCCTACTGTTATTATTTCAGGGTTTGTAATATTGTTAATGCCTGATGTGTTAAAAATAAGCCCGAGGCTATCGGCAATAAGAACACTGCCAACTTTAGCTGCCTTTTGGTTAAGGCTCGATGTTAAAATCCATAAGGCAGTTACAGGAGTGCTGGAAGACCTGTATGTCACCGGGTATGAAAAGCGTGTATATGTTCCAACTTTTGTGGTGGGAGTTTTAAAGAAAGCCTCACCAATTGTATCAGTACTGCCGGAGCCGAATAAATAAAATTCAATATCGGCATTATCTCCGCTTACCGGTGTGTATTTATACCATCCAACAATACTGTCAGGTTTTAAGGTATAGGGCAACCCGCCACTTATGGTCTGGCTTGTGGTATTTATTGTTCCGGTGGTTATAGTTCCCGGAACTAATTCTGATAAAAGTGAGTATTCCATAGTAACCAGTTCCACAGAATATTTTCCGCTGCGCACATCCGCCGGGGTAGAATCTTTGTAACAGGTGTAAAACCCAAGTATTGAAGTTGAAGAGTTCAGGGTATTCCAGCTATCGGGGTTATCATAACCTGAGGAATTATGTGTCCATGATTCAAAATTCGCATTAGGCGTTGCCGGATTGGTTTGAGCCTGAAGGAGTGATATGGGAAAGATTAAAATAAGAGTAAAAATTGATTTCATAGGTTGTCTTTTAAGTTCAAAAATTGATGTCCACAATAAGTCCAGACTCTGTTTTTACAATTATAATGCAAAAGTAGTTATATTATTTTTTTATTATATATGGTTTCCTTAAAGAAACTTATTAAAAAATAATCAGGTAAAAGTATTAAGCATCAATGACTATAATGATGATTTATATCATTGCCATAATTGATAGGTATCATTCAGAATTAATACCTTTTTTCCTCGCTTGCCTCATTATTGAACATGCTCAGGTAGCTTTCGTAGCGCGATAATGCTATTTCCCCCTCTTTAACTGCTTTTATTACCGCGCAGCCGGGTTCGTTAATATGCATGCAACTGTTAAACTTGCAATGTGAGCGGTACTTATTCATCTCCCTGAAATATTGTGAAAGCTCATACTTTGTAATATCTGCTATGCCGAACTCCTGTATTCCGGGAGTATCAATAATAAAACCGCCTTCAGGCAAGGGCATCATCTCGGAAAAAGTCGTCATGTGGGTGCCTTTCTGGTGCGCATCTGAAATTATCCCTGTTTTCCTGTTCATCCCCGGTATAAGCCTGTTGATGAAGGTAGATTTACCTGTTCCCGACATTCCGCAGAGCAGTGTTACCTTGCCAATGCACAATTTTTTAAGCTCAGCCACCGCGCTGTCATCGAGCAATGAAATGGCTATACAGGGGTAGCCTATATTCTCATAAACCTCTATCCTCTCTGTCACTTCATCCAACTCTTCTTCATCATAAATATCTACCTTGTTGAATATCAGATGTGCTTCTATTCCATAAGCTTCGGCTGTGGTTAGTATGCGGTCAACAAAAGTATTATGTGTTTTAGGCTGGCTTATAGTGACCAGTATAAACACCTGGTCAATATTGGCTGCAATTACCTGGTACTGTTTCGAAAGTTTTTTCGACTGCCGGATGATATAATTTTTTCTCTGTTTTACTTCGGAGATTACATAATCATCAGGTGGAGAAGGCATAAACTCGACTTTATCTCCCACAACTACGGGGTTGGTGGTAGAAACATTTTTGGTGCGCATTAGACCTTTAAGCGTGCATAATACTACTTCACCCGATTCAGTCAGTACATTATAAGTTTGCCCTAAGGCTTTTAATACGATTCCCTCCAAAATATGATTATATTATTTAATCTGATTTTTCATTTAGTTTTGTAAAATTACATTATATATTTCCCCATTATGAAAAAAATAGTTTTTCTTGCCGCAAGTATATTATTGATTACGTCAATAAATGCCCAATCTCATTATAAAATTGCCGATAGAATAAAGCTTGAAGGCGATGGAGGCTGGGATTATATGGCGGTTGATGAAAACACCAACAGGTTATTTGTTTCTCATGGCACAATGGTACAGGTGGTTGATTTAAGCACAAATAAACTTGTCGGCATAATACCTGATACCAAAGGCGTGCATGGCATTGCTATTGCCTCGGACCTGAACAAGGGTTTTATCAGCGACGGAAAAGACTCCGCTGTTACCATTTTCGATTTGACAACATTGGCAACCATTACCAAAATAAATGTTACCGGTAAAAATCCCGATGCCATAGTATATGATAAAGTTACACATCGCGTATTTACCTTTAACGGCAGGGGCAGTAATTCTACAGTAATTGATGCAAAGACGAATAAAGTTATCGGCACCATCACCCTTGCCGGTAAGCCAGAATTTGCAGTTGCTGATGGTAAAGGCAAAATTTTCTTTAACCTCGAAGATAGAAACATGATTTGCCGCATAGATGCCCAAACCATGAAACTGGAAGAAAGCTGGAACATTGCCCCCGGTGACGGGCCGAGCGGACTTTCTATGGATACAAAAACACGCAGGTTATTTTCGGTATGCATTAACAAAGTAATGGTTATTGTAAATGCCGATAATGGCAAAATTGTTGACACAATACCTATAGGCGGACGGGTTGATGCAGCCGCTTTTGATTACAATAGCGACAAAATTTACAGCTCTAACGGAGATGGAACACTCACTGTGGTGCAGGAAAAAGATGCGAATACATTTTCAGTGCTTGAAAATGTACCTACCCAAAAAGGCGCACGTACCGAAGCAGTTAATTCAAAGACACATCACATTTATTTGCCTGCTGCTGAATTTGGCCCTGCTCCTGAAGCTACAACAGATAATCCTCATCCAAGGCCAACTTTAAAGCCGGGTACATTTGTTATATTGGATATAGTACCGGTTGACTAAGAGAGGCTGCTTGTCCAGTTTAGCCTGTCCGATGCGGGGAACTGCCAGGGAGCTCCGTTGTTCTCAATGTTATTCATCATAAGCCCGAGTGCCTGCGGCGCGGCAGATTGCTCCATTACTAAAAACCTTCTCAGGTCAACAATAATTGCAAGAGGGTCAATATTTACCGGGCATTCGTCAGTGCAGGCGTTACACGATGTACATGCCCACACTTCTTCGGGGCTTATATAATTAAAGAGCAGTGATTTTCCATCGTCAACAAATTTGCCGTTTTTGTTAATATTCTTACCCACTTCTTCCAGCCTGTCACGGGTATCCATCATTATTTTGCGGGGCGATAACAGCTTACCTGTCTGGTTAGCGGGGCAGCTCGATGTGCATCTTCCGCACTCGGTACATGAATAGGCATTCATCAATTGTATGCCGGTCAAATCAAATACATCTTTCGCCCCGAAACGTTCCGGCGGCGCGGCACCATCTGTCGCAGGAGGTGCACTGTTAGGGTCGAGCATTAGTTTTACTTCGCGTGTAACCGAAGCAAGGTTGGTAAACTCTCCTTTGGGGTTAAGGTTTGAATAATAGACATTAGGAAACGCAAGCACAATATGAAAGTGCTTGGAGTAGGGGATATAGTTCAGGAATGCGAGAATACCAATAATGTGGAACCACCAGCAGAAATGTTCAGTAAACTCAAGGGTAGGAACAGATGTGCCCTGGAATATCCACAAAAGCGAGTTGCTTACCGCAAAGCCCTGATATCCTGCATTGGCAGAGCGTTCTATAAGCGTACCGGAAGCATCCAAAATTAAAAAAGCGCTCATCAAAAGTATTTCTGTGGTAAGAATAATGTTGGCATCGGTGCGTGGCCAGCTTGTCATTTCCTTGCTCCAGAAACGTTTTAATTTACCTATATTACGGCGTATGAGAAATATAGTGCACGACAGGGCTACAGCCACAGCGAGGTATTCGAAGGCTGTAATAAGAAAAGTATAGAACGGTCCCAGGAATGAAAACACGCGGTGTGTGCCTGCAACTCCGTCAATAAGTATTTCGAGCACTTCAATATTGATGATAATGAATCCTGCATAAACAAATATATGCAGCACACCGGCAAAAGGGCGCTTCACCATTTTCGACTGGCCTATGGCAACCATAAACATGGCTTTCCATCTTTCCCCGGGGTGGTCGGTGCGGTTGAATGGTTTACCCAGTTTAATATTGCGGCTTATTTTGCTTGCAGCCCTTGCAAACATAATAATGGCTGCTACTAAGATTACCAGGAATATGATTTGAGATATCATAATCAATCTTTTTTAAAATACCGTAACGTGAAAATACTTTTTAGGATGCAGTTTCATTTGCTCAAGGAGTTCGTTGATTCTGCTTGAGGTACTGTCCAGCCTGTTATACAACGTTGTATCATTTGCCAGCATACCCAGCGAACCTTTACCCCTGTTTATCTTTTCAAATATTTTAGCCGTGTAATAAAGTGTACTGTCAGCGTAATTAATGGTGCTCTTCAGGTTCGACCTGGCTAGAGAGTCGCTAATGGAAGAAACGTTGTTTATGGCATTACCTAATTGCTTGTTGTTTTTTGCAATGGTTGTGGCTATCTCATCAATTTTGCCCAATATATCACTCACGCGCACTTTTTGGGTAGCCACTAAATCATCTAAATTACCCGACATGGTTTCAAAATGCTTGAGGGAAATATTTATGCTTTCAATACTTTGCGTCAGGTTATTCTGTGTTTTTTTACTGAATACCCCTTTAATAATTCCCATGGTTGAATCAATAGAAACAATCAGCTCCTCAGTTTTATTTTTCAAGGGCAAAACCTGCGCGCTCACTTCATCCTTTAACGTCATATCCATTAAACCTGCAAGGGTATCTTTATCTTTAACAGGCGGGTTGTTTATGCAATTTGTAAAATCTAACTGAATAGCCCTGTTGCCAAAAAAATCACTGGTTATGCGGGCAATGGCGCCTTTAGGAATTTTAACATCATTATCGGTAATAAGCATGGTTATTGACACCTTGCCCGATGTATTCTTCTCCAATTGTATGTCCTCAACCAGGCCCACATGAAAGCCGTTTACCAAAACCGGGTTCGAGGGTAACAAGCCTTCAACATTATTATATATAGCATAAAGCTTTTTATTGGGCGAAAACATATTAATGCCCTTCAGGTAGTTGAGCCCGTATATGAGCATAGCAAGGGCGCATACTATAATAATACCGGCTTTGACTTCTTTCTTTAGCTTCACTTTAAATTCAGTATAAACTACAAAAATAACGATTATGCCGAATACTGCCTCTTATACTTTTTTTCTTTCGTCAATGAGTACTTTCACCAATAAGTTTATATTTGAAAAAACAAACTCATCATGAAAAAGACATTAACATTTATTACCGCTTTAATGGCAGCTTTTACCATTCACGCACAGACTATTGAAAACAGCAGCCACAGTACAACAGGGTACATTAACAGCGATGGAACCATCGAGAATTCCAGCCATTCTACAGCAGGATATATCCGCAGCGATGGTACTATTGAAAACTCAAGCCACTCCACTATTGGGTATATCAACAGCGATGGCACCATTGAAAACTCAAGCCATTCTACAGTAGGCTATGTAAACAGCGACGGAACTGTCGAAAATTCAAGCCATTCTACTATAGGTTATGTGCGTGATGACGGAACGGTAGAAGACGAAAGCCACAGCACCATAGGTCATGCCGATGGAATAGATAAGAAATGGGCTGCCGTTTGCTTTTTCTTCTTTAAGTTTAACTAAGCAAATTACCTGTATAAAAGTACAGGAACTCAGTAAATTATTCTCTGCCATCTTTATGGGCGCCTGCCTATGGGACTGTTTTTTTTTTACTTTTGCGTTCCGTTTTAAAAAAATTGGAGAGGTGCCTGAGTGGCCGAAAGGAGCAGTTTGCTAAACTGTCGTACGCCCAAAAGTGTACCGGGGGTTCGAATCCCCCCCTCTCCGCTGACAAAAAATCATATTCTTTCAAACCCTTTCAAATTGCGCCTTTAAAAAATGGCGCAATTTTTATTTGTTTCAACAAATCCCACTTTTTTACTACTTTTATTTCAATTTCTTCTAAAGATAAGTGTATTTGATAGTAACCCAAAGCTTAATTCTAAAATGGCTAAAGCTATAAGTTTACTTACAGGATGGGATATTGATAAAACAAGGCAATTATTTTCACAACCCGTAAATGAAATTAATCCTGGAAAAGTAAAAAAAGTTGTTAAAATATTACTTGCAGAACTAGAAAAAGATTCAAACTGAAAAAACACCATGATAGAACCCTTAAATGATAATGAAAGAAAAACTATACGAGACAAATCTATTGTAGCTATTTTTTTTCTCAACATGAATAAAAAATTTGGTTTTATCTTTTTATTATTTTTTGCAGCTTTTTCATTAATTATTCCCTTTTTGCCATCTCGATACGGAGGGCATTATAACCCACCTAAAGACTTTACTGATTACTTAACAAAACTTAAAATTTTTTGGATTGTTGTCCCATCATTTTATATAATTACCTGTTTATTAAGTTTTATTAGATTAAAAATTGACCTTTCAAGAAGTATTAAGCGGGTACATACTTATAATATTACTCATGTTTTAGTATTTGGTATTCATAGAATTTTAGTTTTAAATAACTCAAGATTATTCAGCATTCGTAAGGGTGAGCCATGTTTTGGAAGTGTTACCAAGTGGCAAGATATTCAAATTAAAAGAACTGCAACATTCAATTTAATCGAGTATTCGATTACAGACAAATAAAAGGACGATTATAAAAATTTAATTTCTATAAGATAAGGAGCATAGATACCTGCATTGAAGGTAAAATAGAAGGAATACAGGTAGAGTTTTATGAAAGTGGTAAGATTAAGCACTTAAAACCATATACTAATGGAAAAATAAATGGATTAGATAAAGTATATGTAACATGAAAATATCAGAACTCCTAAACGATAAAAGCCTAAAACCCAAGGTGAAAACTGAAACACTCAGTAAATGGTTGCTTGATAGTAAAATTAGTACAGATGAGCTTATTGCATTTGCTCAAACAGCAAAAGATTCGCCCAAAGCGACCTGCATTGAAGCGCTGGAATTTGCGACTAAACAAACTCCTGCCATTGCAAATGAAAAATGCCTTTTATTTGTTACCCGGTCGCTTACTGAAAAGGCCCCTCGCGTTAAATGGGAGTCTGCAAAAGTGATTGGCAATATTGCACATCTGCACCCGGCTAAACTTGATAAGGCTATTGATAACTTGCTTACTAACAGTGAGCACAGTGGCACAGTTATCCGGTGGTCTGCCGCTTTTGCATTGGGCGAGATATTAAAATTAAACACCAGCTTAAATAAAGAGCTTCTTCCCGCTCTTGAAACTATCTGCAACAGGGAAGAAAAAAACAGCATTAAAAAAATATACCTTGATGCGCTGAAGAAAGTAAAGAAATAATTGCGGCTCATTTTCAATTCTTAATAGCTTGCCTTTCCGGTTATTCTGGTGAAAGTCTCATACCTTTTATATATTAGCCACTTGAATGAGTATATAAACTCAGGCAATAAACAGAGCAGAAATGAGAACACATACAAAAGATACACAGAACAAATTAACCCCGGAGCTTGCACTTGAGATACTGAAAGAAGGGAATGAGCGATTTGTAAATAATATAAAAGCGCATAGGAACCTGTTAGAACAGGTTAACGAAACTTCATCGGGGCAGTTTCCGTTTGCAGTCATTTTGAGCTGTATTGATTCCAGGACTTCTGCCGAATTAATTTTTGACCAGGGATTGGGAGATGTATTCAGTATCCGCATTGCCGGAAATATTCTGAATGAAGATATTATAGGCAGCATGGAATTTGGTTGTAAAATTGCGGGGTCTAAGCTGGTTGTAGTACTTGGCCATACCAAATGCGGGGCTATTGAAGGCGCCTGTAATAATATTGTCCTTGGCCATGTTACAACATTGCTCAACAAAATAAAGCCTGCCATTGAAAAAGAAACGGAAACCAAATCGGAAAGAAATGGGAAGAACAATGCATTCCTTCATAATGTTACGGTAAACAACGTTTTTATCAATGTTCAAAAAATCAGGGAGCAGAGCTCGATATTGCATGAAATGGAAAAAGCAAAGCAGATAAAAATTGTTGGCGGCCTTTATGATGTGGATACCGGCAAAGTGATTTTTTACGAATAACATTCCTGCTTAAAACTCAAAACTAATTATTGCACTATTTCTGCCTATATTAATCTTTGATGGAAAAGCCACCGGGTAATATAAAAGAAGTAGCCCGGTTATTTTTAAAACTGGGCTTTACTGCATTTGGTGGCCCCGCAGTGCATATTGCCATGATGCGCAATGAGGTGGTAGATAAGCTGAAATGGATGAATGAACAATCTTTTTTGGACCTTATGGGCGCGACAAACCTTGTTCCTGGCCCAACCAGTACTGAAATGGCAATTATAATTGGCCAGAAAAGAGCAGGATGGAAAGGTTTGATTATTGGCGGCCTGTGCTTTATTATGCCTGCGGTTATTATTACAGGAATTATTGCCTGGCTGTATAAATTATACGGAACATCTCCCAATATCCAGCCTTATGTTTATGGTATAAAACCTGCAGTTATTGTTGTTATACTCTGCGCCATTTACCCACTCGCAAAAAAATCGTTAAAATCATTCGAGCTGGGCATTATAGGAGTTATAGGGCTTGTGCTTTGTATACTTGGTTATAACCAGTTTTATATCATGTTCGGTTCTGGCTTTCTTGCATTGGCTTTAACCGCAATAAGAAATTATAAAGCTTCAGCAGGCATTTTGCCTTTTGCACTCGTGCAGGTTCCTTCTTCAAGCCTTATTGGGATGACAAATACACGCCTGTTTTTCACATTCTTAAAAATCGGTTCCATACTTTATGGCAGCGGTTATGTTCTGTTTGCCTTCCTCGACAGTGAGTTTGTACAAACAGGATTTCTGCATCGCCAGCAATTGATTGATGCTATAGCAGTCGGGCAATTTACTCCCGGCCCTGTGTTTTCATCGGTTACATTTGTCGGATACCAGTTAAATGGTATTCAAGGCGCCGTGCTTGGTACTGTTGCAATTTTTTTGCCTGCATTTTTGTTTGTTGGTTTATTGGGAACAGCTATATTGAAATTGCGGGAGTCGAAGTTGTTTTCGTCCTTCCTCGATGCAGTGAACATTGCATCCATTGCAATAATTTTATCGGTGTGTTACGAATTGGGAAAAGACAGTTTAACCGACTGGCGTGCTGTAACTGTTGCAATTATGAGTTTAATCGTTATTCTCATAATTAAAAAGCTGAATATGGCCTGGATTATTTTAGGCGGAGCTATTGTGGGCTACCTTCTTACATTTGTTTAACTTAAATTATGTTGAGTTGGGAAAAGTATTTTTTTTATTTTAGCACCATAACCCTAATCAAATAAAAATGAGACACGACTTGTCTGTATCCGAATCTATTGATATAAACGTCAGTCCGGCAAAGGTTTGGGAGGTACTGACAACTCCTGAATTCATTAAAGAATACCTGTTTGGCACTGAAACCATAACGGATTGGAAAGTCGGGAGCCCTATTGTTTTCCAGGGAGAATACCAGGGGCATAAATACAAGGATAAAGGTGTTGTACGGGCCAATATCCCGCACAGGCGGCTCACGTATAGCTACTGGAGCGGCTTTTCAGGTTTGGAAGACAAGCCTGAGAATTATTGCATGGTAAGCTATGAGCTGTTTTCAAAGAATGATAAGCATACTAAGTTTACCTGGTCGCAAAAAGGCTTTGCCAATGAAGAAGCACAGAAACATTCACAAAACGGCATGGGTGAGCTGCTGAAACATATAAAGGCAGTAGCGGAAAGATAACGAGAATTTATTTTTTGTACTCCCATTCCCATACTTCTCCATCTTCAGGGTCAATAACAGCGCCGGTAAAAATGAAACCGTTTTTGGTAAGTATTCTCGTTGAGAAATTTTTCTCCGGCAAGGTGCGGGCCGTAATCAGGGTATCCGGGGAAGTTTGTAAGGACAGTTCAACTAAATTTTTGCAAATCCCGCTTCCAATTCCTTTTTGCCTGTATTGCGGAAATGTACCGTATGCAATTTCTATTTTACCATTTACAGGCTGCCCTTTAAATGCCGCAGAGCCAACTAATTTGCCATTTTTCTGCGCATAATAGCAAATCCAGGGTGGGTTGTATCCGACCTTTTTGTAAAAGCCAACAGAAGCATAAATAGTATCCTGGCAATCTGGGTTTGAAACAAATTCTTTGTTCTCTTCTAAAATTTCTTTAATAGGGAGGAATTCCATCTACGATTTCTTTTCCTCAAACTTAATCCCCATTTCTTCCAATTCATTCAGTAGCGGAGTATAAATTTCTTTTACTGTCGGTATGCATATACCTTTCAGTTTTATCTCCCCGGTTAAAATAAGTTTGGTAACAATACCAATGGGCAGGCCAACAGTTTTTGCCATGGCTGTATGTATGGCATCATCTCCTTTTACAACAAGAGAAGAAGTTATGGAATGTTTTTTGTGTTGAAGCTCGTATTCAAATTGATGCTGCATAACAATCATATCAATGTCGCCTTCGTTCAGCTTCCATTTTGTTTCGAGCAAATCCTGCAGTATTTGCGCGGGAGTAGCGTCGTTTAATTTAATGGGAGTATTTTCAAAGATGCCAAGCCATTCAAGCATATTCATAATTTTACCTTTTGCCGGTATGCCGGCATAATCTGCAAGCCTTTGTTTAACATCGCCTTTCCCGGCAGGAATATAAGATTCGATAAATTCACGCAAAGTCATTTTATCGGAACCTTCTATATGGTAGGTATCATCGGTAATGCCGAGTTGTACAAATACATTCCACCCTTCGCAATAGTACGGCATGCGCAATGTGCCCCGAATAAGCGTGGCCACAGACTCAATTCCATATATGGAGCGGTAGCTTAATGAATCGCGGTTGGCATAGCCTTCAAAATCGCCCCAGCCTTCCACGTGCATTTTTTCTACCCGGCTGAATAGTTTATGGTAAGGTATATAGGCATATTTGCCGTTTTCAATATATTTTGCGGTGCCTTGTCCTGCTAATATTACGTTGCGTGGGTTCCAGGTAAATTTATATCCCCACGGGTTATCATTCGATTCAGGGGCAACCAGGCCGCCTGTATATGATTTAAAGCTGAGCAATTTACCGCCCTCGCTTTTTATGTGGTCAATAATTTTCATGGCAGAAGCATGGTCAATGCCGGGGTCAAGCCCTGCTTCATTCATCAGTATTATTCCTGCTTTGCGGGCATCGGCATCAAGGGCCATCATTTCAGGAGATACATAAGAGGCTGTAACCATTGATTTTTTTATGCTCACACACTGTCCCGCAATTTTGGGGTGAAGAAAAGCAGGCAGCATAGATATTACAATGTCAGCTTTGCTTATCTCATTGTGAGTCTCCTGTTCGTTGCTTATATCAAGCGCAATAGGCCTCGACGAAGGGTGCCCCTGCGTTTTTTGTTTTACAAGGTCAATAGAAGTATCGGCAACGGTAACCTGGTAATTATATTTTTTCGCGTTGTTTAATAAATATGTAATCAGTGATGATGCCGACCTTCCCGCGCCGAAGATGAGTATATTTTTCATACCACTTTAAAGTCTAAAAGTTTTTCATTCTCAATGTACGCTTCAAGCCTGTCGCCTACCATTACCGGCCCAACGCCAACAGGAGTACCCGTATAAATAATGTCGCCCATTTTCAGTGTAACGAACTTTGAAACATATTCTATAATGGTGTCAAAAGAAAAAATTACGTCTTTCGTATTTCCTTCCTGCACTGTTTTGCCATTCACGTCAAGCCTGAAATGCAGGTTGCTGATGTCTTTGTATTTCTTTTTGGGTACCATTTTGCCAACCACTCCCGAACCGTCAAATGCTTTGGCTTTTTCCCAGGGCAGGCCTTTGGTTTTGCAGGCAGCCTGAAGGTCGCGGGCAGTAAAGTCAATACCCACGCTGATTTCGTCAAAATATTTGTGTGCAAATTGTTTCTGAACGTTCTTACCGTTTTTACATACTTTCAATACTATTTCCACCTCATGTTGCACATCGCTTGAAAAATCAGGATAATAGAATGGTTTATTTTTCTCAATCAGGGCTGTCTCGGGTTTCATAAAGAAAACAGGTTCCGCAGGTATTTCAGCCTTCATTTCCTTGGCGTGTTCGGCGTAGTTGCGCCCAATGCAAAGTATCTTCATAGTATATTATTTATGCAATTTCTCACGTACTTCTTTATAAGAATCTTCCGCTTCTTTAAAATCCGGTTTTTGTTTTAAAGCACGGGCAAAATCGGCAGCCGCGCTGGGCAAATCATTCACCTCCTCGTAACAATTTCCCCTTGCGTAATAAGCCATAGTATATGCGGTATCGCTTTGCACCGTTTTGCTGAAATAATAAATGGCCTTATTATAATCCTTGCCAGTTATGTAATAGATATATCCCATATTATATAATGCAAACTTATAGGTCGAATCAATTTGCAGAAGCTGGTTATATATTCTTACAGCATTATCATAGTCGCTAACAGACTGGTAGAACATTCCTTTATCGTAATATGGCTCTAAGCTTTGCGGGGCAATATTAAGCGCGGCATTAAAATAATCTACGGCATGGGCATCATGCCTGTGGGCATAAATAAGCCCCAATTGAATGTAAGCGTCGAAATACTGGGTATTTTGCTCTACGGCAGTCTGCATGCTCGATAATGCTTTGGTGGTGTCATGTATTTCAAGGAAAAGCAAGCCTTTCATAAAATAAGCCCTTGCCAAATGGACATCTGCTTTCAGCGCCTTGTCGGCAAGGTCCATAGCTTCTTTATACTTTTTGACATAGAAATAAATTTCACCTAATTTAAGCAGGGCGTCTGTGTTACCGGGATTAACAGAAATACACTTTTCAAAAGCAGTTTTTGAATCGCGGGTACGCCCAATCATAAAATAGAGGTCGGCAAGGCTGTAATAATATTGGTCCTTATTGCTGTCAATCTGTATAGCCTGTTCATAATCGGCAAGCGCCTGCGAAAAACTTTTCTGGGACACTTCAAGTTTTCCCCTGCCCCAATAGGCATTGGCATCTTTTGGATTGGAGCTGATGCGCTTAGTGTACTTTTCTATGGAAGGAAAAATAGTATCAACAGCAACATGGTTTGTATCCTTGCCATGCTGCTGTTGTACCTTTGCATTTTCATTTTTACAGGCAGAAAGAAAAAAAACGATTCCTGTCAGCCCGGCTGCAATTATCCGTGAAACCGAACTCATACTTTTTGTACGAGGGCATCTTTGATTTTATTTTCTATTTCTTCAGCCAGTTCAGGATTATCGTTAAATATCTGCTTAACGGCATCCCTTCCCTGTCCCAGGCGTGTTTCGCCATAGCTGAACCATGCCCCGCTCTTCTTCACTATATTTTTTTCCACTCCAAGGTCAACTATTTCACCCACTTTAGAAATGCCTTCGCCATAAATTATGTCGAACTCGGCCAGGCCAAAAGGAGGGCATACTTTGTTCTTAACCACTTTTACACGGGTGCGGTTGCCTACCACCTGCTCGCCTTCTTTAATCTGGCTTATGCGGCGTATATCGAGGCGCACAGAGGCATAAAACTTAAGCGCGTTACCGCCGGTAGTTGTTTCAGGGTTACCGAACATAACGCCGATTTTTTCCCTCAACTGGTTAATAAACACGCAGCAGCAGCCGGTTTTGTTAATGGTTCCGGTAAGCTTGCGCAATGCCTGCGACATTAGCCTTGCCTGCAAACCCATTACAGAGTCACCCATTTCGCCTTCAATTTCAGCGCGCGGAGTAAGGGCGGCAACAGAGTCAATAACTACCATATCTACTGCGCCTGAGCGAATCAGGTTTTCAGCTATTTCAAGGGCCTGTTCTCCGTTATCGGGTTGCGATATGAGGAGATTGCCTATGTCTACTCCAAGTTTTGCGGCATAAAAACGGTCGAAGGCATGTTCAGCGTCAATAAAGGCGGCAATGCCTCCGTTGCGTTGCACATTGGCAATAGCGTGGAGAGAGAGGGTTGTCTTACCCGATGATTCCGGGCCATATATTTCTATTACACGGCCTTTGGGATAACCGCCAACACCCAATGCTATATCGAGCGTAAGTGAGCCGGTGGGAATTACCTCTATGGCATCACCCGGGGTATCGCCCATTTTCATTATGGTTCCTTTGCCATAAGTTTTTTCAATTTTATCAAGAGTGAGAGCTAAGGCTTTCAGCTTTTCTTTGGCGGCCTCTTTTGCTGCATCTTTCTTCTCAGGTTTTTCTGCTACTTTGTCCATTACTTTTTCCATGGTGATTTGCTTTTGATTGTTTATAAATGAAAGTTAAAGATATATAATTATGTATTAAATATGCGTATGAAGTTTTGAACAATATTAATATTCCAAAAACAGGTAGCCACAGATTCACTGATTACAGATGTATGTTTCTTTTCAGAATATTTCATAAAGTCAATCTGGGGTAAATTATTTTTTTATTCTTTCAAACTCAATTTTCAATTCCCGCAGCATGCCCATAATACTTTCCAGGTTCAATTCTTCGGGTTTGTTTTTCGAAGTATTTATGGCACACTGGTATTCCCATATCTCCAAAATATCTTCCGCTTTTACTCTATAGGGAGTATAATTCTTATTATCAGAATGGAGGCTGAGCGTAGCATCATCTTTAAGGTGTGAATATACCCGCTTATAAACCAAGCCTTCATCGCGTGTTACCAATATATAGGTCTGCCCGTCGCGTATTTCATTGAGCGATTCCATATACTTGCCTATAACAAAGCTGCCGTCGCCAAGCGGGGGCATGGAATCTCCTTTTATAGGAAAAGCCCTGTGTTTGCCTACAGGCAAAAAAGGAAAGTTCATGTGCTGAAGGCTTTCAATATATTCCGGATCGGCGTAACCATTAAGATACCCCGCCTGCGCTTTAATGGGTACCACTTCAACAAGGTCATTTCCATCTTTATCTACCATTATGGGAAACAGGATACGGTTTTCACCTACTTTCATCAAATCTTCCGGTTTGGTTTTAGATAAATTGGCACGCAGGAGGGCATCTATGGCAACATGAAAATAATCGGAGAATTTTATCAGCAAGTCATAAGGTGGTTCGGCACGGCCTTCTTCATAAGAGGCTAAACGCCCGCGCTGAATATTCATTTCATCGGCAAGAGTTTCCTGCGAAAGGTTCCGCAGGTTCCTGAGAGTTTTGATATTCTTATCTATTAGTGACATTGATAATAAATTTAGCACAAAATTACTAAAAATATTATCATGTTAGCAATTCATTGCAATTATTTTTAGCAATTAAATATAACTTATTGATTTTCAATATGTAAAATTTAATATAGCGTAGGTATATTTTTGAGATTGTCAATAAATTTTTCACATTTTGGCCCTATATTCTTCCTTTGATATGCTAAAATACTTTACATGAGTATTATAATAGAATGCATCCTTTATATACAGTAGCCCAACTTTTTTTAATACTTTCTGCGAGGCCATATTACCTGGCTGGGTAATACCAACTATCACATTCAATTTCATTATTTCAAATCCATATTCAATTATCTTATCCGACATTTCAGTGGCATATCCTTTACCCCAATATTCTTTTAATAAACGGTATCCTATTTCAATTTCATTGGTGTCATCCAAATGTTTCAAACAAAACCAGCCAATGAACTCTCCGGTCACTTTTTCAATGGCAGGCCAAATACCCAGGCCTGTATTTTGTTTATAATACTCTATTGATTTTTCTATTCTATTTGCCTGGTCATTTTTATCAGTAATGAGGGGCCTACGTATTTCATTACTTCGGCGTTACTATTTAATTTCAGCATATTATCAATATCATCTATTGTCATATGCCTTAAGTAAAGATGTTCAGATTCTAATACTCTGCTGTTTTGCATAACTACACATATATATGTAAAAGTAACACTTAAATTATTTTGAAGAACAACCATACAGTATGCACCTTTCTGCAATAGGATATAAGAGGCTATTTAAAATAGCAGAATGATTTTAAACAATTTTAACACTCCATCACTCGCTCTTCACCTCTTCTTCATTCTGGCGGTGTAATTTTGCTCTCATAAAATAACCAATAACTAAAACGTCATGAAAAACTTAAGTTTAATCCTCGCTTCGCTGGTTCTCTTTACCGGTGTTTCTTTTGCAAATCCAATTGTAAAGAAAGGTGTAAAACAAGAGAAAGCAAAAACTGAAAAGAAAGAGACCAAGAAAACCGAAAAGAAAGGTGAGAAGAAAGAAGTAAAGAAAGCTGAGACAAAACCTGCTGCTGACAAGAAATAATCAGCCAGGTATTTAATGCCTTTTATCCGAAGGCCCTGTCCCGCAATTTTGCGGGACGGGGTTTTTGTATTTATTTAGTGATGTGTGGAATATTTTAACTTTGATATTTATATAAATTAGAATGTATAAGAGATTGCTCTTTCTTTTTTTGATTTTCACTGTTCCTGCTTATAGCCAGAATGTAAATAAACAGGCAGCAGATAGTTCAAACAATGATTATAAGGAGCACAGGTTTAGTATGGGTGGTTCTATTGGTTACAGTTCCCCTGAGGTTATAACTACAAAATATAAAATCGCAAACACTAACTCAGTATATTGGTATGCTCCGGAAGCATATATTAATCTGAATTTTCAGTACCAGATTTTTAAACATTGGGGAATATTGGCTGAAATTGTGGAGAGTTATAACAAAATTGACGAAGAAAAACAAGACACAGATGTACCTAGCCTATATGCCCAATATTATACCGGACAATATTTTGCCGGGCTCTTCTATTCCCTGGCTTTTAAAAATGGTAATCTATTTGAAGGCAGGTTTTTGGCAGGTTGCACTACATTTTATGAACATGAATTTAGCCCTTCCTATAACTTTTTCGATGCCGGGCCAGGGGCTGAATTGGGTGTAACATATAAATTTCATATTGCGAAGAAATTATATCTCTCATTAGATATTGCATATATGCGGACATTACCTGAGTTTGGTTATACTTATGATTTTTATTGCACACTAAACGCAGGAGCTGGCATAGAATATAAATTCTGATTTCTTTAATTCAGTTGTCAGTTGAAAGTAATCAGTTGTCAGGAATGATTCCTGATTTCTAATTATTAATTCCTAATTACTAAATCTTCACCCTATCTTCATTCTGCTGGTGTAGTTTTGTTTTCATAAAATAACCAATAACTAAAACGTCATGAAAAACTTAAGTTTAATCCTCGCTTCGCTGGTTCTCTTTGCCGGTGTTTCCTTTGCTAACCCGGTTGTAAAAGGTGTAAAAAAACAAGACAACAAACAACAACCTGTAAAGAAAGACGAAAAGAAACCTGTAAAGAAAACTGAAAAGAAAGAAGTAAAGAAAGCTGACACAAAACCTGCTGCTGACAAGAAATAATCAGCCGGGTATTTAATGCCTTTCATCCGAAAGCCCTGTCCCGCAATTCTGCGGGATGGGGTTTTTATATTTTTGTGCCCGAATGTTTGTTTTTATCCTAAATCCCCAGTATTGCGGGGCTTTAAAATAAAACAGAGCCATGTTGAGCCTGTCGAAACATATTCATTTGACACTTCCAGCCATGAAGCAAAAAATTCATGGCAGGCAAGCTAAGTGTGAGCAGTTCCTTAAGGGCTTGGGGTATATTCTTGAAAAAAAATCCAATCACATTTCTTTATGCAGCAGTTGCTTTCTCCTGATTAAAATTAACACCACCACAAGCCCATTCATAAATATTTGCGATGCCGGATAAATCCATGTGGCCACAATATAGTTTTGCAGGGCCAGGAATGAAAATAAATGTTTAATGGAGTTGAGCCCGAAGGAAATGGGATTTTCCTCATCGGGGAAATAATAGCTTTTACGGAGGGTGGGGCCATAACCGACAACATCAATGCTTGCAATAAGAATAACAGAGGCTGTCGGATTTTTGGTAAAGAACCAGGGCAAAAGGGCAAGCAATGCGACGGTAATAAATAGAATATCTGAGAGGGAATAAGCTTTGTCGTATTTGAATAAGGAGATAATGCCGATAGCCAGGCAAACGGTGCATGTAAACCCGGTTGACCATGAACCTGCGCCTCCGCCTTTGGTTACTTGCGCGGTAAATACAATAGCTGTCGTAAGCGTCCATAACAGCCAGGAAAAGGCATGGGGCTTTGTTTTGTTTTTGAGGGTGCTTGAAATATAAAAGGTATATGCCAACAGCCCCAAACAAATTGCAGTAACTCCAAAATATGGTTTAAAATATTCCATTAAAGTATATTGATTTATTCGGGAAAATTTAACTTTTATTTACCTTATTAAACTCACAGGGAGAATTATTGTCGTCAATATCAATGGCAACAGATTGTACTTTGCCATCTTTTATGGTGAATGGTATTTCTTTAACGCCTAAGGAAACAGGGTTGAAAATACAGGCAAACATATTCTCACCTAAAGGCTCAAGTTTGCCAATAACATGAGGATGATGTGAAAAATAAATATTGAGATTTCCGTTCTCTGCCTTTATTTCGACTTCTCCATAAGCATCATTCATGTATCTGCCAGCATATTCTTTCAGGTCAAGTGCCGGTTTAGGATGACTTGCTGCCAAAGTTTTCAGTTTATTTATTATGGAGTCAGATTGCGCTTTATCGGATATATGACGCAAATAAGAAATACCGTCAAAGTCCCGATAAGGAACATTAAAAAGAGCGTCAAGTAACTGGTTTCGCAAAGCAAATTTGAAATTACCATCATCATTATTCATCATGACAGAAAATCCAAATTTCTCCTCCGGAACCATGACAATAAGACTGCTGAACCCATGTACACTTCCTGAGTGAAAAGCAATTTTATGGCCTTGATAATCGTTTAACCTCCACCCAAGGCCATATGTCAGAAAATGCAATGAAGGAAACATAGGATCTGCCTGGTCCCCATCAACAATATTTGAGGTTCTTGTTCTGCGTATAATATCAAACGGGATTATTTGTTTACTCTCAAACCTACCGCTGTCTAACTGCATAATAAGCCAGTTTGAAATATCCTTTACATTGGAAATGATGCCACCGCACGGGCCTGCATTATCAAGGCTGTCATAAGAATCAATTACCAATTTATTGTCATATATCGTGTAGGGTTTCGCAGCATTATTATTATTTATAATATCAGCCTGGCGTGTTGTTGTACTATTCATTTTCAATGGTTTGAAAATATTATATTTAATAAAATCATCCCATGATGTATCTGTTACCAATGGCACTATTTCTCCTGCTGCAATGTACCCATCGTTACAATATTGAAATTGGCTGCGGAAACTATACATGGGCTTTAAATCCCTCATTTTATGAATAATCTCCTTCCTTGAATAATTACTTTCAGTAAAAAGGAAGTCGCCCTGGCCATCGCCAAGGCCCGTACGATGACAGAGCAAGTCACGAATAGTTACTTCTCTTGACGCGAGGGAATCATACAGTTTAAAATCCGGCATGTATTTATTTACTTTATTATCTAAGGATAAGCGTTTTTCATAATCAAGTAATGCCAGTGCTGTAGCAGTAAATGCTTTAGTATTGGAAGCTATCATAAACAAAGTGTTCTCATCCACCTTACTGGGTTTATCCACCTCACGTACACCAAAACCCTTGCGGTAAATAACTTTTCCGTCCTTGACAATTGTTATTGCAAGACCGGGTATGTTCCAGAGTTTCATACCATGGGTAATATAAACATCAAGGCTATCGTCAATGAACTTTGATTGCCCATTGCCGGTGTTGGTTGAAACGAAGATGGAAGTAAAAATAAATAACAGAAAGTGAATATATCTATTCATTGTGCTGGTTTTATTTCGAGAAGCAAAATATAAAAAAATAGCTTCTTCAAGGATTTTAAAACAAATCAGAGCGTTGCACCCCAGGCGCTTTTATCTTTCAGCAAAACTTCACGTAAAAGATGGATAGGAGGCATTCCGTTATCAAGCATCAGGTCATGAAACTTCTGCAGTGAAAATGCGGAACCTTCCTGTTTTTTATAATCTTCCCTCAGTTTAAGGATTTCAAGTTTACCAATTGTGTAAAAAAGATAGCCCGGGTCAAATGTGCCGCGCATGGCTTCCTGCCTCGATGGTTTCTCGCCCTGGTACCAGTTCTCCATAAAGAATCTGGTTGCATCATCTACTGACATTCCTTCGCAATGCATTTTAATTGAAACGCATAAACGGCAAAGGCGCAGAAGCGCATCGCCTGCCTGTGCAAGGCGGTATTTGGCCGCCCTGACGGTATCGCCATTATGACCATAACCTTCATCAGCCATCATCTGCTCGCAATAATGCGCCCAGCCTTCAATATAGGCATAACTGCCAAATATTTTTTCTGTTTTGGTAGCTGAAGATGCATTGAGGTGCAGAAACTGTGTATAGTGCCCGGGATAAGCCTCATGTATGGTAACATTATCGGTTGTATAAAAGTCAAACTGTCTTAACCAATCTTCCTTTTGCTGGTCAGTCCATTTCGGGTCAACCGGGGTAATGTAGTAATAGGCCTCGGTAGCTTTGGTTTCAAAGGGGCCGGGAGTATCCATGGAAGCTGTGCTCGAAGCGCGGGCATATTCAGGAGTTTCCTGCACTTTTACCCTTACTTCAGAAGGCATGGTCACTATCTTTTTGTCAATAAGAAATTGACGGATTGCCTCGAGGTTTTTCTTCGCGTCCGGAATCAGTTCTTCAGCCGTTGGATGCTCTTTCTGCATATCGTGATATACATCCACAGGATTTTTATTAGGGTCAATAATTTTTGCAGTCGAATTAAATACATCCTGTTCTTTTTTCAATTCATTCATTCCTATTTCGAGGATTTTTTCAGGAGATAGTGTAATACCTTCGGTATATAAAAGCATTTTCCGGTAATTCTCTTTGCCAATGGCATAATGGTTGTTTGCCCTGGGCAGTTTTTCCTTTTCCAGGTAACCGGCATAAGATTTCACTTCTTCAACAGCTTTATTGTTGGCGGCAGTAAATGCTGCCATGAGGGCGGTATCCTTTACATCTTTCAGGGCTACAACCAGGTCTCCGCTTAAAAACTCAGCCGAGCCTTTTGCTTCTTCAATTGCTGTTTCAACATAAGGTTTGGGCAGCGAATCGAGAAGGTTGGCTCTTGCATCGGTAAAAACATTATGCGCTTCATTCTCAATGGCAATAATTGATTTAACGCGGTCTTCAATTGGCCCGAAATTTCTTTTCACATAAATATTCACATCTATGGCGCCGGCATAAGTAATAGGGTTCTTAGTATATTCGTCCAAATCTTCAATAGAGAAAATTTCATTCCGGATACCTCCCTGCAAAATGCGGAAATCGTAAAACATTTTTGTGCTTAGAGTAGTGGTGTCAAATGCTGATAACATTTTATCGTACGATTTGAGCCGTGCAAGTTCGCTGTCAATAGACGCTTTGCTGAAATCGGTTATTTTACCGTCGTATTCATGGAATCCGAGAGCGACAGACATCTGCGGCCTCCATTTTAAGTAACCGTTGAGAAAATCCTCAGATATTTTTTGAAAAGCCTCGTCGCCCGATGGGCTTGCAGTTTTTTGGCTATTGTTGCAGCTTAGCAGGACAAAAGAGCCGATAATTGCAAAAAGAATATTTTTTTTCATTGGATGAAAATATTATGCAAGCCCAAATACCGGGCAGTTAGAACGGCAAATATAAGTTTGTTCCTGTGATTATTTTTTTTCTTCCGCTAATCCACGGTTTTCCAACATAGGTTGAATATCAGGGTCGCTGCCGTAAAAATTGCGGAACATGGTTGACAAGTCTTGTGTATTTCCGCGCGACAATATCATATCGCGGAAACGTTGCCCGTTCTCCCGGGTTAGCCCCCCATGTTCTTTGAACCATTGAAAGGCATCGTCATCCAGCATTTCCGTCCACAGGTAAGCGTAATAACCTGCAGCATAACCATTGCTCCATATATGCAGAAAATAGCTGGAACGGTATCGTGTGGGCACTTCCGGTATATCAAGATGAGTTTTCTGTAATGCTTCGGTTTCAAATTTGTCAACATCCTGTACCGAAGTATCAGCAGACAATATATGCCACTGCATATCAAGTTCTGCAGCGGCAAGAACTTCGGTAAGATCATATCCCTGGTTGAACTTTGCGGCTTTCTTTATTTTATCTACCAGTTCCTGTGGCATTGGCTCCCCGGTTTTGTAGTGTTTGGCATAATTCTTAAACACCTGCGGGTCAGATGCCCAATGTTCGTTGAACTGGGAAGGAAATTCAACAAAATCGCGGGCTGTAGCCGTGCCTGAAAGGCTGGGGTATTGCTGGCTGGCAAAAATACCATGCAGCCCGTGCCCGAATTCATGGAACATGGTTGTAACGTCGCTGAAGCTTATCAGCGCGGGCTGTCCCTCGGCGGGTTTGGTGAAATTGCAGATATTATAAATGACAGGTTTTGTACCCAGTAATTTTGACTGGACAACCATATTGTCCATCCATGCTCCTCCGTTTTTATTGGCACGTTTAAAATAATCGCAATAAAATAAAGCAATGGAACTGCCATCCTTGTCGAAAACTTCAAATACCCTTACATCACTGTTGTAAACAGGAATATCTTTACGTTCTTTAAAGGTAAGCCCGTAAAGCTGGTTGGCTGCATAAAACACACCGTTTTGCAGAACATTATTAATCTCAAAATAAGGTTTTACCTGGCTTTCATCAAGGTCATATTTGGCTTTGCGGACCTGTTCAGCGTAAAAATCCCAATCCCACGGTTGCAATTCAAATCCGCCTTTCTGCTGGTCTATCACTTTTTGAATATCATTTGCCTCCTGCTTTGCTTTGGCAGTAGCGGCAGGCACCAGCCGTGAAAGGAATTGTTCTACTGCATCCTCGTTTTTAGCCATTTGGTTCATCAGTGTCCATGCGGCAAAATTTTTGAAGCCTAACAGTTTTGCTTTCTGGGCACGGATAGCAGCCAAACGCAAAATGGTGGCACGGGTATCGTTGGAATCGCTTTTTTCCGCACGGTTCCATGATGCTTCAAAAAGTTTCTGGCGCGTAGCTCTCACTGAAAGTGATTGCAGTGCAGGCTGTTGTGTAGTATTTTGCAAAGGAAGCATCCATTTTCCGGGTTGGTTAGCAGTTTTAGCTGCCTGCGCGGCGGCATCCAGTTCCCCGTCTGAAAGGCCGGCTAACTCTGATTTGTCGCTTACCAGCAGCCCGCCCGCTTTGGCAGCGGCCAATAACTGGTTGGTATATTTTGCGCTAAGTGTGGCTTCTTCCTTGTTCAGTTTTTTCAGGCTGTCCTTGGCATTATCGGATAGATTCGCTCCTGCCAATTCAAACTTCTCATAATAAAATTCTACCAGACGGTCAGACTCCGGGTCGAGCTTCAGTTGTTTCCTTTGTTTATAAATAGCTTCTACCCGTTTAAATAATTTGGTGTTCAGAAAGATGGCGTCATTATTGGCAGCAAGCTTAGGGGCCACATCCTCCGATACCTTTTGTAATTCCGGGTCTGTATTTGCCCCGGTCAACATATTGAATACCCCGTTTACCCGGCGCAGCATCTGCCCGCTTTTTTCCAATGCCACAAGTGTATTTTCAAAAGACGGAGCTGAAGAATCGTCGGCTATCTTTTCTATTTCAGCTTGTTGTTGCCTTATGCCTTCTTCAATTGCAGGTTTAAAATCGCTGTCTTTTATTTTAGTGAAATCGGCTGCCTGGAATGGCAATGTACTTGGATTTAAAAATGGATTATTGGGCAGCATGGTATTATTATTTTCGGCAGATTGCTTGCTACTGTTATTGCATGATGACAAAACCAATATTGCAGCCACGGGTAAAAGAGCATGTATTTTCATAAATATTTTTTGAATTATGCATTATTTGGGGGCGCAATGTAGCAAAATCAATGGTTTGGAGGATGATAAAAATCAAATGGCCTGAAAGTCAATTCTTTTCAGGCGTTTTTAATATTAGATTCGTCACAGTATAATATCGTACATTTTTGTAATTCGAAACAGCCCAAAACAGGTTAATCATTTTCTATTTATAATGAGCATAAATATGTGTTATATCATGATTTTATTCCCCCAATAAAATATTAATATTTAAATTTGCGACCTAATTAAAATTAAAACCCCAATGAAAATGAATACTTCAATTAAAATGCTTGTAATAGGAACAATGGCATTGTTCGCTGTTCAGGCCGCAAAAGCGCAGCAAAACGCGCTTAATTTTGTTAATGCCAACAGCACGTATGTAAGTGTGCCCACGAATTCAGGAATACCCATAGGTAACAGTAATTATACCATTGAAGCATGGTTTAATGCCAATTCTATGGGTACTTTTGGTATTGTAGGATGGGGGAACTATGGCTCCGGTAACCAGGTTAATGCGCTACGATTAGATGCCTCAGGAGAACTTATTAATTATTGGTGGGGCAATGACCTTATTGTACCTGTGGGAGATATTTCAGGCGCATGGCATTATGTGGCTGTAACCTGGGATGGAACTACAAGAAGCATGTATCTTGATGGAAACCTTATAGGTAATGATAATCCGGGCGCAAATGGAGTTCCCTCCGCATCCAACCTTGCCGTAGGGGTTACAGATCCTGCACTGGATGAGTATTTTGACGGATCAATAGATGAAGTAAGGATATGGAGCGTTGCACGTACACAATACCAGGTACAAAATGATATGAGCCACGAATTATCGTGTAATTCAGACAATGGCCTGGCGCTCTATTATACATTTAATGAAGGTGTGGCAGGCGGTACAAATACTTCAATTACTACACTAACTGATTTTAGTGGTAATGGCAACACCGGGATATTAAATAACTTTGCTTTAACAGGCAGTACAAGTAATTTTGTTACAGGCGCTCCTGTAGCATCAACCTGCATGCCTGCTCAAGCTCTTAATTATACCGGAGTTGAAAGCGCAATTGCGCCCATTTTTTCTACTGTTTCAGATACATTAACTATGGAAGCCCGCGTTAACTGGAGCGGAGCTACCAGCGCTAACCAGATGATTGTAAGTAATGGAAATACAGGGAATGCAGGGTATGCAGTTTTTGTAGATAACAGCAATAGTAATAAGTTATCGGTTGTACTGGGAGGAGTAGTGATTATGCAATCAACTGCGTCATTAACTCCCGGAATGTGGCAAATGGTAACAGTTGTAAATAATAATAACAATTGGACTTTATATCTTGATAGTACTGCTTATACCTTAACAAGCAATACATCTTCAGCTAACGCGATAACCAACCCGGCCACAGATGCTTTTTCAGTAGGCTCCGATCAGGTTGGTACAGAGAATTTTAACGGTAGCATTGATGAAGTACGCTTCTGGAGCCGTGCCCTGTGCCTCAGTGAAATAGAAAATGACCAGGTTAACCAGCTTAACGGCAATGATACTGCACTTTTAGCCGTATATTATTTCAATGAAGGTAATGCAGGAACCAACAACAGCTTGTTTACAACAGTAGCTGATAGTTCCGCAAATGGTAACCCGGCATTGCAACTGAGTAGTTTTGCTCTTAACGGAAGCACTTCAAACTTTGTTGCGCCCGGCGGTACTTTAAGTGGTTATACCATTCCTTATAACCCAGGTATTCCTACTATTGTATCAAGCGGAAATTTAGTTCTCTGCGGAGCAGATTCAGTAATATTGACTGCAAATGCTGCCGGTACATATCAATGGAGCGGCAGTTCATCAGCTACAACTCAATTCATTACTGTTAAGACCAGCGGTATTTTCCAGGTTTCTGTTACCGGATGCTATGGTACTGCTTCTTCTGCACCGGTGCAGGTGGTAGCTGGAAAACCAATGGTAACTGTCAGTTATAATGTAATCAGCGGTGATTCAATTTGTTCGGGCCTAACTGATACCCTTGTTTCAAGCGCTACAGGCAATGGCCCATTCAGTTATAACTGGAGTGACGGTACCGTTGATTCCGCTGACCTGGTTTCCCCTACGGTAACTACTTCTTATACTTTGGTTGTTGCTGATACAAATGGCTGTACCGACACTGTATCGAATATCAATGTGAATGTTAAAACTACCCCTTCTGTGTCTCTGACAGGCAATCCGGGCGGGAATATCTGTATTGGGCAAAATGATACCATTGCTGAAATTGCCAGCGGTACAGGCCCGCTGACTTATCTTTGGAGCACAGGCAGCACCAATGATACAATCACAGTCCAGCCTACTGTTACAACTACATATAGCGTATTGGTTACCGACCCGGATGGATGTAATATTGTGGATGAAGGCACTGTTACAGTAAATTCTTTACCTGTTATAACTGTAACCGGGCATGATACAATAAATGTCGGGGCTATGGATACGCTTATTGCATCGGGCAGTTCAATATCTTATGCCTGGTCGGCGGGGACTAGCCCGGTAATTTCAGGTTCGAGCGATTCTGTAGTTATTGCTCCGTCAGCCACTACTACATATACCGTTACAGGTACTGATTCT
Source organism: Bacteroidia bacterium (assembly GCA_052325425.1). Lineage (GTDB taxonomy): Bacteria > Bacteroidota > Bacteroidia > JABEUT01 > JABEUT01 > JABEUT01. The sequence continues at coordinate 127 of JBKQUY010000031.1, read as the reverse complement.
ATCGGATGTAGTGATACAGCAAGCTTTACTGTTGTGGTTGGAGAATTTACCGCAATTAAGAATATAAATTCTTCCGATAATACTTCTCTTTATCCTAACCCTGCCCGCGACAACATGTACCTGGCGT
>JBKQUY010000030.1:0-16725 GCA_052325425.1 Bacteroidia bacterium | reverse complement strand
GGGCCCCCGGCATTTTCCACATCGGCGCTAATGCTGTCTTTGCATCCTGAAATATCAGTCACCATTACTGAATAACTTCCTGCTGCAAGGTTTGAATCACAATATGTTGTTTTCCCCGTAGGTTTCCATAAATAGGTATAGTTACCGGTACCACCGGATGCCGTCAGGGTAGCAATTCCGTTAGAACCACTGCATGATGCTGAGGTAGTGCTGACAGACAGTGCAAATGTCGGCGGCTCATTAATAGAAATTACCTCTGTCGCTTTGCAGCCATTGGTATCGGTAACTTGGATTTGATAAGGCCCAGCAGTAAGATTGCTTATGTTTTGGGTAGTAGAACCATTATCCCAGTAATAGGTATAAGGAGATAATCCGCCGGAAACAGAAATGGTAATGGAACCATTGCCTCCTCCGGGGCAGGTAATGTTATTCACTGAAGATACAGTTATTATGGGTGCTCCTGCATCTTTTACTGTTGCCGGTGCAGTTGTGGTACAACCATTTTTATCGGTTACAGTAACTATATATAAGCCGCTGGCAAGGCTGTCGGCTGAGGATGTTTTGCTTCCGTTTGTCCAGGAATATATATAGGGCGGTGTTCCGTTAGATGGAATGGCGCTGGCAGAGCCATTTGGAGTTCCACAACTTGAATTTAGAGTCGATGTAGATACATTAAGCGCACAGGTGGAAAGTTTTACCAGGAAAATGTCACTATTCCCCGGGTTAGCATTATTCAACGTATCGCTGCCAAAAATAATGCTATCGCAATCAAAATAACCATCAAAATATATGTCATTTTTATTTATTACAAGAGCATTTTCCGCCGGTTGCGTTATTGTTATGCCACCAGTCCTGTCCAATCCCCCTGCTCGTTGAGCCCAAAGAGCATTGCCTGCGGTATCATATTTTGCAATAAATAAATCTGCGTAATTGCCGTTACCGGGGCCAGGATTATTCAATATATAACTTCCAATGCTGATATTTGGGCTTGAAAACCACCCTGTAACATACAAATAACCATTGGCATCCATTGCTGTCGCCTGGCCTCCATCATCATTGCTTCCACCTATATTCTGTGCCCATTGAGGGTTACCTGCTGAATCATATCTCACCACAAACGCATCAAAACCTCCCATATTTGTAAGGGTGTCCACGCCGAAAGAGATAATGGCCCCTTTATAATTTCCTGTAACATATACATTTCCCATAGCATCCGTAGCAAGGGAGGTTCCACCTGCGTCTGGATTACCACCTGTAGCGCCGAAGTTCTTTGCCCAATGCACATTACCGCTTGAATCCAGTTTAATCACATATATATCCTGGTAACTGCCGCTAACCAGGTTCATTACACTGGTTCCTAAACTTAGCGTTGATGACTGGAAATTTCCGGTAATATATATGTTGGAATTTGCATCAATTGTAATACCGTCCGGATTGTTGCCAACATTTCCACCACCAGCATTAGGTGTTTCAGCCCATATTACATTCCCTTTGGAATCGAATTTTGCTAAAAAAGAGTTGCTGTTGGCATCGCTGCTGTTTAGTTGAAAACTTCCAAAGGTGATGCTGGAACTATAGAATTGCCCTGCAATATATACGTTTTGTTTAGAATCGCAAGTAATATAAGGGGCTAAGTCATTAGAACTGCCACCAAAACTTTGAGCCCAGACAGGGTTACCGCCTGCATCGAATCTGGCTAAAAATATGTCCCAGCCACCAGCATTTATTAAAGTGGAAGAGCCAATTACCAATGTGGGACTTTGATAATATCCTGCAACATATATATCACCCTCCTTATCAATACTGACAGAATTACCAATGTCATCGCTATTGCCCCCAAAGCTTTTAGCCCAAAGCACATTACCATTGGGGTCATATTTAGCAATCCAGATATCCTGGCCGGCGATGTTAGTCAGGGTAATGCTCCCCAAAGTAACACTGCCACCGCTGAATCCTCCAGTTACATATATATTGCCGATAGAATCTGTCGTTATGCCGCGTGCAAAAACATTTCCTGTTGCAGTTCTAGCCCAAAGCCAATTTGGAGCCTGAGCAAAAGAAAGCGAACAATGAAGAATGGAAAATGAAAAGAGAAGCAAAATCTTTTTCATGGGGTTTCAAATAATAATATTGGCACTGTGATGAAAATAAAGTTCTAAATGTAAAACTATTTTGGAATTATTATTCCTTAACAAACTTTACCACATTCGATGAAGTATTGGTTGTTACCTTTACAAAGTAAATTCCTGTGGCGAGGCTTCCAATATTCATTGACAATTCACTATTCATCATTGGCGGTTCAGAATATACTTCTCTTCCGGTTACATCAACGATACTTATACTCTTAGTTTCAGCTTTTGCATTGCTGATTACAATATTCAATCTCTCATTTGCAGGATTAGGATAGATAGAGATTGAGATTGAGGTTGAAGTTAAGGCCGAAGCAGCAGTAGGGCCTGTTAAAGCAATATTGTGCTGTGTATTACTCCTTGTTGTTGTATTGTTCACTTTCTCAGGCCTGTTTGTTGGAGTACAGCCTGTTGGGATTTCGGCTTCAACAAAATAAGCTATAGAATCACTTGCAGGGTAACAGGTATGGTCTGTCCATGAAGTTTTGCTTGCATTTACTGAATCTATTTGCCTGAAGCCTGTGCCTGCGCTATCGCGGAATATCAGGTATTGGGTAATGTTATATCCTATGTAATTATTCCAGAAAAGGTTATAACCACAACCCGATGCAGGGCTGATGGATAATTGCATGGTTTTATCTGCGGGGCTTAATACGCTCTCATCGCCGCATGAATCTACTTCCGATACTTCATATTTATAGCCTCGTACCTGCGGAACAGCAATAGGGTCTATCCACATGCTCAGGCTATCGGCAGGCTGAGAGGCTGCTAAACGATAAACGCCGTTTGCCGTTGTTTCCCTGTAAATATTGTAAGAGGCTATTTTCTTTTCATTTGTCCTGTTCCAGAATACCTCGTTTTGCTGGTTGCTGTCAACGGTTACCTCACATAAAGTTATTCCTTGCGGCAAAGTGTCCTGTATCTGGGCACTGGTTACACCTTTACATCCTGAACTATCAGTTACAATTAAATTATAATACCCAACTGGTGCAGTCAGCGTCGAGGAAGTTGCTCCATTCGACCATGAATAGGTATAAGGGCTTGTACCTCCAGTAACAGAGAGTGAAACGGTTCCCTCTGTTCCGGTAAAACAATCAGCAGCAGTGATATTGGTTATAGTTACAATGGGGCCCCCGGCATTTTCCACATCGGCGCTAATGCTGTCTTTGCACCCTGAACTGTCAATTACCATTACTGAATAGCTCCCTGCTGCAAGGCCTGAGGCGCTATAGGTTGTTTGGCCTGATGGGGTCCATAGATATGTATAGCTGCCTGTGCCGCCTGATACTGTTAAGGTAGCGCTTCCATCAGAGCCACCGCATGAAGCAGTTGCAGTGCCAACTGACATTGCAAACGAAGGTGGCTGAGTAATAGTGATTACCTGTGTTGCCCTGCAACCATTGGCATCAGTAATTTCTACCTGGTATGGGCCGGCACTAAGTTTACTTATGTTTTGGGTTAAAGAGCCATTATCCCAATAATAAGTATAAGGGCTGGTTCCGCCTGCCACAGAAATAGTAATAGAACCATTACTGCCCCCGGGGCAGGTAACATTGGCTAAAGATGTAACAGAAATTGCAGGGGCAGTCGCATCTACAATATTAGCAGTTGCGGATGCCTGGCAGCCATTACTATCAGTAACGGTTACTATATACAAACCACTTGCAAGGCTGTCGTCTGTGGCTTTTTTACTGGCATCTGTCCAGAAATAAGTGTAAGGTGGTGTTCCGTTTGAAACTATTGCGGTTGCTGAACCTGTGGGGTTGCCGCAGGTAGAATTTACTGTTGAAGTAGAGACACTAAGGCCACAGGTGGAAAGTTTTGCAATAAATAGATCGCTAGTGCCAGGAGTAACATTAGTTAATATACTACTACCTAAAGTAATACTGTCATCAAAAGTTCCTGTAGTATAAATATTACCGCTATTAATTGATAAGGCGAAAGCACCGGCAGAACCATTTGTTCCACCTCTGCCAGCATCATAAGTCCAGAGCACATTGCCAGCACTGTTATATTTAGCAAAAAAAGCTTCCGTTGGGCCATTTTGTCCAGGGGTGGAAGAATTCATATTATGTAAAGTATCACTGCCTAAAATGAAAGTTGGGGCTACAAAATACCCGACAACATAAATATTATTGCTGGCATCGGTTGCAATGCCATATCCGAAATCAGCCCAACCACCTGCATTCTCTGCCCATTGCGGATTCCCACTTGAATCGTATTTGGCGATAAAATAGGCATTATCGTTATTTGCAACTAACTTACCATTGGTAAGTAAGGTTGAGCCAAAAGTAACTGTATTATTTTCGAAATAACCGGTAATATATACGTTGCCATTGCTATCAGCAGCCATAGCTGAAGGGCTAAGCACAGGATTATAACCGCTTGTTCCACCAAAATTTTTCGCCCAAATCACGTTACCGGTACTATCATATTTAACTGTATAGGCATCATTATAACCAGACCCGATAAAATTTAGTATAGGGGCACTACCAAATGTAAGAGTAGCGCCAGAAAATTCTCCTGTAATATATACATTCCCTTTTTTATCAGTGGTAATTGCCGATGGAGAATCGCCTTGACTACCGCAACAATCACTCCCATAGCTGCCTGCCGCATTTGGAGATGATGCCCAAAGAACATTTCCTGCTGCATCGTATTTAGCAATAAAAGTTGACTGAGTACCTCCGCCACTTGTTTGGGTTAAAGTAAAACTCCCAAAAGTGATACTTGAACTGGTAAAGTATCCGGTAAGGAATATATTGCCTTTAGTATCAGTAGTGACAGCTTCACATATATCTGTCCCACTTCCACCCGGGTTTTTCGCCCAAATCACATTCCCATTAGCATCATACTTCACAAAAAACATATTAGAAGTGCCATTATTTGTCAATGTAATGGAGCCAAAAGTAATGCTAGAGCTATTTAAATACCCGCAAACATATACGTTGCCGGAAGAATCAACTGCAATACCATTTGCAATTCCATTATCATAACCACTGCTGCCGCCAGCGCTCCTTGCCCATAAAACGTTACCATTTGGGTCATATTTAGCAACAAACATATCTCCACTGCCGCCAGTACTTGGCAATGTAAAATTTCCGATAGTAGTGCTACCACCAGTAAAATATCCGGAAACATAACTGTTGCCCCTTGCATCAGTTGCAATGCTATAAGCAATTAAATTACTCCCGCCGGCGCTTTTTGCCCAATCCCATTTAGGCGCCTGAGAAAATAAAAGTGAAGAGTGAAGAAATACAAGTAAAGAAAAAAGTAAATTTTTTTTCATGGGGTTTCAAATAATAATATTGGCACTGTGATGAAAATAAAGTTATAAATATAAAAATTGTTTTGGAATAACAAAGCTTTTTATGTGTTCTTACTATTTTATAAATATAATATTTATTAATTTTATATAAAATGTTTATATTTGCGGTGCGAATGGAACGCATGCAAAATGGTGAATGGTAAATTGTGAATGGTGAATAGTGAACGAAAGACCACTGTCTCATGTATTTAATAAAAGAACGGCCTGAGTTTGAAAATGAGAGTGAGCGAAGCGCATGCAAAATGGTGAATGGTGAATTGTGAATTAATCTCTGCGGGTTGTTTACTTTGCGCTCTTTGCGGTAAAAAATTGCGTCTTTGCGCACCCCCGATAAAAAAAGTCGGGATTGCTCTGATTGAATGGAAGCAACTTTGCGGTAAAAAAATTGACGAGAAAAATGAAAAAATCAGTGAATCTGTGGCAATATTTTAGCCACGAATTTCACGAATTAAATCATAAAAAAATCTGTGGAATCTGTGGCAAAAATGGAAAATAACTTTGCGCCTCTGTTTCTCCGGTAAAAATATTTAACCAACTGATAATCAATGCTCCGAAATTTTTATACCCCCTTGAATTTCCGCAATTTTCCGCAGTTTTCCGCAGTTTTTTGTTTGGGGTTACACTTTTTGACCCTTGTAAACATAATTCATATTGGTAATCAATAAGTTAATTCAAAAAATACCTTAAAAAGTGTAACCTTGTGTAACCCCAAGCATAAATAAATCCTGAATGAAAAACTCAATAATTGTTCATTGTCAACTTTCAACTCTCAATTTTCAATTTTTAACCTTAACCTAAATCTCAACCTAAATATATATTTTCGCCTATTATTTTGACATGAATAAACTCTGCTTCGTATTAATTTTTCACTTTTCATTTTTCGCTTTTCATTTAATAGGCCAGCCATATAGTTTCCCTGCCGATAACTACCGAAGTACAGGTAATCCCTATTACTGGCAAAACCGCCCACCATATAAGGGATACTGGCAGCAGGATGTTCATTATACCCTTATTGCATCTTTAAATGACTCCACTGATATAATAGATGGGGATGAAACACTTTTATACTGGAACAATTCTCAGGACACGTTGAATTATGTATTCTTTCACCTTTATTCCAACGCGCAAAACAAACATTCCTATTATACTTCGGCTTATGTAAACAGCGGCTTCAAACCTAAATTCGGCAAGTACGAAAGCCGTGACCTCGGCTGCCAGGTTACAGGTATAAATATTGATAATAAACCCTTACATACAGAACTCGACAATACAGTAATGAAAGCCTGGCTTAACCAGCCCTTGCTACCGGGGCATTCAATTACATTCCATATAAAATTCAAAACCTATTTTGACCCCGGCGGAACGGTGCGCAACCGCATGAAAACCTTTATTGCCTGGGCAAGCAAGAACAAAGACACTATATATAAACAGTATGACGTGGTGCATTGGTACCCGCGAATCTGCGTTTATGATAAAAAATTCGGATGGGATGTGGAACAGCACCTTGCACATGAGTTTTACGGTGATTTCGGAACTTATGATGTGGCCTTTACCCTGCCCAACAACTATATTGCAGGGGCAACCGGAACATTGCTGAATGAAAAAGAGATGCTCCCTGACAGCTTAATGAAAAAGATAGACATCAGGAATTTCCGCAACAAGACAAATGAAAGCGCTGCGCCTACGGTTCCGGTAAAAAGAACAAACATCCCCAAGACATGGCTCTATCATGCTGAAAATGTCCATGATTTTGCCCTTACCGCCGACCCTACTTACCGAATAGGGATTGCAGCCTGGCATGGAATAAAATGTTATTCCTATGCCGAAGAAATGCACGCCCACCGCTGGCAGGATGCCGCAGACTATACCGCATCTGTAATTGCATGCGATTCAAAATTTTTCGGGATCTATGGTTACCCGCAGATGATTGTCGCCGATGCGCGCGATGGAATGGAATATCCTATGATTACCCTCGATGGCGGAGGCTACCCAGATTACCTCGGCACGCTTACCCATGAAGTGAGCCATAACTGGTTTTTCGGCATGCTGGGCAGTAATGAAACATACAGGGCTGTCCTTGATGAGGGCTTTACCGAGTTTGCAGAATGCTGGATATACCAGCAACTGAACGGCCCTTATGAAATACAGGGAAGGCCGGTTTCAAATTATATAAACAAGTATTACAAACAAGATTTATTCAGGATGGATTATGCTTATTCTGGCTACCTGTATAATTACATCTGGGGCGATAAAGACTTTACAGAAAATCCTGAAGGAAAATCGCTGGCTGCCCGCGCGGGCAATAATTATGGACTGCGCGATGTTACCCTAAATACCCAATCAGATGACTTTCACAGTATGTTGAGCCACGACGGTGGCTACTCCCAGGTTTACACCAAAGGCGCCACCATGTTATATAACCTTCAATATGTTTTGGGAGATTCTTTGTTTTTCGGAGCTATGCAGCATTATTTTAACGAATGGAAGTTTTGCCATCCTTACCTGAATGATTTCCGCAATGCCATTACAGAATATACCCATGCCGACCTGACCTGGTTTTTCGATGAGTGGCTGAATACTTCTAAAAGCCTTGATTATGGAATAGTCTTTATAAGAAATGGAGATGAGAAAGACCAGTATGTAATCAGGTTTGCGCGTAAAGGCGAAATGCAGATGCCCATTGATTTTACGGTAACATCAAACCACGACAGCGTTTATAATTTTTACATCCCCAACGGGTGGTTTGAAAAGAAAACAAAGGCAAAAACATTGCCGCGCTGGATTGGCTGGGGAAAAGTCCAGCCATATTACGATGCCACCGTAACCATTCCCGGCGGAATAGCCAAGGTGCAGATAGATACGAGCGAACGCCTCGGGGATATAAATATGCTGAACAATACCAGGCCATTTCCTATAAAACTTTATTTTGATTCGAAAGTTTACCACAGCCCCGATTGGGAAAACTATGAAGCTTTTTTTGGCCCTTCGCTTTGGTATGACGGGCTCGATGGCCTTCAACTGGGAATACATGCACACGGCGATTATATGCTCTTTAAACATAACATCAGCGCCACACTGTTTCTCAACACAGGTATGTTTCAGAATGGCCCCGGAACATATCCCCGCCAGTTGGCCTCGGGCATGGTAAGTTACCAGAATTCCACTGAAGATTTTATTCATAACTCATCTGTTAACTTCTATGCCCAAAGCCTTGACGGGCTTGATGAAGGTAAACTGCGCTTCCAGTTGAAAGATAATTCAAAGAAATATACCTTTTATTCTGAACTGAAGGTAATGCACCGGCCGCATGCCTGGGACACCAATTATTTAATCTACCCTGAATCATGGGCAACCAACAAATACAACAATACCATACGATTCGGAATAAAGCATGATTATTCGTATTCTCTGTCGGGAAAAGGCAATATTGACTTCAATGTCAGGAGCGCGGCGTTTACAGCCGATTACCAGTATTCCCAAACCGCGCTTACCATAATCAATACTCAGCAAATGGGCCGTAAACTCACTTTCCGCACAAGGTTATTTGCCCAGTACGGAACCGGAAACATACCCAATGAATCGGCTTTATACTTTGCAGGAGCAAACCCAGAGGAATTAACTGATAATCCATTTACCCGGGCGCAAGGCATTGTCCCGCAGGAATGGACGGGCTATGGCGCCGATGTAAACCACTTTCAGCAAGGCGGAGGACTTGACCTGAGAGGATATGCGGGGTATCTATTCCCGGTTTACAATTCGCAGAGAGAATTTACAGGTTATTCATATATGGGCTCCACAGGTGCAGCCATAAACGGGGAACTTGACTTTAACCGCCTGGTTCATTTCAACCCGCGCTTTTTAAGAAACACTTTGGCTTTGAGCACATATCTTTTCGGCGATGCGGGCATCATCAACACTTCACCGGTCACTGCAACCAATTTACAATTCGGCACCCTGCATGCCGATGCAGGTGTGGGTGCGGCTTTAACCATTCAGCGTTGGGGGCCGCTGCAGATGGCAAAGCCTTTAACCATACGCTTTGATATGCCATTTTTCATTAACCGCATTCCTTCGGTTGAGGACAATTATGTACAGATGCGATGGGTAGTAGGTATTGGCAGGGCATTTTAAATCTGCCGTAAATGCAATTATTTATCAATGAAAAACTATTCTCAGCAGAAATCAGCCTTTGAATTTTAATCTTTCTCCAATTCAAAGTTTTGCTCCATAGAATAGGTGCCCACAGATGATTCGGGCAAACGAATATTTACCATAGTGGCCTTGTATCCTTTGGCATCGGCTTTTACTTTATAGCTGGCATTACCTTTAAGAGTTATGTAAAACTTGCCGTCAGCATTCGATTGCACCACTGTTTTCGTCCCGCTGCTGTCAATGATTGTAATATGGGCTCCTTCAATGGCTTTACCCTTTTGTGTGGCAACAGTTCCCCTCAGTATGGACATGCCTCTGGGCTTAGTGTTTGCGGTATCGGAGGCGAGTAAAGAGTATTGGGTTAAATCAACCATATATATATCCCTTCCGCCCAAGCCGCCTTTTCTGTCACTCGAAAAATAACCTGTCTTTGCATCGATGGAAATGGTAAAACTCTTATCATTGCTTACACTGTTAATCGGGTATCCAAGATTAACAGCCCTGCCCCATTTACCGCTATCTGTCATAGTTGATTTAAAAATATCATATCCGCCCATGGAATTATGTCCCTGCGAGCTGAAGAACAAGGTTTTGCCATCGGGGCCTAAATAAGGAGAACCATCGTCATAAGGCGTATTAATATTAGGCCCAAGGTTTACCGGTTCGTTCCACTCCCCTTTGCCGCTTCCCTTTTCCGATTTATAAATATCGGCCTGGCCATAACCTCCCGGCTTTTCGCTCATAAAATATAGTGTGCCACCGTCAGGTGAAATTGAGGCTCCATCTTCATAATAGCTGGTATTGACAGGGTGCCCCAATGACTGAGGGCTTCCATAGGCTCCCGAGTGTGTTTTCTTGGCTACAAAAATATCTCCTCCCGAAGCTTCCTGACCGTTATTTTTAAACATAAACAGGTAAGTGCCATCTGAAGAAATTCCTGTAGCGGCATTTTGAGAATATGGTTCATTGATATCGCCCTGCATAATATACGAGAGGCCCCATTTATGGCTTGTTGAATCCCAATCGGATGTATAAACATTATCAAATTCTACAGGCGCCTGCCCTTCTTTTTGATGGCCGGTGGACATCGAAGGACGGTTAGAAGTAAATATCAATGTCATTCCCCCATTGGAAAGTATAGGGGATTTTTCGTCATACTCCGAGTTTATAGTCAATCCTAAATTGGTTACCGTAGCGTTTACCGGGTGGCCTTCCAGTTCTTTAGCAGTATTGCACTGCCCAATATAATAATCAACTTCCGATTCTTTTAATACCTTGGCGTCATCGGCATATTTTTGCTTATACATCTGCAATTCCTTCAGGGCATTATCAACCTTGTCCGACTGCAAATAAGCCTGCCCCAGGTCCAGGTGAAGCTCATCGCCTCCGTTTGGGTCAATATTCTCAGCCTTTTCAAGTAAGCTAACTGCATTGTCAATATCATTCAATACAAGATAGCATTGCCCCATGTGGAAGAGAACCGACGCATCATTGGGCTTGGCTGTATTGACTTCCTTGTAAATTTTTAATGCCTCAAAGTAATCGCCCCTTAAATAGTCCTGGTGAGCGTTAAACAGTTTTAAATCAATACCTGTTTTATCAAGAATGTTGGTGTTGCTGCTCTGGGCAATGCCGCAGACAGCAAGCAACGTGAAGCAAATAATTCCGTAAAGTAATTTTTTCATAGATATGCCTTTATTAAAGCCAAATACAAATATAAGATGATTTACATGGTCAAAAACATTCCCATAAAACGAAGATACAACTTTTTTTTGTATTGGATATTAACACGTTAAAAAAAGCTGATTTCATTGATAAAAATCAAATCACTTAATACGTTCTAACCTATTTATCAAACTGCTCAATAGTATGCCTTATAATATCGGTAGCTTCCAGTATTTGCTCCTTATTTATGATAAGCGGAGGGGCAAAACGGATAATATGGCGGTGGGTTGGCTTAGCCAAGAGGCCATTATCACGCAGGGCAAGGCATACATCCCAGGCTTCTTTACCGGCTTTGGGTTTAATTACAACCCCATTTAACAAGCCTTTGCCCCTTATCAATTCAATGCGTTCCGATTTTATTTTCTTTAATTCCGAACGGAATATTTCACCCATTGCGGCGGCATTTTCTGATAATTTTTCATCGTGCACCACTTCAAGCGCGGCTATGGCTATGCGGGCAGCCAATGGATTGCCTCCGAAAGTGGACCCATGTTCATTGGGTTTTATGCAGAGCATAATTTCATCGTTGGCCAATACGGCCGATATAGGATATACTCCGCCGGACAAGGCTTTACCCAATATTAAAATATCAGGGGTTACATTCTCATGGTTTACCGCCAGCAACTTTCCGGTACGGGAAATGCCGGTCTGCACTTCGTCGGCCATAAACAACACATTTGCTTTTTTGCAAAGTTCTGCGGCGGCGGCAAGGTAACCTGCATCGGGCACAACCACCCCAGCTTCGCCCTGTATAGGCTCAACCAAAAACCCTGCCACGTTTTTATCTTCCAGGGCTTTGCGAAGGGCTTCAATATTGTTGTATGGTATAATTTCAAAACCGGGAGTATAGGGCCCGAACTCATTGCGGGAATCAGGGTCGCTGCTCATGGATATAATGGTAGTGGTGCGGCCGTGGAAATTACCTTCGCATACAATTATTTTAGCTTTATTTCCGGCAATATGCTTTTTCTGGTATGCCCACTTGCGGCAAAGTTTAATGGCAGTCTCCACAGCCTCGGCGCCGGTATTCATAGGCAATACCTTATCGTAACCAAAATATTTGGTAATAAATTTCTCATATTCGCCAAGCGCGTCATTATAAAAAGCGCGCGAGGTAAGGCTCAGCTTATGCGCCTGGTTCACCAAAGCGCTGACTATTTTAGGATGGCAGTGCCCCTGGTTAACGGCAGAGTATGCCGAAAGAAAATCGAAATACTGTTTGCCTTCGACATCCCAGACATATACACCCTCTCCCCTTTCTAAAACTACAGGCAGCGGGTGGTAGTTGTGCGCACCATATTTTTGTTCCATCTCAATGAGTTGAGCAGCTTTTTTTCCTGTTGATGTCATAGTTTCCATAGCGTTTTGTTTTTATATTGTGTTTCGGCAAGCTCAACATGACTATTTAACCATCAGTCTGAGCCGGTCGAAGACCTTTTTCTTTTAGAAGCGTGCAAAGTTAGTAATTAAATGTGAGTAAAGAAAAGAACACAGTTAGAAGGGGTAAGGAGTATGTAGTAACCTGAGTTCGGGATAAGAATTTATAAGTAAACTCGTCACTGCGAGCCCTGACGCTTTGGTCAGGCGTGGCAGTCTCAGTTTTAATACCAAATTGCCCGATTAGTATCAAAAAAAAAATACTGAGACTGCCGCGTCCGTATATCTTTTTAATGGTTTACGGACTCGCTGGCGGTGTTTCCCTCAGTTAAAGATAGTATTATCCCGAACTCAGGCTAATACATTAAAACCTCCAGAAATCTTTGTGCCATCCGTGCCTCTGTGGTGAGTAATTACCGATATTTGGGCAATTATAGAACACATGCCAAACGAGACAGCAGAAAACGTTGAAGCGATAGATATTGGAGATGCCGGCAGGGCAGTTATCCGCTACAAGGGCAAGGTTATATTTGTCAAAGGGCTTGTTCCGGGAGATATTGCCGATATAGAGATATTTAAAAGCAAGAAAAAACATTCGGAAGGGAGATTATTGAAAATAAAACAGCCCTCAGCCGGCAGGGTTGAACCTGCCTGCAGCCATTTTGGGAGTTGCGGGGGATGCAGTTGGCAAAACCTTGATTATGCCATACAGGTTGCCTATAAGCAAAAACAGGTTGAAGAAGCGTTCAAAAGGATTGGAGGGGTTACGGTGGAGCAAAGCCTGCCCATATTGCGCTCGGAGAATATTTACCATTACCGCAATAAGCTGGAATTTACTTTTTCGAACAAGCGATGGCTGGCAGATAACGAAATGAATGAAAGCAATTTTAACCAGCCCGGCCTCGGCTTTCACGTTCCCCGGCTGTTTGACAAAGTAATTGATATAAAAGAATGTTACCTGCAACCCGAACCATCGGATAGCATAAGGAACGCGGTGCGGGAATTCGCGGTAAAAGAAAACATGCCTTTTTTTGACATACGCTGGCAGCAGGGCTTTTTGAGGAACCTCATGGTGCGCACAACAGTAACCGGCGAACTGATGGCAGTATTTGTATTCTTCAGGGAAGATAAAGCGATGAGGGAAAAAATAATGAAATATGTTGCGGAAAAATTTCCTTCCATAACCTCGCTGATGTATATAATAAACCCTAAAAAGAATGACAGCATAAGCGATTTGAATGCAGAACTCTACAAAGGTCAGCCCTATATTACCGAAGAACTTAAACTGAGGAACGGCAAGAGGCTCAGTTTCCGCATATCTCCCCAATCATTTTTCCAGACCAATACGGCACAGGCTAATGCCCTATACGCCAAAGTAAGCGAGTTTGCAGGGCTAAAAGGCAACGAAACCGTCTTTGACTTATATACAGGCTGCGGCACCATTGCAAGCTTTGTAGCGGGTGAAGCAAAGCATGTTACCGGTATAGAATATGTGGAACAGGCTGTAGCTGATGCAAGGCTTAATGCGCAGCTTAACAATATTGCCAATGTTGATTTTTTCGCTGGCGACATGAAAGACATGCTCACCGAAGAATTTTGCCGCCATCATGGAATTCCGCAGGTGGTGATAACTGACCCTCCCCGTGGCGGCATGCACCCCGAAGTGGTGGATGCCTTGCTAAAAATAGCCCCTGAAAAGATAGTTTATATAAGCTGCAATCCCTCAACCCAGGCAAGAGATGTGGCTATGATGGCTGAAAAATATACGGTTAAGATAATTCAGCCGGTTGATATGTTCCCGCATACATCACATGTGGAGAATGTGGGGCTGTTGGTGAGGAAATAACTCAAATACTTCCGCATTCTGCGAATGTGGATATAAGATATAGTAGTTTGCAACTGTATTAATTGATGATTATTTATGCATTGCCAAACGATAAACTTAGCTTATTTATACCCACGAGTCACACTATGTTAAACTTGCGGGAGACGCAAAAATTCGCATTAAAATTATTAAGTTTGACTATCTTTGATATTAAATTCTACTGAAAATGGAAAATGATGCAGTTTTAAGCCTTGTTTTAGAAGACCTAGTGGCTTACATAGCTAAAAATGGGGTACGGCACTCAATAAAACCTATTTTTAAGACTGATGATTTTGCACTATATAATGATGACAGCTTGGATGTAATGAGCCGTTTCCCTGATAATTACGTTGACATGATTTTTGCAGATCCGCCTTATCTTCTTTCTAATGATGGATTTTCTTGTCAAAATGGACGAATGGTTAGTGTAAATAAAGGTAAATGGGATAAGTCTAATGGGTTTGAAGAAGATTTAAAATTTCATGAAACATGGCTTTCAGAATGCAAAAGAGTTTTAAAACCAGAAGGAACCATCTGGGTCAGTGGGACATATCATAGTATTTATCAATGCGGATTCTTGTTACAAAAATTGGGCTTTCATTTACTCAATGATATTTCCTGGTTTAAGCCTAATGCCTCACCAAACTTGAGTTGTAGGTTTTTTACAGCATCGCACGAAACAGTTCTCTGGGCACGAAAAGATAAAAAGGCGAAGCATTATTTTAATTATGAATCAATGAAAAATGGCCATTTCCCGGAAGACAAAATGAAAAAACGGGATTTACAAATGCGCAGTGTTTGGAGTATTCCAACTCCTGCACCAAGTGAGAAATTATTTGGCAAGCATCCTACACAAAAGCCATTAGCGTTATTGAAAAGAATTGTTTTAGCTTCAACAAAACCAGGTGATATTATTTTTGACCCATTTAATGGGGGTGGAACAACTGGTATTGCTTCGATAATTATCGGGCAACGAAAATATATCGGGAGTGATATTAGCAAAGAGTATATTGACTTAACCATACAACGATATAAAGCAGTTAAAGCCAGCAACGGTTTTTTTGAATAATTGAATTGTAAATTTATATGATAACAAGGGTAATTGCAATTCGTAATCTTGAAAAATATATTGGACAAGATTTGGCACAAATGGCTAAACAATATGGAATTACTACGTATAAAGACGGAAAGCAAAATAAAGGATGGAAAGGGTTAACACTTGAATTACTTGCAGGGCTCAGCAATAATAATAAGCAAGCACCTAATGGTCTTGGATTTGAATTAAAATCAACTGCATTTTACCAGGTGAAAGGAATATGGACACCCAAAGAAACATTTGCAATTACAATGATAAACCAAGAGAATTTAATTGCGACATCTTTTTTTAAGAGCCATTGCTGGGAAAAATTAAAGTCACTTATCTATTGTGCAGTTTCCTGGAATGGTAATCATAATGAAAAATCAGAATTACTCAAGGTTCAATCGTTCGATTTTATTGAATCGGACACACTTATTAAAGAAATTGAAGCCGATTACGAATTTATTCGTACTAAACTCATTAACAAAGGATTTGCCTCATTGACTGGGAAAGATGGTAAATGGATACAAGCACGTACAAAGGGTGCTGGGCATGGATCAACGAGTAGAGCTTTCTATGCCAGGAAGGCACTAATAAAAGAAATTATCAAGCTTTGAAATATTATTGAATTTTACACCTTGATGTGGTAAAAGAATAACCTTTAAAAGCAATTCGCCCACTCGAGTAATTATCTGTACTCCTTCTTTCAGGTTGTTGAAAACATTTTTAACAAAATGTATAATTAAAATTAATAATTTGTTTATATTTGCGGTGAATAAACCTGTGGTTTATTCAAATTAAGAATTAAGAGTGAAAAACTAATAATGAAAAAACGCTAATCCATATAACAAAATGCTAAGGAATTTAGCAAAATTGGGGAAGGGGGGGTGCGCAAAATGATAAAAATTTTCAGGGGTCTCAGTGATGAAAATCAGCAAGTTGGGGGTGCGCAAAATGATAAAAATGAGCCCCCCCATCGTACAGAAAATGGCACACTTTTTCTGGGAACCGTGTGCCAAAGTGTGCCATTTTAAACTAAAAGTGAAAAATGAAAAGTAAAAAAAACATTGCG
>JBKQUY010000029.1:0-69073 GCA_052325425.1 Bacteroidia bacterium | reverse complement strand
TCTATGGTACTCAAAAGACAAAGGTGCAACAATAATTAATGAGTTGATGGCCTTAATAAATCATTGCTTGACTTCAACTCCTTATGAAGCACTGTCTCCCAATGTTTCCTGATTCATGCTTTTAAGGGCTTTATGCATGAATATTAACATATTTTAAGACTTGTAAAATAACGATGAATAAAATATATTATAGATTTGCAACCGATTTAGTATAATTTTCGGGATGAAGCAACCCAATAAAATAATTTTCTTTTTCTCTTTTCTCCTTATATGCATGGGATCAGGCGCTTCTGTTAAAAGCATACAGCCCTATGGTAAGGATAAGATATGTATAGTATCTGCCCCTGCTTACCCGCTTTCTGTTCAATACTCATGCGGAAATATTCCTCAATGCGAGGTGATTAAAATACGTCATCGAAGCCCTGAAGAAGTTGAATCAATTGCTATTCCAGCTCCAAGCGAAGGAAGAAACTTCATTATTAAAATTAAAGACAGTTGTCCTATGTATTTTTCAAAATGGATTACCTATTTCCTTTTTGAAGCTGAAGGTTTGCCCGATGACCAGGCTTTCGTACTTTCTTACGCTTTTCGCGCACCTCCTGTAGTGCGCTAATTGTTGTTTCCAACGATACTACCAAAAGGGTAATTTTTTCTTTAAACCAATTTTAGCATTACTATAATTAACATAAATTTTTGCAAGTTTATTGGACTCCTCATTCCTGGAATAGCTGCCGGATTTTTAGCCGCCATATTGGGATTGGATAACGATAATACAGCGTCATTCTAATTACTCATTTTTTGATTCAGTCTGTACAAAATCTTATGGTTCAATAAAAATATATTTTAAATAAAACTGACATGTATTTTATAAAATGCTATACAAGAATAATAACAAGTATCCTGCTATGTGGAATTTGCTCTTTGAGTTTTGCTCAAACCGGCAATAAGATAGGCTTAAAGCAGGCAATAGATTCAGCAATTAAAAATTACCCCGAATTAAATGCAAAGCAACATGAAATAGAAAGCGCTGATGCAGCAGTGCGCGATGCGAAGGATCAAAGATTGCCCTCGCTAAATGCCAGTGACCAGGTTGATTTGGGTACAGCTAACGGACTTGGTGGTTCTTATTTTCCTATGGGAATAATTCCATCTACATCCGGAGGAATAAGTCCGGAAAATAATTCAAATATGTTTTCAGGCAATATAGGCGTGGCTTATATGGAAGATGAGCTTTATAACTTCGGCTTGAACCAGGCGCGTATTGCTTCAGCTAAATCTTTTGCCAACATCAGTAAGGCTGACTATGCCGCAACATCTTATTCATTGCAGTTTCAAATTGCACAACTATTCTTTGATATACTTAAGTACAAATTATTGACAAACATTCAGCAGAAAAATATTGAACGCTACAATACTTTATACAACTTCATTAAAGCATATACAGGAAGCGGAATTAAGGCAGGAGTAGATTCATCTGTTGCAAATGCTGAAATTTCAAAGGCTAAAATCAAGTATATACAAACCCTGGAAATTTATGACAAATTAAAATCAGATTTCATTTATTATACGGGAATAAAAAATAAGAATTTTGAAATTGACACTGCGGCATATCATTTACCGGATACATTAATGAATCAATTGCAATTGAAAGTTTCTGCTGATTCGGTGAGCAGCAGCAACCCTATACTTTTCTATTATAACAGCCAATGGGAATATTCTTTGTCCCAGGAGAAATTAATTAAGAAAAGCTTCCTGCCTAAGCTTTATTTAGTAGGAAGTGTCTGGATGCGCGGCTCCAGCATTTCCCCAACAGATGGGTACGGTGATTTTTCAACAGGATTAAACTACAGCCGCTATAATTACATGGGCGGATTAGCTTTAACCTACAACATTTTTGACATGGTTCACCGGAAAGATAAAGTTGCCACCCAATATTTTCATACTGAAGCCGTCTATGAAGAAGTGAATCAACAAAAATTACTTTTAGAGAACCAATTGCAGCAAGCCGATATTGCCATTCAAGCTGTATTGGGCAGGGAAAGAGAAATTCCTATTCAACTACAGGCGGCGCAAAATGCATTCTCTCAAAAATTGGCACAATACAATACAGGCATTGCCAACATAGCTGAACTAACCGACGCATCTTACTTGCTTTATACAGCCGAAACCGATGCAGTTGAAATCCAGTCTGATTTGCTGAATACATTATTACAAAAAGCGGTTGCCAATAATACATTAAACACATTTTTAAGTAATTTCTAAAAACAAAATTATGGTTGATTTTGCACTTAAGAGGCCCATTACCGTCCTTGTAATATTCCTGGGTATACTATTGTTTTCAATCATGGCTATTTTTACTATTCCGGTAGATATTTTCCCGAAATTAAACTCACCAACAATTTATGTTATTGAGCCTTACGGAGGAATGTCGCCCCAGCAGATGGAAGGTTTTTTTGCAACCCGTTTGCAGGATCAGTTTCTTTATATCAACGGAATAAAAAATATTGAGAGTAAGAATATACAAGGGCTGACAATGCTTAAGCTTACCTTCTATGAAGGTACGGATATGGCTGAAGCATCGGCAGAGGTTGCATTGCAGGTAAGCAGGGCCCAGAATTTCTTCCCGCCGGGAGCAGTTCCTCCGCAGGTAATTCGTTTTGACGCATCTTCATTACCGGTCGGAGATTTGGTTTTTAGCAGTAAAACACGTTCGTTGAAGGATGTATATGATCTGGCTTTAACCCGGATAAGGCCTTTGTTTGCATCTGTACCCGGTTTGTCAGCTCCTCCTCCTATGGGTGCCAATGCACGTACCTTATTAATGAATATTGACCCGGAAAAACTTCGCAGTTACAATATTACCCCCGACCAGGTAGTGGAGGCGGTAGTAAAGAATAATGTAATGACACCATCGGGAAATGTGCGCATTGGAAACACCATGTATATTGTTTCTAATAATTCTTTGGAACAAAATGTGAAAGAATTCGGGCAGATACCTATAGTTACTAATGGTACTTCTACCATTTTTGTAAGCGATGTTGCAACTGTAACCGATGGAGCGGATATTACGGTAGGTTACGCGCTTGTAAACGGCAAACGTTCAGTATATATTCCGGTGGTGAAAACAGCAGATGCTTCCACTATGGATGTTGTAAACGGGTTGAAAAGCCGCCTGCCTGAAATGAAGGAGCTTTTGCCACAGGACGTAAATGTTTCATATGAATTCGATCAATCTGTGTTTGTAATAAACGCGGTAAAAAGCGTAATGACCGAAGGCGCTTTGGGAGCAATACTTACAGGGCTAATGGTGCTCTTATTTTTACAGGACTGGCGTAGTTCTTTGATTGTAATAATTACTATTCCGGTTTCGGTTATCAGTGCAGTTATGTTTTTAAAACTGACAGGGCAAACAATCAACCTGATGACATTAAGCGGATTGTCTTTATCTATAGGGATTTTAGTCGACCAGGCAACGGTAACGATTGAAAACATTCACCAGCACCTGGAAATGGGTAAAAACAAAAAACTGGCCATTTTTGATGCATGTAAAGAAATAGCATTCCCGTTATTGTTGATATTACTTTGTATTCTTGCCGTATTTGCTCCTTCGTTTGTAATGAACGGAGTGCCCAAAGCAATGTTTCTGCCTCTTTCATTATCTATTGGCTTTGCCATGATTATTTCATTTTTTGCGGCGCAAATGCTCGTTCCGGTCATAACTAACTGGATTTTAAAGTCGGAAAAATTTACTTATAAACATGGAGAAGAACATCCGCATGCAGGACTGGCGCTAGATGAACTGGAAGTAGGTGAAATAGGTACTCACCTTGACGAGGAAACAAAACACCCTGAAAAGAATGACTTATTTCAGAAGGTAAAAATGGGTTTTATGAAGCGGCTTGAAAAGTTAATGCCAAAAAGAAGGATATGGGTAATAGCTTACTTCACCGGCACATTGCTTGCCGTAGGGGCTTGTTTTTACGCTATCGGTAAAGACATGCTGCCTAAGGTTAATTCAGGGCAGTTTCAATTACGGATAAGGGAACCCGACGGAACCCGGCTGGAACGGACAGAAGAGGCAGTGCATAAAGTACTGTCAATTATTGATTCAGCAACTGAAAACCATGTATCTATTAGTTCTGCTTACGTTGGTTTAATACCCAGCAGTTTCGGAACGAGTAATTTATATGTGTTTAACAGCGGTACACAAGAAGCGGTAATTCAGGTTGGGTTGGATGAAAATTACAAAACCAACCTTGAAAATCTGAAAGAAAAGCTAAGAGCTAATATTCATAAATTATTACCGGACCTTCGGATAAGCTTTGAACCAATTGAACTTACTGAAAAAATTATGAGCGGCGGCGCATCCACCCCTATTGAAATAAGAGTGGCAGGGAAAAATATGGAAGACATTGAAACTTATGCCGATAAACTTACACAGAAGCTAAGTAATATACCCTTTCTGCGTGATGTTCAGATTCAACAGCCACTGAAATTCCCCGTCATCAATATCCATTTCGACAGGTTTAAGATTGCCCAGATGGGTTTAAGCCTGCCTGATGTTGCCCTATCAGTTACCGATGCTACATCTTCCAGTCGCTTCACTAATAAAAACCTTTGGTTGGATGTAAACAATTCATATACATACCAAACGCAAATAGAAGTACCTGAATATATGATGAATGATATGAGCCAGATACAATCTATTCCGCTGATAAAGGGAATGAATCGCCCGATCCTGGCTGACATTGCTACTTTTTCAGTCGATTCCGTTCCCGGAGAGTATGATCGTTCAGGCCCAAGGCGCTTTGTTACTGTAAGTGCAAACATTAATAAAAGCGATTTAGGGAGGGCAACCGATGCGGTTCAGAAATCAATAGCTGAAATAGGTGAACTACCCAAGGGCTTGCAAATGCAAATAAAAGGAATGTCAAGCTTATTGCTGGATACTTTTTCCAGCTTACAAACAGGGTTATTGACAGCAATTATCGTTATTTTATTATTGCTTGCTGCCAACTATCAATCGTTCAAACTTTCACTTATAGTGCTATCTACAACTCCTGCCGTTTTGCTCGGCGCATTACTGTTTTTGCTGGCAACGGGTTCAACGTTAAACCTGCAATCATACATGGGAATTATTATGGCTATAGGGGTTTCGGTCGCAAATTCTATTCTGATAGTTACCAATGCAGAAAACCTGCGTCCGAAATACAGGAATGCCATAGAAGCAGCTAAAGTAAGCGCATCAGTGCGGTTACGCCCCATATTAATGACCAGTTTGGCTATGATAGCGGGAATGGTTCCGATGGCCGCCGGTTTTGGTGAAGCAGGCGATCAAACCGCACCGCTTGGAAGAGCTGTGATAGGCGGATTAGCGGCATCTACTTTAGCCGCTTTATTTATGGTGCCATTGGTTTATTCAGTGGCCCAGCAAAAAGCATCTTTCGATGACCCTTCTTTATTACCTGAAAAACAATAAATTAAAAACTTCTGTATCATGAAAAAAATAATCAATATATCCACAGCTGTAATTTTACTTTCTTTGATATTAACATCTTGCTCAAGAAAGGAAAGCGATACATCAAAGGGAGAAACTCCTGCTGTTAAGTATTCTTTATATACTATAAAGATGCAGGAGGCGCTTCCGACTACATTACGTTTACCTGCACAGCTTAATCCTTTTTACGAAGTAAGTATATATCCGAGGGTAACGGGTTATATAAAAAACCTTCCGGTAGATATTGGGAGCGTTGTAAAAGAAGGACAATTGCTTATGGAAATGGAAGCGCCGGATGTTGAGCAGAATAGTTTGTCGGCACAGGAGAGATATATAAAAGTGCAGGCAACCTATCGTGCAAGTAAAGATAATTATTACAGGTTGCTTAATACAGCCAAAACACCGGGAGCCGTTTCGCCAAACGATTTGCAGGAGGCACAATCTCAAATGCAATCCGACAGCGCACTTTGCAACAGCGAAAAAGCAAATTGGCTGGCAATGGAAGCCATGAAGGATTATTTAATTGTAAAGGCTCCTTTTGACGGAACTATTACTGTCAGGAATGTTCACCCTGGAGCTTTAGTTACAGCTGGCAACGGCAACAAATTAGAAATGGAGCCTTTATTGGAGTTGCAGCAGATATCGAAATTGCGGTTACAGGTAAAAGTGCCTGAAACATTTGCAACGCAGTTAGAAGATGCTCAAAGCGTTCCTTTTGTGGTGGATGCTCTTCCGGGAAATACATTTACAGGAACAATCAGCCGCCGGGCAAATTCTCTGGATGATAAATACCGGAGTGAAGCTTTTGAAATAGATGTAATCAATTCAGGCAATTTACTAATGCCCGGAATGTATGCAGAGGTTTTACTTCCATTAAAAGGCCACCCAAATGCCTGCATTGTTCCTCAATCAGCAGAAGTTATTTCTACAGAAAGAAAGTATGTGATAAAAGTTCAGAACAATAAAGCTGTATTGGTTGATGTTACAACCGGCAATGAAGCAAATGGGAGGATAGAAATATTCGGAAATGTAAAAGCGGGAGACTCTGTTATTGAAAAAGCAAATGATGAAATTAAGCAGGATCAAATTATTAATTAGGCTATATGGTATATAGTTAAATATTGAAGATTATAAAGAAGCGCAATATGCGCAATATGTGGCTATGGGTGACAATTTATAATAATAAAAAATGATTAACCCTGGAAAAACACCGGCGACAGGGAACTGGAAATGAAAAATGTTAAACTCAGGGGCTCTTTTTGTATTGTAGGCGGAATTATTGGCCTCGGTTTTTCAGTGCAGATTTTGTTTAATTGCAGCGAAATTACTCCATTATTTGGGGCTATAACAGGAGGTGTATTATTGGGTGTTCTTTCAATTTTTATAATGATACTTGGATACAGGATAATAAAAAGAGATTATTAAATACAGAAATTTATCAGCCAGGCGAATAAACATTTAAAATAAATATAAACCAAAACACAGAAATTATGACAAAAGCACAGGTAATTAAGGAAATTGCAAAAAAGAACGGGATAGAATCCGTTCAGGTAGAAGCAATTATTGAAATCTTTATGAACACCATAAAGGAGCAGTTAACTAATAATAAGCCTGTCCGTTTAAGCGGATTCGGAAGTTTCATGCTGAAGAAAAGGGCAGCTAAAAAAGCAAGAATAATACTTGAGAAAAGGGAAATAATTGTCCCTGAACATTTTATTCCTTCATTCAAGCCATCTAAAAAATTCCGCAGTAAAGTGAAAGAGAAAGTGAAATGATACCGCGGGGAATAATTAACGTTTAAAATAAAAAAATGAACATGCTGATTATGTTAGGGCTATTATTACTTGGAATAATTGCCGGGTATTTTAGCGGCCTTGTAGGAATAGGAGGCGGTGTGATTATTGTGCCCGCCCTGGTATTATTATTTGGCTTCAGCGAGCATTCCGCCCAGGGCACTACACTTGCATTGCTGATTCCTCCCATAGGCATATTCGCCGTTTTATCATATTATCAAAAAGGTTTTGTAGATGTAAAAACCGCAATTATAATATGCCTCGGCTTTCTTATTGGCGGATATATAGGAGGGAAAGTTGCCGTGGGGTTATCGGGAGAAACATTGAAAAAGGTTTTTGGAATAACTATTATATTAATTGGCTTTAAAATGCTTTTCTTCAGCAAGTGAGCGGATGTTCAATTACCGGTTCAGGAAATTGACTGGCAGTGTTGCTTAACCCCTAATAACCTGTATGTCCGGGTTAACCTTTAACAATTTTTAACAGCAACCTTTTTCAATATGAATTAATTTTGCCTTCCGTTAAAAAATATATGGAGGTAGTTGTAAAAAACCTGGTGAAGAAATATGGCGGTTACAAAGCCGTTGATAATATTAATTTCCAGGTAAATAAAGGTGAAGTGCTTGGATTCCTTGGGCCAAACGGAGCGGGCAAAAGTACCACCATGAAAATTATTACCTGCTACCTTGCACCAAGCGAAGGCGATGTGGAAGTTGGCGGCTATTCCATATTAAAGGAACCTGAAAAAGTAAAGCAACTTATAGGATATTTGCCCGAAAACAATCCTCTTTACCTCGATATGCCTATTATTGAATATCTTGAATTTTCCGCGTTATTGCAGGGAGTTGCAAGGGAAAGAGTGCAGGAGCGCATAAGGGAGATGATAAGGGTTTGCGGGTTGATGGGGGAGAAGCATAAATTAATCGGCGAGCTTTCAAAAGGTTATCGCCAGCGTGTAGGGCTTGCCCAGGCCATGATTCACGACCCGCAGGTGCTTATACTTGATGAACCAACCACAGGCCTTGACCCGAACCAGATTGTTGAAATCCGCAAACTGATTAAAGAGTTGGGCAAGGAAAAAACGGTTATACTGAGTACCCACAATTTACCAGAAGTTGAATCTACCTGCGACAGGATTCTTATTATCAATAAAGGCAAAATAGTTGCTGACGGAACCGCAAAAAACCTCAGGGGACAGGCACAAGGCAAAGAAGTAATACAGGTTAAGATTGAGGATGGCCAGAAGCCCGAAGTTATGTCAATGCTGAAAAACATACCTTATGTTATTAAGGTGGAGGAGATGCCGGGCAAGGAAAACAGTTATGAGCTGCAGGCGGAAAAAATGGGCACTCCCAAACGCGATATATTTAAAATGTGTGTGGATAAAGGCTGGGTGCTTACCGAAATGACCACTTTTGAAACAAGGCTTGAAGATATTTTCCACGACCTGACTATTTAATTACGAATGAAAAACAATTATAAGTTATGAATTATGAGTTATAAGTTAAAATACACAACCGAATTGTTTATAAAGGTTTATTCCAAAACTCATAATTCATAACTTATAACTCATAACTAAGTATGAAAAGTCCTGTTTTAATAATTGCGCGGAAAGAGTTACAGGTGTTTTTTGATTCTCTTGTAGCATATATTCTGCTTATAGCCTTTTTAGGGTTTAGCGGTTTCTTTACATGGGTTTATTTCAGGGATGTATTTTTTACCAAGCAGGCCAGCCTGGTTTCTTTTTTCGGCACAGCATACTGGACACTCTTTTTCTTCATCCCTGCCCTTACTATGAAAATGCTCGCCGAAGAAAGCAAATCGGGTACTATAGAATTACTCCTGACAAAGCCTGTAACCAATTGGGAAGTACTGTGGGGGAAATTCCTCGCATGTTTTTCACTGATAGTGGTAGCCCTGCTTTTTACCCTTCCTTATGTAATAACTATTATTAACCTTGGTAATGTAGATAAGGGAGTAATAATGTGCGGTTACCTGGCACTCTTGTTTATGAGCGCTGCCTATATCAGTATTGGCTTGTTTGCAAGCAGCATAACCAATAACCAGATTGTGGCGCTTTTGTTTTCCCTCTTTATAGGAGTGTTTCTGCATGTATTACTTTCGGTTTTTGCTTCGGCGCTTAACGGTGGCATAGGTGAATTTTTAAACTACCTGAGCCTCGAAAGCCACTACGATTCTATTTCGAGGGGAGTTATTGACAGCAGGGATATTGTTTATTTCCTCAGCATTGTTTTTATCGGAATGGTTATGGCTGAAAGTTCACTGGCTAAACGCAGCATATCAGAATAAGTTATGAAAAAGAGACAGAGTTTAACAACAGGCGTACTTCTTATTGCAGCAATTATTGTTGTTATAAATGTTATATCCTATACCTTCTTTTTCCGCCTCGATTTTACAAGGGATAAAAGATATACCCTGAGCAATGCCACCCTCGACCTGCTGAAAAGCCTGAAACACCCTGTTACCATTACTGCCTACTTCTCGGAAAACATGCCCCCGCAGATTGAAGAAGGCAGGAAAGAATTTAAAGATTTGCTTACCGAATATGCCGCAAGGTCGGGCAACAAAGTGGTTTATAATTTTATAAACCCCAATAAAAATGATACCCTTGAAAAACAGGCGATGAAAGATGGGGTTGAGCCGAAAATAATAAACGCGAGGGAAAAGGATGAAATGAAGGCGCAGCGGGCCTTTTTAGGTGCAGTAGTAAAATATGGCGATAAATCGGAGGTGTTGTCATTCATTCCTCCCGGCGGACCGATAGAA
Source organism: Bacteroidia bacterium (assembly GCA_052325425.1). GTDB lineage: Bacteria > Bacteroidota > Bacteroidia > JABEUT01 > JABEUT01 > JABEUT01. The sequence goes on along the minus strand of JBKQUY010000029.1, from coordinate 58,996 downwards.
TACCAGCTTTCTACCTGCATTAAAAAACTTACCATTGATAAAAAGCCATTGGTCGAATTTTTGCAGGGCAATGGAGAGCCCACTATGGCCGCCATGCAACAGGTGAGCAATGAGCTGAATGTATTATATAACTTCCAGAACCTCACACTCGCAGATACAACTGTTATTCCCGCTGAGTGCAAGGCATTGGTGATGGTTGACCCTAAGGATACTTTCAGAGCGGGGCAGTTGAAGCAACTGGATAGTTACCTGGCAAAGGGCGGGCGGTTGTTTATCGCCTACAGCGGGTTAAATGGCAACCTGCAGAATGCCTCAGGAACAACGCTAAATATTGGCCTTACCCAGTGGCTGGCAAGTAAAGACATTATCCTGGAACCTAAGTTTGTAATTGATGCCCATTGCGGAAGCATAAATGTTCCCCAGAATTATGGCGGAATACAGGTCTATCAGCAGGTGGCATTTCCTTACCTGCCAATCCTTACCAACCTCTCCGGACATCCCATAACGCAGGGTTTGAGTTCATTCATGCTTCCATTTGCATCGGATATTAAGTTTACCGGAGACACCAATAAGGTGAAATATGTGGAACTGGCTCATACTTCCGATAAGTCGGGATTGCTTGCTACTCCTCTTACATTCCAGATAGACCACCAGTGGCAGCAATCGGAGTTTCCGCTTGTTAATCTGCCCGTGGCGGCCGCATTATCAGGTATCGGCGGGGTTAAAGATGCTAAAATGGTAATTGTATGCTGTGGTACTTTTGCCGTAAACGGTACCGGGGAGCATCCCATGCAACAGCAACAGGATAATATTGATTTACTGGCTAATTCCGTTGACTGGCTTTCCGATGATACAGGGCTTATAGAGCTTCGCAGTAAAATGACAAGAACAGCGCCGCTTAAAGATATAAGCGATTCAGCTAAAGAGATATTGAGATACCTTAACTTTTTGCTGCCCATATTACTGGTAATAATTTATGGCGCCATACGCATGCAAATGAAAAAGAGGTTACGCATAAAACGAATGGAGGAAACCTATGCTCAATAAACTTAACAACAAACTGCTTTTATTGATATTGGTCGTTCTTGCCGCTATATATGGCATTGCAAGCTATATACAGCATAAGAAAGGAGAAAACACATTTCACACCAATATCATCCCGAAGATTGACTCCAACAAAGTAACTACCTTTTATATATATCCCAAGCTGAACAAGAAAAAGCCAATCAGGTTTGATTTGAAAGGCAAGACATGGTTTGTATCATCTGAGGGCATCACATCGCGCGCCGATAAAAAATCGGAGAACTATATTATTCAGCTTATTGAGGGCATATCTCCCGACCACCTTGCCACCAACGACCCTGCACAATGGAAAGATTTTGATGTAACCGATTCATCAGGTACACGAGTTGTACTTTTAAATAATACCGATACCCTTATTGATTTATTGGTTGGCAGGTTCAGCTATAATAACCAATTGCGCAAGGCCATGAGCTGCGTAAGGCTGCATAACCAGAATGATGTTTACAGCGTAGATGGTTTCCTTACTATGAACGTAGCCAATGAATTTGTATCGTGGAGGGACAGGGCTTTGCTTACAGGCGCACCTGAAGCATGGACAAAGCTTACATTTACCTATCCCGGTGACAGCAGTTTTACAGCTACCCATGACCTGATGAGCGGCTGGAAGGTTGACGGAGAGAAACCCGATTCAATTACTACAGTGCATTTGCTCCTTAAACTTTCACAACAAAACTATGGGGCATTTGATGATAAGTTTGATACGAACAAAGCGCAAGCGTTATATTCTCTCAAAGTGGAAGGCACTAATGTCCCTGCATTTATTCTTAAAGCTTACCCTGCAGATTCTGCCAACCAATATGTAATTACATCGAGCCTTAACCCCGGCGCATATATGAGCGGTAAAAACCAGGGCATGTTCAATAATATATTTCTGAGTAAGGCGGCATTCTTCCGAGCTGAAGCGCCCAGGCCAGCTCCCGGCAAACCTAAAATGCCTAAAGGCAAGGGGAGGAAATAACGCATTTTTAATTTCATGTATTTTCTTAGATAAGCCAAATGTCACTTACCACAGAGGCACAGAGACCACTAAGGTAAACAGAGTAATTTGGATTTCTCCGTGAAACTCTATGCTCTTCGTGTCTCCGTGGTTAATGTTTCTGAATAATTCTATTTTATTATATTTGAAACCCTAAACCCATGAATTATGAAAAAAATTACACTTATCTTATCCCTTATTACTTGCCCCTTATCCCTTATTTATGCCCAGAATATCTCCACTTATGCAGGTAATGGTACCGCAAACTATAGTGGAAATGGAGTTGCTGCTACCTCAGCCGAATTAAATAACCCCAGCGGAGTAGCAACAGATGCTGCCGGGAACCTATATATAGCAGACTATGAAAATAACCGTGTACGGGTTGTTGAAACCTCTGGTATCATAGTTACTATAGCGGGGAATGCTACACAGGGATATAGCGGAGATGGTGGAATTGCAACTGCGGCCGAATTAAATAACCCTTCCGGCGTCGCGCTTGATGCATCGGGCAATCTTTATATAGCTGACCAGGGCAATAGCTGCGTTCGCAAAATAAGCACATCAGGTATCATAACCACCATAGCAGGCAACGGTACACAAGGTACCGGTAACGGGGGCGCTGCAACCGCCCAGGAACTAAACTGGCCTACGGGAGTGGCAGTTGATGGATCGGGAAATCTATACATAGCCGATGCCGATAATAACCGTGTCTGCAAAGTAACTACTTCGGGCACTCTATCCATTTATGCGGGTACCGATGTAGCGGGCTTTAGCGGTGATGGCGGAGCGGCCACCGCAGCCGAATTGAATTCCCCTAACGGAGTAGTTGTGGATGCTTCGGGAGATGTTTATATTGCAGACTACGCTAATAACAGGATAAGAATGGTAAACTCTTCAGGCATTATAAGTACAGTTGCGGGTAATGGCAGTGCCGGGTATAGCGGAGATGGCAGCGCAGCTACCGCAGCAGAATTAAACCACCCTTATGGATTAAATATTGGTTCTCAAGGTACACTTGTCATTGCTGATGAACTTAATAACCGCATCCGCCTGGTGAAGACATCGGGTACTATAAGCACCGGCGTAGGCAATGGCACAGCAGGGTTTAGTGGTGACGGAGGCGCCGCAACTGCAGCTGAACTACATACCCCTACCGGTGTTGCAGTGGATGATTCGAATAATGTATTTATAGCAGACCTGAGCAATAACCGCATTCGTAAAGTGATTGTCGGGCCTCAGGGAATAAACGAACTCAGTAATAATGCAGATATCAGTGTTTATCCTGTTCCTAATAATGGAAACTTTCAATTAAAAATTACGAATTACGAATTACGGGTTGAAAACATTGATGTTTATAATATTTTGGGAGAAAAAGTTTATTCACAAGCTATAAATCAGGTACAAACTAATCTTAACCTTAATCTCAATCTTAATCTGGACAATGGTATTTACATTCTGAGGGTGATTACCGATAAAGGAATTATAAGCAAGAAGATAGAGGTGGTTAAATAATGGAGTTAAGAATGAAGAGCTAAGAACTAAGAATACAAAAGTACAGAAATCGGAGACAAGTTGCAAAAACTATTCTTTGGGGAGTAACTTGAGCATAGCTATATTAATAGAACGTATCTTTCTAATGTGGCATTTTGAACGTGGATGAAACGCCGGATAAAATTAGGAATGATAAATGTTGAATTGAGAATTATACTTGAAAAATAAATATAATTAGTTGCTAAAAATTTTGGCAAGAAAGGTCAATTCATTTATAATCAACTACTTAGCCATGTGTTACACTTTTTAGCCCTTGTAGCTTAAATTAGTTCTGATAATCAGCATATTAACTCAATAAATATCTCAAAAAGTGTAACATTGTGTAACCCCACTCTAATTGAATAGTGAAAGTCGATTTTCTTTCTAAATGGCTTTTCACTTCTATATTCGTTATTCAGTGTTCGATATTCGATATTGTTAAGCCTGCCACTCTGTCCCATGTTATCCCTTTGGCATAGTTTTTGAAAACCTATATTTGCGTCCTTTTAAGAATAAATAACGTTATGGAAAATAAGAAGAAAGAATCACAGGAAGTCACTACACCGGAAAGCGAAGGAACTGAGAAGATTACTGCGGAAGAGCCCAAAGATGAAGCCAGGCTTGTTGGCGAAATAGAATCAAAGCTGAAAGAGCTTAATGACAAATATACCCGCCTTTATGCCGAGTATGACAATTACAGGCGCCGCACTGCAAAAGAGAAAATTGAATTGATTAAAGCGGGCGGCGAAGATGCCATTATAAGCTTCTTGCCCATTGTTGACGACATGGAAAGAGCTATTGCACATCATAAAGAAAACGACGGACATAAAGCAGTTAAGGAAGGGCTTTCGCTTATATACCAGAAGATGATAAAAATACTTACAGCCAAAGGGGTAAAACCTATGGGCGAAAAGGGCGAAGTATTTAACCCTGACCTGCATGAAGCTATTACCCACATGCCTTCAGAAGAGCTGAAGGGCAAGATTATAGAGGTAGTTGAAAAAGGCTACACATTGAATGAAAAAGTAATACGCCACGCCAAAGTAGTTGTGGGTAGCTAGGAAATAATGAATGATGTTATATTTCGACAAGCTCAATATGACATCTGTCAGTCAGTCTGAGCCTGTCGAAGACATGGTTAAGCAAAAAGCATAGTTTTAATGAAATTGGTTATATGGCAAAACGTGATTTTTATGAAATATTAGGCGTTGGCAAAGGCGCTACTACTGAAGAAATTAAAAAAGCATACCGCCAGAAGGCATTGCAATACCACCCTGACCGCAACCCTGGCGATAAAAAAGCGGAAGATAATTTTAAGGAAGCTGCGGAAGCTTACGAAGTGCTTAGCGACCCGCAGAAAAAACAGCGTTACGACCAGTTTGGCCATGCCGGAGTGGGCAGCAGCGCCGCATCTGACGGAGGCATGGGCGGTTTTGGCGGACAAGGTTTCCATGGCATGAATATGGAAGATATATTCAGCCGCTTTGGAGATATTTTTGGAGACGTTGGTTTTGGAGGCATGGGTGGCAGGCAGGTAAACCGTGGTACTAACCTTCGTATCAAGCTAAAGCTTACCTTGCAGGAAATAGCCCATGGAGCAGATAAAAAGATAAAAGTCAATAAGCAACTATCATGTAAGGAATGCAGCGGAACAGGGGCAGCCAGGGGTTCAGGATTTAATACCTGCAATACCTGCCATGGTTCGGGCTATGTTACCCGGGTACAGCGCACCTTTATAGGGCAAATGCAGACTACTTCAGCTTGCCCAACCTGTAATGGTGAAGGCAAAATGATAATTGACAAATGCAAACATTGCCATGGACAGGGCATAGTAAACGGTGAGGATGTTATTTCTGTGAAAATACCGGGAGGGGTTGAAGACGGAATGCAGCTTTCGGTAAATGGACAGGGTAATGCGGCGCCTCATGGAGGAATACCCGGAGACCTGATTATACTGATTGAAGAGATAGAAGATGAGCAACTGAAGCGCAACGGAATAAATTTGTATTACGACCATTACCTTAACCTTGCTGATGCGGCTTTGGGTACGCATATAGAGGTTCCTACACTGGATGGAAAGGCTAAAGTTAAAATTGACGCAGGTACCCAAAGCGGAACCATACTCCGCCTCAAAGGAAAGGGTTTGCCAAAGGTAAACCAGTATGGCAGGGGCGATATTCTTGTCAATATAAATGTGTGGACGCCGCAAAACCTTTCATCGGAAGAAAAAAAGATGTTTGAGAATTTGCGCAAGTCGCAAAGCTTTTCTCCTAAACCGGGTAAAAAAGATAAAAGCTTTTTTGAACGGATAAAAGAGATATTTGAGTAATATTGTTTCCTCATTCTTATCTTGATGAACAACCTGCTTATTGCCAAAAACATTGTAAAGCGGTATGACAAGCATACTGCCCTTAATGATGTAAGCATTAATGTACCCGAAGGCTCTATTTACGGATTGCTTGGCCCAAACGGTGCGGGGAAAACATCCATGATACGCATCATAAACCAGATTACTGCGCCCGATAGCGGTGAGGTATTCCTGGGCGGGGAAAAACTTTCACCCAAGCATATTGAGCAGATTGGCTACCTGCCCGAAGAAAGAGGTTTATATAAAAAGATGAAAGTGGGGGAGCAGGCTTTGTATCTTGCCCAGCTTAAAGGAATGAAGGCAGATGTGGCCAGACAAAAATTAAGGGAATGGTTTAAGAAATTTGAGATTGGCGAATGGTGGGATAAGAAAGTGGAAGAATTGTCGAAAGGTATGCAGCAGAAAATACAGTTTATTGTTACTGTATTGCATCAACCACGGTTGCTTATCCTCGATGAGCCTTTCAGCGGTTTTGACCCTATAAATGTAGAATTGATTAAGAGTGAATTGCTTGCTATGCGCAAAAATGGAACCACCATTGTACTTTCAACACATAACATGGCATCTGTGGAAGAGATGTGCAATTATATTACCCTTATCAATAATGCGAAAGCGGTACTTGAAGGCGCAGTAAATGAACTCAGGCATAAATACAAATCTCATATCTGGGAAGTAAAATTCGATGGCAACCCGGATTCATTCAAAACAGCCGTTCAGGGTAAATATGAGTTGATAAACCTTGAGGAAGAAGCCAATACCAATGTAGCAAGGGTGAAAATTTCTCTTGATTCTTTATCCAATGATTTATTGAAAACAATAATTCCTGCATGTACAGTTACAGGTTTCTCAGAAGTATTACCGTCCATGAGTGAAATTTTCATTTCAGTAGTTCAGGGCACAAACTTAACTCAACCAGCAAAATGAGTAAAATAGGGCTGATTATAAAAAGAGAATACGTTTCCCGTGTAAGGAAAAAGTCCTTCATCGTTATGACTTTACTTACTCCTATTTTATCGGTATTGACTATTCTTATTCCTACCGCGCTTGCCAATTCCGGAAATCAGAACCACAAGGTAGTAGTAGTAGATGCAACGCATAATTTTTGCGGAGTGCTTACAAACTCATCTATGGTAAACTACGATTATGGATATTGCAATTTTAAAATTGATGAAGTACGTAAAATATTTATGGACTCTTCAAAAGTTACAGTAATGTATGTACCTCCATCAGAACAGGTTTCGCAGATTGAGCTTTACTCAAAGGCCGACCCTGGTGATGAGGTGATTTCAGCTATACAGGTTCAAATGAACAATATAGTAGAACGGGCGAAGATGAAAGCCGAAAATCTTGACCAGTCTCTGATTGATAAGGTAAAAACAAGCATAAGCGTAAAGAATGTGGTGAATAATGAAGTAACAAACAGTACCTATAACCTGGTACTGGCTTTTGGATGCGCTATATTGATTTATATTTTTATTTTCCTCTATTCAGTACAGGTGATGCGGGGTGTAATGGAAGAGAAGGTAAACCGCATTGTGGAAGTTATTATCTCATCAGTGAAACCTTTTCAGTTAATGATGGGCAAGGTTGTCGGCGTAGGGTTGACAGGGCTTACCCAGTTTGTCGCATGGGTCTTGCTTGCTTATGTTGCATATTCAATTACATCCCAGTACGTGCAAAAGCAGGCAATAAACCCTGATAATTACAGGCAGGAACAAACTATGAAAAAAGGAATGCCAGAGCAATCTGCAACTTCCACCGCAATGGCATCACCGGCCTCGAGGAACCAGGAAGTGGTAAGCGCTTTTACCAGCGTGGATACCAATTTAAGGAACACCAACTGGTCGTTGATTATCATTTGCTTTTTATTCTATTTTATTTGCGGGTACCTGCTCTATAGTGCATTGTTTGCCGCTATCGGCTCGGCTGTTGACCAGGAAACAGATACACAGCAGTTTATGCTTCCGGTCACTGCCCCGCTTATATTATCTTATATAGTAATGATTAATATTGTCCGTGACCCGCATAGTTCAATGGCATTCTGGTTCTCTATAATACCACTTACATCTCCCATATCTATGATGGCCCGCATACCTTTCGGTGTATCAGTTTGGGAGTTACTTTTGTCAATGTTTTTGCTTATTGCCGGAATCCTTGGAACGATATGGATTGCAGGCCGCATTTACCGTATTGGGCTGCTTATGTATGGCAAAAAGGTTACTTATAAGGAATTAGGCAAGTGGTTGTTCTATAAGTAAGAGCCAATTATTTCTTTTCTTCCAGTACCTTGATGTTATCCTCCGGGTTGCGGTCAATAAGCTTATTGTAAGGGTCTATACCAGCTTCGTAAGGTTTATCTTTGACAATAATATCAAATTCCTCATTTAGTTTTGTAATCTTCTTCTTCTGCATATAAAGAGGCTTTAAGTTGCTTCCATCAGGCTGCCCGAAAACTCCCACATCAATCCAATCATTAAGCGGAATCTCTTTTTCATTGCCTGTACTGTCGGCCAGAAGTTTATGCGCTTCAATAACAATATGGATTTTATAGGTGCCGTCGCTTTGTTTTTGCCATGTGGCATCGTTTACCTTGTTATTAAATAATACAATTTTCTTGAACATATCGTCAATTATGTACTTCATAGAGTCGGGCACAGCGCTTGATATAAATTGTAAAAACTGCAGTGAATTGGTATAAGGAGGATATTGGAAGCCAACTGCCTGTATATAACGATGGAGGGCGCTGTCCAGTTTATATTCGCCTATGTAATCCTGCAAAGAATACATAACCACGCTGCCTTTGCGGTAATGGACATAAGGCTGGTTTTCCACCAGGTAAAGCGGCACTTCTTTTTCTCTTTCAATAGAGCGGCCACGCAGGTAATTATCCATTTCGTAACGTAAAAATTTCTTCATTTTATCGGGTCCGAACTTGTGTTTCATAACCATCAGGGCTGAATATTGCGCCATTGTTTCATCGAGCATGGTGCCACCCTGTACATTACCGCCGATAACCTGGTGCGCCCACCACTGGTGGCCAAGTTCGTGTGCCGTAACATAATATGGGTAATCAATATCGGAAGGGTCGCTGTCGTTTACATCAGCGATAAAGCCAATATTTTCAGAAAATGGAATGGTGTTGGGAAACGATTGGGCAAATTGAGCATAAGGGAATTCTACAATTTTTACCTCTTTAAACTGGTATGGGCTATAATTTTTATTGTAATAATCCAACCCGTCTTTCAGCGCCTGCATCATTTTATCGAGGTTATAGTCATGGCCTTTATTGTAGTAAATAGCCAGGCGTATATTGTTCCAGTGGTCCTCTTTCACACTGTATCTTGCAGAAATAAAAGGATAAAAGCAGAGTATTTTGGTGTCGGAATTATAGTGGAAATAATTGCGTCCATCCTTTGTCCATTTTTTTACCAGGTTGCCCGAAGTAATTGCAGTCTGGTCGCCGCTGGTGCTAAGGGTAGCATCATATCTTATCCAATCCGCGTCATTAGTCACTATATTATTCATGAGTGCGGCAGTATCAGAGATGGGCGCCACCAAATCACGATGCGGCAGGTTGAATTTCTTTCGCTCAATATTGTCTGAAAGTTCGCCATCAGGGTTATAACCGATATGCGGCAAAACTTCTTCGCTGTTTACAAATGTTCCGTTATAATAAATGCCCTCCAATCCGTTACTGTTTCTGAATCCCTTGTAGGCATAATGAATATCCATATTCATTACCAGAGAATCACCCGGCTTTAAAGGTTCAGATAGTTTGTAAATGTAATATCCCTGTATGCTATCCTTTAATACTAATTGAGATGGGATTGATTGAGGGTTCTTTTTTCTTACAATTACTATTGGAGTAATTGTATCTTTTTTCAATACAATACTATCCGTTTTAAGTGAGTTTGCTGAAAATATAGCTGATTGAGCGTTAGAAAATACATCAAGGCTGTCAATAAAATGCAGGAACGTAATATCATGTTTATCTGCACGGTTATTTAATATTACATGAATAGAATCAATAGGGTATTTGGTTTTATTTTGTAATACAAAACTTCCGTTAAAATTCATTGCACGTTTGTAGGGATAAATATCGGCATTCATAGTCACCGCAATAATGCGAGGCTGGGGCGAATGCTGGAATTTTTTGTATTTCTTTTCGTAATCTACCTGCTGTTTTTCTCCTTCAAAACTTGTCTGGTAATGATTAAGTATGGAGATATTATAATATATATAGCTTCCGCTGCCGATAAATAATAATAATGCAACTAAAAATACATACAGGGCAGGGCCTTTAAACCTTGATTTTGCCGCCGCAATCCTGTCCTTAAAACTTCCTGAAATACCGCGCACCCAAAACAGGTTGGCAATTACAGCCAGCATCAATGCAAAACAAACCCAGTAGAATTTAAACCATAAAAAACCTTTCCAGTAATGGCCAAAGCCATTCATAGCAGAATATGTTATTTCGGGCGAATCGCCATAGCGGTACATATTGTTTTGCCAGCCTACGGCATCCATAAAGAAAAGCGAGAACAGCATATAGGCTATTACTATAAAAAAGCCAATGTATTTCTGGTTGGTTATAATTTGTATAGTTAAAGCCAGAACACAAATAAGGGCAAGGCTGATAAACCGTATTCCAAATAAACTTTGAAGATAAACACCAACCTCAAAATTATAGTAACCATAGCAGATTTGAATTATAATGCCGCAAAGCATAATCACCAACAGCAATATAGCCTGAACTGCTATAAGTGCTGCAAAGCGCGATGCAAAACTTACCCAATTGGGTACAGGCAGGGCATCCATAATCTGGCTCATCTTCAGTTCACGTTCCCTCCATATCATTTCACCGGAATAAAACACGATAATAATTATGAAGAAAATAATAAATACACTATAAAGCGCGTCAACAGCAAGGCCTGTAACCGGATATGTAGCAGTATCATAAAGTTTGCCGAGTTCGGTACCGGTGACAAACATAAAAAGCATACCTGCGGCAGCAATGGCAATAAAATAGGGGCTTCTGACAATGTTTTTCAGCTCAAGCACTGAAGCTTTAAGGAATTGTTTCAGTTGCGCGCCGAAAGAAAAATTTTGCTGAACTTTAACGGAAGAAAATACAATATTGGCTTTACCAATAACATCGCGGAGTTTTTTCTGCTTAAACCCTGAACTGAACTGGTCAAAACGGAATTTTATAAATAAGATTATAAATAAAGCAACTCCAATGCCTATCCAAAGAAGGCGGTTAATTATAATTGTACCTGCAAATGGAATGACCAGCGAATTTTTCTGGGCAACTGTCCAGTATTTGGTAGTATACATTACCGCCCGAAGGCCCATAGGGTCAATGAGAGAGGCTATATGTTCATTATTCAGGTTTTTAATTATCTGGTTGGCTATGCTCAATAAAATAAGTAAGGTTACACTGCCCACATAAACCGGTAACATATTGCGGGTTAAGGTAGCAAGCATAAAAAATATCATACCTATAAACAACAAGTTTGGGATAACAAAGAGAAAATAGGGGTAGAGGTAATTTACCAGGTGAAATGCGCCAACTTTATCTGCATCAATAAAAGGCATTTTGGTGCCCACAATAAGACCGCATGCTATACCTCCGAGCACTAATAATGCCATAGTGCATGAGCCAAGGAATCGGGCGCCAAGATACTCCCACTTGGTTATTGGTTTGGTAAAAAACAGTGAATGTGTATTATATTCAAAATCGCGGTACACCGGGCCGGCAACCATTGCAGCAACAATAATAATGCCAAGATAGTCGAGTAAATAAGTGTAAAGAGCAACGGAATAGGGTGAATCAATAAGTACTTTACCACCGCCTCCACCGAATGATATGCTCGCGCTTTCAAATGTACCGCCGGCTATAAGTGCAGTCAGGAATGCGAAAACAAAAAACATGCCAAAATATATATAAGTGGCCGGCGTTTTTAGCCTGTATTTAATTTCAAACCAGAATATTTCGAAGAACATGTTTTTTATTTTTTCAGGTGGTTTTGAATAGAAGTAAAGTATACATCCCTAAGGTCCGGCATAACCTGCTCAAATCCTTCGCCCGGGCGGTTTGTGCTTGCTACGTGAATAATAGTCTTTCCGGCATAAAGGCGTGAGAATATGACATTGTATTTTTCCTGGTACGATGCCAGTTCATGTTTTTCAATAGCTTTCTGCCATATAGTCCCGTTAATTACTTCTATGGCATGCAGCGGGTCATCAATGAGTAATAGGTTGCCTTTATATATAATGGCCATATTGCGGCACAGGTCGCTTACATCTTCTACAATATGAGTGGAAAGTATTACCACGATGTTTTCACCTATTTCGCTCAGCAGGTTAAGAAAACGGTTGCGTTCGGCAGGGTCAAGGCCAGCAGTTGGTTCGTCAACAATAACCATTTTGGGATTACCCAATAAGGCCTGGGCTATGCCAAAGCGTTGTTTCATACCACCCGAATAGGTGCCTAACTTTCTTTTCCTTGCATCATATAAATTGGTCTGGTTAAGCAAGGCTTCCACAGTTTCCTTACGTTGTTTATTCTGGGTTATTCCCTTAAGGACTGCAATATGGCTTAACATTTCTTCCGCGGATACTTTAGGATAGACCCCGAATTCCTGGGGCAGGTAGCCCAATACTTTTCGTACCTCATCTTTGTTTTTTAATACATCCAGGTCGTCCAGGAAAATCGTCCCGCCATCAGGGTCCTGTAAGGTTGCAATGGTGCGCATCAGTGATGATTTGCCGGCGCCGTTGGGGCCGAGCAAGCCGAACATTCCCGAAGGAATGGTTAGCGAAATGTTGTTGAGAGCCCTTACTCCGTTTGAATATGTTTTAGTAAGGTTTGAGATTGTCAGGTTCATCGGATGTTCGTTAAGTATATGAATACAAAAATGTAAAGATTTTTCAATTAAGTACTGTTTGCAGATTAATTTAACATATTATAACACAAATGAATTTATTCGAATATTTAACAACTTTTAAACACCATATAATAGGAACAGACTTATTCAGTAATATCGCCTTCTGTAAAATAAATCCTTATTAACTGAGCATAAGACGGAACAGGGTAGTGGTTTGTTACAACAATAAATAAATAAAAATTGTGCGGGTATTGGTAAGCCCTCTTGACTGGGGATTAGGTCATGCGACAAGATGCATACCTATTATAAAACATTTGCGCGAAAAGAATATTGAGGTTGTTATCGGTTCTGATGGCTCTCAGTTAAAGCTTTTGCAGGAACAGTTTCCGGGTATTGAATATGTTACCATTAAAGGATATAAAGTAAGGTATTCTTCTTTATTTTCTGCAAGTTTTATGGTGTTGCTGCAGATACCTAAACTTTTATCGGCTATAAAGAGAGAACAAATTGAGTTAAAGAAAATAATAAAGGAGAAAAATCTTGACGCGGTAATTTCCGATAACCGCTATGGCCTCTATTCCGAATCGGTGCCATGTGTGCTGATTACCCATCAGCTAAATATACAGTCAAGCATGGGCAGCCAGCGATTCAGTAATAAAGTAATGGAATATGCAAAAAAGTTTAATGAATGCTGGATACCTGATAATGGGGGAGAAGATAACTTGTCGGGTAATTTATCGCATCCCGTTCCGGATGGAATAAAAGCGCAGTATATTGGGCCTTTGTCAAGATTTCATGCGGCAAATGGGAGCAAGGAGATGAAATATGACCTGCTTGTTTTATTGTCGGGGCCTGAACCGCAGCGGAGAATATTGGAAAAGAAAGTAATTAAGCAGCTTGGGAACTTGCCATACATAAAAGCCCTTATTGTACAGGGTAAACCTGGTAACAGCGCAATTTCAAGTCCCTTCCCGAATGTTGATGTTGTCCCTCACCTGAACGAAATATCATTACTTGAAAAAATATTGTGCAGCAAAGCTATTATAAGCAGGTCGGGTTACTCCACCATAATGGACCTGGCTGTAATAGGAGGGAAGCGGGCAGTATTTATTCCAACGCCGGGTCAGACAGAACAGGAATACCTTGCCATGCGCTTGGAGGCGCTCGAAATAGCGGTTTGGGTGCAACAAAAAAAGTTTGTGCTGAAAGACTCGCTGACAAAAGTATTTTCGAGCAAGGGGTTCAATAATAACTTATACCCGGAAATATTCCAAAAAACCTTGGATGAATGGATAGAAAAGATAAAAAACTGAATTTTCTTCCCCTCTGTACCGCTATAGAGGGGAGTAGGGTGAGTAATTACTTTTTATTATCTTTGCTGCCTGTGGCAATGGAGTTTGCCCTTAACTGTTTACATCCTACAGAATTGCGGGACGGACTAATAACTCCTACCTTAAAAACTTATTAAAATGATAAAAGCTATTACATTAATAGGAATAGGAGGAGCCATAGGAAGTATAAGCAGGTACCTGGCCGCACAATATATACAAAGCCGTTTTATATTATCGGGCTTCCCTTACGGAACTTTAGCGGTAAATGTCTTGGGTTGCCTCGTTATCGGTATTGTTTACGGGCTGTCACAACGCTTCAACTGGCTTTCGCCCGAATGGCGTATATTTTTGACTACCGGTTTTTGCGGAGGTTTTACCACCTTCTCAACATTTTCTATTGAAAGCGTTAACCTTATGGAAGGCGGCGAGATTTTTTATTTTGCCATTAATATAGCTGCCAGCATTATTATTGGCTTTGCCGCGACCTATTCAGGCATATCAATCATTAAATCATTATAACCATGGAACTTGACCGCAATTCAAAACTGCTCCGCATATTTATAGGCGAACTTGATAAACTGCATGGCACACCGCTTTACGAAGCCATTGTGCTGGCTGCAAAAAAAGAGGGAATGGCAGGCGCAACCGCCCTTCGGGGTATCCTCTCTTTTGGCGCAAGCAGCCGCATTCATACAGCTAAATTTCTTAATTTGTCTTTTGACCTGCCTATTGTTATTGAAATAGTTGATACGGAAGATAAAATTGAAAAATTCCTTGATATAATAAACCCCATGATTGAAGAATCGGGCGGCGGCGCGCTTATTACCATTGAAAAAGCGGAAGTTATTTATTACAAACACAGAAAAGTTTAACCGGGTTACTCTGTGTAAGCAGAAATATTATATTTGCACTTTCATTTTTGGGAGCTTAGCTCAGCTGGTTCAGAGCATCTGCCTTACAAGCAGAGGGTCATCGGTTCGAACCCGGTAGCTCCCACATAATAAAGACATGGGTTTTAGCGTAAATGCTAAAACCCTTTTTTATTGAAAGTACAAACAAAAGTACAAACAAAGCCAAAGATATTACTACTTTGCAAGTAAAGCAATTATTCAACTCTTTGGCGGTTGTAATATGTTTTTAACTGGGCGGGTGCAATATGATTATTCACGGGTAACAGCCTTTCGCCCCGCCTATTGCAGTTAATTTCGGGTTTATTGCAAGTGTAGCGACTGAGCCTGAAATGAACGTATGCTTACGATTAATTAATTATTTGTAAGCCATTGACCAAGCATATATTAACAGCAATATAAGTTAAAAGTGCATTTTTTGTTATCTCACCAACGCCACATTACCTTTCCTTTCAGTGGTTGTACCATCATACATAGTTGCTGTTAAATAATAAACATACGTACCGGTATTCATCGGCTCTCCTTTAAATGTACCATCCCATCCATCACTCAGATTATTGGTTTCAAATACTTTGTTGCCCCACCGGTCAAAAACCATAAAAGTCATTGTCTTTATACAATCGTCACGAACATAGAGTCTCTCGTTTTGGCCATTATTAGGTGAAAAAGCATCCGGGATAAACAAATTACCGCATAATACTTCAACGGATACAGTATCAGTTTTACTACAGCCATTGCTATCAGTAATTGTTACAAAGTATTTTGTAGAAATAGTAGGGCTTGCAATAGGATTAGGACAATTTGTGCAACTTAACTCTGTAGAAGGTGTCCAATAATAAATATTACCAGTCATCACCGGATTTATATTAAGTATAGCCGTTTGTCCTTCATTTATTGTTATGCTACAACAGGTTGTTACGTTAGGAACAGGATTTACATTAACAGTAATATTGTCTGTATCAGAACAACCTGAACTGGTTCCTATTACAGTATACGTAGTGGTAATGCTTGGGTTAGCAACAGGGTTTGATATATTTGTAGAACTTAACCCTGTGGAAGGGCTCCAAAAATATGAATTAGCTCCACTTGCTGCAAGAGTAATTGAACTTCCAGCACAAATGGTATCCGGGGAAACCACAGTAAGATTTAGAGGAGAAGAGCAAGAAATACAGAACTTCCCGATAAACACATCTTCATGTCCATCAACATTAGTATAATAATATGACCCACCGCTAGGATTCAATGTAGGATAGCCATTATATTCTGCATCCCCAGCAATAAATAAGTTTTTCCTATCACTCCATGCGAAACTCCCATCATTTTCCGCATCAACTCCATAATAAGTTGCCCATTTAAGAATTCCAGCAGGGGTAAATTGCAAAATAAATACATCTTGAGTATTCGATCCAGTATTACCAAGAGTATCCTGGTAAAATGTTCCACAGCCTGGATTAAACGTTGGAAAATTGGTCGAGGATGTTGCTCCACAAACCCAAATACTTACTCCATCATTTTGAATAGAATACCCCACATCACCTGAATTCCCTCCATAATAAGTTGCCCATTTACATATACCAGTACTATTAAACTGCAATATAAATGCATTATAACCTGGACCAGCAATCGAACCCTGAAAATATGCTCCACCACCAGGATTCAACGTAGGAAAATTTGTTGAATAGGTTTGCCCTGTTAACCATACATTAGTTCCATCGCTATAAATAGAATTCCCCATATCGCCGTTTCCATTTCCTCCGTAATACGTAGCCCACTCGCAAACACCCAAAATGTTAAATTGCAAAATAAATGCATTCCCATGTGTGGAAGTAAGTGTCCCCTGATAATAAGCTCCACTACCTGGATTAAGAGTGGGAAAGTTTATTGAATTAGTCTGGCCAGTTACCCAAACATTAGTACCATCACTATAAATTGAATTCCCTATATCACCGTTTCCACTTCCTCCATAATAAGTGGCCCATTTACATACTCCTGAAGTAGTGAATTTGAGTATAAATAAGTTAAAACCTCCACCTCCATCTACTCCTTGAAAATAAGTTCCGCCGCCAGGATTTAAGGTAGGGAAATTCAAAGATGATGTTTGTCCTGTTACCCAAACATTGGTGCCATCACTTTGAATTGAATTTCCTTCATCAGTACTGCTACCTCCATAATATGTAGCCCATTTTAGAATACCTGTAATGCTGAACTGTAGTATAAAGGCGTTACGGGCTCCTATTCCTCCTGCTGTTCCCTGAAAATAAGTTCCACCGCCAGGATTCAGGGTGGGAAAATTTGTTGAATTAGTCTGTCCTGTTACCCAAACATTAGTACCATCGCTATAAATGGAATTGCCCATATCTTGTGTATTTCCGCCATAATAAGTAGCCCATTTAAGTACACCGGCAGTATCGAACTGCGCAATAAATACATTCATACTTCCCGCATTTGTATCCTGAAAATACGTTCCACCTCCCGAATTTAAAGTAGGAAAATTTATTGATTGGGCCCATCCTGTCACCCAGACATTGGTTCCATCTTCTTGCATAGAGTAAACCTCCTCAAAACCATTACTTCCTGTTCCAGGGTAATAGGTAGCCCACACCAGTTTTGGGTCAATTACCAGAATTTTATTTGTATTGTAATTACTCACTGTAAATTTAATTTCATTATTTTGCATAGTATATTTCGTATTAATTTTGTCTTCCTGGTCACCGCAATAACTTAAAGGTATTCCCTCTGTAATATTACCCATAGGAATAGCTATTCTCAATGACCCATCATTTTGCAATTCAGGTTTATCCGTCCATTTATATTTTAACCTTATTGCAGATGGATTAGCACCAGGCTGCACTACAAAATCATATTTCAAACCCTTTGTTCCTGTATGTAAAACCCAATCGATGCCAGGATATATATTCTTGACTGTCACTTTCTCATAGTTACGCACATTCAAAACTCCATTAGGGCATACCCCGCCAATGTAATAGTCCGTTCTATCTTTACTTTCACCTTCCTTTATAATATTTTCTTTTCGTATATCCGCACCAACCAAATCCATGTCCGCACGACAATATTGCCCTGTTATACTGTCATTGTCCTCGTGTAGCTCTACCTCCAAACCTAGCTTTTTAGCCTTTTCATGTACTTCTATATGCTTAAA
Organism: Bacteroidia bacterium; assembly: GCA_052325425.1. Taxonomy (GTDB): domain Bacteria; phylum Bacteroidota; class Bacteroidia; order JABEUT01; family JABEUT01; genus JABEUT01. The sequence continues at coordinate 40,750 of JBKQUY010000029.1, read as the reverse complement.
TACATAACTAATACCGCTTGTAGTAATGTAAATATCTACTCCTCCGGCAGAGGCTTTAAACAACAAGTTGCTTAAAGCCTTACCCTGCATATCTGCCATCTGGCCTTTATTCTCCAAAAAACGAATATCATTGGTGTTTTTCATCCACTGACCAACCTCTGATTTCAGTGTTGAATCATTCTTCCCCTTTAAACTACTATTGCCGCTAATTGCAATTAAAGGCAATAATATAAATGAAACGATAAGAGAAAAAAAGAGGGTTGGGATATTTTTCATGACGCTAGCTCAGTACTGTCCACTATTAATATATCCCCGTCTTTAATATTGGCATCGGTCATACTATTGCCTTTTACATTTACAAAAAAAGTTGCAAGGGGCTTTTTTATAAGGTGTTCGTTAAGGTCTAAAGATTGCTCTACATAGTCCTCAGCAGGGGACGGGAACCCCGCACTTACAGGGACCGTGAATAATGGCAGCTTTACTTTCTTGCCGCCCAGGTCGGGTTTAAATATTTCGAGTACAGGCTTTGGCATAAAGTAAATTAATTAAAGAAAGTCTGTATCTCTTTCCTTAATGAGATTTTAATGGCCTTAAATATTTTTTCATAAGTATCTTTCCCTTTCAAGAAATCTCTTTCAGCAAAGCCACCTTCATAATCTGATTTTTCATAAATCAGATAAGCTATATCAAATAATTGTCTAATTGCCGAAATATTTTCATTCATGCTTTCACTTTCAAGATACTTCAATAGGTATCCATATTTTGTTGGGTTTCTTAATTCAGAATTACAGTCATATATTAGCCTTAGAATGTATAATGAGGAAATCCTGTAAAAGCTTTTTCTCGCTTTACTACGATTGTAGTTTTTTCCACTTTCATATATATTTGTCTTACTTAGTTTGTTTTTAAAAGTACAAACAAAAGTACAAACATTTATGATAAATAACCATATAATAACCAAATAATAGTTATTGACATAAACCCTTATCAATGTTAATAAATATAGAGTATTGAGATAGTTTTTAAGCAATAAACAGATACCTAATTTTTATGCCTTACAAGCAGAGGGTCATCGGTTCGATCCCGGTAGCTCCCACGTAATAAAGACAAGGGGTTTAGCGTAAATGCTGAAACCCTTTCTTTTTTATACATGTTTAATGCCCTATACTTTAAAATCCATCTCAGATGGTTATTTTAAATAATAAAAATAAGCAATTAGTGGTAATTTATTGTAAGCTCCTTTTACCTATACCACCGGCAATTCAAAATAAAACCTGCTGCCTTCGCCAACCTTGCTTTCCATTCCTATTTTGCCTTTTTGTGCCTCAATAAATTCCTTTGATATAGCAAGTCCAAGCCCTGTGCCACTCCTTGGGCTGCCCGGAACCTGGAAATACCGTTGAAATAAGCGGTCTTTGTATTTATCCTCAATACCAATGCCAAAATCCCTGACCGAAAATTCTAACATCCCATCCTGTTCCTTAATTGCTATAATAATTTTATTTTTCTCAGGGCTATAGCGAAGCGCGTTAGACAATAGGTTTACCAACACCCAAACTGTTTTTTCGGTATCTACCGATACTTTAGGCAGATTTTCGGGGCATATAACTTCAAGTGCAACCTGCTTCTGTTCGGCCTGCATTTTTATGGTATCAACTGCATAGTCAATTATTTCTTTTGCTGTGCTCTGCCTGAAATTAAGCTGAACATTGCCTGTTTCAACCTGTGTCATGTTCAGCAACTCGCTAGTAATATTGAGCAGGCGTTCGCTGTCCTCCTTTATGTGGTTAATCAGGTCTTTTTGTTCAGGGTTGGTATTTCCCACCCTGTCATCACCGAGCAGCTTAAGGCTCATTTTAATGGATGAAATGGGCGTTTTTAATGCATGCGAAACATTGGCTATAAAATTAGTCTTGGCCAAGTCCAATTCTTTAAATTGGGTGATATTTTTCAAAATAATTACTTCACCAATAGGTTGCTCATCCGAAACAATTTTCAAAACTTCTTTAGTAAAATAACTTTCCCTGTTGTCCGCATAAATCTTCAATGGTACTGATGGGGGAGTATCTGTATTTATAAGGGTGCGCAGTAAATCGTTCTTTAATGCAACATCAGGCGCGTATTTACCTACCAGTTCCGGCGCTTCTATACCCAATATTTGGGTTGAAGATGAATTGACAAAAAGTATTTTCCTGTTCTCATCGAGCCCTATCAGAGGGTCTTTCATATTATTAATAATGGTATCTATTCTCTTCTTCTGGAAAATTATTTTGGCCAGGTTACTGTTATTGTATTCGTCAAGCTTTTCAGCCATAATATTAAATGCATCTGCCAGTTCGCCGAATTCATCGCCTCTTTCAATATATATATGCTGGGAATAATTTTTATTGGCAATCTGCTTTATACCTTCGGTAAGTTTGCTTATAGGGTCGGCAATATAACCGGGAAAATTAATAAGCATAGTAAATGATATAAGAAATGCCAGCGTAGCGAGTATGGCCAGGTATATCTTTAATTTTTCGGCTGTCTGCTGGGTTTCGGTATTTTTCCTGACAATAGCATTGGTATTCAAATCGCTGATTTTATAGAGCCCGGTTCTGATATCTTTTTCCAGTTTAATAGCCGAGAGCGAGTCATCTGCCTTCTTTAATCTTTCAAATTGGTCACGGACTGCCGTAGTTGCTTCCTGTTCTCCAACTTCAGTAATATTGTTTTCCTGCAATTTCAGGTTCTTTTCAAATTTATCAAGCGCTCCCGGTACCTTTGCTTCATTGGCGTCAAGAGCCTGCTCCATATTTTCGGCATACTCAATGCTTTCATAATTTGCTTTCAGAATATTTTTCGCCTCATCGGCAAGGCGGTTAATGGCAAATAATCCTACCATGCTGATTAAAACAATCGTTGCAAAGAAAAACGTAAGTCCCAGCGAGAGTTTGGTTTTAATCCGGAGTTTCATCATGAAAGAATTATAAGGTCAATTTCGGAGGAAGATAACTTTTGCAGCAATTGGTTGAAAACATTCCCGCTCATAATTAGCTGCAACAGGTTAAAATGAGGTTTGCCGATGCAAATGGTAGTGATTTCTTTCTGTTCAGCTATTTCAATAATGGCCGAGGCAACATTTTTCCCCTTTATCTGAACCACCTCCGCCCCAAGTTCAGTTGCGAGTTTAAAGTTATTTATCAGGTGCCTTTGCGCAGAGAGTTCTATGTTATCCGGGTTTTCTTTATCAGTCTGAACATAGAGAACAGTCCATTTTGAATTATAGTAAGATGCAAGCCGGGCTGTTTTACGTATAATCATTTTAGAAACTTCGGCATTGGAACTTACGCATGCCAAAAACCTTTCAGGGCGCACCGCTATATTTTTGGGGATTTCTGTTTCTATTTTACGTTCTACCTGTGAGGTGACTTCCCTGAGTGCTAATTCACGTAATTGCAATATCCTTTCTGATTGAAAGAAATTTTTAAGCGCAGTTTCCACTTTTGCCTTATCGTATATTTTGCCTTCTTTAAGGCGGGTAATCAGCTCGTCTGCGGTAAGGTCAATATTTACTACCTCATCTGCCGCCTGCAACACCCTGTCGGGTATTCGTTCGCTTACTTCAATGCCTGTTATCTTTTGTATTTCCTCATTCAGGCTCTCCATATGCTGGATATTCACCGCGCTGATGACATTTATCCCGGCATCCAATACTTCAAATACATCCTGCCAGCGTTTTTCATTTTTGCTGCCTTCAATATTGGAATGCGCCAGTTCATCAATAATTACCACTTCAGGGTGGATATTGATGATGGCCTGAGTATCCATTTCTTCCAGCTCTTTTCCCTTATAAAAAAGTTTCCTGCGAGGTATCACCGGAAGCCCCTCTAAAAGGTCATGTGTTTCTTTGCGGTTATGCGTTTCCACATAACCTATTTGTATGTTAATGCCATTATTTAATAAAGTATGCGCTTCCTGTAACATGCGGTAGGTTTTGCCCACGCCTGCGCTCATTCCTATATAAACCTTGAACTTACCACGCCTGGATTTGCGGATAAGTTCAAGGAAATGTTCTGCGTTTTGCTCTTTTTCTTCAGGCATACCGCAAAGTTATGGTTATTCTGCCTTTATATCCTGAAAAGGAAGGCGAGAATAATGCGGTTTTCTGATTTTCTCAGGTCAGGCAGCCATCCCGGAGGAGGTACCTGGGTGGTATACCCGCTTGGGGAAGTAACGCCACCTGGGCCTGCAAAATAAGGTACGCTAGCCTGGCGATGCAAAACTTCTAACTTAAATTCCATGCTTTGATTGGGCAGCCAGGCAATATTGGTAGAGCAATCCCATGCGGTAAATTGGTCACCCGGATTTTGAGTAAAAATTCCTGCTCCGTTGGGTAAGGTGTTAGCGCCTGTGGTGGGATTGGTAGGATCCGGCAAATCACTTGCCTGACCTGTTGGCTCAAGAACAAGATAACGGCCCGGGTTTGTCATCATTCCGCCGCCAAAATTCCATGCCCATTTACCATGATCAAACCACATCCTGTTATAAAACATGAAGCCGGCAAAATATTGGGCATAGCCACTGGCTGAATCACCTTTCTTAAAACCATTGAATCCATTTACTCCATCACCTTGTTCATCACCAATATCGCAAGTTAATGAAAATGCCATTTGAGTTACGCCATTTGATGATTTTGGCCTGTGAAAATATCTTATTAAAAGACTATTGTCTGTGTGGAACCTGTGTCTTCCGTAATCACCGGCATCGTCTGAACCAATTATATAATTGTTGCTTATGAACTTAATATTTTCATTTGGATGCCATTCAAAAACACCTCCAAAACCAGGCATATCATTAAAGGTAGCATAGCTTTGCCAGCCGTTAATAATCCATATTTCCACTTTTACTTTATTTGATGGAAAAATCTGGGTACGTATGCCATTAAAGAACCATGGGGTATTATCAGATACATAAGAGGCCTGGTAATCCCAATTTTCTACCTGGTAGTATGAATTCAGACCGATATAGGACATAAACAACCCTCCATCAACATTAATACCATGCCACACATTAAAGTGATAACCTGCGTAGGCTTCACTTATATAACGGTATGCATCTGCAAGATCGTACTGGCCGCGGTAAGGGCTATAATCGTTACGTGGCACAACTTCATCGCGTGTACCAAACTGGGTTATAAATCTGGCACGTGCGCCATTATAATTAAAGTCGCCGCCAAACCCAAGTTGCGAAATTTCCATTTCATTATCACGTGCCAGGGCTGTTGAGCCAACAACGGTATGGTCTATTGGATTATTACCCGAATAAGTTACATTGGCATCTACGAAAATTTCAGGGCTAAAGTATGGGATATGGAATACTGAAGAATCCCTCCTGTCATTTCCATTTATCCATGATAAATCCATGTTATCAAAAGGATTTTGGTCCGCAATTTTAGGCTTCGTTGTGTCCTTTGCTGCCGCCTGTGAATTAGCTTGTTGGGTAAGCGCTAATGCCGCTAATGCCAGTAACGCTGTTTTTACTGTTCTCATGTTTTGATTTATTTGATTTTTGGTTTTCTGTTTTTAAGCCACATCTTTATGGAAGAAATTGCAACTACAAAGATTGACTGTTATTTAAAATTTTGCAATGATATAAAAGGCCGTTAATACTGATAAATCTCATATTATTTTGATTTCATCTCATCAAGCGCAATATTCAGTTTCAATACATTCACTTTTGACGGGCCTAAAAGGCCAAGTAATGGTCCCTGGGTATGTTCATCAACCAGTTTTATCAAATCCTGTTCGGGTATATTCCGCAACCTCGCAATACGCTTAACCTGTATTTTTGCTCCTTCCGGGCTAAGATCAGGGTCCAGGCCGCTACCTGAAGCAGTTACAAGCTCAGCAGGTATATCAGCTTTGTTTATACCCGGGTTATGCACCATAAAGGTATCAATTGCTTGTTGCACCGATTTAAGGTAATCAGGGTTTGTGGGGCCTTTATTGCTTGCGCCCGAACCGGCAGCATTATATGCAGGAGATGTAGCAGACGGACGGGGTTGAAAATAAGTATCGCTTTTAAAACCCTGCCCGATATTTTCATAACCTACCACTCTTCCTTTATAGGAAACAGTAACTCCATCTCCTCCGCCTGGTGCCAATTTGGCAACACCAGCTATAAATAAGGGGTATATTATACAAAGCAACACAAGTAGAACAAGTGTGAGCCTTAACGATGGTAATAAATACTTTTTCATAGTTTTTCAGTTTTCAATTTTACATAAATAATGCAAGAGCCATATCAATCAATTTTATTCCTATAAAGGGAATAATAATGCCGCCTAATCCATATATTAATAAGTTACGCCTCAACAGCGCGCTTGCGCCAATGGGCTTGTACTGCACACCCCTTAACGCCAGTGGAATAAGCAACGGAATTATGATGGCATTGAAAATAACAGCGGAAAGAATGGCGCTTTCAGGGCTTTTTAAATTCATGATATTTAATGCCTGCAACGAAGGAATGGTAATAATAAACAGGGCCGGAACAATGGCAAAATATTTTGCCACATCGTTTGCAATGCTGAATGTTGTGAGTGTTCCGCGTGTCATAAGTAACTGTTTCCCTATTTCCACTATTTCAATAAGCTTGGTCGGGTCGTTATCGAGGTCAACCATATTGCCGGCCTCTTTTGCAGCCTGTGTGCCGCTGTTCATGGCAACGCCTACATCAGCCTGCGCAAGCGCGGGAGCATCGTTGGTACCGTCGCCCATCATGGCCACCAATTTGCCTTGCGACTGCTCTGCACGAATGTACCCCATTTTATCTTCCGGCTTGGCTTCGGCAATAAAATCATCCACACCGGCTTTCTCTGCAATATATTTTGCCGTAAGCGGGTTATCACCTGTAACCATAACTGTTTTTACACCCATTTTCCTGAGACGCTCAAAACGCTCTTTTATGCCCGGTTTTATTATATCCTGTAATTCTATTACACCTATAACTTTTTTATTTTCAGCAACAACAAGAGGAGTTCCACCGTTTGAGGCTATTGTTTTCACTTTTTCCCCGGTTTCCTGCGGTACAGAATTTCCGGAATCTAACGCAATCTTTTTAATGGCATCGAAAGCACCCTTGCGGATTTGCTTTCCGTCAGGCATGTTTATACCACTACTGCGCGTTTCGGCAGTAAAGTTGATGAGGGTGACATTCTTTACATCAAAACCTGATGGAACCGTTACATTTCTTTCTTTTGCCAATTCCACTATTGATTTGCCTTCGGGGGTTTCATCGGCAAGCGATGCAATAAGGCAGTTTTGTATAAACATGAAATCGTCAACACTAGGGGCAGGGTAGAAGTTAGTTGCTTTGCGGTTACCTATAGTGATAGTACCTGTTTTATCGAGCAGGAGTGTATCAATATCGCCTGCTGTTTCAACAGCTTTACCCGATTTGGTAATTACATTGGCGCGCAAAGCCCTGTCCATACCCGCAATGCCAATAGCAGAAAGAAGCCCGCCTATAGTAGTTGGTATCAGACAAACAAACAATGATACAAATGCGGCAATGGTAATTGGAGTCAGGGCATAATCGCCAAACGGCTTAAGGGTTACACAAACAATAATAAACACCAGGGTAAAACCTGCCAATAAAATAGTAAGTGCAATTTCATTTGGGGTCTTCTGCCGTGAGGCGCCTTCTACAAGCGCTATCATTTTGTCAAGGAAACTTTCGCCGGGAGATGCAGTTACTTTTACTTTAATCTTGTCAGACAATACTTTTGTACCACCTGTCACCGACGATTTATCACCGCCCGATTCACGTATTACAGGTGCACTTTCACCCGTTATGGCGCTTTCATCAATAGATGCAAGCCCTTCAATTATTTCACCGTCAATAGGAATTATATCTCCTGCTTCACAAACAAACACATCTCCTTTTACCAGAGTTGATGAGTTTACAACAGTTACTTCGTCAACATACATTTCTCCAACGGTCCTTATTTTTTTTGCCGGGGTCTCTTCCCTTGTTTTTCGAAGCGAATCAGCCTGGGCCTTTCCACGAGCTTCGGCAAGAGCTTCAGCGAAGTTTGCAAAAAGCACAGTCAGCAGCAGTATGATGGTTATACTAAAGTTATAAAGGAATGAACCCTGCGATTTATCGTGAGCTATAATGATATTCGCAGTTACAATCGCCATTACTACGGTTCCAATCTCTACCGTAAACATTACCGGGTTACGATAAAGAATCCGTGGGTCAAGTTTAATAAACGAATGCTTCAACGCTTCGTTTACCAGTTCTTTTTGAAAGAGTGCGGTCTTTCTTTGTCTTTTAGCCATAATTCAAATATTGTATTCAGTTCAATTATTTCATGTTAAAGTATTCTGCAAACGGACCCAATGCCAGTGCAGGGAAGAAAGCCAACGCGGCAATAATTATAATCACAGCAAATGTCATTAAGCCAAATGTGCCGGTATCGGTTTTTAAAGTGCCCGCCGATTCAGGAATGAATTTTTTTTGAGCCATTATCCCGGCAATAGCAACAGGCCCTATTATAGGAATGAATCTTGAAAAAAGAAGTATAACGCCTGTAGTTACGTTCCAGAAAATGTTATTGCCCGTTAATCCGCCCATAGCCGAACCATTATTGGCGGCAGCGGATGTATTCTGGTAAAGCATTTCCGAAAATCCATGATATCCGGGGTTTCCCAACCAGTTTTTCGGCTGGAAAGCCCACTTGATATCAGGATGATAAACCAAAACATAGGATGCTAAAGCAGTAAATGACAATATAAGGAAGGGATGCAATAAAGCAGCAATAGATGCGATTTTCATCTCTTTGGCTTCTACTTTATGCCCCATAAATTCAGGAGTCCTTCCAACCATTAAGCCTGATATGAATACGGCTATAATAATCATTATATAATAATTAAGAAAACCTGCACCGCAGCCACCATAAAAGCAGTTTACCATCATGGCCATAAGCTGCGAGGCTGTCGTCATGGGCATATAACTATCGTGCGCTCCATTGGCTGAACCTGTTGAAATAATAGTTGTGACAGTGCTCCAATAGGCAGTGCCGGGTATTCCAAACCTCACCTCTTTGCCTTCCATAGCCGTATTGGCATGGTTTATGCCCATCTTAGCTATTTCAGGGTTGCCTTGTATTTCGGCTTGCAATGTCGGAATAAGGAGCATGAACATTCCAACTGTCATCACCCCGAAAATAATGTAAGCTAATTTCATTTTCTTCAAATAAAATCCCAGGGCAAATATCAGTGCAATCGGAATAACTACCTGCGCTATCATTTCGAGCATGTAAGTAAGGTAGTTGGGGCATTCAAACGGGTGTGCAGAGTTGGCGCCGAACCACCCGCCACCATTGGTACCGAGGTGCTTGATGGCAATCATGGCTGCCGCAGGGCCGCGCGATACCTGGGTAGTGTCTCCCTGCATAGTTATTACAGTATCTTTAGCTTTGTAACTGGCAGGAGTTCCATTAAATGCCAGTATAATGGCAATAAGCACAGAACCTGGTAAAAGGAAGCGGGTAATACTTTTTACAAAATAGTTCCAGAAGTTACCGAGTGTGGTAACGCTTTTTTCTTTCATGCCTTTATAAACCACCATCATGGCTGCAATAGCTGAAGCGGCGCTCATAAAGTGAAAGAACATTAAAACAAACAATTGTGTAAAATAGGTTACACCGGTTTCACCACTATAATCCTGCAAATTGCAATTGACCAAAAAGCTGATGGCGGTATTAAAAGCCAAATCAGGTGTCTGCCCCGGATTTTTATCCGGGTTTAAGGGCAGCTTATCCTGGTAAATAAGCGCGAAAAAAGCGTATATAAGCCATATTAGGCTTACCGTAAGCATTGCTTTCATCTGCTGCTTCCAGTTCATTTCCTCGTTCGGGTCAATACCTGAAAGGCGGAATATGAGGCGCTCAAAAGGCTTGAGAAAATCTGTCCAGACCTTTTCCCCTGCAAATACTTTGGCTATGTACCTTCCCAATGGAATGGCCAGCAGCAGGGTAATGCCGTAAGTAACTATAATGCCTGTAATTTCTGTGTTCATATAGGTTAATTTGATGATTCGGTAATATGATAATTTGATAATTCCACTATTTCTGTTTCTATTATCTTGCTATCAAATTACTCGTTAATTAAAATTTTTCAGGTTTAATAAGTGCGTAAACCAGGTAGCAGAATACTGCTATGCATAAAATAAATAGCGCTGTCATAGTGTTTTATATTTTTCCGAAAAAGTCAATTGATTTGAATAGCAACCACATTCCGACAATGCAGCCCAGGAAAAGTTCAAGTGTCAACATAGTTTATAGTTTTTTTTAATTGTTATCGATTACTGAAATATTATTTATCTTTATTTAAACATCAAAAGGCTGCTGAGCAATAATAACGCTGTCAGCAGGGTAATAACCATTATTACAATGTTTTTCAATTCTACTTTTTTTGCATTCTTTTTCATATATCAAAGGTGAACCCATAAATTCCCTTTCCCAATGCATTTTATCATTTAGTCCCATGATTTTTATCAATTCCGTTAAATGTTAATTACTAAAATAATATTTTAAGTTTTATATATAATAAGTACAATAATGACAACACGATAAGCCAGGTAATAGCTTGTATCAGAATACTTTTTAATCCTATTTTCTTCGTGTTGTTTTTCATTTTGCCAAAGTTGTAATCATATATTCTGGTTACCAATGCAGTTCATCATTAAAACCTATGATTTCCATCAGTTTTATAAAAAACTGCTGAATTTTCATGTTTTTTATCATTGTATGGGGTTAATTGATTGAGTTAACAAATAATTTATTTTAAACATTTTATGAATATCGTCATAAGCTGAAACATCTTCTTTTGAATTGATAGCGATATCGAGTATATTGCAGAATCTTGTATCCTCTCTGAAAACCCTTTTAAGATAGGATACTTTAAGCGGAAGAACTTCAGAAGTAAGCGTTTTGCTGAAAAAATAAGCCGGAGCAAGTTTCATGCCTTTCCCAGTATAGTTGGGGTCGGGGAGTAAAGCTGCGTAAATAACCAGGCCTTTTTCTTCCACTATCTGGTATTCATGGCTGTAATTTTTAAAAAACCTGTAATTATTGCCTTTGCAATCGCGGTAGCCGAATATACTGTCTTTACTCAGCCGGTACTTTTTCCCATTACGGATTACATCAACATACTTCCCGGAAATAAAATGGTGAAGTTTAATCTTCCCGGCGGAAGAATCACAACTAAAACCCAATGACAATTTCCCTTTCTTATAATTTTGAGGCGACTCATATATACCGCTATTGGAATTTGTCAAAGGCGGTTGAGTAAATGTTTTCCCACAAATAAGAAACATTATTATAAGCAGTAAAATAATTTTTTTCATAAAGTATCAAAATATCCTATTCATTTAGCAAAGTTCGGTCTCCTGGGTACCTTTAAGAATGTTGTTCTGCATATACCCTTTTGATTCTCATCAATTTTTTCAGGGATGGCTGCCGGCAACTTGTTTTTGGTATTCGTTCATCAATTGTAAAGGCAATAATTCTTTTACCTGTCTCGACATAGCAGTTGCCATGTCGAAAAATATAGTTATTGAATATACATATACATTTTCCATTGCGTGTTTTACTTCATTGCTTCCTCCTGCAAGAATTTGCTCCGCTGCATTGAAACAACTTTTCAGTCCTGAGATGTTTCCTTTCTTTATTAAGTCTATGGTATGATTTGCAAAACCTTCAATAATCCTGCAAACTGCGCATCCGCTTACTTGTTCAATTTTTAAACCCGGTACATTTGCTTCAAGTATTTCTTTCACATCTGTTCCCGAAATAATTGCCTGTTCAGTCACCATAGTTTTTATGTTTTTACATTATAGTATGCAAGTGCCGTGCCAAAGTATGGCCATAAATAAATCTTTCAGTTTTATATATTGATAATCAATGTATTAAATTATTATTGATTTACCTGGTCAATAGATATATGAATAAAAAGCCTTCCATTTTGAAAGGCTTTTCCCATTTTGGAGCAATGGCTATATCCGATAAAGCCGGGATGTTGTAAATATGTATTTATTTGAAAACTCCGATTTTTCAAAAAGATGAATTCAGAGTATATATATTTGTGCCCCAAAAGGAAAATGACTAATGTTAAAGGAAGAAAAACAAAGTTCGGAACACAATAAAAAGTTCTCTCCTTACTGGAGGACGGTTATTGAGGTTAGTTTTATTATATTTCTTTTTTACTCCAATCTCTTGATGGGAGAATTTTCATATTCAGGTGCGGGGCGGAAGCATGATTTATTTTGGGCTCTTCAGGATATTTTAACCAGGGAAAATTTCCTCATTGCAATAATCTCAGGACTCCTTGGCCATTTAGTTTTTGGTTTTTTAAGAAGAAAATTTTAAAAAAACCAATCAGCTTACGCAGACATTCTCAAAAACGGTATCCTTTCAGTACTATTTTCCCAGGCTATAATATCCAACAATCTGTTGCGGGTTTTATCATAGATGACATCGATTTTTAAGTCATTAAGCTTAAAGAAAAATATCTTCTGCAAGGTATTATCTTCGAAAATGTCCATGAGTTTTCCTTCTTCAAATACCAGTTTACTCCTTTCTGCAAGGGTCAATTCATTAAATTCTTTCTTATCCATCTCATTAAATTAATTTGTAGCCGGAAGAGATGGAGCTATGCCACGGCAGTTTTTAATGTAATATAGGTAATTACCTCACTTACTGTAGTAATCTTTTTAACTTGCGTATCCGGAATGGTAATGTTAAATTCCTTTTCACAATATGTCATAAGAGCCAGCATATCGAGAGAATCAGCGCCCAGGTCTCTGTTAAAGCTTGCTTCAGGCTTTACAATTCCTTCCTCGACACCAAAAGTGTCAACTATAAGTCGTTTTACTTTTGTTTCAATAGCGGTGGTACTGTTTTTAATTGTTACGGTTATCATTGTTGTTTTTTATAAATGATATAACATTTTCACCATTATGCTGCCATAAGCGTATTGCTTGCGTTCCTGTTAAGGTGAATATTCATAAGCTCAGTGGCCCTTTCTATTGCCAGGGCTTTGTTTTTGAAGCCGGTTTCCCCTGGAACCATATGCTTACCATTGTATATGGATATTTCTGTTCCAACAGTCTTCTCCCTCTTAACGCCATCCATATCCTTAACTTCTTGTTTGTTCTTTTGAAAGATATTAAGATGTCCTACTTTGGCAATGCATTTGCCTCTTTGATGCGTGATTCTTCCCATGATATTTTGTGTTGTTTAAATTCTTTGTTTGTTTTTCTTTTTGTAAATCTTCTTTTGGTCAGTTTACGTGATAATTTTATTGCCATTATCTATAAATTTTTATTTTATCATAATACGTTAAGCAAACTCTGTGCCAATAAAGGGTAGAAAAATAGTTGATAGGATTAATGTATTGATTATCAATACAAAACAACATTATTGATTTATATGGTCAATAAAATATAGGGGAAAAAGCCTTCCATTTTGAAATGCTTTTTTCATTTTAGTATGATGGAATGGAGGCAAGTAAAGGCAGGCATGAAGAGATAAGCCTAATGCAAATAGCGTTCAAACACCGGTCCCAGAATTAAAGAAGGGAATAAGGACAATACATTCAGAACAATAATAACAGCGAAGAGAAAAGCACTAAATGTTAAACCTTCCACCTTTATGGTTCCGTGAGAAGGTGGTATATATTGTTTTTCAATAAGTAATCCTGCTATCCAAAGAGCCCCGATTATTGGGATAAACCTTCCTGTTAACATGGCAAAAGATGTGGTTAAATTCCAGAAAACAGTATTATTTCCTAGGCCCCCAAAATCAGAGCCGTTACCTGCTACAGAAGAAATATATTCATACAACATGGTTGTAAAGCCATGCGAACCTTTATTGCTTAACCATTGCAGGCTTTCGTTGCCACCTGTATAATTCACATAAGTAAAACAAGATATAGCAGTAAGGACTAAAGGCACCAAACTCATCAGTACCGCTACCAGGACAGTAATCTGCATTTCCTTTATGCCAATTTTCTTTCCAAATAATTCCGGTGTCCTGCCAATCATTAAACCACCGACAAAAATTGCAATAATCAAAATAATGAACATATTTATCCATCCCGTTCCCAGTCCACCAAAGAATCCGTCAACATACATGCCAAGCAACATAAATAAGCTTGATATAGGCATATAGCTGTCAACCGAACCTACTGTAGTGCCTGCCGGTATTGCAGCATTTTCGCCTGCATAATAACCCGAATAAAATGGGCCGAAACGTACCTCTTTTCCTTCTATATTGCCGGTATTATGTATGGCCATAGCTGCAATTGCAGGATTACCCTTTACTTCCTGGTGAACGATGGGAACGGTAATTAAAATAAATCCCAATGTCATTACAGTAAAAATCATAGCGGCAAATTTTTTCGATTTTAAATTATAGCTGATGAAAAAGATAAAGGCCATAGGCAGCAAAAACACAATTATGCTATGTACAATAAAAGAAAAGAAATTGGGGTTCTCAAATGGATGCGCATCGTTTGCGCCAAAAAAACCTCCACCGTTTGCACCTAATTCTTTTATGGGTAAAAAGGCTGCTACAGGCCCTGTAGCTACTGTGCTGCTATCGCCCTGGAATGTTTTTATTTGCACCGGCCCGTGAAAAGTCATAGGTACACCGCTGCATATAAAAATAATGGCTGTTATTACTGATATGGGTAACAATATTCGGGTTATTGAAAGTACAAAATCACTATAGAAATTTCCTAAACTTGTATTTGTTTTAGCTGCAAGCCCGCGAACGACTGCCACACCTGCTGCAAGGCTTGTTGCGGCGCTTAAAAATTGCAGAAACATAAATACTCCCAACTGCGACAAATAAGTAGCGCCTGTTTCTCCCGCATAATGCTGCAGGTTGGTGCTGGTTAAAAAACTGATTGCCGAATTAAACGCAAGTGACCATTCCATGGAAGGGTTGCGGGCAGGGTTCAAAAATAAGTTTCCCTGGAACAAGAGCATTATGAAAGCAAAAACAAACCATACTGAGTTTATTATCAGCATGGCAATAAGATATTGCTTCCAGTTCATTTCTTTTAACGGGTCAATGCGGCAATTTCTGAACAGGAAATTTTCAAGAAGTTTTAAGGAATTCATATACCCCGGATTGCCACTATATACCCTATTCATGTAGGCTCCCAATGGCCATGCCAATAACACCGAGACAGTAAATATTAATATGCAGCCCAATGTATTTTGAAACATGTAATTTTATTTGTCTTATTGAATCATTTGCAAGTATATTGTTATTTCTTCAAAGATTAGGCTATAATAATTCTTTGTAAATGAGTTTTCTCAATTTACTTAATGATACTTATCAGCTGTCTTTCTCAGGATATTTTATATTCTTCGAGTTTCCTGTAAAGGGTAGTCAGGCCAATTCCCATAAGCCGGGCAGCTTCTGTTTTATTGCCTTTTGTATGGGCAAGGGTTTTTTGAATATGCTCCTTTTCAACTGCAGCCAGGTTAAATGATGAGGCTGAATCACTGTTGGCGGAATAGCTTTTTATTTCAAATGGCAAGTCTTGTATAGTAAGCGTATTGTTATCGGATAATATGGCAATTCTTTCCATGGTGTTTTTCAGTTCACGTATGTTGCCCTTCCAGTTATATGCCTTTAATTTTTCAATAAATTCAGTGCTCATTTCAGGTGTAGGCTTGTTTACCTTTGCTGAGAATTGTTTCAGGAAATGTTCGGCAAGAGCGATTATGTCTTTTGGTCTGTCGCGCAGAGCCGGCAGTGAAACCTGGAAAACGGCAAGACGGTAATAGAGGTCGGAACGGAATGCGCCTCGGCCTGCTTCCTTCTGCAAATCGCGGTTAGTGGCGGCTATAACCCTTACATCAACCTTGGTCGATTTGCTATCACCCAATTTCATAAACTCATTGGTTTCAAGTACCCGGAGTAATTTTGCCTGAAGCTCTATGCCCATTTCTCCAATCTCGTCAAGAAAGATTGTACCACCGGTTGCCTCCTCAAAAAGTCCTTTGGTATCTTTCACCGCATCTGTAAATGCACCTGCTTTATGGCCAAATAATTCGTTCTCGAGCAGGCTTTGGTTAAATGCGCTGCAATTTATGGCGACAAATGGCTTTAGCCTGCGGTTGCTTGCATTATGAATGGCCTGGGCAAATACTTCTTTCCCCGTTCCCGTTTCACCAAGCAGCAGAATGGTAG
Organism: Bacteroidia bacterium; assembly: GCA_052325425.1. Classification (GTDB taxonomy): domain Bacteria; phylum Bacteroidota; class Bacteroidia; order JABEUT01; family JABEUT01; genus JABEUT01. The sequence continues at coordinate 24,495 of JBKQUY010000029.1, read as the reverse complement.
TATCTGTTTGCGATACTTTTTTTGCCAGCTCAATGGCTTCCCTTATCTGTTTCGATTCTCCGATAATATTATCGAATGAGTATTTTTTCTCAATCTGTTTTTCAAGACTCAATATTCTTTTCTGTAAATGAGATTTATCAATAGCCCTTGCCAGCAAAGGAATAATTTTATCATTATCGTCACCTTTTACAATATAATCAAAAGCCCCATTTTTAATAGCCTTTACACCATCCTGTATAGTGCCATAAGCGGTAAGTACAATTACTTCTGTTTGCGGGTAATGCGATTTTATATTTTGTGCAAGCTCAACGCCATTGCCATCGGGCAGTTTTACATCAGTAACAACCACATTTATCTCCTCCCTGCTTAATTTTTTCAGGCCGTCCTTTGCTGATGATGCTTCAAAAACAGTATAGCCTTCCAGCCCGATTATGCGCGATAACAGTGTACGCAGCTTCTCTTCATCATCAATTATAAGTATAGTGCCTTTTGACATAAAGATATTTATTGCGGTGTAAAAGTATGATATAAATTACTGACGGATTTGATTTTCCAGGAACAACCATTAATTGAACAGTGATTCAAAAAGAACATTTCTATCAGTATTCGAAAGCATAGACAATTCCTGCAATCATGGCAATGCCTAAGCCGGATACCAGTACAGCGCCCGCAATATCTCCAATATTAACAGGAGACTTTGAAATAGTAATGGAGATATCGTTAATGTCCTGTTTTTTTAATACTGAAAAAGAACTGTCAATAATTTCAGTCTTGGTGTATAAATTAAGGTCATGCCTGTGTCTTTTTAACTGTGTACGGGTAACTGGGTTTCTTATTTCTTCAACTTTTGACTGGTCAGTAATCCTGGTAAGTTCACCATTAACTCCGGAAGTTGTCAGTGATGGTTTATCAACTTTAAAGGTGCCGTTTTTTGAGTGGATGTAAACAGTATAGCTCTCAATTTTACCTATTTTACCAATATCATTGCTCTTATAATGAGTTACCTGGTAAGTTTTGCATGAAGTAAAAACGAATATGGAAACGAGAAATAGTAAGGCTAATCTTACTGAAGTGTTCATAAAATATTTATTAATATGCAGAGTAAAAATAACTAAATAGAATAAATCAAAGGGAAAATGGTAAAAACGGCAGGAATAGTTTAATATTATATGAGGATAAAAAACTCAAAAATTCAGGGGTATCAGTATTAATTTTTTAACGGCGGATAATATCAATGATTTGCATCATACTGCAATTTCCTTTGATATAAGTACTTAGATAAAAATGTCTGGAAAATCAATAAAAAAAAAGCGGAGCATGACTTCTATTTGATAAGAAGCTTGACCCCCACCACTCAAAGGGGCTGCTCCGCAAAGACAAATATACTAAACATTAATTGAAATTGTTAACATTTAACATATTTTAAGCTTTTTTTCTCTTAAGTGCTCAATCTAAGTATATGATTGATAAGGCCAGCCATGTTTTCAGGTGAAAAACAATATTCTTATTCATGCAGGCTTTGCCGTGGCTAAATTTACTATCCTCCAGTAATTTTGCTCAAGCAGCCCTTCATCATAATATCCCCGTGCTTTAATTAATTGGTGCATTTTAGGCAAATTATAACTGGGTACTGTCATTAAAAGATGGTGTTCTACATGATAATTTACATGATGAGGGGCAAAAAGAATCTTTTCCCACCACTTTGCATAAACTGTCCTTGTATTTTTCAATGGGTTATTTGAATCGGGAACACAGCTATGCTCGGCAATAGAGCGTATCCGAAGAGAAAAGTTATAGGTAGTTAACAAAGAGATTATCCATATCCAATATAACCAGGGTTTTCCGAATAGCAGGCAAATCCCAAACAGTATAAGATTTGCAATCACCGGGCCAGCCATATTTTTAATTGCTGTAGCTGCAATTGCCATTTTGCTTTGCCCTTTTAAATTGATTTTTTCAATCGCCCCGCCTAATTGATATTTTAAATAGCCAAAGTGCATTAACAGTACTGCAATGTGCCCTTTTATTCCTGATGCTCCAATTAAGTCCCTGCTTACTTTCCTTACAAAGCTGATAATTGTCGTAGGATATCCTTTTGTAAGGGTTATATCCGGGTCTTCGGTTGAACCTGTGGTTACATGATGTTTGATATGATAAGGGCGATAGCGCTCCATATCCTGCCATATTACGTAAGCTGCAAACCACTGCCCCATAAAAGTATTCAGCTTTTTTGACTTAAATAATGCGTTGTGGGCCGCATCATGCATTAGTATAGCGCATGCTAATTGTTTTCCTCCGATAATAAAAACTCCCAGGATAATAGTTACCGGGTTGGGAAACAGGCTTATTACTATAAATGTACCTGTAATCCATATCCATGTATGCAGAAACTCAAGAGCAGCTTTTGCATCTGATTTTTGCAGAAGCATTCCTATTTCATCTTTGTTTAATACATCTTTAACGGTCATGAGGTAGCTAAAAGTTTAATTAGTATATACAAATATAAATTTTATTGATATTATTTATTGACGGATGTTATTGTCACATATCAGCATATAAGGGCTTAAAAACGGGGAAAAGTCAAAAAAATAGGAGTATTGTCAGTTATTTGTGAATAAAATGTTATATTTGAGTTAAATTATTCAAGATTTTTTATTATGTCAATACACAAAAAGTGGTCCTGTTATACGAAGAAAAACGCCCAGTCTGAACCCGATAATTTTGGAGTTTATGAAATAGGGGATATTGATACAGGCGCCATATTATATATAGGAGAAGGGAAGATTCGCACCGGCCTTCTGGCACATTCACCTGATGGAGGGCGTAATAAGCATGTTTCTGTTTTCGGTTCATCGGTAGTGGGTAATTATGGCTACCGTTATGAACTAACAGGCACAAAGGAAAAAGCCAGGCAGATACGCGCAAAATACCTGAAGCTGTTCAGGAAAACCTATGGAAGCCTTCCCAGGTTTAACCAGAGCCAAAGCGAAGTTACAGCCAGCGAAGTAGGCTTATAATGGAACAACGCCTTACAATCATTACACTTGGGGTCAGCGACATAGCTGCTGCAAGCGATTTTTATGAAAACAAATTGGGCTGGAAGCGTCACGGCAGCAGCATGTGCGATATTGTATTTTTCCAGCTAAACAATATTCAGCTTGCCCTGTTTCCAAGGAATGAATTGGCAAAAGATGCTACGGTTAACGCCAAAGGGAGCGGATTTAAAGGATTCACTCTTTCGCATAATCTGCATAGCGAAAAAGAAGTGGATGAACTTATAGCAGAGCTTAAAAAGAAGGGCGTTAAGATTGTAAAAGAACCTCAGAAAGTGCATTGGGGAGGATATAGCAGTTATATTGAAGACCCCGATGGTAACCTTTGGGAAATTGCCTTTAACCCTTACATGAAACTCGATAATAAAGGCAATGTAATTTAGATATTACTTGTATTTTTTTATCTCTTCCTGTAGCATTCCATATATTCTCTTATTCACTGGTACAACAGGCAATCGCAACGCGTTTGTACAGATTCCCATAATTTCAAGCGCTGCTTTTATGCCCCCTGGACTGCCATCGGCAAAAAGCAAATCTGTTATATCGGTAAGTTTATAATGCAGCTTGCGTGCTTCGGCAAAATTGCCTTTAAGCGCCTGTCGGGTCATTTCAGAAAAATCTTTAGGGAAGGCATTGGCGACAACCGAAATCACCCCATCGGCTCCGGCGGCAATCAATGGCAGCGTTATCAGGTCATCGCCCGATATTACCTGGAAGTCCTTTGGTTTATATTTGATTATACGCATTATTTGCCCCAGGTTACCCGATGCTTCTTTCACCCCTGTTATATTTTCACATTCACTGGCAAGGCGCAATGTGGTCTCTGCGGCAATGTTTGAACCTGTGCGGCCCGGTACATTATAAATTATTATGGGCAGAGGAGATACATCGGCAATTGCCTTGTAATGCTGGTAAATACCTTCCTGGCTGGGTTTGTTATAATATGGTGATACCGACAAAATAGCCGCAATACGGCTCAGGTCAGAGCTTTCAATGCAATGAATAATGTCCGAAGTGTTGTTGCCTCCAATGCCCAATACAACAGGTACGCGTCCGTCGGCAACATCCAAAACCTGTTCAGCAACGGCAGCTTTTTCTTCTTTGTTTAATGTAGCCGATTCGCCTGTAGTGCCAAGCGCGACAATATATTCCACCTTTCCTTTAACAAGGTGTTCAATAAGTTTTTCAAGTGATTTAAAGTCAATACTTCCATCTTTCCTGAAGGGTGTTATTATGGCTACCCCTGTACCGCTGAAATTCTGTTTTTTTGCCATATGGAATATTTTTGATGATTTGGGTTGGGGTTACGAAGATATAAAAATTTGTATTTTTAGATGCTATTAAATATCAGCTTAGCGTTTTTATGTTGCAGACTTTCTTTCATGGTGTGTTTTTAGGCCTGGGGCTTGCGGTTCTATTTATAGGTCCCTCGTTTTTTGCATTGATACAGACAAGCATTATGAATGGCTTCCGCTCGGCTGCCGCAATGGCCGTTGGCATATCGTTAAGCGATGTGCTGCTGGTTACTTTAGCCATACTTGGTTTTTCACAATTACTTGACAAACCGAGAAACGTAGAGTATATGCGGATTATAGGAAGCATAATTCTGTTTGCTTTTGGTATTTATACGCTTTTTCAAAAATACTCCAGTGAAGGTACTAAAAGTAAAAATATAGATGTTCCCGCCGGAAAGCATATACCTATTATGATGGTAAAAGGCTTTTTTCTTAATCTTTTCAATCCCTCCGTTTTCTTCTTTTGGATAACACTGTTTGGCGTTGCCAGTTCGCAATATAATACCCGCAGCGAAAGAGTAGCATTTTTTGCCGGAACCCTTGGGACTGTTTTCGCCACCGACCTGGCCAAATCGCTTGGAGCCAAGCTCATAAAAAAAGTTCTGACGCCTAAATTGATGAAGTGGATTCATTACTTAATGGGAGTGGCGCTTATTATTTCAGGTGTTGTTTTATTATGGGAGATTTTTGCAGGTAAGGGCCTCAGTGCAGCTTAGACGACATTTTCTGCAGGCTGTCCTTGTATTGCAGGTTTAACCCCGAAACAATATCTTTTGTCACATCAAGGCTGTCGCCCGCGAAAAGTATATTGGTGCCTGCGCTGGCATTGGCAAGTATATAGTCGAAGTGCATTTTCTTGTTGTAACCGGCCACAAACTTTTGCACCAATTCCAGTATTTTGGCGTTCCTGTCCTGGGCTTCTTTCACCAGGTCATCGTGCCTGCGCTGCAGGTTGTCAAGCTCATCCTTCTTAGCCTGCATGTCTTTCTGGGCTTTTTCAGCATCTACCTGCGAAATATTGTTTGACTGCGCTTTTTGCTGGTAGCTCACATATTCATCCTGCAAAACTTTGGCTTTGGAATCGTACTCATTCTGAAGAGAGTTCTGGCGCGATTCCATTTCACGCTTGAAATCGAGCATGAGCTGGTATTTGGCATTAAGCGTATCAACGTTAACATGGGCAATTCGTAATATATGCTGCCTGCCCGATGCGGCGCTCATAGCCATTCCCTGTGAATAAGATGAATTATCGCCTCCGGAGGATTTCTTTAATGAAAAATAGAGCCAGAAGAGCACGGCTACCAATACAAGCATTACAATGTTAAAAAAAGCAGAAAGGTTTTTCATACGTATTTATGTTTTATTTTTTTTCAGGTTCCCCAAAAGTAATATTTACATGGTAATCCATAGCCATAGGAATACGTCCCCGCATTCCGGGTTTCCACCTGGGCATCATTTTTACCACCCTTACAGCCTCCGTATCGCAGCCATAGCCTAAGGGTTTCAGCACATGGATTTTGCTGAGCTTGCCCTGCTCATCTACCCAAAAATCAACTTCAATGGTACCGGTAATATGTTTTTTACGGGCTTCGGCCGGGTAGCGGGTATTCTTTTTGAGGAAAGCGGCTAAAGAATCTCTGCCACCCGGGAACCGGGGTACAAGGGGCAAAGGAGTGAAACGGCGTACAGGCTTAACAGGCGCTTGTTTTGCTGTATCCTGGCCATTCGATACAAATGAAACCAAAAATCCCAAAAGGATTAGAGCATATATAATATTATATCTGTTCTTGTTCATCGGGTTGCAAAAGTAATAATTAGTTGTCAGTAGTCAGTAATCAGTGGTCAATCCCAGTATTAATTTCTTGCTTTTGATTCGTAATTCTTAGTTCTTAACTCTTAATTCTTTTTTGGCGGTGCGTGGCGGCAGGTGGCGAAAAAAAAGATGTATGTTTCTCCTCTGTTTTTCTTTTGAAGCCATTATCAATATTAAAGTACAGGTATATCTGATTAATTGGCGGAAAGGCAAAATAGCCCTTTTTACCGCCAAATTCATTTTCACCATAAATTATACTGATTTTCACGAATATAGGGTTTGAGTTTACCATTCACAATTCACCATTTACAATTTGCGCTTTCGCGCAATGCAAATATACACAATTATTTAATATGATAAACAAAATAGTTAATAAAACTTTACCAACCCACTTTATTTGTAAGGCGCAACCAAAATGGAAGATATTCGCGGCGAGATTTAAAGCTTATAACCTAACATTATACCAAGTTTAAAATCAAAGGAAGAGGAATTAGATATTGAATTTATAGGAGGTGTATATGGAAGATATGGCCCGGTTGAAAATGTTAGCCCTCCTTGGCCAAATTGTCCGAATTGTTCTGTATAAATAGTTTTAAATCTGACTCCTATACCTATATACCACTCAAAAAGAAAATGTTTTTGATTCCCTTTTAGAATTTGTTTTCCATATAATAAATCCAATGTTGCGACTGTTATGGAGCATTTTTCTACGCAGTATCCGGCAGTTGCAGATTCATCACCTGAAATCCCATTAAGGAGTTGATAATTATCAGCATAATCAGTAGTCGGCCCATTACCACTAGGTCCACCGCCATAATCGAAGACAGTAGTAGGAAGCCATTTACGATAAAAGAATTGTAAGGAAATATAATTTTGCTTTTTAAAGAAAACATATTCACCAACCCTTATCGTATATCCACCTGAGGGCGCTAATGAATATCCCGGGGCATTTGTTTGTGGATTATAAACGGGGTATGTAATATCATATCCGCCACCAATAAAAATGGCAGTATTTTCATTAAGGGACATCTGTATGTCTCCTCCAAATTCCCCAATGATTCCAATAATCGAAGGCAACATAAGGGTAGGATTAATTTTTAGTATTATCTCTTTTTTAAAAGCACTATCTTTTTGTGCAAAAGCAGTAGTTGCAAGTATCAAGGTGAAACTTAATATTCGTGTTGGCTTTCTCGTAAGTTGGTTTTTAGCTTCGTTATCCTTTTACAAATGTATTATTTTCCATTTTCATTTCAATATACTTTACCACGCTGTCCTCTTCATTGGTGCCAATCACTTCGGTAGCTATTTCAATCAGCCGTTTATCGGCATTGGCGACGGCAATTTTATTTTTAACCAATTGCAGCATGGCCCTGTCGTTGTGGCTGTCTCCAAAGGCTGTGGTGTTTCCAATATCATATCCTAACCTGTCTATCAGGTTTTTTAATGCCTGGTCTTTGGTCGCCAGTTTATTGGTAAATACTGCCCAGTACCATCCCCGGTGGTAAAGTTCCTCGTAAAAATGGCAATGTAAAATGTTTTTATACCTGTTCTGCAATTCAATCCTTACCTTTTCAATTACCTCAAGCCGGTTTATTACCGATACCGAAAGAACTTTTTCGTTGGGGGAAACCTGGTGCAGGGTCTGGAGTTTTTTCAACCGTTTATCCTTACCTGACTGCATTTCGTTTACATACCATTGCATACCATCCCCGGCAATATGGTCGTAATAGTAACGCTCGGCATTGGCATCAAGGGTTGACATAAAAGGGGAGAGCATATACTCGCCGATATCATCGACAAGTTCATGCCAGAATTCATCTTCAATATAGTTAATATCAATATGTTTGCCTGAAACAAAATCACTGGTAACAGCCCCGTTTTTTAATATCACAGGCAGTTGCACGCTGACCCCTTCGAGCACCTGCCTGGTATAGGTATAGCTTCTGGCTGTTGCAATGGTGAAATGAACTTTCCTTTCATCTAAAAGGTGCTGCAGCCTTTTGCGGGTATATGCCGATAGGGATTTATTCCCGTTCAATAAGGTTCCGTCAAGGTCAGTTATGTAAAGGTGTTTATCCATCTTTCAAAGTTATTAAAATAAACTGATACCCTGAAATCAAGTAAAACAAAGATTACAGAAACCTCAGAAGCCCGGAGGGATTTAATGTTAATAGCCACTAGAATATCTGGTGGTGTGGAAACCATCGGTTAAAATCAACCCCGGACTTTAGTTATAGACCTGCTTAGTAATGTTAAACTTGTAAATGAGGCGATTAAAATATTTTAAGGTGCAGGAAATTTAATAACTTTGGTGTGGAGAATTGTAAAAATGAGGTGAAACAGATGTGAAAAAAATTAAAATGGTTATATTATTATCCTCATTTTGTTTCTTAACCCCAAAGAAATGAAGAACCACTACTTATTCATATCGCTATTAATTCTATTGTCTGGCTGCTCTTCATACAGCAGCCTTTCTTCATTCAGTTCGCGTAAATACACTAAAGGCTATTTCTTTGATGCCAGGGCTGAAAAGCCAGTTATTGCTGAGCGAAGCGAGAACTCTAAAGATTATGGGAGGACTGAACCTAAAGTTAAATGTAACACTGAAATACAGAAATCAATAGTTAATGTTAAGGCTGAACAGGTAAAATACAGCGCAAAACAATCAGTAAAATTAATTATTGCGAAGAATCCCGCTGAATTATATAAGGCACAACATACAATTGCACCAATCAAAGCCATTAATGCAGAAAATGTATTTAAGCCCGGAGATGATGCGCCAGCTGAAAACAATGAGACAGGCACTAAAAATGGATTAATAGGATTCATTTACGTAATTGTAGGCATACTTTTAATTGTTGTCGGTGTTTTATTGCTTGACTTAATAATATTTGCAGGTGGGTCAGGTGGTTTGATAATTATTTCTGTTTTTCTTGCACTGGCCGCATTACTGTTTTTAATTCTTGGCCTGATTTTATGTGTAAAGACTTTAATAACGAAGGATAAGTATAAAGGCTTTGCAATTGCCGGTGCCATTCTTAGTATTTATCTATTAATAGAAATAATAAGACTTCTGTCTCTGATTAAATGGTGAATCATTCAGAAAATACGGCCTTTTCATAATTCTGTTCGTTTTCTTTTATTGGTACTCAAATAGTTAGGGTAGCTAAAAAAATGTGATTTTTCCTTACTCTTATGTATAAAAAGAATAAGCATTTGAAAGCGTCTTAGTGCTGTATTTTTCCAGTACCCAGTCCCATTAAATATAAGGGGCTTTTTATTTGTATTAGGTAAACTATTATCTTAGCATTATGAAGCGTACTTTATACAGAGTTTTTATACAAAGTCCCCGCAAGCCCATTGGCAGTAAGCCTTCTAAAACCCCTAAAGGGGTTTGGGGTTATGGCACTGCGCTGCACTCAGCCTCAACTACTCCTTAATCACCTTAAAGAATGAATTGCCATTGCTCGTTTGCACCTCTATAACATACATGCCTTTGGCAAGGCCGGGGGAATTGCAATCTATAGCAGCGCTGTGCTGCCCTGCGGCTTCGTTATCAGATAAATGTACAGGTATCTTTCTTCCGAATATATCTATCATATATATGCTGACAGGTTCTTCCTTAGGTAAATTATATTCTACCGTAAAACTTTGCCTGAAAGGGTTAGGAAATATTTTTACATGGTTGTCTTCTGTAAGGTTTTCTATTGATGTGACTGAAGAGGACTGCACATTTATATTGTCAATGTAAATAATATTGCCCCAGCCGGAACGGTCTTCAAAGGAAAACATGACATCCGCGTCTCCCGCCAATGATGATAGGTTAATAGAATCAACCCTCCATGCGCTGCTGTTAGGAGGGATAAAACAGCCTGTCGCCCCAAGTACTGAACCTGTATCCGTTCCGGTAGAATCATATTTACCGGTAGAGCAAAGCGTCATGCCGCCTTTTAAATAGATATTGGTCCAGGTATTGCCGCAGTCGGGAGAATAATATATGGCAAGGGTATCGCTATAGATTTTATTGTATGGCTCATAAGCCACATCGAACCACATTTTTGGTTTTACAGCGCCAACGAAACTGTAATTGGGCGTATATATCTGCTGGCGTTCACCCGTAATATTGTTGGCATTGCCGCAGTTACCCGGAAAAAACATGCACTGTGAGCTGTTATAGCCCGTGAAACTGCATAATGCCCAGACGCTGTCATTGGGGTTGGGCAGGTTCAATACCCAGCCTTTGGGCGGGAAGGTATCGGACTGGAAAGTTTCAACCAATGGCAGCGCCGAAACCGAAGAAACTGTAATGTAACTTGTTTTGGTAATTGAATCATTTCCTGCGCTGGAGAACATTACTTCCTTCACAGAATATGTCCCGGGTGTATTGTAAACAATGCCTGGGTTTTGCAGGGTGGATGAGGAGGGGCTGCCGCCGGTAAAAGTCCATTTCCATGCTGTAATGGTGCCGGGCGAAGTGCTTTGGTCGGTAAAGTTTACCGTAGTGCCGGGGCAAACGGTGGTTTTGCTTGCGGTGAAATCAGCCGAAGGGCCAATTGTGCATGACCATAAAGCTTTCCATCCTGAAGAGGTAGTTCCGCCTGCGCTGGATGAAAAATGAAAGGTAAGTGAACCTGTAGTTCCTGTAACAGTTCCCGGGCCTGAACTGCCGGAATATGTTCCAATGAGAGGAGAAGAAGTAGAATTGCCATTATAGATTAAGAGGTTATCTCCGGCTGTGGTTTTAAAACTTGAAAAGGTCATTGATACGTTGGAAGAATTGAAAGGAGCGATGGTATATGTCCAGTCTTCATTATTATAATAGTTTCCCGTATCTCCCAAATCGCAGAATTCTCCTTTGCACGGTATGGTATCGCAATTGGTGAAATGGTCCTGTATGGTGTTCCATGCCGTTGTCAATCCGTCATCATAACCCAAAGCCCATATACCTATACCGGCAATATTCTCAATATTAACCATGTCATATTTATAACCGAGGCTAACATAATCGTCGCACCAGCCTTCCTGGTAAGTTCCATAAGTGTACCAGGGAGTCATGGAGTAATTATCCCATTTTCTGCCATACGTTTTAAAATTGGCAGCGGCAGTATTATAAAGCACTGCGCCGCCGGCTCCTGTAGTGGTAACATCCACACCGGCGCTTGAGGTAGGCCATTGATAGCCATAATAAGGCACGCCTAAAGCAAGTTTATTGTTCGGGCAACCCGAAGCAAGGTAATTAACAACAGAGCTTGTACAGTCTCCATCGCTCCATAGCCCGGCGCTGGTAAGCGGAGAACATGGCCCTGCATCAGGCGCAGTTCCCCAATAGTAATCGTAACCCATAATTACCCATAAGTCAACGTAAGAGCTTAACGCGGTTACATTAAACGGGCTGCCTGACAAAAAGGCCGGGGCGGCAATTGTCAATTGGCCATTGGGTATGCGAGTATGCACAGAATCGCAAATCCTTTGCAGAAAAGATGTCATGGCTGTTTCGTCTGAACTTGGCGCTTCTTCAAAATCTATATTTACCCCGTTGGCATGGCGGGCATTGACTAAGTTTATGATGGTGGTAATAAATTTATTTTCTGCCGTGGTGCTGCTAAGGAAAGTAGTAACATCGCTTCCGGTAAGTATTTGAGCCATCAGTTCCACTTTTACGCCCGATGCAAGCGCCTTGGTTATAAGCGGGTCCGATGTCCATGCATATATATCGGTATAATTTCCGGTAGAAGGGTCAACGTCATATTCTCCGTAAGCAATATCGGAAAGCAGGGATAGGTCAAGGTCATTCTCCTGCTGTGTACTTGTCCAGTTGGGCATCCAGCCAAACACGCGCTTGTTAAGTGTGCAGGCGGTCTCCGGCCTTTTGGGTTTGGGCTGATACCCTTTCAGGTTGGGATGTTCATCCGCATATAGGCTATCCCACTGTGAATGTTTCGTAAAATGGTATTTGGCGTAAAATTCTTTTTGCAGTTTGGTGATTGATTTATGCTTATTTGATTGGGCATATAAACCGCAAGCCAAAAGCGCGAAAATAAAAAACAGGTATATTTTTTTCATAAAGGGAGATATGAGATAGGCAATGTTAGGCAAAAAAGATGAATGAAGTGTCAAGAAATGGTATCTTTTTGATGCGACCTAAAACGTGTAACAATGAATTCTGCATTTAATTCTATTTAACTGTGAGAAACACCGTCATTGCCTGCGAGGCACGAAGCAATCTTAGCATTAAAACTGAGACTGCCACGCCTGACCAAAGGGTCAAGGCTCGCAGTTGACGGTTGCCAGCTTTGACATTGGACAGAAATAGATGAATTGGATTTACTTCTGAATTATTAGCCCCGCAATTCTACGGGACTATAATTCAGGTTGAATTTTAATTTATTTCTGAATTATTAGCTTCCCTTCACCAATTAATTCCCGACTTTCTGAAAGTACTCTATAAAAATATATTCCGGCTGCATCATTGCTCAGGTCTATTTGGTTGTTACCCTGAGTCTGTTGAAGGGTTTGTGTATAAATTTTTTGTCCCAATGCATTATATATTTCAACTGACAACAGACCACTGACAACTGACGACTCGATTGTAAATTGCCCATTATTCGGGTTAGGGTAGAGCACAATTGTACCTTGGTTTGCGGTTAATTCATTAATGCCAACTGTTACATAATTGAGGCTAAAAATGACACCACTGTCTAATGTACCTCCAGCAGAAGTCATGCCATATAAAATATCTCCGGAAAGAGCTAACGAACCCGTAGGGCGTTTTCCATTTGTGCCATTAAAATCAAATAAATCTTTATAACCATTGCCATTAGAAGCTATACTAAAAATGGCACCATCACCATTTGCACCGCCGAGCAGAAATGCTCCATATAGCGTATTCCCTGAAATTGTTAAGGAGCCTGAAGGCACAAAGGTATTAGGATAATTAAAATCATATAAGTCTGCATATCCACTACCATTTGTATCAATACTGAAAATACAACCATAACCATTTGCACCTCCGCCTGATGCCAATCCATATAATATGCTCCCTGAAAGAGATAATGAGCCTCCCGGATTCTCACCATTAGTGCCCTTAAAATCAAACAGGTCTTTATAGCCACCACCATTTGTATCAATACTGAAAATACACCCATCACTATTTGCACCTCCTTCATCTGCTACTCCAAATAGCTTGTTTCCTATAAGTGTTAAGCAACTACCCGGATTTTGGCCGTTAGTACCGTTAAAATCAAGTAAGTCTTTATACCCGCTACCATTAGTAGCAATACAAAAAACACAGCCATCCCCTTTAGCTCCCCCTGATTGAGCCATACCATAAAGATTATTACCTGAAACTATCAATGAACCAAAAGGGCCACTTCCATTTGTGCCATTAAAATCAAATATATCATTATAACCGCTACCATTTGTATTTATAGAGAAAACACACCCACCATTATTTTTCCCGCCCTGCGGCGTCATCCCATATAATGTATTCCCTGAAAGAATTAAGTCACCAAATGGGTTTTGACCATTAGTACCATTGAAATCGTACAAATCAATATAATTACCGCCATTCACGTTTATTGAAAATATACAACCACTATCGCTAGCACCTCCATAGCGAGTCATTCCATACAAAGTGTAACCGGAAACTATTACTGAACCAATAGGGTCTTGCCCATTTGCACAATTGAAATTGAGAAGATCTGTGTATTGTGCTTTAACTGTTACTATTCCTAAAAATAAAAAAGCGACTGATAAAAAATAAAATTTCCTCATGAGAGAAGAGTAATATTAGAAATCAAATATAAATATTCTTTGGGATTTCGCTTTACTCAGCCCAAACCTAAATTGCTTAGTCAAGCGACTGGTTTGGTTGCGCCGCGGCGGTAGTAATAGCCTTGTATTCGGCAGGAGTGAGGTCGTTGTAGAAATAGTCAACCGGGTTTATTTTTTCCCCGTTCTTAATAACTTCATAGTGCACGTGGTCGCCTGAGCAAAGCCCGGTGCAACCAACATAGCCTATTACCTGTCCGCGTTTTACCTTTTGTCCTACCGTAACCGCCATGCGGCTCATGTGGCCGTAAAGGGTTTCGTAACCGAAGCCATGGTTAATCACCACGTGGTTGCCATAACCTTCTTCCAGGTTATCTGCTTTTTCAACAACTCCGTCGCCGGTAGCGTAAATAGGTGTGCCTTCGCTGGCGGCAAAATCAATGCCGGTATGGAAACGCTCGGTTTTGTAAATAGGGTGAATCCTCCAGCCAAAACCCGAAACAATACCTTTTGATGTTTTGGAGTCGAGCGGCTGAATGGCGGGAATACATTGCAGCATGAGGGCTTTGTTCCTGGCAAGCTTCTCTATTTCGTCATACGACCTCGACTGCACATATATTTCACGGAGAAGTATATCCATCTTCTTGGCGGTCTCTGTCATGAGCTGAGAATTGGAATAGCCTTGCAGGTCTTTATAACGGTCAGCTCCGCCAAATCCGGCTTGCCTTACACTTTCTGGAATCGGTTCGGCATTCAATACGGCACGGTATATATTGTTATCGCGCGATTCAATGTTTTGCAGCACATCGTTAGCCTGTGCAAGGCGGTTATTGAGCAAATCGTACTGCAACTGCATCTGGGCAATTTCACGTTTTAATTGCTTTTCTTTGGGGGAATCAATTACCGTAAAGCCAATGACAAGGACTACAAAAGAGAAGAAAAGGCTGGTAAGCACATACGAAAGGAGCTTAAGCGCCTTATCGCGAAAACGGTGGTGCACCTTTTCGTAAGTAAGTGTTTTTGTATTAAATATGTACTTAATATTTGACACGCCTCTCTAAAATTGATTTACTTTTGAAGTCCCGTTAATTTTTTTGCGGTGCGAATGTACAAAACATATATGAAAAAAGAAAATATTTAGAACAATTTGATGATTTGGTGATTTGATGATGAAAATGACCTAATCACAATAGAATTACCAAATTATCATATTATCAAATCGAATTATGAACTCATCTGAAATACGAAAAAAATTCCTTGATTTTTTTGAATCGAAGCAACACCTTATCGTGCCATCGGCGCCTATAGTGGTTAAGGACGACCCTACGCTTATGTTTACCAATGCCGGCATGAACCAGTTTAAAGATGCCTTTTTGGGACATGGAAAACCAAAGGCTCCGCGAATTGCCGATACGCAAAAATGCCTCAGGGTATCGGGCAAGCACAATGATTTGGAAGAGGTAGGGGTTGATACATATCACCATACCATGTTCGAAATGCTGGGCAACTGGTCCTTTGGCGATTATTTCAAAAAAAATGCCATTGCATGGGCCTGGGAACTGCTGACGGAAGTATATAAAATAGAAAAGGACAGGCTTTATGTCACCGTTTTTGAGGGCGATAAAAAAGAGAGCCTTGCCTATGATGATGATGCGAAAAAGTTCTGGTTGAAGTACGTTCCGGAAGAGAGGATAATCAACGGCAACAAAAAAGATAACTTCTGGGAGATGGGCGATACCGGCCCTTGCGGCCCCTGTTCAGAAATTCATGTGGATTTACGCGACAATGAAGAACGTAAAAAAGTTGAAGGCAGGGCATTGGTCAATACAAGCAATCCGCGCGTTATTGAAATATGGAACCTCGTTTTTATGGAGTTTAACCGCAAAGCCGATGGCTCATTGGAAAAACTGCCTGCCCAACATGTAGATACAGGTATGGGCTTTGAGCGGTTGAGCATGGTGTTGCAGGGCAAAAAGTCGAGTTATGATACAGATGTGTTCCAGCCTATAATTAAAGAGATTGAAAAAGTATCGGGCAAAAAATACAAGCCCGGGGAAACCGATATAAAACATGAACTGGTAAATATTGCCATGCGCGTTATTGCCGACCACATACGCGCAATTTCATTTACTATTGCCGACGGGCAAATTCCTTCAAATACAGGCGCAGGTTATGTTATACGGAGAATATTGCGCCGGGCTGTCCGCTACGGATACCAATCATTAGGGCTTAAAGAACCTTTCCTGCATAACCTTGTTGATGTGCTGGTAAAGCAGATGGGCAGCCAGTTCCCTGAAATAGTAAAGCAGGAAAAGCTGGTAAAGAAAGTCATCCTCGAAGAAGAGCAGGCTTTTATGCATACCCTCGAACAAGGTCTTAAGCGCATTGAAGCGCTCTGCCTTGATACCTTAAAGAATAAGAAAACTGAATTGGCAGGAGAACAGGTATTTGAATTATACGATACCTATGGCTTCCCGGTTGACCTTACTGCTCTCATTGCCAAAGGCTATAATATGCACATTGATGAAAAGGGATTCAATGTGGCTCTTGAAAAACAGCGTGACCGCTCCCGCGCCGCTACAGCAGTTGATAAAGAGGACTGGATAACCGTTAACGATACTCCGGCTGTTTTTTCCGGCTATAATAACCTCGAAGAGACTGCTAAAATTGTTCGCTACCGCAAGATAAAAGCCAAAGGGAAAGACCAATACCAGGTGGTTTTGGATAAAACACCTTTCTATGCTGAAAGCGGCGGACAGGTGGGCGATACAGGCTTTTTAGAATCGGGAAACAAGCGCATCAGCGTGCTCGATACCAAGAAAGAGAATAACCTGAATGTGCTCATTACCGAATTGTTGCCCGAAAATCTGAACGGCACTGTAAAAGCAATAGTTGACCCCGATAAGCGCATACTTACAGCCGATAACCATTCAGCCACGCACTTGCTTCATGCCGCATTGCGTAAAATATTGGGCAAGCATGTGGAGCAAAGAGGCTCGCTGGTTCATCCCGATTATCTGCGTTTCGATTTCTCGCACTTTTCAAAAATAACTGATGAAGAACTGAGGGATATTGAGTATTTGGTAAACCAGAAAATCCGGGAAAATATTGTATGCCATACAGAAGAGATGGCCACCGATGATGCCAAAAAATTGGGCGCTATGGCCTTGTTCGGCGAAAAGTATGGTGACAGAGTGCGTGTAGTTACCTTCGATAAAAACTATTCCATTGAATTGTGCGGAGGAACCCATGTAAAAGCCACAGGGCAAATAGGTTTCTTTAAAATATTATTCGAAAGCGCGGTATCGGCTGGTATCAGAAGGGTAGAGGCAGTAACCGCACTCGGTGCGCAGAACTATATCAATACACAGATTGATACGTTGAAACAGGCATCAGAGGCACTAAAGAATCCTAAAAATGTTGTAAAAGGAATACAGGACTTGCAGTTGCAGGCATCTGAGTTAAGCAGACAGGTTGAAAAACTTTCCCGCGAGCAGGGCAAGCAATTGAAGGCTGAATTATTAGCCCAAAAACAAGATATTGGCAAGACAGTATTTATCGGGCAAAAAGTAGAAATACTTTCAGCCGATGTGGCAAAAGATTTGTGCTTCCAGTTAAAAGGCGAAGTGCCCAACCTGTTTTTGTTATTGGGCGCTGAGATAAACGGCAAGGCCAACCTGTTCCTTGCTATGGCCGATAACCTGACCAAAGAAAAGAACTGGAACGCCTCAACGTTGATACGTGAATTCAGTAAGGAAATTCAGGGTGGGGGAGGCGGACAGCCATTTTATGCCACAGCGGGAGGAACCAATATCGGCGGTATTAACAATGCTCTGGCTAAAGCTAAAAGCTGGGTGGAACAGAATCAGTGAAAAATAAAAATCAAATGAAAAAAAATTCCTTTTTGCGCATTGCCTTATTTGTATTCCCGCTTGCATTATTATATAGCTGCGCCAATCAAAGCAAATCTGTTTATATACTTAACCCTGATATGTCGGGTAAATGCGTATTTGAGGAAAAGGCCGGAATTGACGCGGCCCAGTTAATGGGCTTAATGCAAAACGCTGATATGACCAAACTGTACAGTGACCCGTTTGGAGATAACAGCGATACCACTACAAAAACTCCCCGGGAGATTGCCTTGGCTTTTGCCAGTAAAATACTTGCTTCAAAAGGAGTGGACGCATGGAAGGATGTGCAGTTTGGGTTAATTGGCAAGGACACAGTTTATTTTAAAGGAACGGCATATTTTAAAAACATTTCGAAGGTGAATATCTCCATGCTTGATACATTGTTGGAGGTAGTAACCAACGAACATGGAGAAACAACATTGCAGGCGAAGCAGCCTGCGCCAAACCCTGTAAATGATTCTATTACCCGGGCAATGCAGGCTATGGATAAACAAATTATGCCCAAAGGAGGTATAATGACAGCCATGATGCATTATTATATGGCAGCCTTGCTCAGGGGAACAGATGTCAGCATCAGCTACCAACTGCCGGGGAAGGTAATAACCTGCAATTCATTCAAAAAAGTAAATGATAATACAGTGGAAATGCATCTGACAGGCGAAGGATTGACTTCTGAAATGGATTCTTTGATGAACGGTGGCATGGCAGGTCTGGATGCTCTTTACAGTAATAAATCCTCAAATCCATACTCTTATGGTTCTTTTTACGCTCAACCATTGAAGGTGGTATTTGAAAGCGGCGGCAAGCCCCAATTCAATTACGATAAAGAAGTCGCGGAGGCCAAAAAAGAATATGATGCCTACAGGAAAACTTCAGGAGTTGAGAAATATGATGAGGAACAAGCCGCCATTAAAAAGGAAAAGGATGAAGAGGCAGCCAGGGAGCATGGTACACTTGTATTAACGGCAAAAGATTCTGCCAATAATAAACTTTATTTTAAAAACCTTGGCGCTACTCAATATTATGGTATACTGAGTTTTTCAGGCGAATTATCAAGAAGTGTGAATGCCGGCTACTTAGGCTCAGTAAGCATCACAAAAGCTTATGATGACAAAGGGAATAATGTGATTGACAGTATCCGGGATGCATCCGATATTTCTGCGACTATGAGTGCGTCTGTTTATTCATATTCCGATACATTGCAATTAAAAGATAAGGCTTCTTTCACTGTCAGCCCCAATTTACCTGAAGATTGCAACATATTGAATTTAGAGGGCAACTTTGTTATTGACTCTGCTTATTCAATTCCTTTTAAAGTAATAAATATATACCTGAAGCATGAAGGGAGTATTTACGGTAGCTTCCCGAAACGTTGATGTATGGCAATAGAACATGATTTTGCAAAAGAAAAATTTGAGACTGCCACGTCCGTCTGTTTTTTATGGGATGACGGACTCGCAGTGACGGTAAGGCGCTTCGCCATTGCGAGATTCGAAGCAATCTCTATATCTCTGTATGTTATTTTTCAAACCGGTATAGCATAAGTGTATGGCGAGAAAACTTATTTACCCGGATGGGTATAACCAACAGGTTTATTATTACAGCCCGAAAATTGAAGTGAGGAAATCATCGCTTCACGGCATAGGGGTTTTTGCAAAAAAGAATATAAAAGAGAATGAGGTTCTGGAAGAAAACCCGTATATAATTCTGAAAGGCGACTGGCATAAGTTGCCGCGCCTGTTGCAGGAATATATTTTCGGATGGACAAAAGACCTCGAAGACGCCAAATCGAAAGCAGCCCTTGTATTTGGTACAGGGGCGCTGTATAACTCTTCACCTAAGCCTAATGCAGACTGGCAGACAAGCATAAAGAAAAACAGGTTTATATTTTACGCCATAAAAAATATAAAAGCCGGGGAAGAGATAATCATTGATTATGGTACGGAATATTGGGAAAGCAGGAGTAAAAAGTATAAGAAAACTTAGGCAATTTGTTCTTTTGCCTTAAAGTATCGGGTATATACATATTTTGAAAACCTTACTCCGGGCTTATCCACGAATATGGTCATTAGTTTCCCTATAATGACAACGACAGGTATAGAGGCTGCAATGGCAATAAGCCCTGAAAGGTTATAATTGCCCGTACTATGGAATAGACCAAGAAATAGCCAGCAGGAAAAAGTGCTTAATATTACAGGGTGTATCAGGTATGCAGAAAATGAAATATCGCCCAGGAAAATAAACAGTTTCCCTGAAAATATTTTTTGCAATGCAGAGGATAATAGTATCGCAATGATAATAAAAGTAGCTCCGAATATTTGAATTGTTTTAGGGTTATTAATTAATACGGGTGAAGAAGCAAACCTGTAAAAGGTTTCCCGTTCAGGGTTCCATTGCCAGGAGGGAAATCCACCCAGAATAAGCCCTGTTATCAGTAAAAGAGGAACTATTATTTTTCTGTATCTTATTTTTTCTACGGGAATTTTATCTAAATAATTTAAGCTTATTCCAAATATAAATGCGATGTAATAAACATTAAACAGGTAATAAGCAATAATTCCTATGATTAAAAAAATCACCCATTTTGACCTTGCTTTATGTGTAAGCGATAGCAAGGCAAATACAAGTACAGAGCCGTATAGTTCTATTGACATGGTCCAGGTTGAGGTAACATACCTGCTATCTCCTTTAAACATAGTATAGTAAGATAAGTAACCAAAAAAAGTTTTAAACGATTTATCCCATGGTTGTGTGTCAGATAACCAGTCTGAATGAGTAATGACAGCCGTCTCTCTTACTTGTCCAAAGGAATAATGTAATGCAATAAATGCCAGTATAAGAGCAAATGCCACAGGTATATAAAGGCGAAAGAATCTTCGTATGGATGAAGAAACAAGCGTTTCTATGTTATTATTCTTTATGTAAGACCTGCTTAACACATAACCGCTTAATACAAAAAACAAGCTGACCATAAATTCTCCATTAGTGATGACGCTAAAAGGGCTTCTCCAATAGTCCAGTTCCAGGTTGCCTAAATGACTTGATTCAGGGCGCCCGCCGAAATAAACCGAAGGGTAGAAAGCGAGTAACAGATGGTGCATTGCAACCATTAAGGCTGCAATGCCCCTTACGCCTTCCAGGTATTTGATTTTATTGCCGGTTTCCATTATAATTTCTCAAAAGTAGTATTTTGTTATTAAGTGGTTCCAATTTCCAAATCATTTTCCGGTTGGAAAATAGTGAACCGGTGATGGGCTTCATGCAACAGGGAAAATTCTACACGCTTTTCAAGTATAAACTTGCCGGATTTCTCAGGCAATTTGTTCTTTTGCCTTAAAGAACCGGGTATATACATATTTTGAAAACCTTACCCCGGGCTTATCTACCAGAACTGTAACGATTTTTGATAAGATGATTACGACGGCTATTGTTATTAAAAATGTAATTACAGCCGATATATTATAATGGCCTGACCCATTATAGATATGGAGAAAGAGCAAGCAGGAAACCGTTTCTATTATTAAAGGATGTATGAGATATGCCGAAAATGAAATATCGCCGAGGAAAACAAATAGCTTGCCTGAAAAGAACTTTTGCAGCCCCGTAGATATCAATACGGCTATAATAATAAGGGTGGCCCCTAAAATATGAATAGGTATATGCTTGTTTATAAGCCCTGGAAAAGATGAAAATCTATAAAAGGTCTGATGATCGTAATTTTTTAACCCTGAAGGAAAGCCGCCAAGGATAAGCCCTGCAATAACCATCAACGGCACTAGTATTTTTTTGAATTTTATTTTCTCTAACCCTGTTTTATCGAGGTAATTCAGGCTGATGCCTATAATAAAAGCTAAGTAATATTTATTGTATAACTGGAATATGATGATGAAAATAACAAGAAGCACTACCCATCTTGCTCTCGAATTATAGGTAAGGGCCAATATGGCAAACACCATCATGGAGCCGAATAATTCAGGCGCCATGGTCCACATGGTTGTGTCGTAAGTGTTATCGCCCAAAAACATGGCCCCATAAAAGAAACAGGGTATAAAAACCTTTATGGAAGAGTCTTTTGGCCATACATAAGTCAGCCACCAGCTATGCGTAAAGCTTGCGGTTTCATTAAAATAAAATATTGATGCGCGCAGCAAAATAAATGCCACAACCAGTGTAAATGCTACAGGTATATAGAGGCGTAAGAACCTTCTTATGGCTGATGAGACAAGCGTTTCAATTTTATTACTTTTAAAATAAGACCTGCTGAGTAGAAAAGACATTTATATATAAGGATAATAAGATAACCGTTGATACTATTGATACCCGCTTTCTCGACTTAAATAAAAAACATCCCGGCGCAGTACCTTATGACCTTAATGAGTTCGTACCTGCTGACCAGGATACAGTTACGGGCGATATAGTGCACCGCTATTATACGGAATTGATGCAGGTTGACGGAGGCAAGATGGATAAGTTTGTTGCATGGAGCGATAACGGCGGCCTTGTAATGAGTTATTACAATAACACTACTCTGCCTGAGGAGCGCCTGGCAAAGCAATATACCCTTTGCGATAATTTCTTCCACTCCGCTTTTGGCGGCTCATTTTTGAACCACATCTGGCTTATTGCCGCTGCAACGCCTGAAAATAAACATGCCCCATGGGCTATGAGAAGCGATATTCAGGCTACGAAATTAAAGTCATATGATAGAGCTTATACGCCTGATGGTTTTGCCATAAATACTCTTTACTCGGTGAACCATCCTCACCCTGCAGGCATAGCCGATTCCTTATTGTTGCCCAATTTAAACATGCCAACTATTGGAGACAGACTGAATGATGCCGGAGAATCGTGGGCATGGTATTCGGGTGGATGGAACGCTGCTATGGCGGGTGACGACTCAAAGGGATATTTCCAGTTTCACCACCAGCCCTTTATATATTTTGAAAACTACAAAGACGGCTCTGAGAATAAGAAAAAGCATTTAAAGGATGAGAAAGATTTCTTTGCAGCCCTGAAAACCGATGACCTGCCTTCGGTATGTTTTATTAAACCGCTTGGTATAAATAACGAACACCCGGGATATGCAAACCTCTTGCGTGGCCAGCGCCATGTGGATTCTATTGTCAAGGCGGTTATTCAGAGCAAATATTGGGAATCATCCGTTATCATTATCGCTTATGATGAGCATGGAGGGCGTTATGACCATGTGGCTCCGCCTAAAATTGACCGCTGGGGGCCAGGTTCGCGTGTTCCGGCCATTATTATTTCTCCCTATGCCAAGAAGAACTATGTGGACAGCACCCAATATGAAACGGTATCAATCTTAAAGCTGATTGAGACCTTATACGATTTAAAACCGCTCAGCAAACGGGATTCTGCCGCCAATAATATGCTGAACGCTTTTGAGTTTAAGGAGAATTAGAAACTGTTTTTAATTTTTAAGAGAATATTTATAATGATACTCTTTCAAGGCTAAAGCCATACTGTCGAGTTTTTTAACTCCGCCTTTAAAGGCGGGTTATTGGTAATAACACATAATAGCGGCTTTAGCCGTGACCTGAATATAAAAAGATACTCAGAGTTTCCCTTTCAAACTTTCCGCGGTATAAGAAGCTTTACATTTCAGCAAATCTTCGGGTGTGCCCTGGAAAACAAGGTTGCCGCCTTTATTGCCTCCTTCAGGGCCAAGGTCAATAATCCAGTCGGCGCATTTCATAACATCGGGGTGGTGTTCGATAACCAACAATGTATGCCCCTTATCTACCAGCATATTAAAAGATTTCAAGAGTTTCTTTATATCATGGAAATGCAAGCCGGTTGTAGGTTCATCGAATATAAACAGGGTGCTTCCCACCTCAATTCCTTTCGACAGGAATGTAGCCAGTTTTATGCGCTGCGCTTCACCGCCGCTTAATGTACTGGACGATTGCCCCAAATGCACATAGCCCATACCCACATCTTTCAATGGAGTGAGTTTCTCAACCAACCGCCTTAGTAAACTGCTGCTATCTGTATCTTCACTGAAGAAGCTGATAGCCTCATCTATGGTCATGTTCAGCACATCCGAAATGTTTTTGCCACGGTATTGTATTTCAAGCACATCATCCTTAAAGCGTTTGCCATTGCATACATCGCATACCAAATGCACGTCGGCCATAAACTGCATCTCAATGGTTACTTCGCCCTCGCCTTCGCAAACATCGCACCTGCCGCCCGCAACGTTGAACGAAAAATGGGAAGCCTTATATCCTCTCATCTGTGCCAGTTTCTGGTCTGCAAACAAAGCCCGAATCTCATCGTAAGCTTTTACATAAGTAACCGGGTTCGAGCGCGATGACCTGCCAATGGGGCTTTGGTCAACCATTTCCACTTCTTTAATCAGGTGGGTGGCTCCGTCTATTTTTTCAAACTTTCCGGCTTTTTCACCCGTATATTGCCCCAGTAATTTCTTCATGCCCGGATATACAATGCCCTTAATCAATGATGATTTACCCGAACCAGATACCCCTGTAACTACCGTCAATGCTCCGACAGGGAATTTTACAGTAACGTTTTTCAGGTTGTTTTCCCTGGCTTTATATACCTCGATAAAATTCTTTGCTTTTCGTCTCCTTGCCGGTACATGAATAAATTCTTTTCCGTTCAGGTATTGG